>CALVQK010000026.1 GCA_944358305.1 uncultured Bacilli bacterium | reverse complement strand
TTCTCTTCTGCCATAATAACATTTTCATCTAAAACAAATTCCCAAGCATGTTTTAAATTAATAACTTTCATAATATCAGTAGAAGTCATGCCATTTACTTGACCGCCTTCTATAATACTTTCAGTATCAGCATAAGTAGTAATTACACCTTCTAACATTGCTTGGTTATATATTAAAACAGCTAAATTACTTTTAGTATAATCTATATTAATATCAACATTTTTATTTTGTGAAGTATCTACCATTTTAAAATTATCAGCCATAAAAATCACCACTATATATTTTTATTCATTTTTCTTTAATTCTTTTACTATATCTCTAAATTCATCTCCTCTATCTTCACACTGCTTATATTGATCCCATGATGCCGATGCCGGACTAAGTAACACTGTATCACCATCTACTACAACACTATTAATATAATCCATAGCCTCATTTAAATGCTCATAAATAGTAGTCTTAATACCAATACTATCTCCATATTCTTTGACTCTATCACGACATTCTCCAATACCAACTATCTCTTTAACAGGACTAATAAAATCATCTAAATCATGAAAGTCCTGTCCTCTCTCTAAACCTCCAAGTATTAAGACAACATTTTTATCAAAAGCTTTTAAAGCTATCTCTGTACACTTAGTATTAGTCGCTTCTGTATCATTATAATAGTCTACTCCTTTAACTTTATCTATAAACTCTAATCTATGTCTAACTCCTGTAAACGTTTTTAATACACTAACAATAGAATCATTATCAACTCCTACTTCTTTTGCAATCATCATTGCCCCTAAAGCATTCTCAACATTATGATTACCCTTAAGTAAAAATTCATCGCGATTCATAATAAACTCATCATAGTAATAAAGTTTATCATCAATAAAATATGCTCCATTTATTTCACGTTTAGAAGAAAAATACTTAACATTACTCTTAATATCAATAGTTCCCTTCATAACTTCATCGTTTTCTATATTTAAAATAGCAATATCATCATCACGCTGATTAGCAAAAAGTTTAAGTTTAACTTTCTTATATAAATCATAACTACCAAAAAAGTCTATATGAGCTTCCGACAAATTAGTCATCAAAGCAATATGAGGTTTAAATTTATCCATATTAGCAAGTTGCTGGCAAGATACCTCCATCACAATAATATCTCCACTCTCAAGCTTTTCTAAAAAACTACACAAAGGATAACCAATATTACCTGCTAAATGAACTCTCTTACCACTTTTCTTTATCATCTCATAAGTAAGAGTTGTAGTTGTTGTTTTACCATTAGTACCAGTGATACCAATCAAAGTAACATCAAGAGGTAATAATCTATAAGCCATCTCCGCTTCATTAATAACAGGTATTCCTAATTCTTTCGCTTTAATTACATATTTATGATCATTCCTAATACCAGGATTTTTAATAACATAATCAAAACTATCATCAAGCAAATCATCAGGATGACTATCAAAAATCATAGTAATACCAAGCCTCTCAAGTTCTAAGACTTTATCTTTATCCTGCTTATCACGACTACCACCATCATTTAAAATTATAGTATTATTATGTTTACTTAAATATTTACAAGCTTCATAACCACTACGAGCCATACCTAATATTAATATTTTCTTATCTTCAAACATAAGTCCACCTCACTAACATTATACTAAATTATCAAAATATTTAAACCCTCTAATTGAAAAGTAAGTAATATACTGATATAATTTAAGAAGAGAAAGTGTAGGTAAAATATGAAAATAATAACTTTAGATGAAATAACTTTTGACAAATTTGCAAACAGTCATAAATACCGTAATTATTATCAATCTTCTGCCTATGGTCGTACTATTAAAAATCATGGATATGATATTCACTATATTGGTATTGTAGATGACTTAGGTAATTTATTAGGAGCTTCCCTACTATTATATAAAGAAGTGTTAATGAATTACAAAATTGCCTATGCTCCTAGAGGATTTCTATTTGACTACACTAACATTAATAACTTAAAAGAGTTTACAACTAGATTAAAAAAATTATTAAGTAAACAAGGATTTATTTCCGTTACCATTGATCCCTATCTTCCTGTTAATGTTAGAGATAAATCTGGGAAAATAATGAACATAAATAATGAAGCTAATATAGCTTTAGAAAATCTAAAAGAAACAGGTTACAACTATTTAGGTCCTAATCTTTTCTTTGAAAGTAAAAAACCTAGATTTGAAGCTATTATTATGTTAAATAATGATATAAAAAATATCTATCAAAGTTTTGAAAAAAGAGTAAGACATAAAATTAAAAAAGCTATTAGAAGTGGCGTCGAAATATATAAAGGTAGTAAAGAAGAATTAGAAATTTTTTATGACCTTATCAAAAAGAAATATAATAAACCTTTAAATTATTATATAGACTTGTATAATAATTTTGAAAACAATATAGATTTATACTTTGCTAAACTAAATACCGAAACATTTGTCATTACTAGCAGACTTCAATATGAAAAAGAAATAGAAATAAATAACGATTTAGCAAACAAAATCCAATCTACAACAAATAACAATTCCAAAAAGAAACTAATTAATGAGAAAATGGAATCTGATAAATTAGTAAATACTTATAAAAAGAATCTTGTCTGGGCTACTAATTTATTGAAAGAAAATCCTGATGGTTTAATTATTGGAACTGCTTTAAATCTTTGCTATGATAATGTTTGTTATCTAATAATTGAAGGATTTAATCAAAGTTTTAAAACTTTAAATCCAAACTATCTTATCAAATGGAAAATGATAAATGACTACAAAAATAAAAACTTTAAATACATAAATTTAAATGCTGTTAGTGGTGAATTTACAAAAATAACCAAATATAGCGGATTAAATGAAATGAAATTAGGATTTAATTCTTTAATCACTGAATACATTGGAGAGTTTGAATTAATCATAAGTCCTCTACCATATAACTTATATAAAAATTTAAACAAAGAAAAGAAAAAATAAAAATATTCTAATCATTGATTAGAATATTTTTTTATGTCATCTTCACTAAAACAAATACTATCCATTACTTCATTAACAACATCTTCCCATTCTTGATATTCACCAATTGGAATATTGAATTCAATAGTTACAAGTTTATCTTCAAGGGTAAAGAATCTAAGATTATAATATGTATTTGCATCTGTCGCTATCAAACTAGCAAAAGTTTTATCATACTTTTGATAAACACCACTATCCAAAACAGTCATATTAACAAGTCCTGCTATTCTATTATTAAGATATTCATCTAATCCATCATCAGTCATAGATTCATTAGTTGTACTAATAAAGATATGTTTTAAATCATCACTACTCATAAACACAAGCTCTGGACGATTATTATAATTATATTTTGTTTTTAAAGTTTCTTCATCTAACATAACAAAAGTATCAGGAACATTCAAAAAGAAGCTTTGATCAACTCTATAAGTTTTAAAATTAACTTCTTCTCCGTCGATTTTAAATTTCTCTTCTTCTTGTTTGCCATTATTATCATTACCAGATTGATTTTCATTATTAATAGAATCCACATTATAATCATGAACTATATTAGCAAGAAGGAAAGCCACCCCTACTATAACAATAATACCTAAAACCCCTAAAATAATCTCTTTTCTTTTCATAATTAACACCATAATAAGTATAACATTTATAATAATAAACGTAAACTAATTATCTTTATTAGATACTCTAAAAATTCTAATAAATCCTATTAAGCTTGCTAAAAATTCAAATAAATTACTAATTACAGAAACATAAGCACCAACAATAATATCGTATACATTACTTATGACTGCCACTAAAATTCCTATAAAATAAGTTACTTTCAAATTCCTTTGCCAAGCTCCATATGTAAATAAACAAGCACCTAAAATAGGTATTAAAGAATATAAATTTTCATAAGTGAAAATACCTAAAACTATAAAGCTAAGCTCTAAAAATATAAGAATAAAAACACTTGTAGATTTATTTTTCTTTTCATCCATATGAAAGATAAACATCTTAATGGTTGAAATTAAAAAAGAAGCTACTCCGCTATAAGCATGCAAAACTAAATATTGAAGACAATAAAAAATATTAGCAAGCAATTGAAGATCTAAAAATTTAATACGGTTCTTTTGTTGATAACTAATAACTAAAAAAATTAAAGCAAAGAAACCAAAAACTTGCGCTAATATATTCATAAAATCTTACCTTTCTAACAAATTATAACAAAGAACGCACAAAAAAAGAAGCCCTAAGGCTTCTATTAAGTTTCTATTATCCTTCGATTTCAGAAACAACACCAGCACCAACAGTACGTCCACCCTCACGGATAGAGAACTTAGTACCTTTTTCAATAGCAATTGGGTGAATTAATTCAACTTCCATTGTTACGTTATCACCAGGCATAACCATTTCTACACCTTCTGGTAAAGTGATTACACCAGTAACATCAGTAGTTCTGAAATAGAATTGTGGACGATAGTTACTGAAGAATGGAGTATGACGTCCACC
>CALVQK010000025.1 GCA_944358305.1 uncultured Bacilli bacterium | reverse complement strand
GAGATCTCAGGAGATAATAAGGAGGCTTTAAGAATAGTGGAAGAGTTAGAGAGATTAAGTGATGATGATGAATTTAGGACATATTATGATGCAGAAGAAATGCAAAGGAAACTAGTAAACTCAGCCCGACTTGATGGTTATGATGCAGGTTATGATAATGGTGTTATCAAAGGGAAAGAAGAAGGTGCTAAAGAAGAAAAGATTGTTATTGCCAAAACTATGCTTCATAAAGGTATGGATGTTTCTTTGATTAAGGAAATAACAGGGTTAGATATAGAGGAGATTAAGACTTTAGATAATTAATAAGACTTCTTAAATGAAGTCTTTTCCTTTTCAAATAGCTATTATTAAGTTATAATTATTGTAACATGTTTATTATAAAAATGTATCTTATAGTAGGTGATGTGTGAAATGAAAAAGTTAAGTGAGTTATATAATATTAATGATGATAGATTAATAAAAGCAATTAAAATAAATTCTAAGGAAATTCTTCCTGGAGATATTTTTGTATGTACAATGGGGGTTACTGCCGATAGACATGACTTTATTGATGAAGCTATTCTAAATGGTGCTAGTGCTATTGTTGTTAGTCGTGATGTAGGGAAGAAGTCAGTTCCTGTTATTAAAGTTGATGATACTAATTTGGAACTTAGAAAACTTAGTGCAAAGTTTTATGATTATCCATGTGATTCTCTTTATATGATAGGTGTTACTGGTACTAATGGTAAAACAACAGTAGCAGAGATTATTTATCAGTTACTAGGGGAAAATGCAGCATATTTGGGTACTAATGGAAAAAAATATAAAGATAATCATGTTAGTATTAGAAATACATGTCCTGATGTAGATAGACTTTATATGTATTTTAGAGAATTCCTTGATAATGGTTGCAATACAGTTTGTATGGAAGCATCTAGTGAAGCTTTTTATAGACATAGACTTGATGATATTAAATATGATATGGGTATTGTTACTAATATTACAGAAGATCATTTAAATATACATAAGACAATAGAAAACTATGTAGACTGTAAGTGTCAGTTAGTTAGACAAGTTAAAGATGATGGCTATTCTATATTAAATAGTAGTGATAAATATTATGATAAATTTAAAAAAGAAGCAAAAGGTAATGTAGTTAGTTATGGCTATAAAGATAGTGATACTTTAAAAATAGTAGATTATACTTTGAAAAGAGATAAGACTATTATTAACTTTAAATATAATGATAAGACTTATGAAGTTATATCGCCATTACTTGGAAGTTTCAATGTTGATAATTTAGCAGCTGCTATACTTTGTTTATTATGTAAAGATATTAGTTTTGAAGCGATAATAAAAAGAGTTAGGCAAATAAAACAAATAGAAGGTAGAATGGAGATATTACCATTTGTCTCTAAATATACAGTAATACTTGATTATGCTCATACTACAGATGCGCTTAATAATATACTAACTTTTTTAGATATGGTTAAAGAGACTAGAATAATTACAGTTACGGGAAGTGCTGGTGGAAGAGAAAGATCTAAAAGGCCTGGTATGGGTAAAGTGGTTTTAGAAAAATCTGATTATGTTATATTTACAATGGATGATCCAAGATTTGAAGATCCTAACCAAATTATAGATGATTTAGTTAGTGAATCTAATAGAACTAATTATGAGAGAATTGTTGATAGAAAAGAAGCAATTTATAAAGCTTTAGATATGGCAAAAAATAAAGATATTGTTTTAATTGCAGGAAAAGGTAGAGATGATTATATGGCGGTTGATGATAAGTATTTACCATACTGCGATTATGATGTTATCAAAAGTTATTATGAACAGTAGTTTACACTACTGTTTTTGTCAATATGTTGTATAAAAAGTGTCAATGTGTTATGATATAAATGAGTATAAACGGAGTGATGTTTATGAAAAGAACCATTTATATTATTAATGCAATTTTATTTATGGGATGTTGTTTACTTGTTAGTACAACACAGTTAGATGTAAAAGATATAGATGTAAAGAATAAAGTTACTTATGTAAATAGTGATACTATTACAAAAGAAGAAGTTATAGAGGTTGCTCCTGTAGAAGTTGTAGAAGAAATAGTAGAAGAAGAACCTTTAGAAGTGCAACCTGTCCAAGAAAAAGTAGTAGAAGAAGAGCCTTTAGAAGAGGTAGTTGTAGGTAAAGATGAAGTAATAGAAGATAATACTCCTATTGATAGTAAGCCTGATGAAGAAGTATATGTTCCTTTTATTACAGTGGGCTCTGTTTTTACAGGAACAATGAGTGGTTATGGTTCTGATATAGGTAGTTTAACTGCTTCTGGTCATTATATAGGGGATAGTATTTATTATTCTGATTCTACTTATGGTAATATTAGAATACTAGCAGGAGATAGAAGTATTCCTTTTGGTACAGTTATTAGAGTAAGTAATAGCAATGCTGGTAGTTTTATAGGTATTGTTTTAGACACAGGACGTAATATTGGTTTTGATAGATTATACGATTTTGATTTGTTATTTGAGACAAGTAAAGAAGCAATAAATTATGGTGTTAGTAAGAATGTTACTTTTGAAATTTTAAGGGTGGGTTATTAATGAGACATTTAATTACTTTGATTGGACCAGATGGTTCTATAAAGACTAGTAATGATGAAGATATTTCGGTAGAAGAAAGAGATAACAATGAAAAGTGTAGTCATAATGCTTTGTTTTTTTCGGATATCTATCCTAGCAAATGGTGGAGTCTACATGGTATGCCTTTAGAAAATGATGAAACTTTTACATCATCAATAGATAAAATTGTTTCTTCTACAGATATAATTGCTATACTTGATACTAGTTATGTTACTAATGATTTGGCTAATCACAAGGCAATCCAGATAGCAAGTCCTGATATATCTAAAGTAACAGATTTACAAAAAGCTAGTTTATCTAGTCTTGATGAAGAAATAGATGTTGATAATTTGGAATCTAGTATTATTGATTGTATTAGAGATTATGAGAGTTATGACATTATTTCTTTTGATACAGTAGATGATTATTGTGAAGCACTAGGGATTAGTCTTTCTAGTAAAATGCATAAATAAAAGTAATTGTTATATCTTTAAAAGTATGTTAATATTAAGTTAACAAGGTAAGAAAGATGGTAAAAAGTATGAAGAGAATAAGTTTACAAAAAGTTACCTGGGGGGGGGTACTTTAGTAAGTATCTAAGTAATAAGATTACTTTCTTTCATAATGCAAGAAGAATAGAGTAAATGAATTCTATTCTTTTTTGTGTTTAAATGAAGGGAGTAAAGAGTTATGAAAAAATTATTATTAGAAACAAGCTTTAGTAAGATTTATATAGTAGTAATGATGTTAATAACATTATTAATAGTAGGAGGATATTTTTCTTATGCCATGTTTACAGTAAGTAAAGAACAAGGAAATGCGATAAGTATTATAACAGGCAACTTAGTATATGATTTAGAGGTAGATGGAAGTGATGGTAATACTTTGACTGTAGGAGCGGGAGAGACTAAAGAGTTTACGGTAACACTATCTAATCCTAATAATAGAATAGCAAGGTTTAACTTTTATTATGAAGGAAGCTTGCCAGATGGAGTAACTGCTGGATATATAACAGGAGAAGGCCTTAATACACCGCCTAGTGAAGTAGGAACTAATTTAGAAACTAGTGGAACAGCTGGGTCTAGTAATATATATACGATAAGAGTAAAGAATGAGTCTAGTAGTAATGTAATAATTACTTTAGGAGTACAAGTAGGCTTAGATTATAATGATTTAACATTACCAAGTAATGGGTATTTATTTGAAGAAATAAAAAAAGAGACTGTTGCCGATTATGTATTGGATGACCAAGGACCAAAAGGGGATATCTATGATGATGGAATAGATACATTTATAACAGGAGCTGACCCTAATAACTACATTTGGTATAGTGGAAAGTTATGGAGAGCAGTATCAGTAAATAATGAAGCAAAGACGGTTAAATTAGTAACACAATGGAATATAAGTACAATTAACTATTATTCTGGCTATCCAACTAACTTTGAAGAAAGTTATATGGAAGAGTGGTTAAATGATACCACCGTAGATGGTTTCTTAGGTAATTTAAGGGATTATGAAAACTTTATAGTAACAGATGCAGTAGGACTTTTGAATATGTATGAATACCAGACAAGTTATAGAGGAACATCCTATAGAAATGGATATTTAAATAATGGACTTTATTGGTGGACTTTAACGTTAAATAGTTCGACTAGAGGGTGGGGTATCAGAAGCGATGGCGGCACGATAGACAGTGGTATGACCTCTGCGAGTGGCGTCCGTCCATCAATAAATCTAAAATCTAGCGTTCGAATTGTAGAAGGTGATGGAACATTAGATAACCCATATCGTTTAGAAGGAGATAATGATACAGATCTTTCAGGTACACCACTTTCAAGTAGATATAGTGGTGAATACATCCGCTTTGGAAATGAAGAAAATAATTTATATCGTATAGTGAGCCATGAAAATGGAATAGGAACAAAGATAACCAGTACTGAACCATTAAAAAGTTCTGGAGAATTTATAGAAAGTGCTTTTGGAAACGATGTAACATTTTCAAACATAAATACAATAGGTACATTCTTGAATGGAGAATATCTAACAAGTTATGTAGATAGTACATATAATAATATGATAGAAGATAGTACTACATGGTATTTAGGAACAGTACGAAGGGGCTCATCATATAAATTAGCCAAGTACACCACAGATAATACCCTAACATCAATGACAACAGAAGCTAAAGTAGGATTACTAAGGTATGGGGAATTAATGGCAGGGCAATTTGATAGAGTTGACAATAATACATATTATTGGTCTTTAACACCATACAGTACGTCTGTCGTGTGGGGTGTCTGGAGCAATGCCGAAGCGAGCAGTGGCAATCCGTCGAATACGTACGGCGTGCGGCCATCCATGAATCTGAAATCTAACGTTGTCATCACAGATGGAGATGGTACTAAGAATAATCCATTTACAATAGAACTAGGATAAAATATTCTAGTTCTTTTTTACGTCAAATCTTTCTCTTTTTCTTTAATCATTTTGCTATTTATATTAAAATAGATAATGTTAGAAAAGAGGATATTTATGAATGAAGTAATTATTGAAGAGATTAGTAAAGATTTAGATATTAGTAAAAAACAAGTTATGACTGTTTTAAAGTTATTAGAGGAAGGTAATACTATTCCTTTTATTGCTAGATACCGTAAAGAAGCGACAGGGGCTTTAAATGAAGAAGTTATTAAATCTATTGATGATGTTTATCAGTATCAAGTTAATTTAATGAAAAGAAAAGAAGATGTTATTAGATTAATTGATGA
>CALVQK010000024.1 GCA_944358305.1 uncultured Bacilli bacterium | reverse complement strand
ACTTTAAATAGGTATATTAATTCAAATGGTAGAGTAAGTTTGTTTGTAAGAATAAATAGAAAAGAAAATAATCAAGCAAGTCCATATATTTATTTAGGTGAGGCTGAGTATGTATCTCATAGCGGATCAAAACCAGTTGGAATTGTGTGGAAAATTAAACATAAAATACCTGCAAAATATTTAGATAAAATGATGAAATTATAAACAAAATTGTTATTAAGAGAGTGTATTACTCTCTTTTTTTAATTAATTTAAATTTTATTAGCTTATATTACATCATCCTATGATTTTTATTGCTTTTGTTAAAATAGGATAATAATTGTATTGATTTTCTTGTTATATATAAATGATTAAATAGTAATACATCCCTTATATCAACCTACAAAGTAGGATGAATTTCGTAAGTACGAAATAAGAATGGTACCACTAAGTTTCCTTATTTTATAAGGCTTTTTTTACTTTGTGGCGCCATCTTCTTATCCTGCTTATTTAAGAATGTACTTTTTGCATAAAAAAATAAGATAAAGTAGGATAGTTATTAAAATAAGTCTTTAGGTAATTTATCTTTATCAAATTTTTCCATATTTTTGTTTATTACTCTTGAGGCTTCTTTTAGTTTTTCTGAAATATCTTTTAAAGTTATTTCTGATGAATAATATCCAGGGTTATCAATTCTATCTATAATATCAGCAAATATACCTTTGCATTCAAATGCACTTTTTCTTCTAATTTCTATATCTTCTAATACATCAAAATAAAACTTTTCATAGCTTTCAATTTGTTTTTGATAATCAGTAGTTGATCTTTTATTTGAAAAATCAGTACCCCAATTTATTTCTACATCACTATATCCGGCAAGTTTCATTAATTGTACTAAACTAATATTAAGTTTTTCAGATATTCCTTTTAAGTAGAGAATATTAGGCTTTTGTCTTTTTCCGGCTTCAATTCGCGAAACTTCAGCACAGTCCATATTAACTTCACGAGCAAGAGCTCTTTGTGAGATACCTAATTCTTCTCTTTTATTTTTAATTAATTCTCCTAATTCAGTTGTATTATTTTTACGCATAAAAATACACCTCTTTCAAATACAAGTTAATAATATCACAATGTGATGTAAAAGTCAACAAAATACACAAAAAGTATTGACAAACTCAAAACATAATAGTATAGTAATTGCAATTGATGAGTTTTACATCAATAGAAAGGAGGCAGATAGAGTAGATGAGAATGAGGTATCTAGAAGTACCAAAAGAGATTTGAAAGAATAAAAATATTCCCAAAGAGACCAAATATATCTACTCTTACATTTACACCAAGGGATTCGGAAGAATAATAACAGATATAAATGTAGGAGAGATACAGCAAGTAGTTAACATCAAAAACAAAGGTTTGAGAAAAAGTCTTAAGATATTAGAAGATTTAAATTATCTAATATATCAAGAATACTCAAACGGAATGTACACAGTAACACTTAACTAAAGAGTCAAAGGACGTTAGTTATAAGAGGCTCAGTAAGATATAAGGCTTATGTTAGAACCTATCTTATAGAAATATAAGATGAATACAGTTTAAACTATAACATATTTCAAAGAACTAAAATGAAATATGAAAAGGGGTAAAAAACATATGTTATAGTTTAAACATATTAAAGGAGATTTTCTCCTTTAGAGGGATTTTGTTTGCTATTTTATGTAATTAGGCTTATAAAATGTAAGTCTTTTTTGTTGTTTAATTTAAATAAAGATGGGAGGAATGTTATGAGAATATTTAAATTATATTTACCAATAGAACTATTTGATAGAATTAAATTAATGGCAGATTTCTACCAAATATCTATTTCTAAAATGATGACTCAATTATTGGAAATGGGTTATTTAGAAATGTTAAAAATTAATACTAAAGAATTAAGAAAGGAGACTGATAAATGAATTTTGACAAGTATTTAAAAATCCCAATGTTTTTAGCTGATGATAAGAATATAGGACATAGTGGTAAATTGTTATATGCCAGACTATTATTACTTACATATAAAGAAGGGTATTGCTATGCTGATAATAGTTACTTAGGTAATTTAATAGGAGTAGGGTCTAGAAGAATAACTAAACTATTAAAAGAATTAGCAGATAATAATTATATAACTATGGAATATAAACATAAATTTCAAAGAAAAATTTACATTAACAAAGATAAATACACATCCGTTACTTTAGAAGAAATGTTCTAATTAATTGGATGTATATTTTACATTCAATGGATCTTTATATCCATAATAATATAATAAATAGAATATAAAAAATATTAATATTATATATTTATTATAAAATTATTTTATATATTAAAAAAGAGAAAGGAAGTTGATATATGCATGATAAAAAAATATCAATAATGAATAATTTAAACATAAATTTAAATAGGTGGTTTAAATATGGAAGGAGCCTATTTGAATAATACTTCATTTAAAGATCTTATTTTAAAATATCTTATTGAAGAGATAATAAAAGAAACAAAAGGAGAATCATCTAATCAATGATTTGCATATTTCGTTTTATGATGCTATCATGGATGAGTCTTAATACCCGATTAAAAGAAGGAGGTAAAAGTGTATAATAAATCGGGAATAGATTTCAATGTAGGAATCTATATAAGATTATCTCAAGAAGATAAAGATAAAGATAAAAAATATGAATCTGATAGTGAAAGTGTAATTAATCAAAGAGAATTATTAACTAATTATGTTAAAAATAATAATTTTAACTTAATAGGAGAATATGTTGATGATGGATATTCTGGCACTGATTTTGAAAGACCTGGTTTTCAAAAATTAATTGAAGATATAGAAGAAAAAAAGATTAATTGTGTAATAGTAAAAGATTTATCAAGATTAGGTAGAGATCATATTAAGACAGGGTATTATATGGAAACATATTTTCCTGAAAAGAACGTAAGGTTTATATCTATATTGGAATCATACGATAGTTTTAAAAATCAAGCTAGTAATGATTCTTCAACATTTATAATTGCATGTAATGATTACTATAGTAAACAAAATTCTATTAAAATTAGAAATGTATTAAATGAAAAAAGAAAAAGTGGCAAATTTGTAGGAAGTTTACCATGCTTTGGATATATGAGAGATCCTGAAGATAAGGGACATTTAATACCAAACCCAGAAACTGCTCCTATAGTTAAACAAATATTTGAATGGAGAAAAAATGGTATTGGTCCATCTAGAATAGTTACTATGCTAAACGAAAAAGGATATCCAACACCTAGTGGATACAAAAAAACAAATTATTCTACTAGACTAATAGTAAGAGATACATGGAACATTTCTTCTGTAAAAAAGATATTAAGCAATAGAATATATACTGGAGATATGGTTCAACATACTCAAACTAAAGTTAATTATAAATCTAAGAAAAAAATTACATTAGATCAAAGTATGTGGATGATAGTAGAAAATACACATGAAGCATTAGTTGATAAAGAAACATTTAAATATATTTCGAATTTAATAAAACAAAATAAAAAAGATGTTAGACCTAAAAACAGAAGAATAATTAGGGATTTAGAAGGGCTTCTATTTTGTAAAGAGTGTGGTAACAGATTAAGTGTTTTATATAGAAAAAATTTGGATTACTGGAGTGTTAATTGCAATA
Source organism: uncultured Bacilli bacterium (assembly GCA_944358305.1). Taxonomy (GTDB): domain Bacteria; phylum Bacillota_I; class Bacilli_A; order RF39; family UBA660; genus Onthousia. Next base: position 2,500 of record CALVQK010000024.1, on the reverse strand, counting down.
GATACTCTAGAGACCCATTAAGAAAAAGATGTGAGCCACACTTCTTTCCTTATAATTATTTAGAAGATCAAATAGTAGAAAAAATAAAATCAAATATAAAGATAAAAATTGAAAATTTAAATATAGAAGAACTAAATAAAAAAGTTGCTAGTGAAGTACGAAAGCAAACTAAAGATATAAATAAAAATATAAGTTCTTTAATGAGTGAAAAAGAACAGATAACAAGTAGATTAACTTCATTATATGAAGATAAATATAATGGTATTATTAATGCAGATACTTATATGGAATTAGCAAAACCATTTGAAGAAAAGTTACACCAAATTAATGAAAGTATTAACAATGATAAAATAAGGGAATATGAAATAAAAAATAAATTAAAAGAATTACCTGATTATACTAAAAAAATAAAAAAGCTATTGGATTTAAATAAACCTAAAAAAGAATTAATACATACATTAATAGAGAAAATAGTGATAGATAAAAATAGAATTATAACGATTAAATATAAATATGGTGTGATACCAGACTGTACGTTTGAATATCAAAATTTAAACTTAGCTCGTAACCCTTATGGTAGAAAAGGAAAGAATCAATATAATAAATGATTTATCACTATTAATTTAGTGATTTTTTTATATAGCTAATTTGGTATTTTCGACTTTTGGGTTTATAATGATTTTAATCAAAGGAAAGGAGGAGTACTATGAATCGAGAATATAATGAGAATATGAATAAAATTCTTATTGATGGATTAAAAATATACTTAGAATCACATCTAAATGAAAAAGATAAAAAGGTATATAAAGCGGTGGAATCTTCAGTTAATTTTTTAGAGTCAACAACAAAATTAACTCCAGAAGAATCGAGAGAATATCAAGATATTATAATAAAAATAGTAGGTATTGATGTTATTCAAAGGGTATTTAATAATGTAACAACTGGTAGTATACGATGAACGAGCTAATCTTGTGGTGGAGAAGGTGCTGAAGTTATTTATGCTTTACGTAATAATTCTACTTTAGCACAGTCTATTTTAGAAGAAATAGGTAGTGAAGGACAAATTATGCGTAAGTATTATCAAAGAAGATTACCTGAAGATCCTTCAAAAGATTATTATTATATTATTAGAGAAACTACGCCTATGCAGTCTTTGTTAGTTGAATATGGTTTTATTGATAATGCTAATGATAGAGTTAAATTACAAAATGATTTATTAAATTATGTAGAGGCAGTTGTTAGAGCGATAGCTCAGTATGCTGGAGTTCCATATATTCCTCCTGAGGGTAGTGGTGCTAACTTTTATACGGTAGTTAGTGGTGATAGTCTTTATAGTATTGCTAGGAGATTTGGAGTAACAGTACAAGCGTTAAGAGATGCTAATAACTTAACAAGTGATACTTTAAGTATTGGCCAAATCTTAAGAATACCGGGAAATAATGAGGGTAATGAAAATGTTCCTCCTAGTGGTAATATTACTTATACTGTGCAAAGAGGAGATAGTTTATGGAGTATAGCAAGTCGTTATGGAATAAGTGTAAATGCTTTAAGACAAGCTAACAATCTTACAAGTGATACTTTAAGCATAGGGCAAGTACTAATAATTCCAGGTGTTAGTGATGGTAATGAAGGTAATAATGGAACAGGACCTTCTACTACTTATACAGTAGTACGTGGTGATAGTTTGTGGAGTATTGCTAATCGTTTTGGAGTAACGGTACAACAGTTAAGAGATGCTAATAATTTAACTAGTGATGTTTTAAGTGTAGGACAAGTATTAACTATACCTGGTGTAAGTGATGGTAATGAAGATAGTGATAATAATGGAGCAGTCTTTTATTATACAGTAGAACGTGGAGACACACTATGGAATATTGCTAGTCGTTTTGGTGTTACTGTCCAAGAAATTAGAGATGCTAATGATCTTACAAGTGATACATTGAGCGTTGGGCAATCTTTGATAATACCAGGTATTAGTGCGGATGAAGATTTAGAAGATAATGAAGGTAGCGAAACAGTACCTACTACATATACAGTTCAGTCTGGAGATAGTCTTTGGAGTATTGCCAATAAATTTGGGGTTACTGTCAATGATTTAAAAAATGCTAATAGTTTGACATCTAACTTATTATCTATAGGTCAAGTACTTATTATTCCTACTAGTGGTGGTTCTAATAATAATACAATTACATATACAGTGGCCTCAGGTGATAGTTTATGGAGTATTGCTAATAGATATAATACAACGGTGGATGCTATTAAAACTTTAAATAATTTAACATCTAATTTACTTTCAATTGGTCAAGTGTTACAGATCCCAAATAATTAAGTGTAAAAAATGGTAAAAAACATTGATTTAGAAAGGCTTTCATGCTATTCTTATTATGTAAGCAAGATATGCTTAAATTAATAGGAGGTTTTATTAAATGAAAAAAGTAGAATTAGTTGAAGCTGTTGCAGAAAAAGCTGGTTTAACTAAAGCTGATGCAACTCGTGCTAT
>CALVQK010000023.1 GCA_944358305.1 uncultured Bacilli bacterium | reverse complement strand
TGGTGGAGATGAGGAGATTCGAACTCCTGTCCAAAAATAAAGCTACATAAACTTCTACAAGTTTAGATGATTAAAAAATTTCAAACTATTTCCTAGTAACCATCAACTAATAAAATAGCTCTAGTCTAAAACATTCCATCATAGTCTAGACAAACTATAACTATATCCTGCTAAAATAAACCATCTTAACTTAACACAGGAAATTAAGAGAAGACAGTGCATTTACCTTTTATTAGGCGAAAGCTAACTCAGTGTTTCTATTAAATAAGTTAGCAAATGCTGTTTTAATACTGTTTCCAGTTATATTTAATTTAGTTTGTAACGTAAACAACTCGACTTGCCATTTATGCTCTATTATTCCTGTCGAAACCAAAACATCCCCGAATACATCTATATTATATCAAAAAAGCATCAAAAAAGCAAACACATTTAACTACCAACAATTACCAGTATAAATTAATAATTTTTCATTGATAGGTAGAATATATTATGATACCTTATATACAGGAACATTTAGTAAGTTGGATGTTATCTCCATACTAAACTGGAGGTGATGCATATGAGTAAGAAAGATTTTTTAATAGCAACTTTGATTATAATCATATTTTCACTTATAGCATTACTTTTTGTAGTAATAAACTAGTTTAAAGTAATACAAAAAGAAAGCATCTAACTAAAGCAGCTTGTGCTTGATTAGATGCTACGAACAAAACAAACAGGTAGCATCCAACAAGTGTGAATACTGGATGTTCCTTTTTTAGTTTATGTAAATTTCTTTTACATATTCATACTACCATAAAATTATTATTAATTCAAGATACTTGTCACTTATTGTATTTATTAATCTTAGCAGCCTCCCTCTTTAAATCTCTTTCTTTAATACTTTCTCTCTTATCATAGTTCTTCTTACCCTTACAAAGACCAAGTTCTATTTTCGCTTTTCCTCTTACAAAGTATAGTTTTAAAGGTATAAGAGTATAACCTTCTAATTTAAGTTTACTATCTAACTTTCTAATTTCTTTTTTATGAAGTAATAATTTTCTACTACGTGTCTCTTCATGATTAAATATATTACCTTCCTTATAATGATCTATAAACATATTTAATAGATATACCTCACTATTTCTTATAATAGCATAACTATCTTTAATATTTGCTTTCCCTAGCCTTATTGATTTAATCTCTGTTCCCTTTAAAACAATACCTGCTTCAAAAGTATCTTCTATAAAATAATCAAATTTAGCGCGTCTATTAATAATCTCCATTATAATCACTCCAAACTAGGCATCTCTATACTACTATCAAGAGATAACACTATATTTTTATATGTCTCATAATAATCTCTATATAAAGGAAGTATTTCATCATTTAAACTAGTATAAGGATAAACAACAAAGTTTCTTTTCTTCCCATAAGTAGAATGAGTATATAAAAGTTCTGCTTTAGGATTTCTAAGTTCTATAGTACTAACACCGTTTTCCACAGTCTTGTGGATATCTATACTAGCCATTAATCCTGTAAGACGTTCCACACCTTCTTGATCAGATATAAAGTTCCCTAATGAATATATTACCATAGTCTTTCCAATAAAGGCAATGGGCTCTACTACATGAGGATGTGTTCCAATAATAATATCAACGCCAAGACTAGATAGGTAATTAGCGATTCTCTCTTGTTCACTACTAACACTAGTAGAATATTCTGTTCCCCAGTGCATCGCTACAATCACAACGTCCACCTTGTCGCGAACTTTCTCTATATCCACTTTCGCTTTTTCTGGACTATAAACATTATTTAAGTACTCTTTGCCAGTAGGAGTCTCTAAACCATTAGTCCAAGTAGTATAAGAAAAAAACGAATAAGTAATACCATTAACTTCTTTAATAATTACTTCATCTCTAGCTTCATAAGATAAATAACTACCAGCCGTATATACATCCTCTTTACTATTCCAATAATTTAGTGAGTTAATTACTCCTTGTTCGCCTTTATCCATCGTATGATTTGTTGCAAGACTAACTAAGTTAAAGCCTGCATCAATAAAAGCATCACCTACTTCATAAGGAGAATTAAATCTCGGATAATTAGATAATCCTAACTCAGTTCCACCTAATATAGTCTCTTGATTATAATATTTTAAATCATAATCTTGAATAAGGGGCTTAATTTCTTTTAGCATTGGTCTAAAATCATAACCATCACCTGTGTAAGCATCAAGATAAACAGTACTATGAATTAAAGCATCGCCAACCATCACTAAAGAAACATCCATCTCTTCTTCTTTACTAACTACTTCTTCTTCCTTTTTTTGTTCACTAACTTCATCTTTTTTAACATTATCATTAGTTAAACGATAATAAAATCCAAAGCTAGCACCAAATAAAATACCAATAAAAAGAATAATAACAACTCTACCTAAACCAGTTAACTTTCTCTTTTTCTTTATTTTGTTCATCTTACAATTTCTTAACTATCTCAAAATCAATAGTTTTCGCTTCTTTAGAAGCTGCCACTACTTTAATTAAAACTCTTTCTCCTATAGTATATTTAATATGACTCTTCTCACCAACTAAAGTCATTCTCTCTTCATCAAATGTAAAATAATCATCCATAAGTCTAACAGGAACTAAACCTTCTACTAAATTATCAAGTTCTACAAACATACCAAAACTCATAACTGATGATATCATACCTTCAAATTCTTCACCAATATGACTTTCCATATATTCAGCCATCTTCATATCTTCTACTTCTCTTTCACAATCAACAGAAGCTCTTTCCATCGCTGAAGAATGATCTGCCACAAAGATAAGTTTTTCTTCATAATGATGAATAGTATGACTACTTAAATCATGATTAAATAAGTAAGTTCTTAAAAGTCTATGCACTGTAGTATCAGGATAACGTCTTATTGGCGAAGTAAAGTGAGTATAACAAGAACTACCTAAGCCAAAGTGTCCTACATTAGTAGGAGAATAAATCGCTTTCTGCATGCACCTTAAAAGTAGACTTGTAAGAATAGGTCCTTCTTTCTTATCATGAACAAACTTAAGTAATTTTTGAACAGCCACACTCTTATTACCTTTTAAGTCACCTGTCACTTGATATCCAAGGTTACTAACAAAACTTAAGAAATCTCTAATTTTATCTTCCTTAGGACTTTCATGAATACGATAAATAAATGGTAGATCCATATTATATATGTGAGTTGCTACACATTCATTAGCGGCAATCATAAAGTCTTCAATTAAATTCTCTCCAGTTCCTCTTTCTCTTTTAGTAATCTCATATGGAACGCAGGCCTCATCTACAAGTATCTTTGCTTCATCAACATCAAAATCTAAATATCCCCTCTTTACTTTAGCTTTTCTTAAGATAGTAGCAAACTCACTCATAGTTTTTAAATCATCAACAAACTCTTCATAGCCTTCTGGCACAATATTCTTTTCTAATATACTATTAACATTTTTATAAGTCATTTGCTTCCTAGATCTAATTACACTAGGGAATATATCATAATCTAAAAGTTTAGCATCACCATCGTATTTCATCACACAACTAATAGCAAGTCTATCAACATTAGGATTTAATGAACAAATACCATTAGATAACTCATGAGGAAGCATTGGAATAACTCTATCAACAAGATATACTGATGTACCTCTATCCATAGCCTCCTTATCTAAAGGACTATCTTCTTTAACATAATAAGAAACATCAGCGATATGAACACCAAGAGTATAAGTATTACACTCTTTTTTTATAGATATAGCATCATCTATATCTTTAGTATCATCACCATCTATTGTAAAAATTCTCTCCTCACGTAAATCGCGTCTTCCCTTTAAGTCCTCTTCTCTTACTTCCATAGGTAAAGATTTAACTTCTTCTTCCACCTCTTCTGGGAAACTAGTATTAATATCATATTTATAAACAATTGATAAAATATCAACACCAGGATCATTCTTATGACCAATTATTTTAATTACTTTACCTTCCGCTTTTTTATTACTAATTCTTTTAATAATCTCAACAACTACTTTATGACCATCTACAGCATTAAGACTATTATCTTTAGTAACAACAACTTCTAAATTAACTTTATCTTCATCTAAAATAACATAACCAACGTCATTTTTAAAATTAATCTCTCCTACATAAGTATTACTCTCATGTTTTAAGACTTTAACAATTCTACCTTCTACTCGATCAAGACCTTTTTTATTCACAAGCTCAACAACTACTAAATCACCATGCAAAGCTCCATTAATATTTTCTTTAGGAATATAAATATCTACATCAGAATTATCTACATCAACAAAACCAAAGCCTTTCTTATTAGAATGAAGAATTCCTTTAAGTAAATGGCTATCTTTAAACAACATATATTTATCTTTATTGGTATGATAAACCAAAGTCTCCACTTCAAGTTCCTTAAGTACTTTTAATAATTCTTCAAGATTATTAGTGCCTAGTTTTTCTTCTATTTCAAAAACAGTAAGACTTTTATCAGTTTCTCCTAATATCTTTAATATATCATCTTTCATTATATCGACCTCAATTCTTAATACCATTTTACTCTATATTTAACATAATGTAAAAGAAAAAAGACATTATTACATGTCTTTACATAAATGAAGATACCAAACAAATTATAAAGAAAGCTGCTCCAAGTACCATTGTTATTCTTGTAATAACTAACTCACTACCTCTTTCTTTTCTATTTTTAAACAAATCAGTAGAGTTACCTGAAAGAATTTGGGCAGCAGATTCAGCTTTACCACTTTGTAATAGTACAATTATTATTAATAGTATTGATATAACTAATAAAGCTATTTGCATAGTTTACACCTCCATTTATACACATATTTAAATTTTTTATATTATTATTTATGTTATTTCAAAACATCCTTAGTATAACATATTAATTAAATAAAAGCTAGTATATTATCTATGCAATATACTTTTACACATAGATCTAGAAAAATCACCTACTTTAGTATCATCTGAAGACCCAATAGACTTTTCTAGACTTGAAATAAAGTTTCTACCATTAGATACTTGTCTTACCCATTTAGATAATTGTCTCAAATTCTCTTTACTTAAATTCTTATCTTTAATCATTTCAAAATATAACAACTTTGCTATATAAAAATTAAACTTATTAATATTATTATCATAAAGATTATAACCAGATGTATTTAAAATTTTAAACTTATCCATATCACACAAATGAACATAATCATAAGAATAAATATAACTACCTCTGTTCAAGTCTTCAACTAGTATTTTATTTTCGGTAAAACTAGAAAAATCATCATATAAATCATATGCACATTCAATTAATTCCCTACAAGTAAAATCGCCACTATCTTTTCTAAGAGATAAATCCTTACTACTAGTAACATCAAAAATATAATCCATTACAATTCCACAAAAAACTCCATCTTCATCAAACATACACTCTAAAGGTTTAGCAGTTCTTTTTACATATAACCTATTCATAAAAGCAATCGCCTTATCATAAGTCATTAAAGATTTATCTTTGCGTAAAGTAATATCATATTTTAAAAGTTTTAAAGCTAAATTATTAAATCTAAAAACAATACCATCATGTCCAGATCCAATTTTTTCTAATTCAAAAATATTATCTATGTAAGTATTACCATTATTAAAAATAACTGACTTTTCCCTGTTGTTATACTTTTTCATAACCATCACCCCTAAAATTTGTTATATTATACTACAACTTAACAAAAAAAGCAAAAGAGCTTATTTACTAAGCTCTTCTTCAATTCTCATTAACTGATTATATTTACATATTCTATCTGTTCTTGACATAGAACCAGTCTTAATTTGACCCAAATCAAGTCCAACAGCAAGATCTGCAATAGTAGTATCTTCAGTTTCCCCACTCCTATGAGAAATAACTGTTTTATAATTATGCGCTTTAGCAAGTTCAATAGTTTCAAGTGTCTCAGTGATAGTACCAATTTGATTTACTTTTAATAGTATAGCATTACCAGCTTTATTATCGATACCTTTTTGTAAACATTCTTTATTAGTAACGAATAAATCATCTCCTACTAGTTGAATCCTATCTCCAAGTAATGCTGTTACTTTACTAAATCCTTCCCAGTCATTTTCATCTACTGGATCTTCAATAGAAATAATAGGATAAGTATTAACTAAATCTTCATAATATTTAATTAATTCATCAGTACTAAGTACTTTACCTTCACCTTCAAGATTATATTTACCATCACTATAGAATTCTGATGCTGCAACATCAATTGCATAACATACATCTTTTCCTGGCTCATATCCAGCACGTTTAACTGCCTCAGTAATTAACTCAAATCCTTCTTTATTAGTTTTAAGATTAGGAGCAAAACCACCTTCATCACCAACACTAGTAGCATAACCCTTTTCTTTTAAAACATTTTTAAGGCTATGGAATACTTCAGCACCAACTCTTACTCTCTCATGAATAGTATCACGCTGTGGAATAATCATATATTCTTGAAAATCTAATGAGTTATCAGCATGAGCACCACCATTTATAATATTCATCATAGGTACAGGTAAAGTTTTACCATCACCAACATATTCATATAACTCTTTTCCATTTGCAATAGCAGCAGCTTTTAAACAAGCCATAGAAACACCAAGTATTGCATTAGCACCAATATTACTTTTAGTCTTAGTACCATCTAACTCTAACATTTTATAATCTATTTCTTTTTGTTTAGTAACATCCATTCCAATTAGATTATCACGCAAGACAGTATTAACATTATTAACAGCATTTAATACTCCTTTACCATTAAATCTATTTTTATCTCCATCTCTCATTTCTAAAGCTTCACGCTCTCCTGTAGAAGCTCCACTAGGTACAGCAGCCCTACCCATAACACCATTATCTAGTATTACATCAACTTCAACAGTAGGATTACCTCTTGAATCAAGAATTTCTCTACCTATAATATTTTTAATATTCATAAAATCATCCTTTCTAAACATCTATATTATATCACTGTTTTATTGTTTACCAAATAATTTTTTATCTAAATCTATCACTTCAAACTAACATAACATTTATGTCTTAAAAACTTCTTAATCTTATCAGTATCTTTTCCTTCATAATACATAATTAGCAGTTTCTTATAATCTTCCACTAAATCTCCTGGAATAGAGATAATACCTAATCCTCTTGATATCAAATGATGATTAGCAAGAATAACAGCAGTTCTTTTATTACCATCTATAAATATCTGCCTTTTCATAACATATAATAATAATTCTATAGCGAGACTAACATCATCTAATTTACTATTTAAAAGTCCATTAAGCTCTTCTACTACCTGACTTTCTATAGGAATACTAGGCGCCCAATCCGTTCCACCTATTTTAGCAGGAGTACTTCTAACTTTACCTGCATTATAATAAAAGCCCTCAAGAACTAATTTATTAATCTGAGATAAAAAAGAAAAGTTCTCTTCTGCCATAATAACATTTTCATCTAAAACAAATTCCCAAGCATGTTTTAAATTAATAACTTTCATAATATC
>CALVQK010000022.1 GCA_944358305.1 uncultured Bacilli bacterium | reverse complement strand
TAATCGAATAGATAAAGTACGCCATATGTTTAATAAAAAAGAAAATTAAGTTACTATTCACTAAAATTACAATTTGTCGTTTAGATAATTATATCATTTATTTTTAAAATAAAAAAGATGGGAACACCTATATTAGGTATTCCCAATAAAAAACTAGGCTTAAAACCTAGTAAAATAATCAAAATTGGTAGCGAGAGGGGGATTCGAACCCTCGACCTATCGGGTATGAACCGAGCGCTCTAGCCAACTGAGCTATCTCGCCAAAACTGACAAAATAATAATAACATGAAAAAAGATATTTGGCAATATCTTTTTTCATTTTTTCTTACTATAAATATAGTCTATTGGTCTTTCAAAGTTACGTAGTCTTTTAGTTAGAGTTTTAATTTGCCTATTAGCACTACTAGTTAAAGGAAATAATTGATTAGTAACAGTTTGGTCAAAATATAATGTACTTCCCCTGATAAGATCTTGATGGTTTAGTTTTAATGATTCTTTTACCATTCTATTAAAAAATGATGATAGGGCATTAATGTTTAAATTTCCTATTTCGCGATAACTTAAATTGCTATAATACCACATGTCTGGATCGATGAAGACTATGTTTTCATCTGCTAAAATTACATTTTCTCTTTTTAAATCATGAAGTCTTATTTTCTTTTGACTTAATTTACTAGAAAGGGAAATTATTCCTTCAACATTTTCTAATAAATAATCAGTTGGAACTTCTAAGAAGTCAGGATACTTTTCTTCGTAGTATTTAGATATAAAAGCATCTGCATTATAGTGAGTTTGTCTTTTTTCTTTAAAATATAATTCTCTTATATCAATTAAATTAGGACTATCTATTTCTTTTAAAGCTTGATAGATTCTTACATCTAATCTGTGCATAGTCTCAGTATATTTTTGGTTATATATTTTAATACATGAATCACTATTATATTTATAAATAGTTCCACATTCGCCATTATTTAGATAGTTTTCTAAAATTTCGTCTGGAATTATAATTTTGTTATTATTTCTGTCGTAATATTCCATGATATTCACCTGGGCTTATTATACCACAATTTATTCTACAGTAACAGATTTTGCTAAGTTTTTTGGCTTATCTATATCAGTACCTCTTAATGCAGCAGTATAGTAGGCAATTAATTGATATGGGATGATAACAAGTAAAGATTTAATAAAGTCACTTGTCTTTTTAATGTTTATAATAGTAATGTTATCATCTTTAATTTTTTCATCGGTAATTAAATAGACTTTTGCTCCCCTTGCTAGTACTTCTTTTAAGTTGCTTATTGTCTTAGCATTTAATCTTTCATTTGTAGCACTACATAGAACTGGAGTATTTTTTCTGATTAAAGAAATGGTTCCATGTTTTAATTCTCCAGCGGCATATGATTCACTATGAATATAAGATATTTCTTTTAATTTTAAAGCTCCTTCCATACTTAAGGCATAGTCAAGGCCTCTACCAATATAAAATATATCTTCTTCTTTGTAAATGTCTTTAGCGATTGCTAAATAGATTTCTTTATTATTTAAAAGAGGTGTTATTAAAGTTTTTATATTTTTAAATTCGTCTATAATTTCCAATACTTTTTCTTTACTTATATTTTTGTTTCTATAAGCATGAGAAAGTACTAAAAGAGAAAGAATAGTAACTTGGGCAGTATAAGCTTTAGTAGATGCAACGGCAATTTCACTACCAGCTTTGGTATATAGACATTTATCTACTAAGAAAGTCATGGAACTTTCTTCGACATTAATAATTCCTAAAGTAGGGCAGCCTTTACTTTTTACTAGTTTGATAGCAGCGATAGTATCAGCTGTTTCACCTGATTGAGAAATAAAAATAGTTAATGTGTCTTTAGATAAAAAATTATTTTGATACCTATATTCACTAGCTAGATAGACATTACATCTAGTATTTGTAAGTTCAGTAAATAAATATTTAGCGACTAGGCCAGCATGATAAGCAGTACCACAACCAACAATAGCTATTTCTTTATATTTAGTTAAATCAGGCATTATTAATAAAGAATTAATGCCATCTTCTATAAAAGGTAAAGCTGTTTTTAAGATAGTTTCCTTTTGTTCCATAATTTCTTTTAGCATAAAGTGTTTGTATTTACCTTTAGAGTTAGTTGTATCTTCATTTTTATATTCTTTTAACTCTTTATTTATCTGTTTACCAGTTTTATTTTTAATAATAGCATTGTTATAGTTTATCTTTGCATATTCATAATCATCTAAAATATAATATTTATTAGTATATTTTAGTATTGCCCTTATATCACTTGAAAGCATAATTGTATTATTACTAATACCAATAATAAGAGGACTTTCTTTTTTTATGGCATAAAGGTTATCTTTGTCGTTATCTACAATCATACCAATAGCATAACTGCCTATAGCTTTATTCATAAATTCTTTTATAGTTTTTTCTATATCATTATATTTCTCATAATAATAGTTTAAAAGGGCTGCTGCTACTTCACTATCAGTACTAGATTTAAAGATATAGTTTTCTTTTTCTAACATGTCTTTTAACTCTTTAAAATTTTCAATAATACCATTATGAACTATAGTGATATGTTTATATCTATGAGGATGAGCATTAATAGCATTAGCTTTTCCGTGAGTAGCCCATCTTGTATGAGCGATTCCTAGATGACTGTTGTCATTTTTGTTTAATTTACTTTCTAATTTACTAACTTTTCCTGTTATTTTTTTTATAGTAACTTTATTATTTCTAAGGTAAGCGATTCCTGCTGAGTCATAACCTCGATATTCAAGATTTTTTAATCCCGTTATTAAAATAGGCAATATATTTCTATCTTTAGAAATTGCCCCAACAATTCCACACATAAATTCTCCTTACTACTTTGATATATGTTTTGTTATAATCTTGATTTTATCTTTTGTCATATATCTGTCGACTAGTAGCCGTGATAACATCCGCCGAAATTTCGATAGTTATCAACCTCGTCAACCAAATTGGTTCTGGCGCTAAGATAAATTAAGGCCTCCAAGTTAATTTACCCTTAATAATAGTTTATGTAATAGTTTTTTGTTTGTCAAATTAGAGGTGTTAATAATTGTAAAATAGAATTGGTAATGCTATAATTAGTTTATGTTCACGTAGCTCAGTAGGATAGAGCGTTTCCCTCCGAAGGAAGAGGTCACAGGTTCGATTCCTGTCGTGAACACCATTTTAGAGGTAATTATTTATGAAGATAGAAGTTATAGATAAAAAAGATTTTATAAAGTATAAGGATTTTATTGATGAAATTCATTTAGAAAATGCTTATCCTTCTAATGGCTATTTAATAGATGATGATTATTTAACTAAAGCTTTAAAAGTAATATTAGTTTTTATAGATGATAGAGTAGTAGGTTATGCTTCTATATCTAAAGAAAAGATTCATAGTGATCCAGGAAGTGATTTTAATATTACTGTATCTGGTAATAATATTAAAATATCACAAGTTGCTTTAAAAAAGAAATTTCAAGATAAAGGAATAGGAACAATTTTATTTGATTATATTAAAAAATATGCTAAAGATAATAATATTGATTATATTTATTTGTATTCAATGAGTACTAATAAGCGAGGCCAAAAGTTTTATTTAAAGAATGGTTTTGTTTTTAGTGGTGTTTGGTATGGTGATCTATATAAAGGTATTAAGAACTTTAAATCATATTTTTATTCTTATAGAGTAAAATAAAAAGGAGCTTGTCGCTCTTTTTAAATTGTTATTCCCATAAAGTTATATAGAATAGTCATTAAATTATTTTCTATAGTAGTAATATCTGTTTCTGTTAGACTGTTAACATCAATATTATTAGTTGTATTAATATTAGAGAAATCTGCAATATTTTCTGTTACTGTTTTTACATCTGTTAAAGATATAAAATCTAAATTAACACCACTACTGGTCATACCCATATTAAATGTTGTTGTTATAACATTGTTTTCAGTACTACTAGTTAAGGTGGCAGTTAAAGCTGCTCCTGTGCTTTCATCGATAATATTTAGACTGAAATTATTATCAGAAATAGTGATATTTCCAATATTTATATTATTACTACTCAATTCTATAGTAGTACTATTATCATTATTTGTGATTACACCTTTTAATGTTTCAGTACCATTTTCTTCTATTGCAATACTTTTTTCATTACCTGTATTAAAGATAATACTATAATTATCAGTTCCATCATCTACTGTAAATTCATAAGTTACAATATCATTTTTCTCAAGGTAGATACTATAACTTATAGAACTTTCGGAATTAGTAGTTGTATCAGTTTCATTAGAACTTGCTGCTTCAAGATTATTTAAAGTATTACCAATTATTTCTTGTGTTTTTTCATCTTTCTTTAAATCTTCTACAATAGCTTCACTAATTTCATTAAGTCTTTCTTGACTAAGCTTTAAACTTATTTTTTTAGTACCATCTTCATTACTTACAATTATATCTTCTTTAGTAATATTATTTCCAAGACTTTCAGTTATTTTATCATAGATATAATTAATATCATCAGTAGTTAAATTATTATTATCTAAATAACTAAAAATGTCATTATCTTCAATCATTATATATCTATCAAATATATTTCTTAAAAATATATAACTGATGTCTTCTGCTTGATAGAAATTAACTCCCATTATTTCAGTTGCATTTAATAGTAATGAACCATTTAAATACATCTTTTTTTCTGCAGTATCAAGACGATATTCATAATTGAAAGCACTATTATTTAGATTGCCAATAATAACATCGCTTCCATCACTGCTATTGCCTAATAGAGGGTTAATATTAAGAGTCATGGTTCCTGTAACTGTTTGCTTAATAGGACTAGTTCCTTCTTCAGTACTACTTAAGTTAAATGTTTCTGTTAAAGCAGTCTTTAACTCATTAAATGATGTAACTATTCTATTTTTATTGGAATAATTTTGGTATATTAAAATACCTCCTGCTACTAATAATCCTACGGCAATAATAATTAGGATAGTAGCAATTACCTTTTTCTTATTCATAAATTCACTCCTTACCAATATTATAATTAGATTATATCTTAAAAATTATTTTTAGAAAAGATATATAGAAAAAAGTTTAAGAATTTACATAATATGACATGTTTTGATAATACTAAAAATGGTGATGATTTGTGTTAAAAAAAATAAAGAAAGGATCTGCTATTTTGTTAATATTAGGAATTATTGTAAGTTTAATAATATATAATATTACGAAATATATTTATGACTATAGAAAGGATTTAGAATTTAGAGAAAAATTAAAAGAAGAGATTGTAAATATTGATTCTGATTTTTTAGAAGTTGATTTTAAAAAATTGAAAAGCATTAATAATGATGTAGTTGGATACATAGAAATAAATAATACTAATATTAGTTATCCTATTGTAAAAGGGAATGATAATTCTTATTATTTGGATCATTCTTTTACAAATGATATAAGTGGTAGTGGAGCGATTTTTTTAGATTATCGTAATGATTTAGATAATTTATCTAAAAATAATATTATCTATGGACATGGTAGATTAGATAATACAATGTTTGGTAGTTTAGATAATCTGTTAGAAGATAACTGGCTTAATAATGAAAAAAATTATTATATAAGGGTAACTACTCCTAGTAATAAAATGATTTTTAAGGTATTTAGTGTCTATGCTATAGAGAAAGAAAGTTATTATATAAAAACTTATTTTAGTAATAATAAATACTTTAAAAAATTTTTAGAAACTGTTATGAAAAGAAGTATTTTTAATTTCGGTACTAATGTTAATACAGGTGATAAAATATTAACTTTATCTACTTGTAAGGATAATTTTGGTAAGAGAATAGTTGTTCATGCCAAACTATTAAAAAAAGAAGAAACTAGCTAGTTTCTCTTATTCTTTGTTTAGAATCTTATTAAAAACATAACTTGATAAAATAACAAAGATTGATAAAAAGAAGATATTTAATAATAATGTGTCACTTGTTTCAGGGTTTTCAAGAGTTTCTTCTAATTCATTTATTTCATCAAGGCTAAGTTCTTCTCCTGGATTTAATTCGAATTTGGTATTACCAATTTCTATAATAGCACCATTAGTGTCATCTGGAACCCATAATGTGGGTCTATCGGCGCTTTCAGTTGTATTAATAATTTCAGCATCATCTGTTAGAGTTAGAGTAGGAGATGAAGTAACTCCACTACCTTTACCTAGTTCAATACCACCAAATCCATTACCAGAGACATCAATTTTGCCTACAAAGGTTGCATGACCACCATTTATAAGAAGCCCAGCATTACCACCAGTTAGTTTAATGTTCTTTAAAGTAACATTACTCTTATAAACTTGTAATACATAAATTCCTCCCCATACAGTATTATCACTACTACTGCTAGAGCCAAACTTTCCTACATACTTAATTGTTTTATTATTACCATCAATAGTAACATCTCTCATTATATTAATCTTCTCAGTTGTTTCTATATCACTACCTAGAATGATAGTTCCGATATTACTATCATTTAAAGCTTCTTTTAGTTCTGCCTCGTTATTTACTGTTTTACTAGTTGCAGCGTTAACATTTAAGGTAGCACTTAATGTAATTGTCAAAACAAATAGTAATAGAATTTTACTGAATTTTTTCATTTTATCCTCCTTTCCATTATTAGTTTTTCTTATCTTAAGAGAAAATATGCAAGAAATTTGTCTAATTTTAAGGGTAATTTTTGGAAAAAGAAAAGAGCATAAAGCTCTTTTGTATAGACCAGTAAGTAAGACTTCCTGGTGTTAGTACATAATTATTATATGTACATTATTATAGTATCCAGTATTTTTATAATTATGCAGTTTTTTTAAATATTTTGTCTATAATAAATATAGAGGTAAAGATTGTATAAGTATGTTATAATTAAGATAATTGAAAGGAACGGTGTTTTATGGAAAAAATAAATACAGAGGTTTTGGTATCGTCGTTGTTAATGCTTGGCTTTGATAGAGTGGATTCACTTCTTTTTACATATATTTTAGGTAAGTTATCTATTGATAAAAGAGATATATTTGAATTTGAAGAAAGTGAATTTTCGCCTATTTTTTCTAAATGTGTGGTAAGTGAAGTTGGCTTTTTTGCTTTTAAGAAAGGGATTACTCTTGATGCAAATGTTAGTCCTATAAAAGATTATGAGTGGCCATTAAAACAAGCTTTGTTAGTAAATAAGAATTTACTTCAATACTTGGATCAATTGGATTTTAAAGAAATTGTAAAGAAAAAAGTGGAGGCTCTTGGTTTAGATGAAATAGGGCAAATGGCTTATCTATTTAGTGATAAAGAAAAAGAGATTATGGATGAGATTCTTAGTAGACAAGGTGATAAAGATGCTGTAAAGGTTAATCGGTTAAGTAAAAATATTCATTATGAAATAGTTTAAAAGAATGAGGGATTATATGTATTTTTATAATTTGATTGAAAATATGTCTAAAGAAGAAAAAACAATTATATATGTAGATATGGATGGTGTTATCGCTTCTTATGATTTTGGGAAGCCATTAGATTTTGTTAATAAAAGACCATTAATTACAAATATTAATACTTTAGAAAAAGTTAGTCATCTTAAAAATGTAGAGTTCTATATATTATCAGTTTGTAGAAAGAAAAAGGAAATTAAAGATAAAAATGATTGGTTAGATAAGTATGCTAATTTTTTTGATAAGGATAAAAGGGTAATTATTGATAAAGAAAGTAATATAGGTTTTACTACTAAAGAATTAAAACTAAATTATTTAAAAAAGCTTGATTATAACGATAAAATTATATTTATAGATGATGATAATGAAGTTTTAAGGTTTGTTAGAGATAATTTAAAAGATATAATTTTATTTCAAGATTCTGAATTAATAGATTAGGTGATTAAAATGATAAGTTATGAAGGTTTATTTTTTGAAAAGGAAGAAGAGAAAATTATTTTTTCTAAAGAAGGTAGACATTTAAGAAAAGTTAATGATCATCTTCATTGTACCTTTAAATATCATCCACAAGGTGAGGAGATATTTAATGATATAGTAGGAAAGTATTTTGATATATATCTTATTGGTTATGGTAATGATGGGAAAAATAGTGCTTTTGAAATAGATATTAAAGAAGATTTAAAAAGATATTATATTAATTATGATGAGGAAGAACCTTCAAAATTAAAGATTCCTCATATAACAGTATCATTAAGTGATGAGGGCAAGCCTAATGATTCAAAAGATTTGACTTTTAAGAAAATAGATAAACCTATTAAATTAAGAGGTAGATTCGGTTATTTTATAAAAGATAATGGTAGAGAATATATATCTTTTGAGAAATTTTAGTGATCGAAATTATTAATGATAATTAACACTTATAAGTAGAATGAAATGGGATATTTTTTAAAAGACTCCATAGTTTGATAATCAATATCTTTTATTAAGATACTAGCTTCAACTTTGCTATCCATTAATAAACTGCAACATAATTGTATTTCTAGATTAGAATTATTAGCTTTAATCTTCATTAGTTCTTTAATTTCTTTTCCCGTCAGTTTATTTTCACGCTTTAAAATCTGACACAAGTTTATATAATATATGTCGTGCGAATCAGAATTTTTTTCTAGTAAAATATTTGTTAAAAACTTTGCATATGATAATAAATTTGAATTTTTATTAAAATCATACGCTTTTATTATTTCCAATACTTGAGCATTTAGCAATTCATATTCATCATTACTCAAACTATAATTTGTAAAAATTTCTTTCATTTCATTAAAATTTATATCATCTGAAAGATATGCTTCAGAATTAAGAATAAGATATAAGTTATTAGTTATAATTTCTTTTTCATTATTTTGATATTTAAATATATACTTTTTATAATCTATATTATTCCATAAACTTTCTATATTAAAACTTCCTTTTTTATTTTTATGGGCCATTATAGATAATCTTAAATCCTTTATTGCTATAGAACCAATTAAACTTATCTCACTTTTTAAATTTAACGGAACCTTATCTTCTATTGCTGTAAGCCAAATATTGAGTTTATTGAAATCTTTATCTTGCCACTCATCAAAATTTAAATCCTTATTGACATTATGTTTTAACAATATTTGTTTTAACTCTTCATATTGAGATAACAATGCTTTAAATTTAGAAAATTCTTTTTCAGGAAACTCAACTACAAATTCATTCTCATTAATCAAAAATCCTTTATTTATAAAAGCCTGATTTATAAAATGAAGAGCCTTTATACGCTCTAATAAACTTCCACGAATTTTTATGTTAAAAGTATGTTTCGTTAAATTAAAATTGAAACTATTTCCAAAATATATTATTTGTTCATTTAATTTTGTTTCTAATTTTATATCTTTGTAAATAATCTCTTTCTCTGTATCTGAAATAACAGCATTCAAATTTTCAATTATATTATATATTATCCCAAAACTTGCACCAATTGGGTATTCATGTTCATCAAAAGTATAAATAAATTTACTCATTCCAACCAATTTTTGTGGATTGAAATTTTGCATATCCTTATCCCATATACTAAATCTTGCTACTTTACCGTTTTCTACAGTTAGATTTTCTTGATTGAACATATTCTTATTCATCTTTTTTTGTATTTCCTTATCGATTTGAAAATTTCTACATATACTTTCTAACTGCGAAGCATCTTTTATTTCTTTCATTTTCACTCTAATAGTATCAGATGAATCATTATTCTTTAAATAATTATTTATGTGGTATGGTAACAAAGATGAAAAATATATTTTAAAATCATCACTTTCTCGTTTAAATAAACACATAAGTAATAATGTTCCATCTTTTTTCAAAAAAATTTGCATATCTATAACTGATAAATCAAAATAACTTTTATCTGTTAATTTCTTGTTATTTGTAGTTCTTCCTTTGACTTGTACATCTATTGAAAACTGAAAATTTTCCTTTTTGTCTATATTTCCATGATAAAAATCAATAGTACCATCCCAAGAAATAGATTTATCATTGCTTTGAATATGTCCATCAGCGCTTTCTATTTTATCAATTAGTTCATTAATTTTAGTAATAGCTCTTTGTTCTGTTTTTTTACTACTAATATTTCCCATGTACATCATCCCCTAACAAGATATTTAATATCTATATTATA
>CALVQK010000021.1 GCA_944358305.1 uncultured Bacilli bacterium | reverse complement strand
TTCTAAATTATCTTCTATATAATCTATTACTTTATTTAATTCATGATAAATATTCATAATTATTTAATTTCAGTAAGCCATAAACTATGTAAATTACAATAAGCATAGATTTTATTATATTCACTACTATAAGGAAAACTTGCTTCTGGTTTATCTCCTGCTTTTAATTTTTTAATCATATAATTATCATCACTCGCAAGAATTATAAAAGAAATATAATGATCATCAGTCATAGGATGCTCTACTTCCCCTACTTTAATATTAATCATACCATCGTTAATCTCATAAACTGGTAAATGTTTCTCAGTAGCAGCTTCAGTAGTATTAGCATCAACTAGTTCCATTTTTTCACCACAGCAAACTAAAGCTTCACTTTTATCTTCTAATTTCAAAACAACATTTCCACATTTTTTACAAACATAAATTTTCATTAAACATACCTTCTTTCCATATTTATTATAATTTTTCTTTTAATATTTTACAAGATGTAACTAAGTTTTCTAAAAGAGTAGCAATAGAGATAATTCCAACACCTTTAATTTTAGGAGTATAACTAACGTTATCACTATCTATCAAAACATCACCTAACCCTACATCTATAACAATAGAACTATCTTTCAAATCACTACTTCTAAAAAGATTATTAACTCCTGTAACACTTATCACAATATCACTACAAGACAAAGTATTAACCAAATCTTTAGTTTTAGAATGACAAATAGTAACAGTTGAGTTTAAATTTATTAAGTAATTTACAAGAGGTTTTGAAATATTATAACTTCTTCCAATAACAGTTATATTCATACCATTCAAAGAAACTTTATAAAACTCTAATATTTTAATAACTGCAAGAACAGTAGAATTAATTAATTTAGGTTTATTAATAGATAAATAATAATGATTAAGTGGATTAACCCCATCAACATCTTTATTTATATTTATCTTCTCATAACAAGCATATTTATTAATTTTCTTAGGAATAGGCTCTACTAATAAAATACCATCTATTTTCTCAGCTTTATTTAACTCATCTATTAAAGAAATAACTTCTAAAGTCTCAGTATTATAAAGTTTATAATGTTTAAAATATATCCCTAAATCTAAACATTTATCTATCAACAAATCACTATATTTAGAATCATTAAAACTTATAATAGCAAGAGTTGGTATATTACTTCTAAGTTCTTTTTTTACTTTAGTTAATATTTCTTTCTCTAAAGTACCACATTCTAATACTCTACTCATGATTTCTCATCTCTCTTACTAAAAAGTCATCAGTCATGCCAGCAATAAAATCTATTACTTGTCTTTTAACATTAGTATTATCTAAATACCCTTTAGACTGATGTAGCAAGAACGTTTGATAAATACTACTATTCATATTACCTTCTTTTATATCATTTAAATAAATATGATATAACTTATAAATATTTTTCTCATAATAATCAAACTCTTCTTTAGTCATAGAATATCTATAAATATTATCACTATTAAACTTCTTTAACGCAAATAAAGCTTTATAGACTCTATCACTCATCTTAATATATGGTTTATCCATACTTTCATTAATAATATCTAAAACTATCGTATTAACAATATCCCTATTATTATCACCTAAAACATCTCTAATACTTTTTGGAATATCACTTCTTTTAAATCTATCTATCATAATAGCATCTTCTATATCTCTTCCAATATAACCAATAATATCGCTAATTCTAACCACACAACCCTCTAAAGTCATTGGACGATATGTTTTAGATTTATCTAAATCTTTATAACTTTCTTCATATTCACGTAAAAATTCACTCTTATCTTTTTTCATTGGTTCATAAATAGGACTTAACATCTCACCATTATGAGTCATAATACCATCTAGAGTTTGTAATGTTAAATTAAGACCTTCGCCATCTTTAGCTACTTCCATATAATATCTTACCCCTTGAATATTATGGGCAAAGTACTCACCTAACTCTTCAAGAGAAAGTTTATTTAATATCGCTTCTCCGGCATGTCCTAAAGGAGTATGCCCAATATCATGGCCTAAAGCAATCGCTTCTATTAAATCTTCATTTAAGTTTAAAGCTCTACCTATTGTTCTAGCTATTTTACTAACTAACTGAACATGAGTAATTCGCTTGCTAACATGATCATTAGAGTTTAAAGTATAAACCTGTGTTTTATTTAAATATCTTGTATAAGACAAAGAATGAATTATTCTATCTATATCATGAAAAAAAGGTGGTCTAATATCTTCACTTTCTTCTTTAAATCTAATAGCATCACTACTTCTTGTTGCATACTTACTTAAATCTTTTTCTTTTCTTAAAAAGTTTTCCTTAGCTCTATCAAAACTATTCATAAAATACCACCTCTACTCATTATCTTTTCTATTTTTAACCATTACCACGCATTACTTTAGCATTTCCCCTATTTACCTTTACAAAACTAGTAAATCTATCTTTTTGATAATACTGCATTTTTAAGTCTTGATTAGACTGATTATAACACCACAATTTTTCATCTCCATCATCATGAAAGCAAAATACATCGACTTCATTTTCTTCCTTTATATCATCTGCATTTATAAAGACACACTTATCATAATTAGTAATGTTTAGACGTTTACTATCTCCTTTCTCTGATTTTAAAACAACAAAATTATTAAATCCATCTAGCTCTTCATAACCAGTTTTAGTTCTTGATACAATAATTTTATCTAACAGGATAAAATCAATATCTCCACAAACAAAATCCTCTGCTATCATTGCATAAGCAGGTACTGCATACTTCTTTTTACTACCCATAACTACTCTCCTAAAATTTATTTTGAAAAGTTTTTACCCTTTCTAATCAATCTTATCATAGAATAGTCATTTAGTCTCCTATTAAATGGTAATTTTAAAATTTCTTCTGGATGTCTTGCCACTTCTATTTTCTCATTATCTTCATTATAAATAGTTTCTATTTTATAAGGATAAATATCACCATGAGGTGTAAATATTTCTACTTCATCGCCTACTTCAAAGTAATTACGTTCTTTTAAGACAATAGATTTCATATTTTCATCATAACCTATTATAAGTCCTAAATACTCTTGATTAGACACTTCCTGCCTTCCTGTATAATATTGATCAGTTAGATCCGCTTCATGGTTAAAATATTGACTAGTAGTATCACGATTAGCAACAGAGTCAAGTCGTCTTTCATACTCAAGTAATTTATCACTAGTTAAAGTTCCATCATAAATACTATCTATTAGAAAACGATAACTTCCAATAACAGTGGCAAGATAATAAAGACTTCTCATTCTACCTTCTACCTTTAGAGAACTAACACCAATCTCTATTAAGTCTTTAATGTACATGGCCATATTTAAATCTTTGGTAGCAAGAGTAAATTTATCTTCACTATTATAATCGAAAGCAAAACGACATACTTGAGCACAACCACCTCTATTTGCATCTCTATTAGTAACATAATTAGATAAAGCACATCTACCGCTAAAACATGTACACATAGCCCCATGAATAAAGACTTCTGTCTCTAAATTAGGAATAGCTGATATTTCTTTTATCTCTTCACGTGATAATTCTCTAGCAAGAACAACTCTACTAGCACCTAAATCACGATAAAAAACTGCACTTTCTTTATTAGTAATAGAGTCCTGAGTTGAAATATGAACCTCAACATTTTTATAGTTATCTATAATATATTTAGCAAGATATAAATCACTAACAATAAAAGCATCAATACCAGTATCTATTACCGCTTTAATATATTCTTCCATACCTATTCTATCTTTATCATGAAAGACAATATTAGTAGTTAAATAAACTTTTTTATTTAAATTATGAGCGAAAGTACATCCTTCTTTTAATTCATCTAAACTAAAATTAGTAGCATTCGCTCTTAAACTTAATTTTTCTCCTCCAACATAAACAGCATCAGCACCATATAATAAGACTACTTTAAGTCTTTCTAAATCCCCTGCTGGTGCTAGTAATTCTATTTTTTTCATAATTACACCTACTTTACTTTATAAATTGTCTCTCTATACAAGAATCCTCTATTATGCCCTGCTAACTCATCTATTTTTTTCTTATCAAAATGAACAAAAGACTTAATTAATTCTTTATACTGATTACTATCATAATTACCTTGCTCTATAATTCCATAGTTAATACCTTTACTATCCAACTCTTTATAAACATTACTTAAATTAAGGCGTTTATTATAAAAGAAAGTAGTACCATTACTATCTTCTTTAACTAAAAACTCTTGTCCGCTCTTAGGTTCTTTAATAGTTATTAAATCTTCTTTACTTTTCTTTTTATTAGTAAAATAACTAGTAAGTAAGCTTCTTCTAGACATTGCAACTACAGGATTACCAAGTAATAAAACAAATAAATCACTTTTAGTATTACTTCTTATATTAAGAACTTCATCTTTAGTTATTTCATTAGATAAATAGGCTCCTTTTACCCCTAGATCATAATACAAATTAATAGTATCACTATTAGTAACCATATGAGTTCCATTATAAATTAAGTTAATATTTATTTTATTCACCTTAACTAAGTTAAATACTGCTAAATCATAAAAGAAAACACCATCTACGTTTATACTCTCTAATTCTTTTAAAACATCTAATAAATTATCTAATTCTTTATTAAATATCATTTTATTAATAACAACAAATACTAGTTTATCAGTACTTTTTTTATATTCTTTTATATCAGAAATACTATAATATTTAAAATAATCAACAGAAAAATCATTTATTGGCAAAATTAAACCATCTAAACCTTCATCTAAATATTCTAAATAATTATAATCTCTTATAACTCCTAAAAGTTTCATAGTATCAGTCCTTTACGTAACATATTTTATCATAAATAAGAGTAAAGAAAAAGAGATATTCTTAAGTAAATATCTCTTCAAAACATTGTATTTATTCGATCACATAAGGATTACTAGCAGTACCATCTCCACTAGCAAATCCATTATCAGTTATCACATTAATAACTGGTCTTATACCATTGTTATTACTACCAACATCATCATAACGCAAATAACTACGCTCACGCCACGTACCAGCATAACCATTAGCTAAATCAGCTGGAGTCATTGTCCAATATGATAAAGTTGAAGTACCTTCACTCAAATAGCCAGTACCAGTAACATAAAAACTTTCACCTGCCAAAGCTAACTCATCTGCTGTTATTAAGCCTGCTTTTAATCTATAACTTCCTCCATATGTCTCATCTGTAGTTGGACATATTAACGTTGGAGCATTACTAGTATAATAATCTGTATATACTTGGGCTAGCCTTATCATACTAGAAAATATATAATCTATACCAAAAGTATTACCAGTTTGATAACCACTACTGTCACTACAGAATCTTCCACCTATTACCATACTATCATATATTGTATCTCCTAAGGAATTTTCGTACCAGGTATCTACTTCTCTTTTTGCAAAACTATCTGTTCCATTATCATAAGTATATCCTGCATATTTTGGATCATTCCAGTTTAAATTGTATGGTGCTATTCCTATCAAATAAGAATTAGTCAAGCCGTGATTAGTAGGAAGAGAGCTTATTCCGTTATAAATCAATCTTAAACTTCCATCTCCATTTACTCTTACTATCTTCCAGTACATCTTATCTCCAGCTGAAGCTAACTTAACTCTATTACTCTCACTACAACTCGAATTATATTCCTTACATGATTCCAAGCTTTGAAAAAAGCTACCACCATAACTATATACATAATAATCTTCTGTATATTCGCCAAATTGAACATTGTTGTTTGTTACATTTCCTCTATAATAGTAACTTACACCATCTGCATCTTCCATACTATATAAACCATTTGTTACAAAATCAGGATTATTCACTGTTGTCATTTCATTCGGATCAGTAAGCATATCACCATTACTTGCATAGTTAAACATATTTGTTTTTTCTACTTGTACTTCATTATCTTCTAATATATCTTGTGTTGTCTCAGGTACATACTTGTCCCCTGCTTTTCCATATACATTTATCTGTACTGTAAAGGTTAAATTTCCTCCATCTCCTTGTGGATTATATCCTTCATCTACATACATTCTAAGTCTATAATTGTTAGATTCACTTGAGTTCATACTACTTGTATATAGACTCATCTCTCCTGATGGTCTTCCTGTATAATCATTAGCATTAGCCTCTACATTATATACTTCTGGTACCATTAGGGCTTCTTCAGTTCCATCATCATTAAGTTTGGTTAGATAAAGTTTGATATTAGAACCATCTATTGTTCCATCTCCTACTTCTTTAGCACTTATCTCATAATTGATATTTACATCTCCTGTTATTTCACTACTTACTGTAAAATCAAAATATTCTCCATCTATTGTTCTTGTTTTACCTGTCTTATCTGTTGTTGGTAATGCTCCTGTTATATTTATTACATTATCACTTTCTTCATATGTCATTGTTATTGATCCTGTTGTTATTGTATTTGCTACACTACCTGTTCTACTAAAACTAAACGCAGCATAACTTACTCCTATTATTGCTATTAACATTAACACTAATATTACTATTATTACTATATTCTCACGTTTTTTCATAGTTACACTCCTTTACTTCTTATCTTGCCCAGATATTTATTCCTTATACTAATTCATTAACATATAGGTAATGCAAATACCCTATCTATTACAATATTAACACATAGAATCCATTTCCTCAACAAAAAATAATGATTAATATTACTTAACCATTATTTTATATCTTATATTAAGCATCTTCCTCATGATCATCTAACTTAACAAGTACTTCTCTTGGTTTAGAACCATTAGGTGGTCCAATAATACCACGTTCTTCTAATAAATCAATAATACGAGCAGCTCTATTATAACCAAGTTTAAATCTTCTTTGCAAAAGTGAGGCACTTGCTTTCTGAGTCTCTATAACAAACTCAACTATTTCATTATATAAAGGATCATCATATTCTTCCACTTGAGCCATATCTTCTTTTTGTGAAGCACTCTTTTCACTATCACCTGATAAATTCATAAAGGCCTGATCATACTCCGCTTTTTGTTGTTCAATAGTATAATCAATAATTCTTTTAATCTCATCATCAGAAATAAAAGCACCTTGAATACGTTCTGGATCAGCTTCACCCATTGGTAAGAATAACATATCACCTTTACCAAGTAGTTTTTCTGCTCCTGTCATATCAAGAATAGTACGTGAATCTATACTACTAGAAACAGCAAAGGAAATACGACTTGGAATATTCGCTTTAACAACACCTGTAATTACATCTGTTGATGGTCTTTGGGTCGCAATAATTAAGTGAATTCCTGCAGCACGAGCCATTTGCGTAATTCTCATAATAGATGCTTCTACATCTTTACTAGCAACTAACATAAGGTCAGCTAACTCATCTATTATAACTACGATAAATGGCATCTTCTTAATCTGTTCATCAGGTGGAAGATTTTTATTTTTCTTTTCTACATAATCATTATAAGTAGCAATATTTTTAGTCTTAGTTTCACTAAAAGTATCATAACGTCTCTCCATCTCTGCAACTATTTTAGATAAAGCAACAGATGCTTCTTTAGGATCAGTTACAACAGGTCTCATTAAATGAGGTACTCCATTATAACCAGAAAGTTCTACTTTCTTAGGATCAACCATAACAAGTTTTACTTCATCAGGCTTCGCTCTCATTAAAATAGAACAAATAATACCATTAATACAAACAGATTTACCTGAACCAGTAGAACCTGCTACTAAAAGGTGTGGTGTTTTATTAATCTCGCACCAAATAACATTACCCATAATATTTTTACCTAAAGGACAAAGTAGTTTAGAACCATCTAAAGACTTAGGTACTTTTTCTAAAACTTCTCTAAAGGAAACAGGTGAAGTCTCACGATTAGCAATTTCAATACCTACTGTATTTTTACCAGGAATAGGTGCTTGTATTCTAACATCTTTAGTAGCAATAGCAAGAGCAATCTCGCGATGTATAGAAAGAAGTTTACTAACTTTAGTTCCAGAATGTAACTCTAACTCATACTGTGTAACTGTAGGACCAATATGCACTTCAACAACTTTTCCAATAATATTAAAATCTTTTAAAACTTTCTCAAGTATTTCTATATTCTTCTCAATTTGACTTTGATTAACACTATTTTTCTTTTTCTTAGGTTGATCTAGTAAATTAATTGATGGTAATACATAATTATGTTTAACTACTGGCTTAGCATCACTATCAAGAGAACTAATATCCTCTTTATTATCATGCTCCTCTTCATTAACTTTCGCTTTTGTTAATTGATCTATACTAGATATAACAATTTTCTTATCATCATCTTTAATCTCTCCAAGTACTGGTTCTTCATTTCCTGTAATAATAGGCTTTTTACTATCACTTTCTTCTTCATCATTTGTTTTCTCCCTCTTAGGAAATTTTTCTTTTGCTTTCTTAGCACTATTCTTAACAAAATCAACAATAGAAAAGCCAGTAAATAAACAAAATCCTAAAACGATTAAAGTCCAAGCGATTATTTGCATTCCATTATAAGAGAAAAGCAACATAAATAAAACTCCAAAAGTACAACCAATAATACCTCCACCTATCGCTTCAGGTCTTGCCCCTTTCATTACATCAGAAAAAGAATTAATTAATTGATCTACTGTTTCACTAAATACATTTATGGCATTACTATCATTTTGTAATAAATAATTTTCATGCATTAAAACTAAAAGTCCTATAACTAACAAGTAAATTCCTAACATCTTAGTTGTAAACAAATTAGGCCACTCTCTATTTATAATTAAATATGCTCCTAAAACCAACAAAACAACTAATAAGACATTATAAAAAACCCCCACAAGAAAAATCGCAAAAGATGCAATCATCCCGCCAACAGGACCATATCTCCCAATACCAAGTATGGAAGCAAGTACAAGTAACACTCCATATAATTCTATAGAATGAGCAAATCCTTTTTTAGTTTCCTTCTTCTTTTTTCTTTTTGCCATAACTTCACCTTCTACTATTTCAGTATAACAAAACTAAAGAATAATTTAAAGATTTTGTCACTCACTTGACACTAGTTTTTTTACCATCATTATAGAGTGAAAAGTCTCTAAGCCTTGAAATATATACTTTGCAGGTCTATAATCACCAATTTTATAGAATCCTCTATTCTTATAGAAATTAAGTGCTACCAAATTATCAGGAGTTGTCCATAAATATAGACATTTAATACTATTATATTTAGCATATCTAATTATATAATCCATTAATTTAGTACCTACCCCCATATTTCTATATTTTTTACTAACAACCAAATGCTTGATTACTAAGCAGTTAAACTCTATTTCTTCTGTATAAGTATCATATTTTTTATCTAATTCTTCTTCTATATTAGTACTAACTGCCATATAGCCTACAATAATATCATCCATTCTAGCAATAGCAATAAAATCTGATGTAGTCATAAAGTTATCAGAATAAAGAAAACCTCCATTCTTAAAAAAGTTTTCTTCAAAAATATTTATTAAATCTTTACTATAATTCTTATATTGTTCTTTATTTAAAATACTAACTTTTACGTTCATATTCTATCACTACCTTTTGTTTATTCCAAATCATCAATAAACATCTTTTTGTGTATCATTCATTTAATTACATAAGATATTAATTACACTTTTTAGTTACTTACTTATTCACTTGTACCTCATACTAAAAGAATAACATATATACATAATAAAGAATAAAAACTAAAAGCATTATAACTCCTTCTTTTTTACTAACTACTCTTTCACTCCTTGCAAATATAAACAAAAGAAAAGAAGATAAAAAGACAACAAGTATATCAACAAAACCAAAGCCCTCTAAAGCTATATTACCAAAAATTAAAATAGGTAGACCTAATACTATACATATATTAAAAATATTAGTACCAATAATATTACCAATAGCCATATCAAACTCACCTTTTTTAGCACTTATTACTGTCATTATCATCTCAGGTAAGCTTGTTCCTATAACAATAGCAGTCATTGTAATTGCCTTTTCACTTATCTTCAAAAAACTTGCAATGTTTTTAGCAGACTCTACAATTAAATCACTACTATAAATTATTAAAACAATTGTAACTAGTAAAAGAACACAAGAAATAAGAGGAGAATATTTTCCCTTTTCTATTTCTTCTTCACTTTTATTATTACGTTTAAATAACATCCCTACCAAATATAAAAGAAACATACAAAACAATAAAATTAAAATAATACTATCACGTCTTGAAAAAACATTATCAGTTAAAGGATTAAAAGCACTATCTAACATAAGAATAGAAAAAGCTGTTGTAACTATTAATAGTAAAGGTAGCTCTTTTTTTACCGTTGCATGTCTTACTTTAATAGGTCTAATAAAACTAGCAAGTCCTATAATTAAGAAAACATTTACAATCGAGCTACCAACAACATTAGCAAAAGCCATAACTCCATCACCACTTGCAATACTTCTAAAAGATATAGCAATTTCAGGAGCACAAGTTCCAAAAGAGACTATTGTTAAAGCTATCAACATTTTAGGTACTCTCAACTTTAAAGCTAACGATGAAGCAGCATCTACCAAAACATCTGATGATTTAATAATAATAGCAAATCCCACTAATAAAAGCACTATATCTAAAACCATAACTACACTTTCCTTTCTATTTATAATACTAGTATATATTAATTTAAAAGTTACTTCAAACAAAAGGACATCTAATTTACATTAATATTATTAACAAAATAAATAAATTTACTAAAAAAAATAAGAGTGATTAAATATCACTCTTAGTCATGACTTTCATCTTATCATCATATTCATCTATAGTATCATCTACAATTCCCAATACTTCATTAAATGCTCTTACATTACTATTTACATCATGATGAGATTTAATACTATAACTTTTAATATCTAATACATCTTCAACTTTTCTTTGCGAAGAAGTATAGACCATACCATCCGATTTACCATCAAAAAACATTCTATCAAAAAGACATAAAGCTATACCGTAAAAGTTTAAAGTCTTAATCGCTTCTTTTCTAACATTACTATCAATACTTGTTAAAACATTCTTAAAACTATTTAATTTTTTAACCGCCTCTACATTATCAGGACAAAATACATTTTTAATAAAATTCTCATCATAAAGAGGTATTTTCTCATCTGGAATACCACCAGGTATAGCAATATCATAATCCATATGAGAATTACTACTAATACCCTCATAAACTTTCTTAATTAAAACATCAGAAATAATATCACTCTTAAAAATTCTTTTAATTTCTGGATAAAATATTTTAGGAGAAGCAAACTTAGTTCCTTCATAAGGAGATGCTATATTATAAACATTTGTCTTTTTATAAGTCTCACTATTATTAAAATATCTTGGAACATAAAAGTTCATAACACTACATTTTGATAATCCAACAATATTAACAGAATTAGTATCAGGAAGAGCTGCTAAATAATCAACATATTTAGCAAACAATTTAGCATCTTCAACAATTGGAGCATCTGCATCCATTAAAAATAACTTAATATCATAATTACCATTACATCTTTCATAATGACTTATAACATTATCTACTCTTACTTGTGTTTCTTTAATTGTAGAAAAATCTTTAGAATGATCTTCTACTCTAGATCCTTGGTCTATTATAATATAGTTAATTT
>CALVQK010000020.1 GCA_944358305.1 uncultured Bacilli bacterium | reverse complement strand
GGTTCAACACCAGCTTGAGCATCAAGCAAAGCTACAGAACCATCTAAAACTCTTAAACTACGACTAACTTCGATAGTAAAGTCTACGTGTCCTGGAGTATCGATTATATTAAAACGATGATTTTTCCAGTGTACTGTAGTAGCAGCAGATGTAATAGTAATACCACGTTCTTTTTCTTGCTCCATCCAGTCCATTTGACTAGCACCATCATGAGTTTCACCAATTTTATGGATATTACCACCATGATATAGAATACGTTCAGTAGTTGTAGTCTTACCAGCATCGATATGAGCCATAATTCCAAAGTTTCTTGTCTTCTCTAAAGACGTATCTCTTGCCATAATATCTCCTTCCTACCAACGATAATGAGCATAAGCCTTATTAGCTTCAGCCATTCTGTGGGTATCTTCACGTTTTTTAACAGCAGCACCTGTACCATTAGATGCATCTATAATTTCACTAGCTAAATTATCAGCCATTCCACGTCCTCCACGTTTTCTTGAAAAGCCAACTAACCAACGTAAAGCTAAAGCTTCAGCTCTTGCTGGTGTAACTTCTTGAGGAACTTGATAATTAGCTCCACCTACTCTTCTAGATTTAACTTCTAAAGCAGGCTTAATATTTTCCATTGCTTCATTAAAAGCATCTATTGCATCTTTACCAGTCTTTTCCTTAACGATATTAAATGCATCATAAACGATAGTTTGAGCAACACCTTTTTTACCATCAAGCATAACTGTATTAATAAGTTTAGCAACAGTCTTAGACTTATATATAGGATCTGGTAAAACATCTCTTTTAACAGCACGTCTTTTACGCATAATTTATCCTCCTTCCAAATTCTATCTATTATTTCTTAGGTTTTCAGCACTAATTAATTTTTAGGCTTTTTAGCCCCGTATTTACTACGGCCTTGTTTTCTATCTTTAACTCCTGCTGTATCTAGTGCGCCACGAATAATATGATAACGAACTCCGATTAAGTCCTTAACACGTCCACCACGAACTAATACAACACTATGCTCTTGTAAATTGTGTCCAATACCAGGAATGTATGTATCTACTTCCTTACCATTACTTAAGCGAACACGAGCATACTTACGTAAAGCTGAGTTTGGTTTCTTAGGTGTCTTAGTACCAACACGAGTACAAACTCCACGTTTTTGAGGAGATGGATTATTTGTTTGTTTTCTTCTAATTGTATTAACTCCTACTAAAAGTACTGGAGCTTTACTCTTACGAGTCTTACTTCCTCTACCTTTACGAACTAATTGATTTACTGTAGGCATTGTAATCATTAACTCCTTTCTTTACACATATCCAGGTGTATCATTTTCAGTTCTAAATAAAGTTTTGCCATAAGCAAAACTAAATTTAAACCAGCGTAATTAATATACCATTAACATAAGTAACTGTCAATACATTTTGTAAAAAATCACCTGACTAACATATCTAATCAGGTGATAACTAAATAATTACTAAATTTTAACTTATCCTATTGTGTAATTGGAAAAGTAATTTTCCCCATATGTTTATAACTTTTTACTTTAGAATGCTTCAACTCTCTAGAATTATCAAAAGCGAAGAAATCTTTAACACTATCATCTAACCATAAATAAGGTTGCTCATCGCTTTCTATAATATCAATGATTCTTTTATCTAATTTTCGTTCTTTAATATATTGTGTTTCCTCTAAATTCTCAGTACCATCAACTAAATCAACAAAAAGATTCAAAGACTGTTCATAATCTCTAAAATTCGCTGGATTATTCTTATATTCATTTAGAAGTTCCCTATATCTTTTATATCTAGCAATCTGCTCTTCAATACCAGAAACCTGATTAACATAAATATGAGCATCTTTAATAGAATAATTTATTTTACCAGCTTCTAAATCAGTAACCTGAGCAATCATTTTTAATAAAGTTGCATATTGCGTAACATTAAATGGCAAACCTAAAGCCGTATCACAACTTCTTTGATGAACAGATAAATTTAAGGTATCGCCAGTAACATCCCATTCAGTTGACCAAACACAAGAAGGTAAAACAGCAGTTCTCAAAAATTCATCCTGCCACAAACTTTTAACCATTCTTCTGTCACCCTTATTATTTTTCAAAGTGTTAATTAAATTTTGAGTATGTTTATATCTATCAGTAATAAATCCATAAGCCGTACCTATAGTATGAGCATATTCTTTACCATAAAACTTGGCAGCTTTAATATTCTTACCCTCTATCAAACTTTTAGCAGTCATAACTTTACCACTTTCATCACATTTAGGCTTTAACGCTCCATTAGGATTATCAACAGAAACACTTAAAGGATCCATTACAACAACTTCTTTATCCTTATCATACTCTGAAGTAGTAGGTTCATAAATACGATAAATACCATCTTCATCAACCATCCACTCATCCCAAATATGAACACCACGATCATGAAGATCTCTAACATCATTAGATTGCATTTGCCAAATCCAAAGCATTTCAATTATAGCATTCTTATAAAATGTCTGCTTAGTTTGTAAAATAGGAAATTCTTTTCTTAAATCAAATTCCAAATTGTAACTAGGTAACTTAATAGTATTTACACCAGTTCTATTCTCTACTTCAACCCCTTTAGATAGTATCTCTTTAGCTAAAGAGATATAATCATCATCAAATTTACTCATAATATATCCTCCCTAAATCTCCCCATTCTTCTTTTCTTAAATATATCAAAATCTAAAGAATAAATCAACTGAAACTATAAACCATAAGTTTCTACATAAGGCTTCTTTAAATGTTCTTTAAAAAGAATTTTATTATAAATATCCATTTGTAATTTATAACATTTCCCATGTGAACTATGCCCTAACCAAGAATTCCACTCAAGTATAGTCTTATCTAAATCTAATAGACCTTTTTCATATAAAGCATTCCACTTTCTAACTTTTCTCTTAATCTTTTTAATACTTCTTTTTCTAAGTAATCTATAACTTTCATAAATACGAAATCCACAAAAATCAAGTCCCATTTTATTAGGATAATATCTACTTTTATTATTAAGTTCTAAATGAAGTTTAACTGAAACATACTTAGCAATATCGTTAAGTACACACTTCGCCTCTTCTTTAGTCTGAACAAGCATAATAAAATCATCCATATATCTGACATAATATTTAATCTTAAGAGTTTCTTTAACATAATGATCTAATTCATTTAAATAAATATTTGCAAAAAACTGAGAAGTATAATTGCCTATAGGAAGTCCTACTTCTGCATCATCATTATAAATAAATTCATATGTTAATTTTAATATCTTTTCATCTTTTATAAATTTATTCAAAACAGCATATAAAATATCTTTATCTATATTATAAAAAAAGCCTTTAATATCACATTTAACAATATAATAACTCCCATACTTATTTTTCATCTTCTGCATATAACTTTGCACTTTATCAATCGCCTTATGTGTCCCTCTACCTTCAATACAAGCATAAGAATCAACAATAAATCTAGGAACAACATAAGGTTTAATAAACTCATAAATATACCATTGATGAACAATTCTATCTATATATGGTAATGCTCTTATAACTCTTTCTTTAGGCTCATATATTTTAAATTCTCTATATTTACCCATTTTATAAGTGCCATCTTTTAATTTTTTATAAAGATTAATAATATTAGTTTCAAGATCAACATCAAACTTTAATACTTCTTTTGAATATCTTTTAGTTTTACTAGCTCTCTCATGGGCAGAAAGTAACGCTTCGAAAGTAAGATGTTTATCATAGGCATTTCTTATCGTGTGAGGCATGATCTAATCCATCCTCCATTAAGATTAGAAATATTAGTAATTTTTTTACTCCAAGCGGTATAATTTTTAGAGTTAATATATTTTTTCTTATGTGATACTCTTATTAGCACTTTAATTATCTTTAAATTAGCATCAAGTTCATTTAAATAGGAAAGTCGTTTCTTTTTATCATACTCTTTTTGAGCATAAATAATATCTTTAAGGCCATCATAAGTAGCATTCTTAATATCTTGTGCTAAAGAAAAGCGCTCACTTTTTGGATATTTAAGTAAGATTGAAAGAGTATAATAAACAAGTTCAACATATTGTTTATAAATTACTAAAGCTTCTAAATCATCCATAACAAAACCTCCAAAATATTATCTTCTAGTATTCGAGTATCTACTAACTAGAAGAATATTACTTCATTTTTTATTCATAAAAATGAATTGGAAAAAATTCTCTATGATATTTATTTTTTATTATATATAATAACTCAAATATTTTTTACATCATAGTTCTCATCACGAGGCGGAACGAGCCATTAGTATTAGCATTACCTACGTTCCAATTGTTAGTGTTGAAGTTGAACACACCTGCGTTATTATTAGTCGTAGTATAACTACCGCCGCGCTACTTGCAAACCTTATCTTATAAAAAGCACTAACAATAACCTAACTTTTAAATTTCTCCCTATTCAAAAACTATCACAAATTTTAAAAGAAAACAATATGTTAAATAAATAATAAAGACTATCTTCTAGTATTCAGATATTCCTACTAACTAAAAAGATATTACTTCTATTTTAATTCATAAAAATGAATTGGAGAAAATTCTCTATGATATTTATTTTTTATTATATAAAATAATAACTCAAATATTTTTTATATCATAGTTCTCTTCACGAGGCGGAACGACATTTCGTTGAAAGCATCTCCAAGCCGAATAGTGGCGTTAAAGTTGAATACTCCTGCATCAGCATTGTTGTTATAGCTACCGCCGCGATCTCCCGCAAACCTTATAAAAACAAAATAGTAATATAATTTTTAAATTTTCCCCTATCAAAAACTATCACAAATCACAAACGAAAACAATATGTTAAATAAGACTATCCCCTAGTATTCAGATTACCCTACTAACTAGGAAGATATTACTTCTATTTTATTCATAAAAATGAATTGGAAAAAACTTTCTATGATATTTATTTTTTATTATATCTATAATAACTTAAATCACTTTCATATCATAGTCATCTTCACGAGGCGGAACGAAGCGTTTTCATTAGCTACACCAGTAGCCCAACTATCAGCACGAAATGCAAACACACTTGCATTAATAGCATTGGTATAACTACCGCCGCGATCTTTCGCAAACCTTATAAAAACAAAATAGCTTTCAAGTTTTTCCCACTTAAAAGCTAACATAAAAGTTAAAAGAAAACAATATATTAAATAACTATTATAAATATGATCCCCTAGTATTCAGTCACCCTACTAACTAGAAAAGCATTACTTCTATTTTTATTCATAAAAATGAATTGGGAAAAACTTTCTATGATATTTATTTTTTATTATCTTAATAATAACTTAAATAAAACTTACATCATAGTCCTATCACGAGGCGGAACGAACTATTAATATTAGCATTACCAACAGCCCAACTATCAGTATGAAATGCAAAAATACCAGTAGCAATAATGCCATACCAGTTACCGCCGCGCTGTTTGCAAACCTTGTAAAAACATCAATAAAAGAAAAATAGCTTTCAAGTTTTTCCCACTTAAAAGCTAACACAAATTATAAAAGAAAACAATATATTAAATAACTATTATAAACATGATCTTCTAGTATTCGAAAACCTACTAACTAGAAAGAAGCTACTTCTATTTTCATTCATAAAATGAATTGGAAAAAACTTTCTATGATATTTATTTTTTATTATATCTATAATAACTTAAATATTTCTCATATCATAGTCCCATCACGAGGCGGAACGATACATTGTTGTTGTCATTACCAGAAATGTTCCCATGATTGAAAGTGAATACACCTGCATTATTAACATTATCATACCTACCGCCGCGTTTTCTGCAAGCTTTGTAAAAATAAAATAGCTTTTAAAGTTTTCCCCATTAAAAGCTACCATAAATCTTAAAATATATCAAATATCAATTATAAACCAAATCTTCTAGTATTCGATCCATCTACTAACTAGAAGAAAACTACTTCATTCTTTTATTCATAAAAATGAAATGGAAAAAATTCTCTATGGTATATATTTTTTATTATATAAATAATAACTTAAATCACTTTCATATCATAGTACCCATCACGAGGCGGAACGAGTTGTTGTTGTTAGCACCACCAATAGCGTTAGTACTAGGGTTGAAGTTGAACACTCCTGCGTTTGTATTATTGTTATAGTTACCGCCGCGCAATCCACAGTCATTAATAATCATAAACAACCCTAGCACAAAAAATAATAGGTTCTTTAAATTTTTCCCTAATAAAAAACTAACACAAATATAAAAAAGACACAACTATTTATCAAAATTATAAAATAGGCAATCAAATATTTTCTAGTATTCGATATATCTACTAACTAGAAAACAATACTTCATTTTTTATTCATAAAATGAAATGGGAAAAACTTTCTATGATATTTATTTTTTATTATATCTATAATAACTTAAATCACTTTCATATCATAGTACCCATCACGAGGCGGAACGAGTTATCAACGTTAGCATTACCATTATTCCAAGTATTGAAACTAAATACACCTGCATTAGTAGAACCAGTGTTATAATTACCGCCGCGCTATTTTCATAAACAATATACATTAATAAATAACTTGCAATTTAAAATTTACAATACAATAAACTTTTAAGTTCCTCCCACTTTAAAAACTACCATAAACTTAAAATTAAAACAATATAAAAAAATTAAAACAGGAACTTATCCTGTTTAAATATTATTATTCTAGTATTCGAGCAACTACTAACTAAAACAATACTACTTCATTCTTTTATTCATAAAATGAAATGGAAAACCTTCTATGACATTTATTTTTTATTATATCTATAATAACTTAAATATACCTCATATCATAGTCTCTCATCACGAGGCGGAACGAGTTATCAACGTTAGCATTACCGGTTATGCCGTTACTGTTGAAATAGAACACACCAGCAATAACATCAGTAGAATTATAACCACCGCCGCGTTTTCTGCAAGCCTTATAAATAAAAATTATGATTGATAAGTTTTTCCAACTATTAAACTATCACAAATAAAAAGGCGAAACAATATCTATTAAAATTGCTAAGCAATAATAATTATACTTTCTAGTATTCAGATAAACCTACTAACTAGAAAAATACTACTTCATTCTTTTATTCATTAAACGAAATGGAAAAACCTTCTATGACATTTATTTTTTATTATATAAAATAATAACTTAAATATTTCCCATATCATAGTACACTTCACGAGGCGGAACGAGTTGTTGTTGTTAATACCACCTGAGTTGTTGCTAAAGTTGAATACACCTGCATTAGTGGGATTGTTATAGTTACCGCCGCGCAACAACCAAGTAAAAAGCAATAAAGCATTTTCAAAGTTTTCCCTATTAAAAATTAACACAAATAAAAAAAAGATACAATATTTATTAAAAATTGTAAAACAATTATAATCATATTTTCTAGTATTCAGATAAACTTACTAACTAGAAAAATACTACTTCATTTTTTTATTCATAAAATGAAATGGAAAAAAACTTTCTATGATATTTATTTTTTATTATATCTATAATAACTTAAATACACCTCATATCATAGTCATCATCACGAGGCGGAACGAGTTGTTGTTGTTAGCTCCACCCATAAGATTAGTGTTGTTGAAGTTGAACACACCAGCGTTAGTATTATTGTTATAGTTACCGCCGCGCTGCCTACAAACCTTATAATCAATAACTAACAAAATAATGACGTTTTAAGTCTCTCCCATTATAAAGTTAACACAAATAGAAAAAGGAAACAATAATTTATTAAAAATAAAATCTTAATCATAACATTTCTTTCTAGTATTCAATAAATCTACTAACTAGAAAGATATTACCTCTATTTTTTATTTACAAATGTAAAAAAGGAAAAACTTTCTATGATATTTATTTTTTATTATACTAAATAATAACTTAAATATGCCTCATATCATAGTACCCATCACGAGGCGGAACGAGCCATTGTTGTTAGCCTGTCCAGAGACATTGTTGTTGTTGAAATAGAACACTCCTGCGTTAGTAGAGCCAGTGTTATAGTTACCGCCGCGCACATCATAAAGGTCATAAATTAAAATAATTTTTAAGTCCTCCCTTAATATAAAATTAACACAAAAGAAAAATATTTTCTAGTATATTGTAATTATGCTAACAAAAATATTATTCCTATTTACAAATGTAAAAAGGGAAAAATTCTCTATGATATTTATTTTTTATTATACTAAATAATAACTTAAATATTTTTCATATCATAGTATTCTTCACGAGGCGGAACGAACCCCAGAGATTAGCGCCACCTGCACTGTCAATATTATAGAAATAAAACACACCGGCGCTACCAGAACCAGTAAGATAATAACCGCCGCGCTACCTTTGCAAATCTTATAAAAATAAATAATAAATTTTTCCCATCACAAAATTAACATAATTAATTAAAATACACAATATTAACAAATATTTTCTAGCATTCAGGTGGCCCTACTAACTAGAAAATAATACCTCTATTTCTTTTACCTAAAATGTAAAAAGGAAAAACTCTCTATGATATATATTCTTTATTATATAAATAATAACTTAAATACATCTCATATCATAGTCATCATAACAGGCGGAACGATTCGTTAGTTCCAACTTCTCCTCGCTCATTAGCATAAGCAAAGTTAAACACACCAGCATTAATATTAATATTATAACCACCGCCGCGTTATTTATAAAAAATCAGTAAACTACACCGAGTAAAACTTTACAATCAAAATAACTTTTCTAAATTTTTCCCTGCAACAATATTAACAAAATATTTTCTAGTATTCAATTAACTTTACTAACTAGAAAATATTATTTTTAGTTTTTTTACTAAATGTAAAACGGAAAACTCTCTATGATATATATTCTTTATTATATAAATAATAACTCAAACATTTTTATAACATAGTATTTTCACGAGGCGGAACGAATTACCGCCATCAGAATCTCCATAAGCGTTCGTACTGGGATCAAAATGAAGTACCCCAGCACCAGTAGCACTAGAGAATCCACCGCCGTAATATTAAAAATATCAAAAAGCAAATAACAATTTTAAGTTTCCCCTTACAAATTAACATAAATAAGAAAAATAAACAATATTTATTAAAAATACCAATATTATTAACAAGATCTTCTAGTATTCGATAATCTACTAACTAGAAAGATATTACTTCCATTTTTATTTACTAATGTAAAAAGGAAAAACTTTCTATGATATTTATTTTTTATTATATAAATAATAACTTAAATCACTTTCATATCATAGTACCCATCACGAGGCGGAACGAGCCATTGGGATGAGCAGCTCCAGAAATACCGTTGTTATTGTTGTTGAAGTTGAACATACCTGCGTTATTAGCGTCCGTCATATAGCTACCGCCGTGCTATTCATAAATCTTATAAAATCAATAATTAATATTAAAACTTTACAAATATAATAAATAGTAATTTTAAAGTTTTCCCTAATATAAAATTAACACAAAAATCATCAAAAACACAAAATATTTTCTAATATTCGATTAATTCTACTAATTAGAAAATATTACTTTTATTTTTATGAAATCATAATAGAAAAGGTCCTCTATGATATACATTCTTTATTATATAAATAATAACTTAAATATCTTTCACATCATAGTTCTCTTCACGAGGCGGAACGAACTATCAAAATCATCATTACCATACTTCCCGGAATTAAAACTAAATATACCTGTATTAGTAGTATTATAAACACCGCCGCGCACCAACCATAAATAAATTATAAAACAATATAGTTTTTAGACCTCTCCTATTTAAAAATTAACACAGATAAAAGAAGGATACAATATTTATTAAAAAATTATAGTATGTCTCATATCTATTGATGTTCGATATATATACTACTCCAAAAGATATAATCTATATTTTTTTACGAAATCGTAAAAGGAAAGATCCTCTATGATATTTATTTCTTATTATATATAATAATAATTCAAACAAATCTTACATCATAGTATCAATCACGAGGCGGAACGATTTATTGTTAATCGCATTACCTAAATGAACAGTGCCATCGAAATAAAATACACCTGCATTAGTGTTATCTGCATAACCACCGCCGCGCACCAACCATAAACAAATTACAAATAATTTTTAGACCTTCCCTATCAAAAAATTAAAACAAATAAAAAAAGATACAACATTTATTAAAAAAGTTATATTCACTACATACCTTCTAGTTTTCAATAACTCTACTAACCAGAAAGATATTACTTCTATTTTTTACGAAATCGTAAAGGAAAAGATTTTCTATGATATTTATCTTTTATTATATCTATAATAACTTAAATATTTCCCATATCATAGTCATATTCACGAGGCGGAACGACTTATCAACGTTAGGACCACCCAAATTAACAGTAGGATTGAAGTAAAACACACCAGCATCAGTACTGTTACTATAACCACCGCCGCGCAACAAACGTTCAAAGTATCTAAATTGAAATGTAATACAAACCTTTCCCACTATAAAATTAACACAAATGGTAAAAAAGAACAATATTTTCTAGTATTATATATTCTAATATTAAGTAATCTTATCAACTAATTTTTTACGTAAAACGTAAAAGGAAAAAACTCTCTATGATATACATTTTTTATTATAGAAATAATAACTTAAACCATATTCATATCATAGTTCTCTTCACGAGGCGGAACGATGTACCACCATTAGCACCACCTATAGAAACAGTACCAGGATTAAAGTAAAATATTCCTGCACCGATACTATTAGTATAGCCATCGCCGCGCACCAACCATCAAA
Organism: uncultured Bacilli bacterium; assembly: GCA_944358305.1. Classification (GTDB taxonomy): domain Bacteria; phylum Bacillota_I; class Bacilli_A; order RF39; family UBA660; genus Onthousia. The sequence goes on along the minus strand of CALVQK010000020.1, from coordinate 5,857 downwards.
ACAAATAATAATATATTTTCAAATTTCTCCCTACAAAAATTAACTCATAATATTAATCATCATCTTTTCTAATATTCGATAGCCTACTAACTAGAAAGATATTATTTCTAATTTTTTACGTAAAACGTAAAAGGAAAAAACTTTCTATGATATTTATTTTTTATTATAACTAATAATAACTTAAACAAATTTCATATCATAGTTCTCTTCACGAGGCGGAACGAGCCATTTTCGTTAGCATTACCAACTGTCCAAGTATTAGCACTAAATCCAAATATACCAGCATAATGACCAAGGTTAGTATTATAAGCACCGCCGCGCACCAACCATCAAAATAAATAATGCATTTTCAAATTTTTCCCTATTGAAAAATTATCATAAATAAAGTAAAGATGCAACATATAATAATACTAACTAACATATCTTCTAGTATTCAGACTCCCTACTAACTAGAAAGATATTACTTCTAATTTTTTACATAAAACGTAAAAGGAAAAAAATTTCTATGATATTTATTTTTTATTATAAAAAATAATAATTTAAATAAATCTCATATCATAGTCTTCATCACGAGGCGGAACGAATAATCAGGGCTAGCCCCACCTACAACAATAGTACTACCGAAATAAAATACACCAGCATTAACACTTATACTATAATAACCGCCGCGCTACTTGCAAACATTAATAACAAACAATAATATAACTTAAATTTTTCCCCAACTAGAAATTAACATAAAACAAAAGGAAAAACAACATCTATTCAAAGTTTAAATATCAACAAAACAATATCCTCTAATATTCGGATTTCCTACTAACTAGAAAGATATTACTTCTAATTTTTTACATAAACGTAAAAGGAAAAAACTTTCTATGATATTTATCTTTTATTATAAAAAATAATAATTTAAATAAATCTCATATCATAGTACACACCACGAGGCGGAACGACTTATCGTTATTACCACCACTGCCACCGCTAGTATCGTTTGCAAATCTAAACATTCCAGAATCCATATTTACAACATAACTACCGCCGCGCTACTTGCAAACATTAATAATAAAGTTTCAAATTTTTCCCTATCGTAAAGCTAACATAAAAAAAGAGAAAATACAAGATCTATAAAAAAGAAAATTATTAACAGTGTATTTTCTAGCATTCGATAACTCTACTAACCAGAAAATAACATTTTTATTTTTTTACAAATTGTAAAAAGGAAAAACTCTCTATGATATACATTTTTATTATCTTAATAATAACTTAAACCATATTCATATCATAGTTCTCTTCGCGAGGCGGAACGATTTGTTGTTATTAGCATCACCCAAATTGATAGTAGCATAAAAATAGAATATGCCAGCAGTTGTGTTATCATTATGGCCACCGCCGAGCTCTACCGAAAACTTAAATAAAAAAGAAATACTTTTAATAATATAAGCCTATTAGAATTTCCCCTATCTCAAAACTACCATATATAAAAGAAAGATACAACATTTATAGATCATATAATTATCAACATCATATTTTCTAGCATTCGATAACTCTACTAACTAGAAAATAGTACTTCAATTTCTTTTACGGAATTCGTAAAAAGGAAAAAATTTTCTATGATATTTATTTTTTATTATATCTATAATAACTTAAATATGCCTCATATCATAGTCTCTCATCACGAGGCGGAACGAGCCATTGTTGTTCGCACCCCCAGATATGTTGTTGTTGTTATTGTTGAAGTTGAACACACCGGCATAATTACCAGGATTAGTGGCATAGTTACCGCCGCGCTCGACTAAACCTTACAATACAAAAATAAAATGGTTTTCAAATTTTTCCCCATTTAAAAGTTAACATAAAAGTAATAAAGATACAATATTTTCTAGTATAGAGCTACATTAGTTAAAAGATTTAATTAATTTTTTACAAAATGTAAAATGAAAAAGCTCTCTATGATATTTATTTTTTACTATCTACATAATAACTTAAATATTCATCATATCATAGTATCTTCACGAGGCGGAACGAATAATCATTGGCGTTACCACCATAAGTACCGCTATAACCTATGTTAAATATACCACCAGCTACGTTATTGTTATAACCACCGCCGCGTTTAAATTCTTAATAAAATAGAAAGCTTAATTATCGAGCTTTTCCAATAAAATTCAACCATAAAACCAATCAAAAAGCAAGGCTTTACACCTTGCCTATGACTACTGATATTCGCCCAAATAAACTACTAACCATCATCATATCTCGAAGTTCACTTAAAAAGTAGGAATTAAATCTCTAGGATATTAATTTTTTATTATATAGTATAATAACTTAAATCACGATTATATCGTAGTCACGCTCATCACGAGGCGGAACGAGCAGGCACAGCACCATATCGAAATAGAGCAAAAAAGAATACTGTCGAAAGCGCAATCACAAGACGCCACCGCCGCGCAACAACCTAAATAATAACAGATCAAGGTAAAAAAGAGCTCCATCTCTAAACAGAAATGGAAAAACGATTTAATCCCTATCACCAATATCGATATTGATGACAATTATATTTTACAAAATTATAAATTAAATAACAATGGAAGTTTTTTTCAATTTTTATATAACTAAATATGATATAATAAAAATAAGAAAGGATGATAAAATGGACACTAAAGTACTAAATAATATTTCTTATGGAATGTACATAATAACAACTAAAGAAGATAACAAAAATATTGGTTGCTTTATTAACTCATTAATACAAATAACATCAGAAAATCCAATAATAGCTGTTAGTTTAAATAAAGAAAACTATACTAATAAAATTTTAAGAGAAACAAAAAGATGCGCCATATCAATATTAACAGAAAAGGCAAAGAAAGAACTAATAGCAAAATTTGGATATTTCTCATCTAAAGATACAAACAAGTTCGAAGAAACAGAATGGAAAGAAATAGATAACTTACCAGTTGTTACTGAAAATGCTTGCAGTTATATAATTGGAGATGTTATTAATATTATTGATGTAAATACACATGATATTTTTCTAATTAGAATTACAAAGACTAAACAACTTTCAGAAAAAACACCAATGACTTACAAATATTACCATGAAAAATTAAAAGGAAAAGCTTCAAAAAAAGCACCTACTTACATAGAAGAAAAAGAAGAAAAAACAAAAGGGAACAGATATAAATGCACAATATGTGGTTATATTTATGATGACGACAAAGAAAAAGTGAAATTTGCAGATTTACCTGATGATTGGAAATGTCCATTATGTGGAGTAGGCAAAGATAAGTTTATAAAAATATAAAAAAGCAAGGCCCTTATCAATAGACAAGGGCCTTGCTTTTACGTTCTTTATCAAAAAACGCCTCGGCGCCAAAAAAGAGTGCGCCGAGGCTATATCATCACGAATAATTCGACAATATTCTTTCTTTCTCTATTTTTACCATCTTATTTTGTTTTGTGCCCAAGAGTTTAGTCCTTACGGACTAGTCACGCTCATCACGAGGCGGAACGAGTAATCAACGCTAGCATTACCATTACTCCAAGTATTGAAACCAAATACACCTGCATTAGTAGAACCAGTGTAATAATTACCGCCGCGCAACAACCATGGATATGTCTCACTAACCATTGTCCTGTAGTCGTTATACCATCCTGCCGTTTCCGATAAGCCATGACTTAAACATGTACCTCCATTACATGCTGTATTTATATCATTACTTGTATATTTATTATAATATATCGAGTCAGGCATTGACTCAAATCCAGAGCTTCCTATTACATCATTGTAATTTGCCATTACATATTCCCAAGCTCCTCCACTCATATCATAAACTCCATATATTGTTCCGGTCGTACTAGCACCTACTCCTTTACCAGCACTTCCATCTTCTGTTCTTAAATTATTATCATAAGTATATTGACATCCATAATCTGTATTTCCATTACTTGGACTTCCATAACTACATCCTGTTATAAAACTATTTGATTTATTTTGATATACTTCTTTATTTTCGTCTATAAAATTATCATTTCCCAGTTTTCCATATTTACTTTGTGATAAATATGCCACAGCAGCCCACTCATCATTTTTCATTGCATGTGAGTTCATATTCTCACTAAAGCCATATCTATTTCCTGATGCACTTACTTTCAAGCCTACTTGATATATATTACTTACATTTATTCCTCTCCAACTTGTTACATTTGGTTTTATCATTGGATCTAAACTTGTAGTATTTCCTCCTCCACTTGAAGCGTTTGGATTACTACTACTGGTCTCAAACTTTCCTACCCAGATTCCTGATAATTCTTCACCATTAAATGTAAAAGCATCTGGCGTATACCAATTCTTTGGTGCCTCTGTATTTTCATATCTAGCAGTACCTTTTTCTGTTACAGCAGTTCCTATAAATTTTATATCTATCTCACCAGGTAAAGCCTGTGTAGGTGTACTATTCAAATAAACTCCACGTTTACCATAGTAGTTTGTTCCATCTGCACTAGTAATTGTATATGAATATCTTGGTATCCATACCCACATAGTTTCAACATCATTCATATCTATTACAGTACCCACTGGAGCACTTTGATAAGTTGATAATTTATCACTACTAACTGTTATCGCATTTGCCCAAATTCCCATATCATAGTTATACCAATCATTATCTATATCTGTCTTTACCCAATTGTAACCATCATGTTTAACTGCTATCATATTACTATCCATTTCAGGCTCATTAACAGCATCATTACCTTGTTCAAATGAAGAATCATCTAACTGTTGAGTACCAAATACTTTAAGTTTACCTAAAAATACTTTACCCATCGCTTCATTTGTGGCATTAATATTTAACCATACTCTCAATTCACCTTGAATAGTTTCTCCAGCACCAATAGTACCATAACTAATAATAGAAGAATCAGACAAAGATCCAGTAAATGTCCTATCACCCATTTTTACTTCATATCTTATATCTCTAGGATCTAGCATTTCACAAGAACCACCATCAGTAGTAGTACAACTTTCTAAAGCATCCAAATCATCTATTAATGATAAAGTATAATATAAATCTATATTACTTTGATTTTTTAGTGAAAATACATAAGGTTCATAAGTTTTACCTTCATCATCGTAAGCTGGAACAGCATTAGTAAGTTGAATACCATTTGTCGAAGATTCATCTAAAATCAAATCCAAATCACCAACTACAATTTGAACATTTTCTTCACCTAGTATAGTTGTTCTAAGCCAAGCATAAGAAAAACCTATAATTGCAATTAAAAGAACTACCAAAATACCAACAACAATAACCCTTTTCTTATTAGTATTTAGAGTTCCTTGTATTTTATTAATCATTTGATCTTTATCTACCTCCCTATATTATCAAATTATTCTAAACTAATTATATCATTTTTTAGAAAATATGGAAGAAAAATGTCAAAAATTATTTACTATAAATTAACATTTCAAATTTCAATAAAATAAATATCTCTTACATAACAGTTAATTTAAATAAAAACGAGTATCAATTATTATATATAAATATACTCGTTTTACTATCAAAATATAAAATAAATATTATAAAAAGTATTAGTTATCTTCCATAAGTTTATGTAATTTCTCTATACTTAAACCTGTATTCTTAGAGACAATTTCTAAAGGTATACCATCTTTAATAAAGTTTTTGGCAATAACAATCTTTTCTTCCTTGGCTCCTTCCTCTTTTCCAGCATCGTAACCATCAAGTCTTGCTGAATTAACTAATTTCCTTTGCACTTTCTCAGCATCATAATATGTTCTAAATTCATCATCATCACTTAATCTCTCTAACTCTTCCACTATTCTTAAAGCCTCCTT
>CALVQK010000019.1 GCA_944358305.1 uncultured Bacilli bacterium | reverse complement strand
TACATCAGGTTGATTACTAGCAGGACCTATACTACAAACAATTTTTGTCTTTTTCATTATTTACTTCACTCCTTCTATCAAGCTATATAATTATAGCATAGTTTTATTAAAATTAAAAGAGTATTTTAATCTGAATCGCGAAAATTTGTAACTAATTTGGTACATTTTTGTCTTGCTATAGAGAAATTAATTTGATACTATTTATATAGAGAACATTTAATAGTTGGGTGGGCCTCAGAGAGGAGGCTAATATATGAGCAAGAAAGATTATTTAACTTCTTCCTTAATCATCATATTATTTCTTCAAAACCTCATATTTTTATTCATAACACTTGCCTTAATATAGAAGAATCCACCTAACTCAGCTATGATTTAGGTGGTTCTTAGTATAATATTATTATTCGAGGCCACTCAACAAGCCATTATTAAGTGTTCTCATTTTTTATTGTATGTAAATTTCTTTTACATATTCATAGTATCATAAATATTAACTCTTGTCAAAAAAACATTAACAAATTTTATATATTTAATGACATTAATATTAAAAAAATATATAATTAAATTGGAGGTAACGCATGAAAAATATTGATTACAAACAAATTCAAAAATTTTATAATGAATATAATAATGATAAAAATAACAAAATAATTGAAAATGCTATGAAAAAAATAGGTATGCAAAGTTTTTGCTTAAATACTGATATTATTAATAACACTCCAAACGTTTTTAATATAGAATTACCCAATACTAAGATATATGATCAAGAAGATTCTTGGTTATGCTGGCTTTATGCAGGAGTAAATTTTATTGAAAATAACGTTGCTACTAATCTTAATATTTTACCTACAGATATAAATTTATCAGTAAATTATCTTTCTTTTTTCGATAAACTAGAAAAAGCTAATACTTTTTATAACAGAATAATTGAACAAGAAAACTTTGACTTAAAAACTGAAGTAAATAAATATTATATAGAGGATGCTTTTTATGAAGGTGGGCGTTTTACATTTTTCAAAGAGCTAGTAAATAAATATGGTATAGTTCCAGAAGATGTAATGCCTAAATCTTTTGATAGTAAAAATTCTGAACAATTAAGAAGACTTTATAATGAAAAACTAAAAAAAGACATGTTTAAATTGTTAAAATTAAAAGAAAATAATACTTCAAAAGATAAACTTTATCTAAGAAAAGAAGAAATGTTAAAAGAAAATTACAACCTCTTGTCTAAATGCTTAGGCTCTACACCATTATCTTTCACATATGAATATAAAGATAAAGATGGAAAACTAATTAAATTAGAAAATATAACTCCTATAGAGTTCAAAAATAAATATTTATCTATCAACTTAGATGATTTTGTAAGTATTACAAACATCCCTATGTATAAAACTGAATATAACAAACTCTATATAAAAGAATATAATGAAAATATTTATGGTAAATATGTTAAGTTTATTAATAAGCCTATAGAAGTATTAAAAGATCTAACAGTTAAACAATTAAAAGATGGTATGCCAGTTTATTTTGCCTGTAATATTGATAAAATGAGAGATAAAAAATCAGGTATATTAGATTCTAATTTATATAATTATAAAGATGTATTTAATATAGATTTATTAACTAAAGAAGAAGCTTTAAGTAGTTTTGATATTTACTATCAACATTTAATGGTAATAACAGGAGTTCATATTGAAGCTGATAAACCAATTAGATGGAAAGTTGAAAATAGTTATGGAGATATACTATATAAAGATGGTTATTATATAATGAATGATAATTTCTTTAATGATTTTGTTCTTATGGTAATAATTAATAAAAAATATTTAAGTAAAGAAGACCTAGAATTATTTAATACAAAACCAATAACAATAGACAGATATAATCCATTTTAAAAGACTTATGAACGAAAACATAAGTCTTTATTTTTGACACTTAGGGCAATAATAAGTGCCTCGTCCTCCTACTTTAGTAACAACAAGCATTTCTCCGCAGTTTGGACATACTCCATCTTTTTTACCATGAACAGCAAGTTCATTTTGAAATAAGCCATGTACTCCCTCTGCTGATGTAAAACTCTTAATAGTAGTGCCACCCATAGTAACTGCTTTATCTAGTATTATCTTTGTATTTTTAATAATAGCATCCGCTTCTTCTAAAGTAAGAGAATCTGCTTTCCTTAAAGGATTTATATGAGATGCAAATAAAATCTCATCATCATAAATATTACCAATACCAGTAATAATAGACTGGTCAAGTAAAGCGGTTTTAATAGGTACTTTTTTCTTCTTTAAAGCATCTAATAAATAATTAGGTGTTAAACTCCTATCGTAATACTCTAATCCTAAATCAGAAAGAGGCTTCAAATTATAAACTTCATCTTTAGGAAGACATGCCATTTTACCAAACTTTCTAACATCATTAAATCTCATATCTGTATTATCAGTAAAAGTAATAATAACATGTTCATGCTTTTCTTTAACTACACTAGGATCTCTAAAGAAAAACTTTCCTTCCATTCTTAAATGGCATATCAAAGCTTTAGTTGTAAGAAATATTACTATCCATTTACCTCTTGTAGTAATAGACTCAATTTTCTCTCCTACTAAATCTTTTTTAAACTTATCTATATCACCAATAATTATATTATCCCAATAAACATCTACATTCTTAATAGTCTTACCTATAATAATATGTTCTAATGTCTTACTAACTGTAATTACTTCTGGTTTTTCAGGCATATATAACACTTCCTTTACTTCTTAATCTTTATCTTCTTCATAATATCTAATACAGACAAAGCCATTAACCGCTGCCATTAAAACCTCTTTATCTGTAGCATGCACAATCGTATTTGGTCTATATTTATGTTCCTCTTTCCAACAAGTAGCATCATGTACTAAAAAGCTTTTACCTAAAAAACTAGTACAAGAATCAAACTTACCAAAAGCTCTTATTATTCTATCAATATCTTCTACCTTCATTAAACCATTAAATGTCATATCTTCATCTGTTGGATAAGGATAATACTCGCCTTCGCCTTGTTCTTTAGCATTATCATAATAATAATCAAAATTACTAATTACTTCAGATATAAGTTTTTTAGCAAGCACTTGGCTTCTACAAGATAAAGTTTCTAAATCTTCATTATCTAATATTTTAAACTTCTCTTGTAAAAGTATAGGTCCTTTATCCATATCAACAGTTAATCTATGAATAGTAACTCCACTATATTTTTCATTCTTTAAAATTATCCAAGGTAAAGGCCAAGGACCTCTTCCTTTAGGCAAAAGTGTAGGATGAATATTAATTCCTTTAAAGTTAGGATGATCTATAATAGGAATTTTATAAATATAACCCGCAGTAATTATAACATCAACATTTTCTTTATCAAACAATCTGAATAGTTCTTCTTCATTAGGTTTATCATAAGAAATAGGTATGTTATTTTCACTTGCAATAGATTTTATTTTATCATTAAAATTATATTTATTATCAGTTTCAAAAGTAAATATCTTTGCAATAGTATTATTTTTATCTTTAACTAATTCTTCTAAACAACCATAGAAGAAATCATAACCACAGTATACTATTCTCATAATCACCTACTTAGCTTCATACCAATCATTACCTGTTTCAATATCTACTTTTAAAGGCACATCTAATTTAATAACGTTTTCCATCTTATCTCTTACTAATTCTTTTACTTCCTCTAACTCATCTTTATAAACATTTAAAACAAGTTCATCGTGTACTTGAATAAGAATCTTACTCTTTAAGCCTCTTTTAGTCATCTCGCCATATAAGTCTACCATCGCTTTTTTAAGAATATCAGCAGCACTACCTTGAATAGGAGTATTAAGAGCCATTCTCTCTCCTCCACTTCTTACCATATAGTTACTACTTTTTAACTCATTAATAACTCTTCTTCTGTTCATAATAGTTTTAACATAGCCATTCTTATAAGCTTCCTTTTTCTCTTTATCCATATATTCACTAATACCAGGATAAGTCTCTAAGTAATTATCAATAAACTTTTTAGCACTACCTACATCTATTTTTAAATCTTCTGATAATCCAAAACTACTAATACCATAAAGAATACCAAAATTAACCGCTTTAGCAGTCCTTCTCATATCTTTAGTAACATCATTAATATTTACTTTAAATATATCAGCAGCCGTCTTAGCATGAATATCTTTATCTTCTACAAAAGCTTGTATTAAATTAGTCGCTTTTGAAAGTGATGCAAAGACTCTAAGTTCTATTTGTGAATAATCAGAACTCATAATAATAGAATCAACTTCAGGTATAAAAGCTTTTCTAATTAATCTTGTATAATCACTCCTAATAGGAATATTCTGTAAATTAGGCTCAGTTGATGAAAGCCTTCCTGTCCTAGTTAAACACTGATTAAATATTGTATGAACTTTACCATCTTCTTTTATTTTATCTAAAAGTCCAACTACATAATTAGCATATAACTTAGTAAGCATTCTATATTCTAATACTTTATTTACAATAGGATGATATGGACTTATTTTATCTAAAATATCTTTACTAGTAGAATAACCCTTCTCATCTTTCTTTCTCTTTTTAGGATAAGGTAGTTCTAATTTTACAAATAAAACCTCACCCAATTGTTTAGGAGAACTAATATTAAACTCACATCCAGCATCTTTATAGATGTCTTGTTCCATATCTTTTATTTTAACTTCTAATTCATCTTTTAATTTTAATAAATAATCTTTATCTACTCTAATACCAGTAAGTTCCATATCAGTAAGAACAAAAGCTAAAGGCATTTCTATTTCACTAAATAATTTAGTTTCTCCATATTCATCTATTTTAAGTAAAAAATCGCTCCTAGTATTATAAATAAAATTGCTCTTCAAACTGCAAAGCTTAACAGTTTCCTCTAACTCTACTTTCTTTCTTCTTTTTAAAGTACCATAAGTCTCTTCATAACTTTTTATATCTATACCTAAATCATTCATTAAAGTTGTAATATCATCATTCATTTTATAATCTAATAAATAAGAAGCAATCATCGCATCATAGTTACAATTATTTAATTTAATACCAAGTTTATTCAATAAAATATAACATTTCTTAACATCATATGTAGCTTTAAGAGTATCATTTTCAAACAATTCTCTATAATTACTAACATCTTCTCCTTTTATAAAACAAGTACCACTATCGTTTGTAAAACTAACTCCTAAAATATTTGAATCATTATAATTATAACCATCCATTTCAATATAAAAGGCATACTCTTTACTACTATCAAAGCCTTTAACATCTACTTCTTTTATCTCTGGCTTTTTATCTTCAATCTTGACACTATCATCATCAAAAGAAGAATTATCAATACTATTTACCTTTTTTAATAAAGATTTAAACTCAAGCTCTTCTAAAATATCTATATATTTATCTCTATCAAACCCTTTATATTTACAATCTTCTAAAGTAAATGGAATCTCTACATCACGATATATAGTAGCAAGATCATAACTCATATAAGCATTCTCTTTGTCACTAATTAACTTTTCTTTAGTTTTAGGGGTAAGCTCATCAACATGAGCATATAAATTATCTAATGTCTTATATTTTTCTAGTAAGGTAATCGCTGTCTTCTCCCCAATTCCTTTAACACCAGGTATATGATCAGACATATCTCCCATTAAAGCTTTAAGATCAATCATATTAATAGGCTCAACTTTATAATTTTCTCTAAATACTTCTCTATTAAATCTAATAGATCCTTTCGTCTTTAACAGTTTAACTTCTACTTCATCACTAATTAGTTGAAGTAAATCTTTATCACTTGAAATAATTGTTGCCACAAATTGATCTTCTTCATCTACTTCTTTAGCAAGTGTTCCTATTATATCATCCGCTTCATAATTATCCATTTCAAAATGCTTTATTCCCATCGCATCAAGTACTTCTTTAGCTTTAGGAAATTGCACTCTTAAATCATCAGGCATCTCTTTTCGCCCTGCTTTATAAGAATCATATTTATCATGCCTAAAAGTTTTTCCCTTATCAAAAGCTACCATAATATAACTAGGTTTTTCTTCTTCAATAATCTTATTCATCATATTGATAAAGCCATACAAGCCATTAGTAGGAAAGCCCTTAGAATTTCTCATAATAACTCCACTATAACTAGTAGCATAATAACTTCTAAACAAAAGATTATTTCCATCAACCAAAATTATTTTTTTCATAAATTACCTCGCCTTTCTTTTTTCACTTATTTCCCACTTTATATAATAATTTATAAAGATAGTAGAAATTATTGATAATACAAATATTAAATAAAATACATTTTCTTTTACATATATTGAAACAACACATAATATTCCAAATATTATAAACTCAGTAAAGCACAAACTCATCTGCCCCACCGCCGACAATAACTCATTATTTTCTTTATTTTTCTTTATAATGTTTTGAATAGACGTTTGAATTGAAGTTTCATATACTTTATCGAAATTATCACTCAATGTTTTATTTAAAGACACTAACACTCTATTTTTTGTTAATAAATAAACTCCTGTAATTAAAACTTTAATACCTGACACTAAATTATTCGCTTTAAATAAATTTTTATCAGTATATTTACCTATCAAACTAACTGTTATTATTTGAAATAATAAAGAAACAATAATTACTGTTCCAAACAAAACAAAATCATTTAGTAGAATATATAAATATAAAGGGACAAACAATCTTTCAATTATATGATTAGTTCTTAAAGCATAGATTACTTTATACTTACTTTCACTCTTTAATAAATATTTAAACGTTGTTTTAAAAGCATTATTATTTTTAGGCTTATAATCAATTTTCTTAACAGTAATATATTGTAACAAGAAAAAAACTGTTATTAAGATAAGTAATATAGTATTATTATTACTAACAACACCCCAAGTTATTAAAGTACTAGCAAATACTGTGCCTAATATCTTAGAAATATAAATTCCACTGTTAAACCTGCCACGATGATTACTATTAACGTACTTACTAGATAAAGAATCAGAAACAGGATTAGCAAGTCCCATAAGCCCCATTGTTATAATAAAAATTATAATATTACTATATAAATTATCACTAAATAACATAAAATAAGCATTAATTACACTAAAAATATTGGAAATTAATATACAATTAGCAAGGCCAATTTTATTTGATATTGTTATAAAAAATGGAGTTATAAGTCCAGTAATTAAAAACCTCACACCATAGATTAATAATATTAAATAAATTGGTAACCCTGCTTTATAAAGCATTACAGCACCAAAAGTCTCTCCTAATGCTCTTGCAAAATCACGAAAAAATTCGCTTAAATAAATATATTTATATTCATCCTTATAGAAAATATACTTCATAACAATACACATCTTTCTATTATTACCCCATATATTTCTATTGTATCATACTAAAGGAAATATTTAAAATTATTTTAAATTTAAAGCCACACTACTATTAATAATCTCCTCCTCACTACTCTCAAGTTCATTAACACGATCACACATAAATAAAGTAAGAACAACAGCCAACATATAAATAAGACTAACTCCTAAAGCAGTTTTTAAAATATTTTTTACATTTAACATATCTATCACTCCTTCTTTCTGATACCATTTTATATCGAACAATTGTTTATGTCAACAGCTTTTCGAATTTTTGTTTGACATTTTACATATGCTATGTTAAGATTAATACAAATAAAGGAAGAAGGTGTTATTTATGGAAAAACTTACAGATAGACAATATGATATATTACAAATTATAAAAAAATTAATCGCTAAAAATGGTTATCCACCTACTGTCAGGGAAATAGGAGATGAAGCGAAACTTTCAAGCCCTGCTACTATTCATTTTCACCTAAAACAATTAGTTAAAAAAGGCTACATAAAAAAAGGATCGGGTACTAATAGAACAATCGAAGTTTTAGTCGATAATGAATATTTAGATGACGAGGATGAAGTAGTAAAAGTTCCTTTACTTGGTAAAGTAACAGCAGGAACACCTATTGAAGCAATAGAACGTCCTGATGAGACATTCGCCTTACCAGCAGAATTACTAGGAAACAAAAAAGAAATATTCACCTTAAAAGTAAGTGGTGAATCTATGATTAATGTAGGTATTTATGACGGAGATATTTTAATTGTAGAAAGACAAAATACAGCTAAAAATGGTGATACTGTAGTCGCTATGAATAAAGACAACGAAGCTACCGTTAAAACATTTTATAAAGAAAATGGCTACTTTAGATTACAACCAGAAAATGACACTATGGATCCTATAATCCTTGATGAAGTAACTATCTTAGGTAAAGTTGTTGGACTTTATCGAAAATTTTAAAACGAGGCTAATTAAGTTTAGTCTCGTTTTAAATAATATTTTTTAACTAAAGAATTGTTCTTCTCAATATATTTAGAAAGAAAATTTTGTTCATTTAAATGTCCAATTACTTCATCAATATTGTTTTCTAAATACCTAAAGTCATCTCTATTAAATCTTTGTAAATTTTTTTGTTCTAATAAAATAGCAAGATTAATATCATCAACATATCTTCTTAAAGGTGCACTACTATTTAAATAAATTTCACTATTACTAGGATTCTTTGTATATATACCATTTTCTCTATATATACCAAAATCAAGTTCTCCTGCTACATAATAACTAACTAAAAGCGAAGGTAATGCAATCATATCATCAACACTTACTTTCCATAAATTAGCAAGATACGGTTTTGTCGTAGTAGAAGATATTACCTTACATAAATCCCTCAATAGATAAATAGATCTATCAACCTTAGTGTTTATCTCTTTTTTATTTAAAATTCTAGAAGCATCATAACTCGTCAAGTTATAATCAACCATAACTTTATTTCTAGAAACAGAAGAAGAACATATATTACCATTACTATCAATAACAAATTGAAAAGAAATAACAGATTTAGGCTTTAAAGAAACATCTTTGCTTAACATGCTTAAGTAATCATGAGAAAGTTTTGCAGGTAACATATCATAATTAATGTTTTTACCATTATCTCTTAAATAAAATGAAGTACCCTGTTTATAAGCATTTATACTTAACTCTCTATTTTCTCCCAAAAATGATGGCACATCACTAACATAGACATTAAAAAAGTACAAATCTCCTTCCTTATCAATAGAAAATACACTATCCAAATCGAGAGATTCTTCACCATAAAGTGCAATAATAGGTGTATCTTGATAAACAAAAGGTATCTTAGAATAACCATAATTTAACTTGTCATTATATGATCTACCTATGTCAAGATTAAAATCAGAATTGACTAAATCATTAGTAAGTTTATTAGTAGGATTAGAATTTATAACTTTATCTAACTTTTTAAGTAGGTCAATAAACTCTATATAGTAAGAATCATCTTTATCTATAAAAGTATCTTTTAAATTTATTTTTTCAATGCTCTCATTTATAGTCACAATAATTCTTGCAACCGCATCTGTTCTTAAAGATGATCTTTTTAATATATTTAATAATCTAGTAAACTCTTCAATTAAAGAAGCTAATGTACAAGTACCACTATTATAACTTTTCTCTATCTTTGCAATTATCTTACAAACATCTTCCCTAGCTTTAATATTCATAATATTTTTGAGCCAGTTATCATCATCAATATACCCTTTAATAGCAACAAAAGCCTCATCACTATAAGAAAAAATATCATCTGCTTCAGCTAAAATATATTTAAAGCAAAATTTACCATCACTAATTGAAGATAAAAACGAAAGCATTTCTTCTTCATTTATGTCTTTCCTATCTAGTAATTGCAAAACCCACTCAAAACTTGCTTGATCATTTTCTTTTAGTAATAACAATTCTAATTTTCTCTTAAAAGCAGTTTTAGAGCCACGCCACTTTATTTTATCCTTATTCATATCTAATTTCTTATTAAGTTCTGTTAAATAAAACAATCTAGTATTTCCTAAAGGTTTTGAACTTTTAAACGCTTTCTTTACATAATTATTTATTTTATCAAAGTTCATTTTAAAAAATGACATGTCTAAATAACTACTTAATTTTATACCTTTATACATATCCTCAACCCCCGAATATTTTAAATAATTTTTCTAACTATATAACTAGCAATCAAAAGCCCAGCACTACTTGGTACAAAAGCATTTGAACCTATTATATTTTTATTTTTAACTTTTACAGGTAACTCTACTGATGTACAAACTTTAATTTTCTTTTGTATAGTTTTATCAAACTTTTTCCTCATTATTTTAGCAAGTGGATCATTATAAGTCTTATCTAAAGTTGTTATCGTTAATTTACTCGGATCAAGTCTATTACCTGTCCCCATTGAACTAATAAAATTTATATTATTTTCTAAACAATAATCAATAATACACTTCTTAGCATTAACATCATCAACTGCATCTACAACAAAATCTATCTTTGTATCAAAAACAGCTTCTATATTATCTAAAGACAGTTTCAAATTATAAGTTTTAACATTACACTTCTCATTAATATTAGCAATTCTTTCTTTAAAGCAATCAACCTTGTATTTACCAACATTAGATGTAATAGCAATTATCTGCCTATTAAAATTAGTAATATCAACTTTGTCATAATCCACTAAAATTAAATTACCAACACTACTTCTAACAAGAGCTTCAACTACATATCCACCCACACCACCTAAGCCAGCAACTAAAACAGTAGAATTAGCAAGTGTTTCTAATGAAAAAGAACCAATTAAGTTCTCTAATCTGTCAAACTTCATAATTAAGCAGCTCTTTCGTTATAATTCAACTTACGAATAAGCCTTTTTTGTTGTTCTTTAGATAATACTGGCCAATCTAAAACTTTACCATTAACTAAAGCATTCAAAGCAGCTAAACTCATATAACTTTCATAATTACTCAAAGCAATATTTTTATAATTACTCAAAGCTCTACTCTCTTTTTTAGTACTATCAAAGAACTTAATAACATTTTCTAATTCACTAGTTAAAATAACATCATCTTCTTCAATATTACAATATAAACTATTAAAAAAATCCAAAACTTCTAACTGTTTAACATAACCCGCATTCATTAATTGATTTCTTACATAAAGTGGAGACTGACTACTACTTCTAAGCATTTGCATTTTACTTAAAAATTCTCCATTAAATAGCTCATCAAATCCTAATGCTTTTAATGATAATTTTTCTTTCTTTGTATCTTTTGGGCTATTAAATCTAATACTATTAACTAACATTCCATAAATATAGTCATTAATTTCATTAGGTTTATAAGAAGGTGCTGGTATGATATAAGAATCATAAAAATCACTATCTTCATATTTTTTAGTATTAACTACAATATAATTAACTGGTGTTGTATTATAATTCATACTTTTCCTAATAATATTTGTAACTTCCCTTGGATTAGCTATAACTTTTCCATCAGTCTCATAACTTTTTAAATTAGATTTGCCAATAATAACATCACTATAACTAACACCTTTAACACCTGAATTAAGTACATTTTCTCTTACTTCAACATTTCTAAAATTAATAGTAACATTAACAGTTACATTATTAGCATCATCAATCATCAAAGGTAAAATAATCATAACAACACCACCTTTTCCATAGGAAGAGTATTATATCATATATTTTTATTTTTGACAAGTATTGCAACTTTTATTTTTTTATGATAGACTTTATTAGTAACTAAATTATGGCCTGTTGGTGAAGTGGTTTAACACGCGCGCCTCTCAAGCTCGTATTCACGGGTTCGAACCCCGTACAGGCTACCAATAAATAATTTAACACCTACTTATTTGTAGGTGTTTTTCTTATTTTATAAATACCATTCCATTTCTATAAGTGCCACTAGTATTTTTCCATAGTTCTGGTTCGTAAGTTGTGTTGTAAGCTTTTATCAATTTCTTAATTTTAACAATTTCCTCAGTTTCTAATTTATTAATTCGTTCTTGGTAATAATCTACTAAGTCAAATTGTTCATAAGATATTTTAGAAAAATTCTCCCTGTTTCTCTTCTCGATTGCCTCTTTATAATCGCAAGTTATAAAATTAACAAATGTAGAGTTTGTACATTCTATAGGATTAGAAGGATTTATTTCTGGAATTATTTCTTCGTTTCTACTAAATAAATTTAAATCTTTTCGTGGAAAAACGACCTCAAAATAACTTTCACTAGTTCCATCACTTTTAAAAACATTTTTGATTTCTTTAATAACATAACAAGGAGATACAACATAAAACTCAAAGTTTGTTTTTACAAGCATTAGTGCATATGCTCTAGGATATTTTAATCCATCTCTCATAATTACTTTCTTCTTTCTTATTTACTACTATAACACAAATAAATTAATTAATCTATGCTAATGTTCCCATAGGATCCCATGGTTTTAATTCAACTGATTCATATGACATTTCATCTAATTGTTCTTGAGTTAAATATTTCTTATTAATAACAACTTGATATACATACTTTTCAAACCAAGAATCACTAGCGACAAAATATCCTTTATTACCTACATCTTCACCCCAACTGTTTTCTAGTTTCCATTTAGTTGATTTACTATCTTCTAAATTAACTCCAGTAACTACCATAGCATGATTCATCGAACTTTCATAATTATCAAGTGTCTCTTCTTTAGTCATAAAGAAATCTGTTTTAAATGTATCATAATAATTAAAACTCATATCATCAAATACTCCATCTTTTTTATCTATTGTTTTTTTAAAATCACACCCCAACCATACTACTTCTTTCGCTTGTAATTGCTTAATAACAAGTTTTTTTAACTCTTCAATAGGAAGATTAAGAAATATAGGTGTTTTTCCTTCTATAACATTTTGTAAATATTTAACACTATAAGTTCTATTAAAACTTTTATCCTTAGTTGGTACATTAGTAATACATACATAATTATTTATATTTATATCAGTATATTCATGATAAAAGTCTAAAGGAGTTATCTCCTTAATAATATGATATTTTTTATCTTTATCAGTATATTCAAAATCAAACTGCTTTGGTGGTACCCCATAACAACAAGCTAGTATTTTATAAATATCATCTAAAAATAAACTTTTCAAATAATCTAAATTTTCATTACTAGTAAGTAATCTTGCATTAAACTGTCTTAATTTTCTATTAATTAGATGATTCATTTCATCAGGATTAAGACTTTGATATGTATCACTCATCGCTGTTTTAGGAACAAAGCCATATTTATTAATAATATTAGAAAAGAAATCCCAAACACCACCATCTTGAACTCCTCTTGTTAATAAAAAAAGTCTTTCTCTATCATCTGCATCTCTATCTTTAAGTTGGGTTAAACTTTCCATAATATAATTACATTTTTCTAATTTATCATAAAAAGATATATAGCTTTGAGAAATCTCAAAATTTTCTAAATCATATTTTTTACATATAGATTCTCTTAATACATTGCATCCTGCATATATGAAAGAATTATTCGCATTATTTTGATTTACAGCCTTTAAAGTATCAAGGTTAATAGAAAAATTAAATAATAACTCTCCTTCTCTTTCTTTATTTCTCATAATATCTCTTATATTATTGTTTACAAGAGCACACCTTACAGTTTTATTTTCAATACCTTGTATATAGTTATTACTTATTTCTTCAAGTATTTCTTTTTTAATTTCCATATTATCACCATCCTTTAATAGTATATCTATTATAATGATTTTAATACGAATTAAACATAACTTAATAAATACAATAGATGACTATATTTAGTATTATAATCATAATAGACTTAAAGAAAAATTAAAGGATTGTTTCCTGTAAATTGCAGGTTACAATCCTCTAATTAATACTAATTATAAACTATCTAACTTTTAAAGTTCAGTTTAAAATAACGCTTTAATTTTTATAAAATTCTACTCTATTTTTAAATTCATCTATACCAATAATTTTTAATAATTGATATAAATTAGGAGTCTTAACTCTACCTGTAAGTAGATGCCTAATCATCTCACAAACATCTCCTATATGTCCTTTATATAAAGTCGGATCTTCTTTATACATCTTAACACTAGGAGCATATCCCATTTCTTCTGCAAGTACTTTAATTTGGTTGTACCAATCATCTTCACTATTAAAGTCTTTGTATATCTCTATATATTTATTAATAACATCATAATCGATTTTCTCATCAATATCTTTATAAGTTTCATTTCTATCTTTATAAAATATTTCATTAAAGATATACGCACTCTCAATTTTGATATCTTTATAAGTTGCAATATCCTTTCTTGGACGTTTACTATCACGTTCTATATTTAAGAAAGCAATTAACTTATCTTTATCTTTTACCATTAAAAGATAGAACTCTTTATCATACTTTTTATAATACTCTAAAGCATCGTTATAAATGGTTTCAGCACTAATTCTAGAAAAATAAGTTCTACAGATATTATTTAACTTCTCCATATCAAATAAAGTTCCACCTGTAGGCATCTTCTTAAATGAGAATTTAAAGTCTTCTATAGATTTATCTTTATTTTGTAAATACCATTCTTCAAAGTTAGTATTAGCAAGTGTTGCAAGATAAAGTCTAACACCTTCTTTAGGTATACCTGCTTCTTCATAGTAACTAACAGCAAATTCTGGATCTTTTCTTTTACTAAACTTACGGATTTTACCATCTTCTTTTTTAGTAAGAGGTGCAATATGGGCATATTTACATGGTTTAAAGCCTAACACTTGATTAAGTTGTAAATGTTTAGGAAAACTAGGCACCCATTCATCTCCTCTTAAAACATGTGTTGTATGCATTAAATGGTCATCTATAACATGAGCAAAATGATATGTTGGAATACCATCTTTTTTTAGTAACACTTCATCAATATCATTTTCTGGTAGACTGATATCACCTTTAATTAAATCATGTAAAATTATTTCATTATGAGAATCTCCTGGCGATTTTAGACGAATAACATAACTATCTCCATTAACAAGGTGTTCTTTAACTTCATCAAGTGTTAAATCTCTATCAACAGCATAACTCCCATAAATACCAATTTTCTCTTTTCTTAATTCTTGGCCAGATCTTATATCGGCAATTTCTTCTTCACTCATAAAACAAGGATAGGCCTTACCTTCACTAACTAACTTTTTAGCATAAGCCTGATAGATCTCTACTCTCTCGCTTTGTAAATAAGGACCATAATTACCTTCTTTACCATAACCTTCATCATAATCAATATCAAAGGCTTTAAGTCCATTTATAATAGCATCTATCGCTCCTTCTTTTTCTCTTTTACTATCAGTATCTTCTATTCTAAGATAAAAAACACCTCCAGTTTGTTTAGCAAGCATTGAACTGATGAAGGCTCCATACAAATTACCTACATGCATAAATCCTGTAGGAGAAGGTCCAAATCTTGTAACGTAAGCTCCATCTTTTAAATCTCTAGGAGGATACTTTGCTTCTATCTCATCTACAGTTATCTTAATACTAGGAAATAAAAGTTCTGCAAGTTCTTTATTCATCTAAATCACTCCATCTATTAAAAAAATAATTATCTAATTTGGTTGCCCCAGTTAGATTCGAACTAACGCATAATGCGGTCAGAGCGCACTGCCTTACCACTTGGCTATGGGGCAATAAATAACAATTAAATTTTATCATAAAAAGCCCTACTTTACAACTTGAAAAAAGATATTTTTATGATAAGATGAATATGTAAGGAAAACTTACATATAAATAAAAATGAGGAATACCTAGTTTTGCAGTTGGATATTCACCTCAATTTTTTTGGTATAACACCCTTATACAAGATGTATAGGGCGTTTTTATTTAAAGACAATTAATAATGCTACTACTAGAAAATCTTTCTTGCTCATAAGCAAGTCTCCTTTCTAACCATTAGAAATGAAAAAAATAAGGAGATAAACACCCATTACTAAATATTCCTAATCAAACAATAGCATAAATGATACTGTAAAACAAACGAACAAAGACAAGTTTTATAGTTTTGTTTTAAACTAACATTTTCGTTTTACTTTTTTCTAATTCTTCATTTAAATCCCATTTAGGAACTATTTTCTTATTAACAGTCCAATTAAGCATATTACAAGAATTTGCCCGTTGTAAAACATCATAACTATAAAAATTTTCTCCTGCTATTACAATCATGCCTAAATGAACAGGCTCTTGATTATAAATATATTTTTTTAAATCTTTAAGTTCAAAATCAACTAATACCCTAACATCACTTTTATAAATAAGCCCACTTCTTCCATAACTACTACCATTTTTAGATAAATCAACGATAGGAAAAACAACATCTTCTAAATTTTCTTTTCTACTAATACTATTTATATTAGAAGCAAGTGATCTAAATAATTCTTCTTCTTTATCATTATCAAAATAATCTATATAATCTATTTCTTCATGTGGAGGCGTTAAATCATACATTAATTTAATATTATCAATATCTAAATAATGATTATTACTTACCACAATATATCTCTTTTTATCAACTCTATCAAAATCATCAAGCAAAATCTCCTCACAAAATAAAACTCCATCATATAAGATAAAATTTTGAGGTATACATAATTCACTTCTTAAATTTGTATATTCTATAATTCCTAACAAAATATCTTGATGACCATCTTTAAAAATCTTCTTAAAACTTTCTTTTAAAATCTCATCTATTTTTTCCCTAATTCCTTTATCTTCAGTCATATTTTTTATTGTGATGACTTCACTTATCAAAGAAATACTAAACTCTTTATTTTCAATATCTTTAACATACTTTTCTATTTTTTTTAACTCTCTACTCATAAAATACCTTTCTAAAAAAAATCAATGCAAAAACTACATATATTTTTGCATTGATTTCATCATCTGATTAATTTGTTTTTGATTAGGTTTTCTTCCCATCTGCATCATTAAAGCTTTAATCATTTCTTCATTAATAGGTGGATTCTTCTTCATATATCTTTTTGTAACATATCTTGCTATTAAAAATCCAATAACAGCACCGATTACTAAACCTATTAAAATCATCAATATATCGTGTAACATAGTTAATATCCTCCTTACAACAATATATTACCTTAAATTAGAAAATTAAACAAGAATTTTCTTACTTTCTAAAAAGAAATAATCTTGATTCTTAAAATCAACGGCAAAATAAGTATTATTAACGCTATTTAAAACATCTAAAAAGAAACAGTCATAATAATTAGTTTTAACTAACATATAAGCTCTTTTTACTACTAAAGTACTAATTTCATCATGAGCAGGATTATTGTAATAATGTGTATCCCCTTTCTTACTATAAGGAATACTCTGATGATATTTAATAAATAAATATCTATCTGTCTTATCTTTATCAATTTTCTTAGTTAATTGTTTAAAAAGACTATAGCCATAATTCAACTCTTCTTTTTTCAAAGTATAGATCTGTTCAAAAATATTATACAAAATACTAGGTTTATCAATATATAAATTTTTAAATTCATCTTTAAGTTCAAAAATAAAAAACTCTCTCATTATAATCACCAAATTAACTATAACAAGAAAGTTTTAAAAAAATTGTCGAACTATTTAATAATCTCTTCTATTTTTAGAGCAATATCATCAACAGTAAAATGAAATTTAGAATTTATATCATCTTTACTACCACTAACACCAAATTCATCCACTGTAAATAAGTAATTATCATTGTAAGCAAATTTATACCATGAATAAGATGATGATTTTTCAATAATAAATTTCTTTTTACCAATAGGAAGTAGTTCTTCTTTTTCTTCATCAGTTAATAAATTATATCTTTCTATTGATGGCATAGATACTATTCTAAAGTCATAACCTTTTTCAAATAAAGCACTTACTACGTCAAAAGCAAGATCAATTTCTTCTCCAGTCGCTATTATTATACCATCTAGTTTTCTCTCTTCTTGTTTAATAATATAAGCACCTTTAGATACTAATGGTACAGAAGATGTTTCTCTAATCTTTGTTTTATTACGTCCTAAGACAATACAAGCAGGTTTATTTTCTTCAAATATAGTCTTATAAGCACCTATTACTTCATTACTATCACTTGGTCTAAACACCTCAAAATTAGGTGTCGCACGAAGGCTAACTAACTGTTCCACTGCTTGATGAGTAGGGCCATCCTCTCCTACTGTAATAGAATCATGAGTAAAGATATAAGTAACAGGTAAATTCATAAGACAAGTAAGTCTTAATGCTGGCTTTAAATAATCGCTAAAAGTTAAATATGTCGAAACAAAAGGACGGTATCCTGATAATGCAAGACCATTAGCAATGGCAGCCATAGCAGCTTCTCTTACTCCAAAAAAGATATTTCTACCATTATAATCATCTTTAGAAAAATCTCCCTTATCAGTTAAGTATGTTAAAGTAGAACTAGAAAGATCAGCAGCGCCACCAAATATTAATTTACTAGAATTAGCTAAAGAATTTAATATTTTACTACTCGCACTTCTTAAAGACTCTTCCTTTTCTTCAGGATAAGCATAATCTAAATTTGTTAACTCTATTTTTTTATCATTAGAAATTAGTGAATCTAATAATTCTCTAGTTTTTTCATCAAGATTATTATATTTTTCATTAAAATCACTTTCTATAGTTTTACATCTATCATCAATTAATTTTTGGAAGTCTTGCAACGCTTCATTAGAAATGGTAAAAGGGATATCTCTTAAGCCAAGTTCCTTCTTAATATTAGTAATATCTTCATCATCTAAAGGTTTACCATGAACTATATTTTTACCAGCATTACGAGAATACTTTCCTATAGTCGTCTTTACTTGAATTAAACTAGGTAAATCACTATTTTTAGCATCTTTAATAGCTTTATCAATACTTGCAATATCATCGCTAACTGTACTAACATTAAAGCCCATACTTTTAAATCTAGCTTCTATATCATCAGTAAATGTTTTCTTAGTATCACTATCAAGACATACATGATTAGAGTCATATAAAAGTATTAAGTTATTAAGTTTAAGATTACCTGCTAAAGATAAAGCTTCATAACTTACTCCTTCCATTAAATCTCCATCGCCACATAAACAATATACTTTATAATCGATTATATTATTTTTTTTATCATTTATTAAAGCTTCTGTATGTTTTTCTGCAATAGCCATACCAACAGCCATCGCTACACCTTGTCCTAAAGGCCCTGTAGAGGCATCAACTCCAGGTGTAACAGCATACTCAGGATGTCCTGGCGTAATAGAGTCTATTTTTCTAAAGCTCTTTAAATCATCAAGTTCAATATTAAATCCAGCCATTCCAAGCGTAGCATATAGTAAAGCAGAACCGTGTCCTGCACTCATAACAAAACGATCTCTATTAAAAAAATTAGGATTATCTTTAACAAATCTTAAGTGATGAGCATAAACTGTATAGATAATAGAAGCAGCACCTAAAACAATACCAGGATGGCCACTATTAGCTTCATGAATCATATCAATACCAAGTCCTCTTATTTGATTAACAATCCTCTCCTCATTAATAGTATCTTCATTGCTCTTATTAAAAGCTAACATTAAATCACTCCTTAGTTAATAATATCATAACATATTTAAAAATTAAGTCAAAAAAAGTTTATTGATAATGATGATTAAGTATGCCAAAATTTAGTTATACATGTCGGTATAGTTTAGTGAGAACAAATAAACAAACAAGTTTGTTTTTACCTTGTCGTTACCTCCAAGGTTTCCTACTTCATAGATAGAGCAACCCCTATTCTCCATAGGCTTAAATTCCGATAGTCGCTACCGTACTAATTTATTTTTCTATTTAATTATATTTTATCTAAAACATTATCTATACTAAACTAACTAAACTATAATGTATCTTTAATCCTTCTAATAATATGTTTAAACTTGCATTTATATCTCTATCATTATATACTCCACACTTTGGACAATTATATTCTCTTATACTCAAATCTTTTAATTCTTCATTTTTATAACCACATGTTGAACATATCTGACTACTTGGATAATATGTATCTATCTTATAATAAAACTTGCACTTTATCTTACTCTTCCATTCTATTAGAGAACACAATTTACTAAAGCTTGCATCAGCTAGATTCTTATTAAATGCTTTTATTTTTTTTTTAAACATATCTTTTACTTTTAAATTTTCTGTTACTATTATATCATGATCATTTACTATTTCATTTGCTATATAATTTAAATAATGTTTTCTATAATTTCTTATTTTAGCATGTATTCTTGCTATCCTTTCTTTTGTCTTTAAATAGTTTTTACTCGTCTTTACTTGTCTTGATAATTTCCTTTGTAATCTTTTTAATCTCTTTTCATATTTACTTATTATTTTTTCATTAACATATTTAACTCCATCACTTGTTACTACTAAATCTTTTATACCTAAGTCTATTCCTACTATACTAGTTGGTGTTACTTTCTCTATTAAGATACCTTCTACCACAACTACACTTACATAGTACTTATTTGTAGGCTCTCTTGATATAGTCGCATTTAATATTTTACCTTCTATTCTATCTTTACTTCTATATCCTCTTATTTTTACTTTTCCTAGTTTAGGTAATTTTATATTTCTAGTTAATAAATCTATTTCTATATTACTATATTCGCTTCCTTTATGTGTACTTCTTCTTATACAAGTAGTTCTATAAGACTGTTTACTAAATCTATTTTTAAATTTAGGATAGCCTCTTCTTTTAGCATAATAATCATTAAAAGCTTTACACAAATCATCTACAGCAGAACATAATACAGTTGAATCTACTTCTTTTAAAAATTGATTTTCTTCTTTTAATTTAGGTAAATCTTTATGTAAATTAAATTTAGTTTTACCATTATTATCTTTTAAATAATTAAGATAATAATTATATACAAATCTTTTACAACCTAAAGTCTTATTAATTAATATCTTTTGGTCATCCGTTGGATATAACCTAAATTTATATGCTTTATATATCTCCATATTCTGAACCTCCCTTTAGTAACTTAAGTGTACTGTATAGAATATATGTTTGTCAATACAAGTTTTCGAATCTTAGATATAAATTTCTTATTATATTAGAATTAAGTCCAAAAAAGTTTATTGATTATGTAAGTTTTCTATGTTAAAATCAGTTTAGATGCCGGTATAGTTTAGTGGCAGAACAGATCCTTGGTAAGGATCAGAGGCAAGTTCAATTCTCGCTTCCGGCACCATTGGGAAATCTGTTCGAACTATTCGAACTTTTGATATAGGAATCAATCAGAAATGATTGATTTTTTCGTTTTATGAAAAATTTCACAACAAAAATGCTTAAGGGGTAAAATATTTTGTCAAAGTCAAAATATATCTATTAAAGGAAGCAAAAATTAAGTCAGAAACAAAGATCATGACGACTTTGATTTAGAAATATAAGTTGCAAAAAATGCGACTTTTTTCGTGATATAATATAGATATTAAATATCTTGTTAGGGGATGATGTACATGGGAAATATTAGTAGTAAAAAAACAGAACAAAGA
>CALVQK010000018.1 GCA_944358305.1 uncultured Bacilli bacterium | reverse complement strand
TATACAATCGGAAGTGAAGATGGAACAAATTATTATGGAAAACAAGGAGAGTTTCTAGATACAACACCAACCCAAGCTTTACCAGGAGAGATAGATATAAAATTTATTGGAACAGAAGAAAAAGATAGAGGAACAGCCAAGTATATAGTAAATAATGGAATAGAAGATAATAGTTGGTATACGCCAGATGCCTTTACGTTTGGAGATCAAGAGTTAAGTGGAATCTGGGTAGGAAAGTTTGAAACTAGTAGTAGTAATCCAAGTGCAAGTTATGGCGGTGACAATACAACAAGCTTAGATGTGATGATAAAACCTAATGTAACAAGTTGGAGAAATATAAATATAAGTAATGCTTTTACTGTATCACAAAAGATGAATGATAATGGAAATAGATATGGCTTAACAGCAAATGCTGATACCCATATGATGAAGAATAGTGAATGGGCAGTAGTAGCATATCTTTCACAGAGTGCATATGGAAAGTTAGGAAATGAGAATTTCACTGGTGCAAATAAAGAAATCTATCAAAATAAATCAAATAGTTTTATAACAGGATGCAGTTATGGTACACCTTCAAATGGAAATACAGATTATGGATGCCAATATACATATGATGTAAATGTAAGTGGAACAGGAGCCAGTACAACAGGAAATATCTATGGAATCTATGATATGAGTGGAGGAACGTTGGAATACGTAATGGGTAATTATAATGATATAATAGGCGAAAGTGGCTTTAGTTCAATGCCAGATTCAAAATACTATGATAAATATACAACAAGTGATATAAATACAGCATGTAATGGAAGTGCATGTTTAGGCCATAGCTTGTCTGAAACAAACAATTGGTATATTGACTCTAATATAATGGCTAATGATATTAACTCTTGGATGTTCCGCAGTGGCGGTTATTATACTGATCCTAGTAGCGCTGCTGGTATCTTTTATTTTAATGTTAATGGAGTTAATGGTGGCGGACAAAGTATTTCCTTTCGTCTAGTAACAAGTCTGACTAGCTAGTAATAATTAGTAAATTAATAGAGAAAGCATTAAATAGCTTTCTTTTTTATTGATTTATTTTATCAATTATGATACATTGATATTAGATGGGAGACTTGTAAAGAAAGATGGAAAAGGAAGGAGGAAGAAAAAGTTAAAAAAGTATGAATTTTGTAAATTGACTATGTTTTCAGATAACAATATTTTAAATTGAACTAGTGAATTAAGAAAATTGATAGGTATTTTTATAACCAATTTAAAAAATTACCTTTTTGCAATAACTTTATGTATCTGATAATTTATTGGCAGAAAGGAGTTATTGTAATGAAAAAAAGAATAAAAGATATTCCTAAAGGAATTAGTAATAAAGAAATTAGAGAATATATGTTATCTAATAATTTCGTTTATGAAGCAACTTTTGATCCAGTATTTAAAACTATAATGGGAAGCTGTCCTAATTATTTAGCCGATTTAATATCTAATATAACAGGTATAGATAAAGACTTAATAAAAAAGACATTTAAAGAAAAGAATGTCGAGTACAAAGTAAGTAATGCTTTAGAAAGAAAAAAGACTTCAGATTTTATCTTTCAGTGTAGAGGTTATATCATTAATCTAGAATGTAATAATGAATACTGGGAAGGTCTAATAGAAAGAAATGAAGCTTACTTTTCTAAAATAAAAGGAGAATTATTAAATAAGGGAGAACAATATAGTAAGAATATAAAAGTAATTCAAATAAACTTTGATAATTATAAGGAATATGAAAAAGCTTTAGGGAAAGAATTAATATCAGATTTTAAGATAAGAAATGGCATTGGTTTAATAGAAACAGAGTCTAGTATAAAATATCATATAAATTTATATAAAATAAAAGAGAAATATTATAAAGGAGAAGATTTAACGAGATTAGAAAAAGAGTTATTAATATTAACACTAGATGATTATAAAGAAATAATAAAAATAAGTGAAGGAGATGAAATACTAATGGAAGTAAGAGATAAATTATATGAACTAACAAATGATATAGATAATATAGGGCTTTATGATCCTGAGAAGAGGAGAAAAGAGGAAGAAGAGTTAAAGATAGAATACCATACTAAACTTGCTAGAGAAGAAGGAATTGAACAAGGAATAGAAAAAGGGATTGAACAAGGTATTAAACAGGGAATTAAACAAGGTACTAGTAATGAAAAAAAATCTATTGCTAAAAATCTTCTTAATATGGGTATACCTAAAACAGATATAATGAAAGCGACCGGACTTTCTAAGGAACAAATAGCAATATTACGATAGAGAGTGATAATATATGGGAAGATATTTAAGTTGTGCCATTGCTACCTCAATGGTAATAGAAAAGAAAAATGATAAACTTTTAGAGAAAGAAGAAATAAATAGACTAAAAGAATCCGTTGGAAAAATATTTAATTTAGACTTATATAATATTAAGGAAAAAGGAAACTTAATTAGTTTAGGAATAAAAAAAGATATGTTTGATGCTAATATTCATGATTTATGTAGAGAATTAAATAAGTCTTTCTTTCTATTAACATTTTTATTATATTATGATGAATGCTTGGATGAAGATAGACCTGATGAAAAGTGGCCTATTTCTATAAAAGAAATACCAAATAGCAATAAATATATATTAGAGCTAGGAAAAAATGCTTATAATGATTGTGAAAGTGAAAATTTAAGTTTGTTTGGTTTTTCTCCGCTTTTAAGAAGAGAAATTCCAAATTGGCGAGATTATAATTTTGACATACAAGGTATATTACTGTTTCTTGATGGTGATAAAGTGGACTTTGAAGATGAAACTGAATTTGTATGTTTATTAAACTGGTTTAAGAAAGATTATTTTAAAACCAAATTAAGTGGTAGTATCATCTTTCATATAACTGATTAAAAAACTTTTGTCCTTTTCTAATTATTATTATATAATAAGTAAAAGGAGAGATGATTTATGCTATTATTAGCTGTTAACTCTGGCAGTAGCACTTTAAAATTTAGACTTTATGATATGCCAAGTGAAAAAGTTGTTACAAAAGGAAGTTTTGAAAGAATAGGATCTATTGATAGTGACTATACTATTAGAGTTAATGATGAAAAAATCTATAAGAAAGAAGAAATTAAGACTCATGAAGATGCTGTTAATACTTTATTGACAGAACTTGTGGAAAAAGGTATTGTAAAAAAACTAGATGACATTAAAGCTGTTGGACATCGTGTTGTTCATGGTGGTGTTCTATATTCTCATTCCGTTGTTATTACTGATAGAGTAATAGAAGAAATAGAAAAAATAAAAGATCTAGCACCACTACATAATCCTGCTGCTTTAATTGGTATAAGAGCTTTTAAAAAAGCTATACCTAATGCTACTATGGTTGCATGTTTTGATACAGCCTTCCATCAAACTATTGAAGAGAAAGCTTTTCTATATCCAGTACCTTATGAATGGTATGTTAAATATGATGTTAGAAAATATGGCTTTCATGGACTATCTCATCAATATATAACTAATAGAATGAAAGATATTTTAGGATTTGATGGTAATCTAATTATTTGCCATATTGGTAATGGTGCTAGTATATCTGCAGTCAAAGCTGGAAAGTGTATAGATACTTCTATGGGCTTCACTCCTAATGCTGGTATTATGATGGGAACTCGTTCTGGAGATATAGACTATAGTATCATAGGATACATTATGAAAAAAACAGGTCTTACCTATGATGAAATAGATAATATTTTAAATAAAAAGAGTGGACTTGAAGGAATCGCTGGTATGAATGATTTAAGAGATATAGATAGAGCATATATGGCTAAAGAAAGTAAAGTAGTACTTGCTATTGATATGTATACAGAACGCATTGCCGAATACATTGCTAAATACTATATTAAACTAGGTAAAGTAGATGCTATTTGTTTCACTGCCGGTGGTGGAGAAAATGATCCGATTATTAGAAAAGAAGTTCTTAATAAATTAAAACCATTAGGTGTAGAAATAGATGAAAAGATAAATGATGAAACTATTGTTAGAAAAGATAAAGAAGGATTAATTACTACTAAGAAATCATCTATTGCAAGTTATGTATTAGCGACAGATGAAGAATTAGTAATTGCTAAAGATACTTTTAATTTATCTAAATAATAAAGTAACTTGCTTAGGGCAAGTTCTTTTTTTGAAAAAAATATTAACGAATTTCCGTAATATATTTTATAGAATAGGGGTATATTTTTATTTGCGAAAACTCGTAACATATTTTTAACATTTTAAACTTGACACGCAAACATAAGTACGATAAAGTAATAAGCGATAACTAGTTATTTAAAACATACTTATGGAGGATTAAAATATGAATGAGCTTACTGTAAAAGAAAATATTAAAATAGAAGACATGATCTATGAAATAAGAGGAAAACAAGTAATGTTAGATAGCGACTTGGCAAGGCTTTATGAAACAGAAACAAAAAGAATAAATGAAGCAATAAAGAGAAATATAGAGAGATTTCCAGAAAGATTTTGTTTTAGAATCACTGAAGAAGAGTATAGTTTTTTGAAGTCGCAATTTGCGACTTCAAAAGGTGGTTCAAGAAAAGGTCATACTGTTTTTACAGAACAAGGGGTTGCTATGCTTGCTACAGTACTAAAGACTAAAGTTGCAATTAAAGTTAGTATACAGATAATGGATGCATTTGTAACTATGAGAAAATATATCTCTTCTAATTTACTTGACCAAAACTACATAAGTAATATGCTATTAGAACATGAATATAAAATTAAATTGTTACAAGACTCATTTCAAAAAATAGAAGAAAAGAAGAAAGTTAATGAAATATATTTTAATGGTCAGATTTATGATGCTTATTCTAAAATACAAGAAATATGTAAAAATGCTAATAAGAGTCTTTTAATAATAGATGCCTATGCAGATAATACAATACTAGATATTATAAAAAGATTGAAAATAGAAGTAGCAATTATAACTAAACCTAATAGTCTACTAACCTCACAAGATATTGAAAAATATAATAAACAATATAACAACTTAACGGTCATGTTTAATAATGCCTTTCATGATAGGTACTTTATTTTAGATGATGAGATAGTCTATCACTGTGGAGCCAGTATAAATAGAATAGGTTATAAAACATTTTCAATTAATTTAATAGATGATGTAGATATAAAAAACATTTTAATAAATAAAGCAAATGAAATAGAGGATGATTAATAAATGAAAAATGAAATTGTTATTTTTGAAAATCAAAATGTAAAATTAGAAGTAAATATGAAAGATGAGACTGTTTGGTTAAATCAAATGCAAATGGCGGAATTATTTGATAAAGATAGGACTGTCATAACAAGACATATAAATAATATTTTTAAAGAAGGTGAATTAGACAAAGAGACAAATGTGCAAAAATTGCACATTCCTAATTCAGATAAACCTGTTATTTTCTATAATCTTGATGTAATTATTTCTGTAGGCTATCGTGTCAAATCGAAAAACGATGTTGCCTTTAGAAAATGGGCAAATAAAATACTAAAAGATTATCTAATTAAAGGTTATACTGTTAATGAGAAAAGACTAAAAGCTCTAGAAAAAACTATTAAACTAATAGATATTGCCAATAGATTAGATGATAGACTAGAGGATAGGGATGCTAAAGGTGTATTAAAAGTAATAACATCGTATACTAAAGCTTTAGATTTGTTAGATGACTATGACCATAAAACTCTAAAAATAAAAGGAACTAATAAGAGTTCAGAGAAAATAGATTATGAAGAATGTATGAATGTAATAAATACTCTTAAATTTAATGAAAATAGTGATATATTTGCCTTAGAAAGAGATAATGGCTTTAAAGCTATTATAGATACTATTTAAGAGACTTTTGATGGAAAAGAATTATATAAAACTACAGAAGAAAAAGCGGCTAACTTCTTATATCTGACAGTTAAAAACCATGCCTTTATAGACGGTAACAAACGTATAGCAGCAACTATGTTTATCTACTTTCTAAACTACTATAATATGCTCTATAAAGATAATAACCTTGTAATTGATAATAATACTTTAACTGCCTTAACTCTTTTAATAGCAGAATCAAATCCTAAAGAAAAAGATTTAATAACTGCTCTTATTATGAACTTTCTTGCCTAATACTTTGAAAAAATCCTAATCTATAGTATAATACTAGTAGATTTAAAGAAAGAAGGAATAATATGAAAATAATATCAATTAATGCAGGAAGTAGTTCCTTAAAGTTTAGTCTTTTTAATATGGATGATAAAAAAGTAATAGCTTCAGGATTATTTGAACGTATTGGTATTGATGGTAGTAGTTACACTATTAAATATAATGGAGAAAAAATAAAAGAAGAAATAGAACTTTCAAATCATACAGATGCTGTTAAAATTCTTCTAGATAAATTAGTTACTCTTAATATTATTAAATCTCTTGATGAGATCGACGGTGTAGGACATCGTTTAGTTCATGGTAAGGATAAATATAAAGAGTCATGTCTAATAACAGATGAGGTAGTCAATGACCTAATCGCTTTTAAAGATTTTGCTCCTCTTCATAATCCTGCTAATGTCTTAGGAATACAAGCTTTTAAAGAAGTATTACCTAATGTACCAATGGTAGGCGTCTTTGATACAGCTTTTCATCAAACTATGGAAGAAGAAGCTTATCTTTATCCTGTACCATACTCTTGGTATAAAGAACATGGAGTACGTAAATATGGTTTTCATGGAACTAGCCATAGATACATTGCTAAAACAATCAGTGAGCATTTAGGAAGAGATGATTTAAAAATTATAAGTTGTCATGTTGGTAATGGTGGTTCAATAACTGCTATTAAAGATGGTAAATGTGTTGATACTTCTATGGGATTTACTCCACTTGCTGGTATTATGATGGGAACTCGTTCTGGAGACGTAGATCCTTCAATCATTACTTACATTATGGAACAAGAAGGATTAAATGCTAAAGAAGTAATAGATGTACTAAATAAAAAATCAGGATTACTTGGACTTAGTGAAATTAGTAGTGATATGAGAGATATAGTTGCTGCTATGGGAAATGATGATGAACAAGGTAGTAAAGCTAAAAGAGCTTTCTTAAAATATACAAGAACAGTTACAAATTATATAGCACAGTATTATGTTTTATTAGGCGGGGCAGATGTTATTTGCTTTACAGCAGGACTTGGTGAAAATAGTGAACCATTCAGAAAGAAAGTGTGCGAGAATCTATCCTGTCTAGGAGTTAAAATAGATAATGATGCTAACAAAGTAATGGGAGAATTTAAAAAGATTAGTACTGATGATTCTAGTACTCTAGTTTATGTTGTTCCAACAGATGAAGAATTAATGATTGCTTTAGATACCCTTAAATTAATTAATTAGATTGGGTGAGGTTATGTTTAAAAAAATATATAAAGAGATAAAAAAATATAAAACAATCGTCATTGCTAGACATATAGGTGTAGACCCTGATGCTTTAGCTAGTGGGCTCGCTTTAAAAGCATCAATAAAATTAACTTTTCCTAATAAAAATGTCTATGCTGTTGGCAATGGTTCCTCTAAATTTTCTTATATGGGAAAATTAGATAAATTAGAAGATTATGAAAACTTTCTTTTAATAGTTTTAGATACGCCTGATAAAAAGAGAATTGATTATAAAGATTATAGTAAAGCTGATAGTATTATAAAAATAGACCATCATCCTTTCATAGAAAGCTTTGGTGGACTAGAATATATTGATGATAAAGCTAGTAGTACTTGTGAAATATTAATGGAGTTATTACAAAAGACAAAATTAAAGTGTAATGAAGAGATTGCTAAACTTTTATATTATGGCTTAGTATCAGACTCTAACCGGTTTCTTTTTGATAGTTCAACATCAAAAACCTTTAATTTAGTAAGTACTTATCTAGCTAAATATCCTTTAAAATTATCAAGTATCTATACTAATCTCTATTTAAGACCTTTAAAAGAAGTAAGATTAGAAGGATATATCTCTTTAAATATGAAAGTAACAGAAAATGGTGTTGCCTACATCATTCTGACTAACGATATTATCACAAAATTTAAAGCCGATAGTGCTTCAGCAGGTAATATGATAAATAACTTTAATTTTATCGATGAGGTACTAGTCTGGATTATCGTAACAGAAGATCTAAAAAACAATAATGTTCGTGTTAATATTAGAAGTAGAGGCCCAGAAATAAATAAAGTAGCTGAAAAATATAATGGTGGAGGTCATGCTATGGCAAGTGGTGCCAGACTTTCCTCAATAGAAGAAGCAGAATCTTTAATTTCTGACATTGATTATGTTACAGAAGTTTATATAAAGAAGGTGATGAGTAAAGATGAAAATAACTAGTGCAGAATTAAAAGTTATGGCTACGCGCCGTAGTCAATATCCAGAAGATAGAAAAAGTGAATTTCTATTAGTAGGACGCAGTAATGTTGGTAAAAGTAGTTTCATCAATACACTTTTAGGAAGAAAAAACCTAGCAAGAACCTCATCTCATCCTGGTAAGACTCAAACTCTTAACTTTTATGAAGTTAACCAAGAATTTTACTTGATTGATGTTCCTGGCTATGGTTATGCTGAAATTAGTAAAAAAAGAAGAGAAAAATTTGGAAAAATGATTGAAGAATATCTAGAGACTAGAAAAGAGTTAAAAAGAGTATTTATGTTAATAGATTTTAGACATAAACCAACTGAAGATGATGTTCTTATGTACAATTTCTTAAAGTATTATAATTTAAAGGTAACTGTAGTTGCTACTAAAGCCGATAAAATAGGAGCAAGTAAAAAAGAAAAATGTAAAAAGCAAATTACTGATACCCTCGATTTAGTAGTAGGAGATAATTTAGTTGTATTTTCTAGTGTAACTAAAGAAGGTAAAGAAGAAATTCATAAAATATTAGAAGACTTAATCATCGACACGATTTAAGTCTTTTTTCATACCTTATAATAGGTGAAGTTTATGAAACTAATAATAAAAGGAGAAGATCTATATTATCTTATTTTACCCATTAATTTAAAGAATAATAATGAAGATAATATAATTACAAAAATAAAAAATATATTTTTAAATTACAATCATAAATATCATCTTTTAGAACCAGGTTTCTATGAAGTGAATGTTTATAATCACCATATCATAGGGACTATTTTAAAAGTAGAAAAAATAGATACTTTTGATTTCTCAGAAGAAATAGATTTAAGAATAACTATTAAAGATAAAATAAAAATATATTTATCATTAATAGATCCTACAGATTTTCCAGATTTTAAAAACAAAATAGATGTAGATAATATTACCTATAAAGACTATTTAAAATTAATAGAACACTCTAATATTATTATTGATACAAAAAAAGTTCTCACTTAGAGAACTATTGCAATCATATTACTAGAACCTTTATTAACTACTTTAGATAAGGTTTGTTGTAGTTTATATCTAATATTATCAGGCATTGAATTAATCTTAGCTTGTATTCCTTCTTGAACAATATTATCTAAACTTCTACCAAAAATTTCACTCTTCCATATTTCACTAGGATTATTCTCATAATCTCTCATTAAATAATCAATTAATTCCTTACTTTGAACTTCACTACCAATAATAGGTTCAAAAGTAGAATTAACATCAACTCTAATCATATGGATAGAAGGAGCGACAGCTTTAAGTTTAACACCATATCTAGGACCTTGTTTAATAATCTCAGGTGTGTCTAATTTCATATCAGCTAGCGTTGGCGTAGCAACACCATAACCAGTTTGTTTAACCATCTTTAAAGCATATTTAATTTGATCATATTCACTTTTAGCTTCTTCATAATCCTGAAATAAAGAAAGAAGACCAGCCTTACTTGTAACGTCAATTTTAATAATATCTTTTAAAACTTCACTATATAACGAACTAGGAGCTTCTAAATTAATTGTAACAACTCCAGTTGCTGGATTAACATCAGATAAATATGCTTTCTCAATAACATCATTACTTCTAAAATGATCAGTAATCTTTTCAATATCTCTTAACTTGTCAACTTCCATAACACTTTCTCTAATAACCTCAATATACTTACGTTTAATCTCATTATTAGCGTTTAAAATAGCAATCCACTCTGGCATATTAACTTTAACTTCTAAAACAGGGAATTCATATAGTGCCTCTCTTAAGATAGAAGTCATTTCTCGTTCATTCATCTGATCAACATTAATAGGTAGAACAGGAACATTATGTGCTTCTTTAATAGATTCTGCTAATCTTTCAGTTTCTGGAAGAGTAGGATGAGTAGTATTTAAAATAATAATAAAAGGTTTGCCAATCGCTTTCAATTCATCAATTACTCTTTCTTCAGCTTCTAAATAATCACTTCTATTAAACTCCCCAATAGATCCATCAGTAGTAATAACAATACCAATCGTAGAATGATCTTTAATAACCTTCTCAGTACCAACCTCAGCAGCTTCTACAAAAGGAATCTCTTCATCATACCAAGGTGTTTTAACCATTCTTGGACCATTATCATCACTAGCACCTTTAGCATTAGGAATAACATATCCTACACAGTCAACCAATCTAATATTGCAACTAAAATCATCAATATTAACTTTAGCCGCTTGATTAGGAATAAATTTAGGTTCTGTTGTCATAATAGTTTTACCTTGAGCACTTTGTGGAATTTCATCTAGCGTTCTTTTCTTTTCATACTCATCTTCAATATAAGGAACAACTAAAGTTTCCACCATTCTTTTAATAAAAGTACTTTTCCCAGTTCTAACTGCACCTACAACTCCTAAATAAATATCACCACCGCTTCTTAAAGCAATATTTTTAATAATTTCCGTTTTTTCCATAAACATCACCTTTTTCTTTTATTCTAATAAATTCTATTCAAAAAAATTTTCAATATGAAAGAAAGGAGTAAATTTGGAAAATTTTCTAGATTATTTAAAAAATAATCAAAAGTCTTTTAAAGAAGTATCATTTAACGAGGTAGATAGCCTAGTACTAGCTTATCTTTCTTATTTGCATTTTCCAAGTACTAAAATCAAATTAAAAGATTTAGATATTATTAAGACTACCAAAGTAAGGAAAAACAAAGAATTTATAAAAAAAGTCACAGAAAGTAGAAGGTATAAAGATATAGAGTTATGTTTCTTTGTAGAAGATACCAATGATTTAATAGAGAAACAATTTTCTGCCATAACCTTTTTACTACCAGATAATACAATGTATATTTCCTTTAGAGGAACAGATTCTACTTTAACAGGGTGGAAAGAAGATTTTAACATGGCTTTTATGCTACCAGTACCTTCCCAAAAAGAAGCTTTAAACTATACAGAAAAGATAGCTAGGTTAATACCAAGAAAGTTTTATTTAGGAGGCCATTCTAAAGGAGGAAATTTAGCAGTGTATGCTGGATGTAATTTAAATAACAACTTAGAAAATAGAATATTAAAGATATACTCCCATGATGGCCCAGGATTTTTAAAAGAGTTTTTAACTACTTCTAATTATCATCATATAAAAAATAAAATAGAAAAGATAATTCCATCTTCTTCAATTATAGGAATGCTTCTATATACTAATGAAAGTTATAAAGTTATTAAAAGTACTGCTTCTGGAATTCTAGAACATGATCCATTTTCTTGGGTAGTTAATAACAATAGTTTTGTAACATTAAAAAAGTTGACAGATGGAACTATTTATACTAATAAAGTAATAAATGATTTTATTAGCAGTTTATCAAAAAAAGAAAGAGAAATCTTTATAGAGTCCCTCTTTACTGTTTTAAAATCAACTAATCTAACAACCTTAGAGGAAATATCTAAAAACTTTATAATTAAAATTCCTAATATTTTAATAGCTATCTACAAATTAGATAATGTTAATAAAAAATATATATTAAAAACAATAAAAGCTTTAATCAAAAGTTGTATTATAAATTTAAAAGAATTAATATAAAAGAGCGTAGTTGGTTTGCCTCTAACGCTCTATTTTTAAAACATCTTATCAACATTATCAGGAACTTCATCTTTCATAATCGTTTTAATTATTTTCTCTTTTTTTTCACGACTTACACTTTTACCAGTCATATTAGCAATTTCATCAACAACTTCCGAAAGGACCTTCTCATCTTTCATATTACCTTTCTGTAGTTTATCTGCTAATGATAAAATAGTATCTTTATTAACATTAGTCTT
This sequence comes from uncultured Bacilli bacterium, assembly GCA_944358305.1. Taxonomy (GTDB): domain Bacteria; phylum Bacillota_I; class Bacilli_A; order RF39; family UBA660; genus Onthousia. Next base: position 9,663 of record CALVQK010000018.1, on the reverse strand, counting down.
TTGTTCAACTTTCTTAAAAAAACTGTCTCCAAACATTAGAAAACCTCCTACTTCTATAGTATGAGGTTTTAATATTTTTGTTCCAATATCTTTATTGATTAATTTTTCTATTTATTATTTTCTTCTTGCTTCTCTAATTTTTTCAAGTACTTAGCTTTCCTTCTCCCAAACTCAAGTGACTTCTTATTAAACTCTTCTAAACTAATAAGTTTCTTTTGAAACCTATCATTTAAAATTTCTATCGCTCTATCAATACCTTCAATTTCCGTTTTTGGATCTACTCTTCTAAAAAACATAACTATTCTCCATTTCTATTTTTAAATTGTAATACAATAGGAGTACCTTCAAGTTCAAAGTTTTCTCTTAATTTATTTTCTAAGTATCTTTCATATGAAAAGTGTACTAAACCTTTACTATTAACTCTAAAAGTAAATTTAGGAGGCTTAATTCCTGTCTCGCTAACAAAATAAATCTTAAGTCTTTTACCTTTATAACTAGGAGCAGGGTTCAAACTATAAGCATCTTCAATAACTTCATTTAAAACACTAGTTTTAATCTCTCTTTTAATATTTTCTTTTACTTTTAGTACTTCAGGCATTAAAGTGTGAATACGTTTTTTAGTTAAAGCTGATAAGAAAACAATAGGAGCATAACTTGCAAATTGAAATTCACTTCTAACTAATTTCTTAAATTCTGATATATTAGCATCATTTACTGCATCCCATTTATTAACGACGATAATTAGACCTTTACCGCGCTCTATTGCATAACCAGCAATATGTTTATCATGTTCTTTAATACCATCTTCTGCATCAATAACAAGTAGGCATATATCACTTTTATCAATAGAGTTCATTGATCTAAACAAACTATATTTCTCGACATTTTCATATACTTTACCTTTTTTTCTCATACCTGCTGTATCAATTAAAATAAACTCTTCATCATGATATTTAAAAATTGTATTAATAGAATCTCTCGTTGTACCAGCTACATTACTAACTACAACTCGCTCTTCATTTAAAATAGCATTAGTTAAAGAACTCTTACCAACATTAGGTCTACCTATAATTGCAATTTTTAATCTAGGATCTTCTTCTTTTTCTTCTTTAGTTTTAAAATCAATTGTAACTTCATCCATTAACTCAATATAACCAGTATTATGAATAGCACTAATTGGAACATAGTTATCAAATCCTAGTTCATAAAAGTCATAAATATTATCATAACTATCTTTATTATCAATTTTGTTAATTGCAACTACGATTCTTTTATTACTACGTCTTAAAATATCTCTAACTACTAAGTCATTACTAGTGATTCCATCTTTAGCATCAACAACAAAAATAACAACATCTGCTTCATTAATAGCAATTTCCGCTTGCATTTTAATCTCATCATTAAATTTTTCATCGCCTAAATCAATACCACCAGTATCAACTAGATAAAAAGGTTTATTTAAATAACTTACTTCTTCATAAAGTCTATCACGAGTAACACCTGGGGTATCTTCAATAATAGCAATACGACTACCGGCAATTTTATTAAATAAAGTACTTTTACCAACATTAGGTCTACCAACAATTGCTACAATTGGTAATTTCATAGATAACACCTCTTTTCATTTCCCATATTGTATCATAACTTTACACAAAATTAAATATCTTCTATTATTATATAAAGGAGGGTTTTATGTTTAAAAAAGCAAAAGAGTTTAAAAAAAGACTAGCAGAATATTATAAAGAAGAAGAAAATAAAAAAGTTGCTATTTTTTACGTAATCTTAAGATTTTTAGTTATCCTTTGCATGATAAGAGAAATTTTTATGGGCAATTATCATAATGTTTTCTTATGTGTTTTAACTTTAGTATTATTTGTAATACCTTTCTTTGTAGAAGAAAAGTTAAAAGTAACGATACCAAATGTCTTAGAAATAATTATTCTTTTATTTATATTTTCTGCAGAAATTCTAGGTGAGATTCAAAATTTTTACAATATTATTCCCAATTGGGATATGATACTTCATACTCTTAATGGTTTCTTAGCAGCAGCGATAGGCTTTTCCTTAATTGATATTTTAAATAGTACTGATAAATTCCATATTAAAATGAGTCCTATCTTTGTCGCTTTAGTATCATTTTGTTTCTCAATGACTGTAGGAGTAGCATGGGAATTCTTTGAATATACTGCCGATAATCTTTTAAGTACCGACATGCAAAAAGATACTGTTGTAAATAAAATATCATCAGTTAATTTAAAAAATGCTAATGCTTTTGATCCTGAAATAATTACAGATATAGATAAAACTACCATATATTATTGTGATAATACTATAACAATATCCGATGGTTATCTAGATATAGGATTAATTGATACAATGGAAGACTTAGTAGTCAACTTTATTGGCGCTTTATTTTTCTCGATATTAGGTTACTTCTATATTAAAAAAAGAGATAAATATAAAGGAATAGAACATTTTATCCCCAGAAAGAAAAAAGCTTAAGAACTAATCTTAAACTTTTTTTACTTAAAAATATTCTTTTTAAGTTCGATAATATCAGATAATTCACAGTCTAAATAATTACAAAATCTTTCTAGAATAATTAAATCAAGTCTTTCAATCTCTCCATTTAAATATCTAGTAACAACTTTATAATCAGTTCCTGTGTCTTGACTAAGTTTATTTTTACTTATCTTTTTCCTGTTAAGTAAATCACCTAATTTAAAGTAAAAAGCACTATTGCCAATTCTAATCTCAATACCATCTTTTTTCATTTTATCGCCCTCAAAATAATTTTAACAATAGTATTGGCTATCCGACTACTGGTTATATAGCTAATAAAAGTATTTACCAATTAGCTTAAAATATACATAGTAGTTGATAAGAAGTAAAAAAATATGTATAATAAGTAGCCAGCGGAGGTAATTACATGAATGATGCTAATATTAATTTAAACTTATATAAGACTTTTTATGATGTTGCAAAATATGGCAGTTTTTCAAAAGCAGCTAAAAACTGCTATACTTCTCAACCAGCGATAAGTAAAGCAATAAAAAAATTAGAGGAACAATTAAATACCCAATTGTTTTATAGAAATTTAAGTGGAGTTGAATTAACTGAAAAAGGTAAAGAGTTATTTTATTTTGTAGAAAAATCTTATAATAACTTACTAATAGCAGAAAGAAACATGCTAGAAACTGAAACCTTAGAAAGAGGCAAACTATCAATTGGTATGCCATCTAATATAGGCTCATTTTATCTTTTTGATAAGATAATAGCTTTTCATAATAAATATCCTAAAATTGAAATTACTATAATAACAGGATCAACCTCTAAATTAATTAGTTTATTAGATACTCATAAAGTTGACTTTGTAATAGATACATCACCAATAAATATAAGATTAAACGAAGAAATCAAAATAAAAAAATTAAAAGAAGTTAATTATTGTTTCATTGTAAAAAATAATACAAACTTATTAGATCCAAATAAAATCAAACGTTTAAAAGATTTAGAAACATATCCTTTAATCTTACCTATACCAGGTACTGCTAATCGCAATGATTTAGACGAATTATTAAATTATAAAAAAGTAAATACAGAAAACGTAATAAATATTCATACTAGCGAGATGATTATCTCTGCTGTAAAAAAAGATTTAGGAATAGGGTATGTAATTTATAATCTAGTTGAAAATGAAATAAAAAATAATGAAATACAAGTGTTAAATATTAAAGAAGATTTACCAACAGTTGAGATCAATATAATATATGATGATTATTTTTTAACAACAGCCCCAAAGAGATTTATTGAAGAATACATAAAATATAACATAGAGTAATGAATAGTATAATTTTTAGATATACATATAACTTACAATTATAAAAAAAATAAAAAAATGCTATTTGTCAAAAAAAGTATATATTTTTATAATGAATTTGAGGAGTGAGAAATATGATTAATAATTTAGGAGTGTTTAAAGACTTCTCTGATAATTCATTAAAAACAGTCTTTGAAGTTGATGAACACAAAATAATTGAAATGACTTTACTATTCAATAAAGAAGAAATGGATGTTGTGTGCGTACCAACACATCATTTTTGTAATCTTGGTTGTAAAATGTGTCATTTAACGAATAAGGGGTTAAATAAAAGTATGATTGCTATTAATAGCGACGACTTTATATATTGTCTAAAAAAGACAGTAACTAAAAATGATAAAAGAATAACTGATAAGAAGAAGTTGCTAATTTCATTTATGGGAGTAGGAGAACCTTTATTAAATCTTAATTTAATTAAAGAAGTTTACCAAAGAGCAGATTTGCTCAAAAAAGAACTTAACTATGATACAATAGGGTATGCTCTTGCTACCATGATGCCAAATAATAATATTTTAAAATTGACTGAAATGGTTGACAATTTAAATATTCCTTTGAAAGTCCATTTTTCTATGCATACACCAATAGATGCTGAAAGATTTGATCTTATACCTAGTACAAGAGTATCTATTGAAGAAGCATTGGCATATTTAATTAGATATAGAGATAAGATTCAAAAAAATCCTAAAATAATGAGTGAATATGTAAAACTACATAGAACTAATGATCCAATAGAAATACATTACACTTTAATAAAAGGTGTAAATGATGGTGAACAAGAACTTAAAGGAGTATGTAATTTATTATCAAAATACAATATTCCAATTAAATTCATAAGATTTAATCCAATTAATGAACTGGAAAGAAGTACTATGGAAGAAACATGGATTAAAGAAATTAAAGAAAAAGTTCCTGATTTAAGAGTAAAAACATATAGCCCACCGGGAAGTGAAATAGGAAGTTCCTGCGGAGAATTTACAAAACACTATTATCATTATGAAATAGAAACAGAAGAAGAAAAAGAGGAGTTTGAAAAGTGGAGAGAAAAACACCTAGTGCGTAGGTAAATAATAATATAAGTTTCTTGCTAATTAAACCATAAATTTATATAATAAATAAAAGGAGTGTTATTATGTTTATTGGTTTAATTTTTATTATAGTAGGAGCTTTATTTTTAATATCAATTTTTGTTCCTGATTTTGTAATTGACTTTTCTTATGCTTTTCCACTAATCCTAATAGTATCATCTATATACTATATCATAAAAGGAAAAAAGTTATCTCTTGCTAATACAACTGTCTTATACATTGGTATTTGGTTTTTATTGGAAGAATTAAATATAATTAGAGATCCCTATGATAATGCTTTCTTTCCATTACTTTTAATTATTATAGGTTTGTTTATTATAATGGAAAGTAAGAAGGTTAAAAAGATTTCTAAAAGTAAAAATGATACTTTAAAAAATTATTATGGTATATTTAGTGGTCTAGAAGAAAGAGTAACTGATTCTAATTTTAAAGGTGCTAATATTTATAGCGTCTTCGGCGGGGTTGATTTAGATCTAAGAAGTCTAGAACCAAAAGAAGATATAACAATTAATGCTTATTCCATCTTTGGAGGAACAAGTATCTTTGTAAATGATAACTATAAAGTAAAATTAAATTCATTTTCTCTTTTTGGAGGAAATGAAAATAAATCTCTTTCTAATAGTCAAAAGAAAAGTCATATGTTAACAGTTAACTGTATATCAATATTTGGTGGCACAGAAATAAAATAGCAATAATCTTACAAATTAGTAAGATTATTTTTCTTGTCAAAAAAAGAAGTTATTAGTATGATTATTAAGAAGGTGATAAAATGAATGTAACAATATTAGGCACAGGAGCCTTTGGCCTTGCCTTAGGTAATTTATTACATGACAAAAGTAAAGCTAATATTAAACTTTGGACTACTTTTGAAGAAGAATATATCGAGATAACAAAGAATAATACATATGATAGAGTTTTAACAGGAATAGAACTTGCTAATGATTTGCAAGTAACTATGGATTTGCGTATTGCTTTAGAAAATCCTGATTTAATTATAGTAGCGATACCTTGTAATCATGTAAGAGAAGTGTTAACAAGAATAAAAAATTATTTAAATGATGATAGTAGAGTAATATTAGTATCTAAAGGTCTTGAAAGAGATACTGATCTTTTAATGACTGAAATATATAAAGACCTTAATTTAAAAGGCAATGTCTCATATCTTGCTGGACCTACTTTTGCTAAAGAACTTATCGTTAATAGCAAAGCTGGTCTTACTCTTGGTACTAAAGATGAAAAAACTAAGAAATTAATGCTTTCACTATTTGAAGATACTAATGTAGAAATTGAAGTTATAGAAGACTATATTGGTTTGGAATTATATGGAGTTATTAAAAATGTACTAGCTATTCTTATGGGAAGTATTAATAGTAAGTATAGAGGTGATTCCACTAATGCCTATTATTTAACTAAAATATATAACTATGCCAAAAAATTAGTTGTTACCTTAGGAGGAAATGAAGATACTGCTAATTGTTATGGAGCTTTAGGAGATATTTTATTAACATGTAATAGTAAAACTAGTCGTAATTATAGTTATGGAGTTTTATTATATACAAATAAAGAAGAAGCTAAAGCTTATAAAAAACACTTCACTGTTGAAGGAAGTATTGCCATTAATTCATTAACAAAACTATTAGATAAAAATAACCAAAGCTCTACTTTTATAGAAGAACTAACTAAGTACTTTAATGGTGATACTACTCTTAATAAAGTATTAGAATTGTTTTAAGGACTACTATGGAAATATATTTAGAATCAATTAAGACAGCTTTTTTAATATTTCCTTTCTTAGCTTTCTTAATAACCATACCATACCTTTTATTGCAGTATCATAAATATGGTTCAGTTCCTTTAATTAGAAGTAGTATCGTTTATACATTTATACTTTATCTATTAGCAGCTTATTTTTTAGTAATATTGCCCCTTCCTAGTAAAGAAGAAGTATTAACTATGCCAACTAAAATACCTCAGTTAATACCTTTTGCTTTTGTAGGAGATTTTATTGATGCCATTAAGGAATCAAGTAGTATTATTGCGTTTCTTAAATCACCGATAGTTTATACAACCTTATTTAATATTGCTATTACTTTACCATTTGGTGTTTATTTAAGATATTATTTCAAGAAAAAATGGTATACTACGATAATTTATACTTTTCTTTTAAGCCTTTTCTTTGAACTAACACAAGCATCAGGCCTATATGGAATTTATCCTAAAGCATATCGTCTTTTTGATGTTGATGATTTAATTATTAATACCTTAGGTGGTACTTTAGGCTATTTAATTACTCCAATAGTTACTTGTTTTTTACCCGCACGAGATGAAATAGATAAAATGTCTTATAAAAAAGGTAAGATTGTTTCCGTTTATAGAAGATTATTAGCTTTTTTAATAGATATTTTTGTTTTTACTACCTTAATGTTCGTAATACTAGTAGTATTAACTTTATTAAACCATGATAACTTTATGCTAGCTTTAATACTTAGTATATCTATCTATTATATAATACTACCTACATTAACAAGTTCTACATTAGGAAAATATTTAGTTAAGATAAAATTAAGTAGTAATAACAAACATAAACATTTATCTATATTTTTAAGACAGTTTCTTCTTTATTTTATAATAATATTTGGCCCTATAATTGTGATAAACTATAATAATTATATTAATGGTCTTATAAAACTATTTTATATCCTTTTTTTAGTTTATGCTTATTTTGAAATGTTTTTAAAGTTTTTCGGTCGTAAGAAACCTTTAATATATGAAAGATTAACAAAAACAGAGAATATAAGCACGGTTTATTATATGGAACCATTAGAAAATGAACCTAGTCAAGATCCTAAAAGTGTGGTAAACTGTAAAAAAGAGGAGGTTAAAGATGAAAGTAGAGATTAAAAAAGTAATTTGGCCATCTTTGTTAAGTTCTATATTTCTTTTATTATTAGGTTTATTACTATTTTTTAAATCAAGTGCAACTCTGATGGGAATATCATATTTAATAGGTGGTGTTTTAATTGCAGTAGGTGTTATTGCTATTATCAACTTTTTAAGAAATAGTACAAAAGATATTTTTAATCAATTAAATATAGTTTACGGTATTGTTAGTATTGTAGCAGGAATATTTTTAGTAACAGTACCTGAATTTATTGGTAGTATTATTCCAATCGTTGTAGGAATCGCTGTTATCATAAGTAGTTCTTTTAAAGTTCAACAAGCTCTTGTTTTAAAAAATATTGGAAGTAATTACTTTTGGCCATCATTAATAATGGCAATTATTTGTCTTGTGTGCGGTGTGGTTATTTTATTTAATCCTTTTACTAGTGCTGTTGTTGTTACAAGAGTAATTGGATTATTTATGATTATATATTCTGTTTTAGATATTATTAATAGTTTTATTTTAAAGAAAAGCAGTAGTTTGAGTGTAGAGATTAGTACTGATAGAAAAGAAGCTAAAAGTAAAAAAACAAGAACTGCCAAAATTGTAAAAGAAGTAGAAAAGGAAGATGAGGAGTAAAATGCAAATACTTAGTTTAAGAGATACACTAGAAGATCTCACAAGACAAATAAATGATTTTTTATCTCCATATACAAAAGAGCCAGCATTTTGGGTAATACTTGCTGTGATACTATTATTAATAGGTTGCTGGGCTATTAGATATTTTGGTAGGAAGTAAGTATAGAACAACTTGCTTCTTTTAATTAACAAGGAAGGAGGTTTAACAATGGAAAAATTAAAAATAGGTAACAAATATCAAATTCATAGTTATAAACATAATGGTCAGATATATAAAGCTTGGGATGAGGCAACTCTTCTAAATTTTGATTTTAAAAAAGGAGTATTAATTTTTGCTAACAACTGTACAACCGTTACTGAAAAAGATGGCCATAAATGGAAAACAAAGGAGCCAGCTGTTTTATATTTCTTTTTAAATAAATGGTACAATATCATTGGTCAATATAAAGGAAAAGGCATATGCTATTATTGTAATATGGCTAGCCCTATAATAATAGAAGATAATACAATTAAGTATATAGATTATGATTTAGATGTTAAGGTATTTCCCAATGGAAGTTTTAAAGTAGTCGACAAAAACGAATATAATTATCATAAGAATAAATTTAATTACCCACAAGAAATAGATTATATTATAAGAAAACAATTAAATAATTTAATATCAGAAATAAGAAATAAAGATAAATATTTCAACAATAATGAAATAGAAAAATGGGTTAAATATTATTTATTTTTACAAAATCAAAAATAAATTAAAAAAAATTAAAAAAAGTGTTGACACTTTTTAAAGGCTCTGATATATTAGAAAACGTCACTGAAATTTAGAACTTGTTGACAAATAAAAAAACTAAAAAAAGTTGAAAAAATGTGTTGACAAAAAAGTTTTAAATTGGTATAGTGGAGAAGCGTTGACATAAATTGTCAGTGTCAAATATACCGAGAAAAAAGTCGATAAAAAAAGTTAAAAAAACTGTTGACAAAAAAGAAAACATCTGGTATATTAAAAACGCAGCTTGAGAAAAGCGAAATGTTCTTTGAAAACTAAGCAAAACGTCAATTTTGAGTTGTCGGGATTAAATTAAACAAATAAAACTTTTAAATATTTTTTATTGAGAGTTTGATCCTGGCTCAGGATGAACGCTGGCGGCATGCCTAAGACATGCAAGTCGAACGAAGTG
>CALVQK010000017.1 GCA_944358305.1 uncultured Bacilli bacterium | reverse complement strand
TGATAAGTATCAGCGATAGTTAAAGCTTCTTCTAAGTTTTCTTCTATTTTCTTTAGTATTTCTTCTTTTAAATAGTTCTCACTTTTATTTTTTACAAAGTAGCCCTTAGTAGCGACAGCCTCGATAAAACCATCTTTTTCTAATTCTTCATAAGCTCTTTTAGTTGTAATATTACTAATTCTTAAGTCTTTGGCAAGAGTTCTAATAGAAGGTAAGGCCTCTCCTCCTACTAAGTTACCATTAAGTATTTCTCTTTTAATATTATCAACTATCTGTTGGTAGATTGGAATATCACTACTATTACTGATAATTATCTGCATCTAATCACCTCTTTGTATATATACAGTATATACAGTTATTATATGTTTGTCAATATAAAAAGATACTATTTTGTTTTAATAGTATCTTTAACATAGTTTTCTATAATATATTTTAAGTCTTCTATCGCTTTATTTATGTTAAATGTGCCATTACCAACTGGATAATAGATAGGAAATATTTTATAAGTCTTAGTACCTATTTCTTGTTCAAAGTATTTCTTCCTACACTCTCCTACTGATATTTTCTTATTTAAAATAATTGATGATACTTGATTACCAAAAGTAATAATTATTTTAGGTTTTACTATTTCTATTTCTTTTTTTAATAAGTCAAGATAGCTTGCTAAGACTTCATCTTTTAAGGGCCTTGCATCTATTTGGGTACATTTACCTAAATTTGTAATAAAGATATTATTTCTTTTAACCTCATTATAGACTTTGTTAGCAAAGTCATAGTCCCAGTCTTTGGGACGTTTTTTATTTATTTCATCTAAGAGGTTTTGATCAAAAAGGTCGATTGCTGTGAATAGCTTCCAGATGTTCTTTGTGCCAAGCCAAGGCGCTTTTATACCTTTCCAAGTTTTTAAGCTAGCAATGTTTCTACCAGTTGGATTCATAAAAACAAATAAAATATCTGGATTATTATACTCTCCCCCATTATAAATAGAATCAAGACTCTTATCACCATATTTCTTTTGTAATTTATCATACTCTTTTTCTAGTTTTTTTAATTCTTCTTGCATTTATATTAACCTTTCTAATTATTATAGTTTGATTTAATATAATCATATATATCTTGCCAGTTATTAAAACAATTTTCATCAGCTTTTACTTCATTACATATTCTTATTGCATTTATTCCAGAACTAGCAACTGCTAAGCAGTTAGCCTTACTATCATCAATAAATAAGTCTATTTTTTCATCTATACAAGTTTTTTGTTTATCTCTTGCATTTACGACTAATTTATCATAATAAATATCATTTTTATCTAACCAATCTTTGCTATATTTATAGGGATCATCATGAAATTCACTATCTCTTGCGGTGATAATTATTATTTCATTTCCATCTTCCTTTAGTTTTTTTATAACGTCTACTACATTTTCTCTTGGTAATGCCTTATTTGTAATTTCTTCTTGTATATCTTTTAAAAAATATTTTAATTCTTGATAATTAAAATGAAATACTTCTTGCCATTTATTACCATTGTTATTTTTATCTTCTAAATCAGTTATTTCTTCTATTTTATTTCCTAGCTGTTTTGCATAATCTTTAGCTGCTTGGTATAATTCATCTTTAACATCAGTTAAAGTATCATCTATATCAATTCCTATTCTCATAATTTAAACCGCTCTCCTTTCATTTAGCAATAGCATCTTATTTTATCCTTTCTAAATATTTTTCTGTTTTTTGTAAGTAATATGCAGATACTATTAAAAAGAACATCGAAATAGAAACAATTATTGATAAGATATTAACATTATAAAAATATGTATATAAAATGTAAGCAACAGAGTAACTTATAACTTGTCCTATTAGCATATAAATGTTAAAGAAAATATCATGTTCTCTATTATATTCTTTTAGTTCTTTAATATCGATTGAGGCATAAACTATACTACAACTTTCTGATTCTATAACTGTACCTAAGGTATTCATAAAAATGTAATATAACATTAAGGTTATAAAGCTAGGATAATAAACAAGTATGACCGAAGCAATAAAGATGAGGATAGATATTGGAATATAAAACTTTTTTGATTTATTTTGTTTATTTACTATTTTTAAAAGAGATAAAGCAAATATAGAAAGTATAGCAAATAAGGTATTATAAGCTCCTACACTTAATTCTGAATTAAGTCTTAAAAATAAAATTACTGGTAATAAGTCTGTTATAACGCCCTGCGATGATACTCTTCTAAAGAACATACACTTATAAATATCTTTAATATGAGGATATTTTTTAATTTTATGGTAAAACCCTTTTAAATCTAGTTTTCTATCTACAATGTAAAAGTCTTTTAATCTTAAAGATATTATAATTATGATTAAAGCTTCTATTCCTAAAATAACAAATAACATATTATAAGAGAAACTTTCAATAATAAAGCCCGAAAATATAGGGGTTAAAATTGTCCCTAAAGACGATACGATATTAACATTGGCAAGAAAATTGCTCATTGTCTTTTTATTATTAGAACCCATTATAATCATCTCATAAGGAGCAGCATAACTAACTTTTTCTAAAGCGTATAATATTCTAAATAAATAGATATATTTATAAATATTCTCTTTTAAAGTTAATAAGAGAATAATACAAATTATTAGTTCTATAAAACTAGAATTATATATTATTTTGGCTGTTTTATTATTAATAAATCTAAGAATAAGAAACGAAAAAATGAATTCAAAAATTATTCCTACTAAATTATATTTGATAACTAGACCTACATCATTAACAATAGATAAAACATAAATATTTAAAAAGATGGTAAAAAATACGGAGATAAACTTTCTAAAAAATACTATTAAAGATATTGTTTTATTATTTTCTTCATTCATTGTTAGGCTCCAACATATATTTTGTTTTAATCTTTTTCATACCTAAAGCTTCATAGAAATAGTTAGAAGGCATTTCATACCAACATTCTAATTCTATTCTATATTGTTTCTTTTGAAGTCCTTTTATTATTTTTTTACCAATACCTTTTTTTCTAAATGCCTCTTTTATATATAAAACATTAATATAAATGATTTTACTATTATCTATATCTGATTTAGTAATTTTATATTCTAAAATACCTATATATTGATTATCTTCTTTGATAAGAAATTGATAATAGTTTTTTTTGTTTAAATGTTTTAGGGCATCATCTTGATTATAATGATCTACTTTATTATCAAATAGCCCTAATTTCTTAGCATACTCTTGATGTAGTTTAATTAAATCCACTTTATATTTTGCGAATAATTCTATATCCCCTTCTGTTTTTAACTTTTCTAACATACTTACACCTCTTTAATTACTTATAAATAAAATTATAATAGTTGTATAATAACTTACAATTTTCTTTTACATATGACATATTATCTTCTATTAAACACTTTAAAATTTTATCTGCTTTATAGTTGCTTTTATATTTTAATATAGAAATTTTATCTTTTTCAACTACTTTATCAGAAAATGTATGCATATTCCAATATTCAATTTTTTTATCATTAACATCACTATCATATGCATAAAGATTAGCAATATAGCTTTTAGGAATATTTGATATCCCTTTTACTTCATCTATATCATTAAAACTAAAATCAATATTTTCTTCTAAGTCTAAAAGTAAATAAATACTATTATTTAGTATTTTATTTAAAGTCTTATAAGCCCATTTATACTTATTTTTATTCTTTTGATTACAAATAATTATAATCTTATGAATAAATTTAGGAAAAAATTGTAATTTTAATAAATATGCACCTATATAATATATAAAATTACTTTTTGGTTTTGCTACTAACCATTTTATCCAAGAGTCCATTATTACTAATGCACCTTTATCACCAATTGAAAAAAATATTTTCTTTGTTTTTTCAATTACCTTTGCATTTATGCCGATATTGGGCTCTAATCCTTTTTTTGCTATACTACTCAAATTATCCAAACTAGTATAATGTAAAAACATTTTATTTCTATCTATTTCTCTAATATCTTTTATTACAAAACCATATCTTTGAAATAATTCGTCAATAGTCATTTTAGATCACCATGTTTCTATTAGAATTTATTTAACCCTTAATAAATTTATTCTAACATAAAAAGAAGCCTATTTCCTAGACTTCTCATACTTTTTCATAAACTTTTTATATAGTTCATCACATTTATTTGCATCCATCTCAGGTGTATCTTTTAATGGATTAGGAATATTAAGTTTTTGATACTTTTCAAAACCTAAGTGATGAAATGGTAGAAATTCTATTTTTTCAATGTTTTTTATTTTCTTTAAATATTCTACTAGACCATCTAAATATTCATCATTATCCATAATGCCTGGAACAATTACTTGTCTAATCCAAACTGGAACGCCACTCTTATTTAACTCTTCGATAAACTTTTCTGACTCTTCCATATCTCTTCCTGTTAGGTCTTTATAACCTTCTTTAGTAACGTGTTTAATATCTAAAATAACAAGATCAATTAATTCTAATATTTCTTTATATTTACCAATACCAACACCTGCAGTATCTAAGGCAATATGGATACCTTCTTTTTTTAGTTTCTTACAGATATCTAATAAGAAATTAATTTGTAAAAGAGGTTCACCTCCTGAAAATGTTACCCCACCATTATTTCTTTTAAAGTATGGTTTGTTTCGAAGAATTTTTTTAACTAGTTCATCTGTATCATAGTTTACTTCATTCATAGCCCATGTTTCTGGGTTATGGCAGTATTTACATCTTAGTGTACAGCCATCTAGAAATATTACGGTTCTAATTCCTGGTCCATCGACAAGGCCAAAAGTTTCAATTGAATCAACACTAGCTTTCATTTACATCTTCTCGTGGAAAGTTCTTGAAATAACTTCTTCTTGTTGTTTTCTAGTTAGACGATTAAATCTAACAGCATAACCTGATACTCTGATAGTTAATAATGGATATTTATCTGGATTATTCATAGCATCTATTAACATTTCTCTTTGTAAAACATTAACATTTAAGTGATGTGCTCCTTGTACAAAGTAACCGTCTAATAGACTTACTAAGTTATCAATTTGTTCATCTTTATTATGTCCTAAAGATGATGGAACAATTGAGAATGTATTAGAAATACCATCACGACAACAATCAGCATAGTTAAGTTTTGCAACTGAGTTTAATGATGCAATGGCACCACTTGAATCTCTTCCATGCATTGGATTTGCTCCTGGAGCGAAAGCTTCTCCTGCTTTTCTTCCATCTGGAGTTGATCCTGTTTTACTACCATAAACTACGTTTGAAGTGATTGTTAATACTGATAATGTTGGTGTAGCGTTACGATAACATTTATGTTTAGATAATTCTTTATACATCTTATCAAGTATTTCTTTAGCGATGTTATCTACTCTATCATCATCATTACCATATTTAGGATAGTCTCCTTCTACTTCAAAATCAATTGCTATACCATCTTCATTTCTAATTGGTTTTACTTTAGCATATTTAATTGCAGAAAGTGAATCTGTTGCAACAGATAGTCCTGCAACTCCATAAGCCATTAGACGATTTACATTAGTATCGTGTAAGGCCATTTGTCCTGCTTCATAAGCATATTTATCATGCATATAGTGAATAACATTCATTGCATTAGAATAAACTTCGGCAACTTTTTCTATCATCTTGAAGTATGCATCTTTTACTTTGTCATAATCAAGTACTTCATCAGTCATCTTAGGGAATCCTTCAACAACTAGGTCACCTTTAACTTCATCAACACCACCGTTAATAGCATATAGAAGTGCTTTAGCAAGATTACAACGTGCTCCAAAGAATTGCATATCTTTACCTTCACGCATTGCAGATACACAACATGCAATAGCATAGTCATCACCATATACTGGACGCATAACATCATCATTTTCATATTGGATAGCATCTGTTTCAATACTCATTTTAGCACAATATTTTTTGAAGTTTTCAGGTAAGTCCTGAGCCCATAATACTGTCATATTTGGTTCTGGTGCAGTATCTAAGTTAGTTAGTGTATGTAAGATACGATAACTTGTCTTAGTTACCATGCTCTTTCCTTCAGTAGTAACACCACCGATAGATGCAGTTACCCAAGTTGGATCTCCTGAGAATAATTCATCATAATCAGGTGTTCTTAAATGTCTAACTAGTCTTAGTTTAATAACAAACTGATCTATAATCTCTTGAATTTCTTTTTCAGTTATAGTTCCATCATTTAAATCTCTTTCAAAGTAAATATCAAAGAAAGCATCTACTCTACCTAAACTCATAGCAGCGCCATTGTTTTCTTTAACTGATGCTAGATAACCAAAATAAGTCCATTGTACTGCTTCTTTACCATTACGTGCTGGTCTAGAAATATCAAAACCATAACCTTTAGCCATTTTCTTAATTTCATCTAAAGCACGATATTGCATAGAAACATCTTCTCTTAATTGGATTAACTCATTAGTCATTGGTCCTAATAGTTTATTATCCCATTCATCTTTCTTTTGTTCCATTAGATAGTCAATACCATATAAGGCGACACGTCTATAGTCACCTATTATTCTACCTCTACCATAAGCATCAGGTAGTCCTGTTAATAGACCTACGTGTCTTGCTTTTCTAATTTCATTAGTATAAGCATCAAAAACACCTTGATTATGAGTTTTACGGTATTCATTAAAATATTTATCAACTTCAGGATTTAATTTATATCCATAAGCATCTAATTCTTGATAAACCATTCTAATTCCACCATATGGATTAACTATTCTTTTTAGTGGAGCATCTGTTTGAAGTCCTACAATTACATCATCATCTTTACTGATATAACCTGGTTCAAAAGCATTAATACCTGACATATGGTCAACATCAATATCAAGTACGTGTTTTTTTAATTCTTCTTTTAATAAGTCACTACATTTTCCCCAAACTCTATCAGTTTTCTCTGTAGTACCTTCTAGGAAACTTTCATCTCCATCATATCCTTTATAGTTAGTTTTAATAAAATCACTAACATTTATTTCTTTAGTCCAGACTCCTTCTTTGAAGCCTTTCCATTCTTCTCTCATTAATTATCCCTCCTACATTCTTATTATAACATTAAACGTATAATTTCATTAAAAAAAATACTATTATTTACAGTATTTTTAAGCATATATACTAGTTATAATGATTGTAGAAATTAAAGCAATAAGAAACAGCACCAAACTTGTTACCCACACTTTCTTCTGTTTCTTTTTATAACCTAATATAAATAAGAAAATTAAAGCTATATATAAAATAGCAAATAAAGCGATCATGCCAATTCTCATAAATAACACCTTCTATTCTATCTATAAGTATTATATCAATATTTTTTTAAAAGAAAAAGTAAAAGAACAAATTATGTTCTTTTACTATTAATTAAAGAATGCTATGAGTTGCTAATCTATAAACTTTTGAAGCTTCTTCATTATTAGAAATAATTTGTTTATCTAAAGAAGCTACTTCACTAGATAGATCTTTAAAATCAGCAGATTCTTGTTTTAATCTTCGTCTATTTCCAGTTATACAAAATCTTCTTTCTCTACATAATACATTTAAAGCAGAAGCTGCTAATCTAAATTTTGGAGAATCTTCTAATTCCTTTGAATCATACATAATGCCTAAAAATTGTGCCATAAATTCTTGCCCTATAGCATCATGAAATTTTTCCATATTTTTATTTTCTCTTTGTAATTCATAAAGACTTTTTTCACCATTTATTTCTCTTTTTATGGATTCATCTAAAATAGATACACCTCTATCTGAAATGCTTTTACGATTTTGTTGAATTTGTTCCTTTAAAAGTTTACCACGTTTCTGATAAAGCTCTTTGAATTCGGATTCTAGAATAATTCCTAAACATAATTCACTTAATGTGAAATTTTCTACTCTTTTAGATGAAAGTGTGTCTGTAAATCGTAGACTTGATTTATAATCGCCTTCTGAAGTATTTAAATTTTTATATAAAGCTTCTTCTGTACCTCTTAAGCCTCTACTATAATCAAATACATAGTTACTTAAGTCATTACCTCTTGATATTATTATATCTACATCTCTTTCAGCTATACTGTTAGCTTTTTCTGCATCAAGTTTATATTTTCTAGTTAACCTTTCTGTTAATATTTTATGAAGTTTACTAGCTGAGAAATCAGTTTGATCATTATTAACAATATAGAAAACAAGTTCTGATGTTGGTGCTAATTTAAAATTTTTAACTTTGTTTCCAAACATATTATTTTTCCCCCTTTTAATTAAGTGGCTATATTATATCATATTTTTAGTAAATTGTCAATTTTTATAAGGATATAGTAATAACTTATTTCATATTTAATCATAAACTATATTGGAAAGGAGAATTGCTATGTTTGGAGAATCTTGCAATAATAATGCTCATCCTAGGTGCCGTTTTTGTTATGTTCAAGGGCCTACTGGTCCTACTGGGGCAACTGGTCCTACTGGTCCTACTGGGGCTACTGGAGCTACTGGAGCGACCGGTTCTACAGGATCAACAGGAGCAACACCAAGTCTTGCTATAGGTACTGTTACAACAGGTGCACCAGGTTCAACTGCAACTGCTAGTATAACAGGAACTGCGCCTAACTTTATTTTAAGTTTAAGTATACCACAAGGTCCAACAGGGCCTACTGGAGTTAGAGGCCCTACAGGATCTACTGGGCCAACTGGTCCTACTGGTACATAATACGGAAAAACTCACAATAATTTGTGAGTTTTTAGTTTAACAAAGTTATACCAATATTTAAGTATGAGGCAAACAATAACCATATTAAATATGAAATTTGTAAATAGCCACTAATTTTATTATTCTTTAATAATTCTTTTATCATTACTATAACTAGTATTATTAATAATATTATCCAAAGGAAAGCTGTAAAGTACATTTTTAAGACAAAGAAAATTATTGGCCATAAAAAGTTTACTAGTAATTGTAGAAGATAAATCTGGTCTAATTCTTTATTATCTTCCTTATCTTTAGTAGCAATAAAATAGGATATTCCCATTAAAATATAAAGTATGGTCCAAATAATTGGAAAAACAATACCAGGTGGTGAGAGTGGTGGCTTTATCATATCCCCGTAATCCATATAGCCTGTGGTAATTAATCCTACTATTGCCCCACCTACTAAAGGCAATAAACTATAAATTATTCTTTTTACCATAACGTCCTCCTTAATATATCTATATGCAATTATTACTTTTTTATAAGTTTTTCATACAATATATAGAGGTGTATTTATGAGTAAATATAAAGTATGTGTTTATGCTATATGTTTAAATGAAGAGAAATTTGTGGATAGATGGTATGAGTCTATGAAGGAAGCGGATGAGATTTATGTTCTTGATACAGGTTCTACTGATAATACAGTAGGAAAGCTTAAGGAAAAAGGTATTCGTGTAGAAATTAAAAAGATAGAACCTTGGCGATTTGATGTAGCAAGAAATGAATCTTTAAGACTAGTGCCAGAAGATACTGATATTTGTGTTTGCACTGATTTAGATGAAGTATTTCTTCCAGGATGGCGAGAAGAATTAGAAAAAGCCTGGTGTGATAACACAACAAGACTTAGATATATTTATAACTGGTATTTAGATGAAGAAAATAAGCCAATAATAAGTTTTTATTATGAGAAAATTCATAAAAGATTAGGATATTCTTGGTATCATCCTGTTCATGAAATTTTAAAGTATGAGGGCGTCGAAACTTTTGCTGTTACTGATAATATAGTTTTAAATCATTATCCTGATAGAAGTAAATCCAGAGGAAGTTATTTGCCATTACTAGAAATGTCTGTTAAAGAAGATCCCAATGATGATAGAAACATGCACTATCTTGGTCGTGAGTATATGTATTATGGTAAATATAATGAAGCGATTGATACTTTAATTAGACATTTAGGACTAGAAAAAGCCACATGGAAAGATGAAAGATGTGCATCTATGCGTTTTATTGGTAGATGTTATAAACATTTGAAACGATATGATGAAGCTAAGCTTTGGCTTGAAAAAGCTATTAAAGAAGCACCATATTTAAGAGATCCTTATATGGAAATGGCTTTACTTTATTATGAATTAGATGATTATGATAATACTATTCATTATGTTAATCTTGCATTAAATATCAAAAGTCATTTAAAGAGTTATATTAATGAAACTTTCAGTTTTAACTTTACTCCTTATGATTTACTAAGTATTTCATATTATTATAAAGGTGAACTTGAAGCTAGCAAGGTATTTTTAGAAAAAGCTTTAAAAATGGAACCTAATGATGAAAGATTAAAAAATAATTTGAAAATAATTAATGATAAATTGATGAAAATAGATTGATGATATTATATCATTAATCTTTTTATTAATAGAACTTGTAAAAAAAAGAAAGATGTGGTATAATAATGCCAATTAACTGAAGGGGGTAATATTATGGTACACATAACTAATGTCAATATTAATACAAATAAGATTAATAATTCTAAAAAAATTCTTGTTATATCTGATTTACATTTGACAAGAGATAAAGGTTTTAAACATCTAGATGAAATAAAACATACTGTTCTTTCAGATGAAATTAGCGAAATTATAATACCTGGTGATATTTATAATGATGTTAATGAATTAAAAAACAAACATTTTAGAGATAAATCATTACAAGTTTTATGGGATTTTGCACAAAGAAGACAAGTTTTTGTAAGCCTTGGTAATCATGATTTAATGACCAAAACTAATAGTGGATGGAAAAAAGGTGATGTTTCTTTAATGGAAGAAGCCTTTCAAGATTTACCTAACTTTTATTTAATACATAATGGTGAACAATTAAGGTATGATAGTATTTCTTATAGTGCTTTTTCTCCTGATTTTACTTATTACGAAGATGAGAAAAAAAGCAGAAAAGATTTAGAATCAGAAAGTGATTATGAAGAGTCTTTTATGGAAAATTATAATCCTAGTCTTTTTGATAAAAATGCATTTAATATTTTTCTAACACATGAACCACAATCTATTATTAAACTTAGTACTAAAAAAGGAAGTTGTATTCAAGATAATACTGATTTAGTGATATCTGGTCATATGCATGATGGAATGGTTCCTCATACCTTAAAAAGATTTTCTAATAATACGGGATTTATTTCACCTCAAAAACAGTTTTTTCCAAGTTATGCTCATGGAACTGTAAAAATTAATGGTACCACTTTTATTATCAATGGCCCTGTTAATGCTATGGTTGAAAATTCCTTAGCTAATGAAATAATGGGTGCTAATGCAACTATTATAGATCTTAAAAAAGTTGAAAAAATAGAAAATATAAAAACTTTGTGCAAAGGTTTTAAATATTATTAATAAAAATTAGAGACTATATTTGAACTGAACCCCGAAAGTTGGACAGTTTATAATTAGTATTAATTAGAGGATTGTAACCTGTAATTTACAGGAGACAGTCCTTTTAATTTTTCTTTAAGTCTATCATGATTATAATAATAAATATAGTCATCTATTGCATTTATTAAATCGTCTAATGTTTCATATTTATCTTCTTGCTCATAAAACATCTCTGTTTTTAGTATCCCAAAAAAGTTTTCCATTAATCCATTATCCATACTATTTCCTTTTTTAGACATACTTTGTTTTATACCTTTATTTTTCAGTCTTTGCTGATATGTGTCATGTTGATATTGCCATCCTTGATCAGAGTGAAATATTAAACCTTCTAAATTTCTTCCATCAAAGGCTTTATTTAACATATCATTTATTTGTTCTAAATTTGGTGATTTAGAAATATTATAGGATATTATTTCTTGATTAAACCCATCTAATACTGGTGAAAGATAGACTTTTTCTCCTCTTAAATTAAACTCTGTAACATCAGTATACCATTTTTTATTCGGTTTATCTGCTTCAAAATCTCTGTTAATAAGATTATCTGCAACTTTACCGACAGTTCCTTTATAAGAAGAATATTTCCTTTTATTTCTTTTTAAAGGTCTTAATCCTATTTTAACCATTAAACGATATACTTTTTTATGATTTATTTTATAACCTTGATTTCTTAACTATAAAGTTATTCTACGATAACCATATCTTTCTTTATGTTTAAAAAATATTTCTTTTATTTTATCAATTATTTCACTGTTTTTATCATCTTTATCATTTTTAGATAAAGTGTAATAATATACAGACTTTGCCAACCCTGATATTTTTAGAAGAACCTTTAATGGATATGTTAGCCGAAGTTCCTTTACAACACTTACTTTTTCTTCTGTTGTTGATTCTTCCTTGCTTGAACAACGGCTCTCAATTTTTTTGAGTATTCTAACTCAGCTTTCAAATATAAATTTTCTTCTTCTAGTCTTTTTATTTTTTCATCTTTAGTCTCATTTTCTTTTTTCTTTGTTACTTTTGGCATAGTTGGACTCCTTCCACGTTTTCGTTCAACTATATTATAACCGTTTTCTTTGTATTTTTTAATCCAATTTTGTAACATTCCATCGCTTGACAAACCTATATCTAAAGATACTGACCATACTGGTTCTTTATTCAATAGTACTCTATTTATTGCATCCTGCTTAAATGTTATAGGGTACCTTTTATTTTTTGATGTCTTGAGTACATCAAATCCATGTATATCTATTAATTTTATTAAATATGTAACTCCTGATTTCCTTTTGTTATATTTTCTCGATAATGTATTTATTGATGAACCTTCTTTGTAATCGTTGTATAAATTTATTTTATCTTCATAACTTAATTTGCTCATATAAAAACCTCGTTTCTATGTCCAAGAAACGGGGTTCATATCAATTTCCAATAGTCTCTTTTTTTATTCTTTAGTTCTTTCAACACTTGTTAAATAATAAAAGCCATCTTCATTTAACATATATGTATATGTATATTGTTCTAAGTTATCTTTATTATCTTCTATATATTGATTGTAAGTATTTTCTCTTTCTTCATTGTTATTAGTTGTATTTTCATTAATAAGTAGTTCTCCTAAAGAAGTAGTTTTATTATAATCTTTATACATTTGGTTACTCATACCATCTAAATAGACTGTAGCACTTACTATTTCTATTCTGTCACTATATTTCGTAGCACTTATTATTTTTTCAGAGGCACCAAAGGCACTAGTACCACCACATCCTGCTCCATTTCTTTCAATATACCCTTGATACGCTTCATCATATGTAAAAGTAGCACATAAACCATCTGTTATTTGAGTAGGTCTCTCATAGGTGTTAGGGCCGAAAGTTCTTTCATATAAGTTTTTTAATGTTTCTTCATTTAATTCTGTTATTTGGTCATTAGTTTGTCCTATATAGTCAATATGGGTATTTAACTCATTATACCACTGGCTTGCTAATAAGGTAAATTTTTCATCAGTTGTCATATCACTTACTTTATATCCACCGTCTCTATAAATTTGGGTTTCTATTCCAATAGATAGATGATGTGCATTATTAAATAAAGCGTTAATATTCTCATTATCAACATTGATTTCTATTCCATTATCATCTTCACTAGTATTATTTTCTTCTACTTGTTCATTTTCTACAGTAGTATTGTTAAGTTTGATAATATTTTTGTCTACTAAGATGTATGATACTAATCCTATAATACATAAAATTAATAAGACTATTAAAACTATTACTCCTTTATTACTCTTTTTCTCCATAATTCATTCACTCTCCTATTTTTAGATTAACACAATTTTTATGGCAATACCAGCTATATAACCATAATGTTTTGTCAATAAACGTAAAAAACTGCACTAGTAATCTAGCACAGTTTATTTTTATTTATTTTGTAATTTACCTTTCATCCCTTTTAAACCATTATGAGCGAATCCTTGTAAAATATTTGTTTTAAATGAATGAGTTTTACTTTCACGTTTTTTATAATCTTTAATGGCAATACTAATCATATCATCTAATAGTTCAGTATAATCTTTTCCTTTAGGATCCCATAAATAAAATGCAAGTGATCCTGGTATTGAGTTAATTTCATTAACATAGACTTTTTTAGCTTTGCTATCAATTAACATATCAATACGAGCATCTCCACTACTTCCTAAAACTCTAAAGACTTTAATAGCAAGTTCTTCTACTTCTTTAGTCATTTTATCAGTAAGGTCTGCTGGTATTTTTCTATCAGCAGAAGCCATTCCTTTAGAACCTTTTAATGGAGTTACTTTAGCGCCAAGTTTACCTTTAACTTTACCACTACCAACATATTTTTCATCATATGTTAAGAAAGCACTTTTTGATAATACTTCTTCAATAACACTAGTTTCTTGTGATTCATAATTACCTAAAACAGAAATATTTACTTCCATTAAGTTTTTAACTACTTCTTCTACTACTATTTTACTATCATAAGTAATAGCTTCTTCAATAGCTTTAATAAGTTCGTCTTTATTTTTAGCAACACCAATACCTACACTACTTCCAGTGGTAGCAGGTTTAACAATAACAGGGTATTTTATCTTTTCTACTCTTTTGATCACTTCATCAGGATCATTCTTATAATCTGTATCGTAGAACCAAATATAATTTGGAACTGGTAAATCATTAGCTTTGAAAATATCTCTCATATAAGCTTTGTCTTGTGATACAGCAGCGGCATAGACATTAGGTCCAACATAAGGAATACCTACTGTTTGAAAATATCCTTGTAATACACCATCTTCTACGTTAGTACCATGTGTAATTGGGAATATTACATCTATATCTGTAACAATCTTTTTAAATAAGCCTTTACTTTGAAGAACAAAAGCTCCATCTTTTTTATATAAGACTACATTACTAGCATATTTCTTTATTAAATCTAAATCCTGGTATACTTCAACATCCATTAACATATTTCCAGTATACCATTCTCCATCTTTTGTTATATAGATAGGAATAATATCATATTTTTCTTGGTCTATTTTATTCATGGCTTGAACAGCTGAAATTATACTTACTTCATGTTCAACAGATTCACCACCAAATACAACTCCTAATTTTATTTTCATTCTATCTCCTCCTACTTTTCATTATATGTATCAGGTAAATCATTTTCAAATAAGGCATATATTTCTTTCTTAGTCTTTATACCTCTTATAAAATTATATGCTTCTTTAACATCATTGTAAACAATTAAGTTATCCATATTGTATTTTGCTTCTTGTAATCCTTCTTTAATAGGTAAAGTTCTCTTTTCACCAATTAGAACTACATAGTCAGCTTTACTAATTGTAGCGA
Organism: uncultured Bacilli bacterium; assembly: GCA_944358305.1. Classification (GTDB taxonomy): domain Bacteria; phylum Bacillota_I; class Bacilli_A; order RF39; family UBA660; genus Onthousia. Next base: position 9,516 of record CALVQK010000017.1, on the reverse strand, counting down.
TTTGTTTACCAAACTCTTTATTAAGTTCTTCTTCTTTATCACCAAGTTCTATCATTCCTGGTGTTACTACTACTTTTAAACCTGGCATCATAGATAATACTTCTAAAGCACTTTTAGCGCCAACAGGATTTGAGTTATAGGCATCATCTATTTGATAGAAATAACCCATTTTTTTAAGTTCAAGTCTGTGTTCAATTTGTTTAACATTTCTAACTGCTTGTTGTAATTTAGTGATAGAAATACCAAATTCACGTCCTAAAGCAAGTCCTGCTAAAATATTGTAAACATTATGCTTTCCTAATAGTTTAGTTTCAAACTCATATTTTTTCTTATCACCTTTAAAGGTAACATTGAAAGTTGTTCCTACACTAGAACATTTAATATCACTGGCATAAACATCAACATCTTTTTCATCAATACCGATCCAAAGAATTTTACATTTATTTTTAAGTTTATAACTAACTTGTTTAGGATCATCTTTATTTAGGACTCCAATACCATCAAGTGGAAGTGATTCGATAAGTTCAAATTTAGTTTTTTGAATATTTTCTTCGCTACCAAAACTTTCTAAGTGAGCAGTACCAATTCTTGTTAAGATACCATATTTAGGATGAACTAAATTACATAAGTCTTTTATTTCTCCTCTAACATATGCTCCCATTTCAGCGATAAATACTTCAGTGAATTTATCTAAGTGATTATTAATTGTAATAATTAAACCATAAGGAGTATTTAAATTACGTGGAGTTGGTAAGGTTGCATACTTAATATTTAAAATATCTGCTAAGATGTTTTTACTACTTGTTTTACCATAGCTACCTGTTACACCGATAACTTTTAAGTTAGGCATACTCTTTAACTTTTTAACAGCCATACTCTTAAAATGATGATATACGTATTTTTCTAAAGTATATTTGTTAATGAAGTTAGCAAGTAAAATTACAAAAGTATTTAGATAAGCGAAAAGTATAAAGATAAATATTAAGAAATGACTAATTAATAAATTATCTCTATAGATTATTATCAATACAATTGGTATTAAATGTAAAATAATTGTAGTTGCAATTAATCTTTTAACTCTTGCTGTTATTACTAAAGGCTTCTTTACTTGTTCGTTTTTTAAATTTGTTCTAAATTTAATAGCATAAACTATATATAAAATAATTGCTATTACATTTAAAACTAAGCTTACAGTATCATTGTTAATTAAGAAAACATTTGCTATTGCAACAATTAAAACTATTAAAAGCTCAAGAGAAAAGAAATTACTACTATTATTTACAACCCATTTAACATAACGGTTGTTTTCATTATATAGATTTTGTTGTAACATGTGTAAACTTTTCTTAGATTTGATAATAATTGCAATAATAGCAACTAAAATTAAAATTAGTTCCATTTTATCCCTCCATAAAATTATTTATAATATTTATAACCCTGCTTAAATTTTCAAGATACGCATAGTGTGTTCCTGGTAAAACAATTAAAGCACCATCCTGAAGTAAATTTTCTAATAATTTAGCTTCTTCTAAAGGAGCTGCTTCGTCCATCTCTCCCCATATTAGAAGAGTTGGTACTGTTATTTTTTTTGCATAATCAGATAAATCTTCATTAACTGTCTTAACTAAGATTTCTCTCATTTTAGGTGTTGCATGTTTATAATCGTCTGATCCTATATAGTTTTTGGCAATTTCTGCTATTTTACCCATTCCAGGTAAAGTTTTCGCTTTCTTTAACATTTTTTCTTTTAAGGTTAAGCCTTTTTTGGTTCTAACACAAGGGGCTCCAAATAAGACAACCCGCTCTACTTCATAAGTTGCAGCATAAACTATCGCTACTCTGCCACCGAATGAATGTCCTATCAAAGTAGGTTTTTTTATCTTTAACTTTTGAACTAATTCATGAACGAGTTTGGCATAATCAGATACTGTCCAAACTTCATCTGGTTCAGCACTTTTACCGTAGCCTGGAAAATCTAATATTGTAATGTGATACTTATTTGATAATGGATTGCCAAGCGGTTCCATCATTTCAATATTTTGACCCCAACCATGTAAAAGTATAATATCTTTTCCTTTAGCATTACCATATTGTATGTAATTTACTTTATCTAGGTTAACTTTTTCCATACTTCCTCCTGAGATTAGTATAACATAAAAAGAAAAAAGAGTCTTTAAATTTAACTCTTTTCTTACATTTTTGTCTTTGATTTTACCATTTCTTTTAAAGCGTCATATAATTCTTCAGCACTAAGTTCCCTTTCTCGTTCTTCACTCACACAACTAAACATATCATCATGATAATGAAGGCCTTGAAAAGGAGCGATTCTATCAAGATAATTTTCTTCAAAATAGTTTAATTGACTACTACTTATTTCTTCTGGAATTGTACAAGTTATACTATCCATAGATTCTTTATCATCAACTACTTCCATATAAAGCATCATATCTAAATATTTAGTAATAAGGCCAGCGTTAGGCCATATTTGAATAAAGCCATCTCCTTTTACTTTTTCATCCTGTAGTGGTTCTAAAAACTCTTCAAACAATTTATAAACAAGAGCATTGTGTCCAGTTCTTTCATCTTCAATTTGAAAAATATTACCTTCTTTATCTACAGCTGTTACTCTTTGCATTATATTCTCGCTTTCTTTTAAAACAAGCTTAACTGATTAGAGTCTGGTAATTCACTAACTATACCCATTTCTACCATTTTATCAGTTAGCGTTTTTGATACTTTACCACGTTTTTGTAAATCTTCTTTACTTAGGAATGGTTGTTTATCACGTTCTTCCACTATTGTTTTAGCAACTGTAACACCTAGACCATCTATTGTTTTAAATGGTGGTATTAAAGTATTTTCATGTTCGGTATCAACAACAAATCTTGTCGCATCACTTTTCTCTAAAGAGATTGGTGCAAATTTAATACCACGTGCAGTTGCCTCTAAAGCAACATGAAGAGATTCTATTATGTTTGTTTCTTTATTAGTCGCTTCAAAACCTTTAGCCATTAAATCTTCATATCTTGTTTTAATAGCATTATAACCTTTTATCATAGTCTCAATATCAAAGTCATCTACTCTAATTGAGAAAAAGGCTGCATAATAGTAAAGTGGTTTATAAACTTTAAACCAAGCGATTCTAATAGCACTCATAACATATGCACAAGCATGAGCTTTTGGGAACATGTATTTTATTTTATGACAAGACTCTATATACCACTCTGGAACGTTAGCAGCTTTCATTTCTTCGACCATACCTTTCCATGTTTCAGGATCTTTAGTCGCTTTACCTTTTCTAACATGCTCCATTATTTTAAAGGCTCTTATTGGTTTCATACCCCAATTCATTAAATTAACCATAATATCATCACGACAGCCTATAACATCTTTGAATGGGACGATATTATTTCTAATTAATTCACTAGCATTGCCAGCCCATACATCAGTACCATGAGAAAGTCCTGATATTTTAACAAGTTCAGCAAAGGTTGAAGGTTTAGTTTCAACTAACATATTTATAACGAATCTTGTACCAAGTTCAGGTAATCCTAATGTTCCTGTTGGACAAAGTATATCTTCTTCTTTAACCCCTAAAGCTTCTGGACTTGAAAGGATAGAAAAAATCTTTTTATCATCCATTGGTAGTGTTGTTATATCAATACCAGATAAGTCTTGCAACATTCTAAGAACGGTAGGATCATCGTGACCTAGTATATCTAGTTTTAAAACATCTTGGTCAATGGCATGGTAATCAAAGTGAGTAGTTCTCCAAAGTGATGTATTATCATCAGCAGGATATTGGAATGGAGTAAAATCAAAGACATCCATATAGCCTGGTATAACAACGATACCTCCCGGATGCTGGCCAGTTGTTCTTTTTACACCAGTGCAACCTTTAGCAAGTCTCTCAATCTCTGTACTTCTTTTCCCCTCAATACCATGTTCTTCAAAATATCCTTTAACATAACCATAAGCTGTTTTTTCAGCGACAGTACCGATCGTTCCAGCTCTGTATACATTATCAACACCGAATAATACTTTAGTATATTCATGAGCTTTCCATTGATATTCTCCAGAGAAGTTAAGATCAATATCAGGAACTTTATCCGCATTGAAGCCAAGGAAGGTAGCGAATGGCATATCCTGTCCTTCTTTACCCATAGGTTTGCCACATTGAGGACATAATTTATCTGGTAAGTCATAACCTGATGAATAATCTTTACCGTAAGGATCTCCTTCTTCATTAATAAATTCTGAATACTTACAGTCTTTATTACGACATAAGTAATGAGCAGGTAAAGGATTAACTTCAGTTATTCCCATCATAGTAGCAACAAAGCTTGAACCAACAGAACCACGGGAACCAACGATATAGCCATCATCATTAGAATGTTTAACTAGTTTTTGAGCGATTAGGTAAATAACATCGAAGCCTCCACCTATGACACCACCTAAATTTTTCTTTAGGGTCTTTTCTATTTCTTCATCACTTGCATCGGGATTTTCTATTTTTAAGTTTTCTTTTATTACTTTTTTTACTTCATCAAAACCTTTTAAAAGAGTGTCATGTAAAGTGGCATATAACTTTTTAGTAAATTCATCACCACTTAAATTAGGCTCTTCTCTTTTTAATTTAGCTTCAGTAGCTTTATAGACTCCATCACCGTATAACTCTGTACTTATTCTTTCTTCTATATTATATGGAAGAGGACTACCATACATATCAGTTGCTTTTGTAAAAACAAGTTCTGTAACTGTTTCAACACTTTTATCGATTTTAGGTGAAAAAGGAATACCACCAGTTTCAATAATAACTTCTATTATTTCTGTCATATCAGCTATCTTCTTAGGGTTATCTATAACTATTAACTTTCTAGTGGCATCATCTAGAAATGAGAAATCTTCTAGCATCTCAGTTGTTGTTCTAAAGTGATTAGATGGAATATTTTTAATACCACCTCTTGCTAGAGGATGACGGCCTCCTCCTGGTACTTTTTGATTAACAATGATTTCTCTATAAATCTTATCTTTCCTTGTTAAGTGGTGAACATCACCTGTTGCAACTATCAATTTACCAGCTTCTATTGTTGTATCAATTATTTTCTTAATATTACTTATTAATTCTCCTTCATTAGCAAAATCCCCTGTTTCAACTAAATGAGAATAACACTCTGGTGGTTGTACTTCTACATAATCATAGAATCTAATAATATTAGATAATTCTTCTTCACTTTTACTAGAAGCTTGTTTAAAGACTTCACTTTCATAGCAACCACTACCAATAAGAAGACCATCTCTATATTCATTAACAACACTTCTTGGTATTCTTGGAGTCTTATAAAGATAAGTAGTATTGGCGAAAGATACTATTTTAAATAGATTCTTTAGGCCTTTCTTATTTAAAGCAAGGATATTAATATGATTAGTATTACCATATTTATACATTTCACTAGAATCTACTATATTAGATAATTGTTCCATAGTCTCTATATTTCTACTATCTAGCTTTTCTAACATTTTATAAAGGACTAAAGCAGTACCTTCAGCATCATAATCTCCTCGATGATGACTCTCTTCATCCCAAGGAACATTATATCTTTTAACCAGAGCAGATAGACTATGACGAGCATAGTTATTATCTAGGGTTCTTGATAATTCAAGGGTATCAATTACAGGATTTTTAAACTCTCCTAGATTATATTTTTTATAAGCCATCTCTAAGAAAGAAACATCGAACTTAGCATTATGAGCAACCATAGGCAAATCGCCAAACCACTCTATAAATCTTTTAACAGCATTTTCTTCATTATCTTTATCTTCTAACATTAAATCTGTAATATTAGTTATTTCTGTAATTTTAGCAGGTAAAGGACGCCCTGGATTAATTAGTTCATCATAACGTTCTAATATTTCGCCATCTTTCATTTTAACAGCACCGATTTCAATAATAGAGTCAGCACCACCGGCATTAAAACCTGTTGTTTCAAAGTCGAAAACAACATAAGTTTGATCTAATAGTTTTCCTTTATTAGGTCTAATAACAATATCTACATTATCATCTACCATTACAAGTTCGGTTCCATAAATAGCTTTAAACTGATCTTTTTCTTCTTTTCCCTTATTATAATCTCTTACTAAGTTATAGACATGAGGAAAGGCTTGAACTCCATTATGATCAGTTATAGCGATAGCTTTATGTCCCCACTTCATCGCTTGCTTTACAAGTTTTACTTCATCTACTACGCCATCCATCCCGCTCATCATAGTATGGGCATGCAATTCTATTCTTTTCTCTTCGGCATCATCAGTAATTTCTTCATCCTCATGTTCTACTGGCATAATATCCCTAGCATTAAGCACTAATTCATCTTTAGAAAAATTATCATTTTTAGTATAACCTCTAATCTTAAGCCAAGTACCTACTTTTAAGGTTTTACAAAGTCTAGCATATTCTTCATCTTCATTACAAAAGACTTTACAGGCAATACTATCAGTTTCATCAGTTATTTTTAAAGTTATTATTTTAAAATTACTTTTATTTGATTCAAAATATTCCGTTCCAAAGATATAACCTTCAACAGTAACATCATTATCTTCTCCTAGTAATAAGCTCATCTTAATAGGATCAGTATCAATAGTTTTTCCTAAAATACAGCCTTCATCAGTACTTTTTCTTCTTCTAGGGGTGCCATTATTAATATAATGTTTAGGCTCTTCTTTAATAACATCTTTTTTTATTGGTTCGGGAATAACAACATTAGTTAGTTCATTACTTATTTCTTCTTCTAATCTATTATCTTCTCTTAAAATGACTGGTATATAATCATTAAAACCTATATTATGATAAAAATTATTTATATCATTAGTAATTTCTTTTAATCTACCTTCTTCTTTTTTGTTATAAGCGATTAATCTTAACGTGTCATCTTCAAAAACGAGAGCATCCTGATATATATCTATTAGTTTTATTTTATCTTTAGATTTTAGGATATTTAAAAAGAAAGGATAATAGTCTAAAAGAATACTATTATCAGGATTCCTAACTGTAAAGTTATAAGTTAAATCGGCAGATAATAAACTTTTATTTTCTAAGAGATTAGATAATATATCTTTAGGTAAATATTTATCAATTGTCATTTTTACTAAAAAACTTTTATTATTTTTATTGATGATTATCTTATCTAAAGTAGCATTTTTGAAAAAATCTAAATAATTATCTTGGAGATTAATTTTTTTTAAAAATAAATTTAATTTATCTGTCATACTGCATTTCCTCCATTTAATTTAAATTATTTCTAGTTCACTTATTTTTAAAATGTGTTTTTGATTCTTAATACAAAAATCAATAAAAGTTTTTAGATCAACTGTTGCAAGACCTCTTTCATAAGTATATTTATCAAGTTCAAAGATAATCTTATCTTCCATCATCCTATTTAATATCTCTTCTTTAGAATAGCCTAAATACATTAGAAAATAAGGATATAGCTGTCTCTTTAAATATTTAAGAGAGTTATCTCCTCTTAAATAAACACTTTTCTTAAGTACTCTTGATGTTAATTCATTATCAATAGCTAGTTCAATAATAGCATCTACTATATCTTTATATTCAACTTGATAATTAGCAAGTTCTTTTCTTAAAATATGTTCAATAATATTTAAGATGGCAAGAGTATAATCATTGCTATCAACTCTATTACCCCAAGTGATGGTATTTACTCTTTTACTTTTAGGAATACTCATTCCTATTACATCTAATTTTTTATCCACAACTAAGACATGATATAGTTTAATATCAAATCTAATTATATTTTTTAATTCTTTACTTAAATCTTTTTTTAAAGTATCCCAGGTATGTAACAGTTCTAATCTATATTTTTCAGTTTCATTTCTTATTTCTTGATACATTTCACTGTTTCTTACCATATCGAAAATAGCATCATCATCTGGGATATAGTTTTTAGGATCTTTTAAAATATGTTCTTCTTCTTTATATAAATCATTATAACTATGACGATAGTTTTTCCACAATTTCTGTTTAAAAGTTTGAATATTAGAAGAAATAGATGCTCTAAAAAGTAAATTCCAAATTAAAACATAGTCATTTAAGACAAAGTTCAAATTCATACTGGTAGCACCCCCAAACTATATTTAAAGTTTAACATAAAATTTATAAGAATTAAAGTAAATATAAGAAAAAATGATATAGAATTATCTAAATCATTTTTAAAAGTTTGTAATTACATAATAAACCCCAAAGCCTACTGCTAATATTAAAATTAAAGAAAATATAAATTTAAGAAAACCTATTAGTTTTGATGGTTTAATTTCTTCTTCTTCATCAGTTTCGAAGTCTTCTTCACTTAAGTCAAGGCTCTTAGTATAGAAGGATTTATCAATCTCATCGGATAAAGACATGGTCTTTTCTTTAACTTTATCTAATTTATTAGTAGATTCTTCTTTAGTATCATCTTCTATTTTAGTTGCAATTGGTTTTAACACTTCTTCATTAACATTAGTAGCCATTAAATCACTTAAAAGACTACTTGTATTATCTTCAGCTTTATCTATTTGTTCTCTTAATTCTTTAGAGGTAATAGTATTTATTAACTCTTCTAATTCTTCTTCATTTTCAATTGGTTTATGACGAAGTTTTGTTTCTTCTTTAAATTTTTCTAAATCTTCTTCACTACTTTCCAAAATATTATATTTTTCATTGTGAAGTTTTCTTTTCTTTTCTAAACTATCTTTTTCCCTTAATTCTTTCGCTTCTTCTAAGACTCTATTAATATCATAAGTCTTATGTTCATCTGTATTATAAAGATAGTTAAACTCATCTAACTCTTTTCTAACGAGTGGTTTTTCTATATTTAAATCATAATCTTTAATCTGGTGATAACCTTCTCTTGTACGATAATTTTTCTTGGCGGCATTTAACTCAACTGCTTCTATTTTAGATACATCAGTTAAAGTGGTATACTTTTCTAACTTTCCTAAGTCGTTATAGAGATCTTTATTTTTTTCTGTCCTACTTCTAGTAGTATTTCTATTAGAATTATCATACCGTTCCATTCGTCCCATCTTATCACCTACTTTACTATTACTTTAATAATATCATAGTATTAAAAAAAATTAAAGTAGGCAAAAAGAGAAAAATAAGATATAATGTAGACGGAGGGATAAAAATGAAAGTAAAAGTTAATAAAGATGCTTGTATTGGTTGTGGTGCTTGCGCCCAAATATGTGATGAAGTATTTGAACTTAATGATGATGGATTAAGTGAAGTTAAAGTAGAAGAAGAAAATAAGGAAAAAGATGAATTTGTTAGTGTCAAAGAAGAACTTCAAGATGAAGTTAGAGATGCTGCAGAATCTTGTCCTACTGGGGCTATAGAAATAGAAGAAAATTAAAAATAAAGACTGATTACTCAGTCTTTATTTTTCAGACTGTTGACAAAGTGGTATGTTCAATTTGAACATATCGCTTTTGGTTTGATAAATTTTAAAAATTTCCATA
>CALVQK010000016.1 GCA_944358305.1 uncultured Bacilli bacterium | reverse complement strand
TAAATGAAAAAAGTAGAATTAGTTGAAGCTGTTGCAGAAAAAGCTGGTTTAACTAAAGCTGATGCAACTCGTGCTATTGATGCAACTTTTGAAGCTATTACTGAAGCCTTAGCTAATGGAGATAAAATTACATTAGTTGGATTTGGTACATTTGGTATTTCTAAAAGAGCTGCACGTGAAGGACGTAATCCTAGAACTGGTGAAACTGTTAAAATTGAAGCTAGAAATGCTGTTTCATTTAAAGCAGGATCTGCTCTTAAAGACGCAGTAAACTAAAATTAAGAATTAAGCCAGAGATGGCTTTTTTTCTTTATGTTAAATTATTTAATTATTATTAATGTTATTACTTTTGTTTTCTATGGAATAGATAAGTTTCTAGCTGTTAAACATTACTATAGGATTAGTGAAAAACTTCTATATTTATTTAGTATATTAGGTGGTGCCTTAGGTTCCTTATTTGGAATGCTTTTATTTAGACACAAAACCTTAAAATTAAAGTTTTACCTTATTAATATTATATCTTTAGGATTGTGGGGGATGTTATTGTGGAAATGATAGTACATTTAGATGATGATGTATTTAAAATAGTTAAAGAAGGAAAAAAGGATATTGAAGTTAGAGTAAATGATGCCAAAAGAAGAAGGTTAAAAGTTGGTGATACTTTAATCTTTCTTAAAAGGCCTAATGAAGATGAAGAGATTAGAGCGAAAGTTATTGCTTTAGATTATTATGATACTTTTGAATCATTGGTATGTAATTATGAGATGGAAAGAATTTATAAAGCTGATTATACTAAAGATCAGTGGTTAAAAGAAATGGACAGATTTTATACATTAGATGAACAAAAAGAGTGGGGAGTTGTAGCGATTACTTTTAAAAAAATTAATTAAATGATAAAATATATATGGTGATATAAATAATGCTAAATACAGCTTTAAATATTTTAAAATTAATTGAAGATAACTTTTATGAAGCTTATATTGTAGGAGGTTTTGTTCGTGATTATTTGATGGGCAAAAAATCTAATGATGTTGATATTACTACTAATGCTAGGCCTAAAGATTTAATTAAAATATTTCCTAATGCTAATTTTGATAATGCTTTGTATGGATCTGTTACTGTATATTTAAATGGCATTAGATTTGAGATTACTACTTATAGAAGTGAAGGAAGTTATTTAGATAATAGACATCCTGATGTAGTTAGTTATGTTGATGATTTGAAAGTTGATTTAAAGCGAAGAGATTTTACTGTTAATACTATATGTATGGATAAATCGGGTAAAATAATTGATTTATTGAATGCTAAAAGTGATATAGATAATAAAATAATAAAGACAGTTATTTCACCTTTAGATTCTTTTAAAATAGATTCTCTTAGAATATTAAGGGCAATTAGATTTGCAACAACTTTAGATTTTGATCTTTCATTAGAAGTAAAAGAAGCGATAAAGCAATCTAAATATTTACTTAAGAATTTATCTATTAATAGAAAGAAAGAAGAGTTAGATAAAGTTTTTAGTAGTCCTAATATAGAAAAGGGGCTTTCCTTAATTAAGGAACTAGGTTTAATAGATGTTTTGAATTTAACTAATATAAATAAAGTAAGACCATGTAGTCAAGTAATTGGAGTATGGACTGTTTTAGAGGTTGATGATGTATATCCTTTTACAAGAAATGAATTAAAGTTAATGAAAGATATAAGATGTTCTATAAAAAATAATCCTCTTTCTTTTGAAACGCTTTATTATTATGACTTATATCCTTGTACTGTTGCAGGGGAGTTGTTAGGAATAGATAAGAAGCAGATAATGGATGTTTATAATGAGATGCCTATTCATAAGCGTAGTGATATTTTAATTGATACTTATGATTTGTTAGATTATTTACAAATAGATGATGGCCCTATAATAAGTGAATTATGGAAAAAAATTGAGAAAGCTATTTTAAATTTAGAAGTTGTTAATGATAAAAGTAAGTTGCTAGGGTTTGCTAGAATGTTATATACTAATATTAATCTTAGTGAGGAGGATAGTAATGAAGCAGAAGCAGCTAGTTAAGTTATTAGAAAATAAGAGTATAACTGTACCTCTTTTGTTTTTTAAAGAATACAAAATATTAAATATTACTTTAGAAGAGTTTATATTTTTAATGTATTTAAAAGATAAAGGTAATACTTTTGTTTTTGATCCTAAAAGTATGGAAGAAGAGTTAGGTATTAGTATTAAAGATATTTTAGGTTTTATTTCTTCTCTTACTGATAAAAAATTACTTATCATTGATACTTTTAAGAATGATAAAGGTACTTTAGAAGAAAAAGTAGATATATCTTTGTTTTATGAAAAGATGGCTTCTATTATTAGTGAAGAAGTTATTAAAGATAATGAAGTGACTATTGATGATAGTATTTTTTCGATGATTGAAAAAGAGTTTGGAAGAACCCTTAATCCTAGTGAATTAGAGTTTATTAAAGCTTGGGCTACTACTTTTGATAATGGAGTTATTATAGAGGCGGTTAAGGAAGCAGTATTAAATGGTGTTTCTAGTATTAGATATATTGATAAAATTTTATATGAATGGAGTAAATTGGGGATAAAAACTAGTGATGATGTTAAGCATTTTTTAAATAGTAAAAATAAAGAAGTTAAAGAGCCAGTAGAGGTCTTTGATTATGATTGGTTTGATGATGACGATGAATAGAGTAGTAATGATAGAAGATTATTTAGATGAGTTATTTCCTGATCCTAAGTGTGAGCTTAATTATAGTAAAGATTATGAACTCTTAATTGCTATTGTACTTAGTGCCCAAACTACTGATAAAAGAGTTAATAGTGTTACGCCTTTTCTTTTTTCGAAATATGATACTTTAGAGAAATTAATGAATGCTGATATTTATGATATTGAAAGTATATTACGACCTTTAGGATCTTTTAGAAAGAAAGCGTCTTATGTTAAAGAAATTGCAAGAATTTTATTTTCAGATTATGATAATAAGGTACCTATTAGAAGAAAAGATTTAGAAGCGATGCCTGGAGTAGGTAGAAAGACTGTCAACGTATTTTTAGGAGAGTTTTATAATATACCTGCTATTGCTGTAGATACTCATGTAGAAAGGGTTTCTAAAAGGTTAGGACTTGCTAAAGATAAAGATAATGTAAGAGAAGTAGAAGAAAAGTTAAAAAGAGCATTTAAACGTGATGTTTGGGCTAAAAGGCATTTACAATTAGTTTTATTTGGAAGGTATCATTGTAAAGCTATATCTCCTAATTGTGATGAATGTAAGTTAAATAGTATTTGTAAATACAAAAAAAGAAGCTAGTGAATTAGCTTCTTTTTTATGGACTAGGATTAGTTTCCTCTTCGCCACCTGATCCACTACTACCACTACTACCACTACTACCAGTAACGGTAACAGTTATATTTCCAGTTTCTTTAGTTTCTCCATCATAAGTAAAACGGTATCGCAAGGTGTATGTTCCTGGAGTGTTTAAAACGGAGACGGATGTGCTAGTAGTTGGTCCTGAGATACTAGATAAGGTCCAACCACTTGTTTGGCTAGTGACATCGGTTGATCCATTATAAACAGTAACATAATTTGTTATATCACTAATGTTAAAGGTTTCTACATTAATTGCGCTTGCTGTAATTCTTAAGTCAGCACTTTGTTTTTCCAGAGTGTACGTTGCGGCATCACTATTTAATCCGTCATATTTTTGGAATGTGGCAACGACTTTATAAGTCCCGTATGGATTACTAGGATTATTAATAGTATAACTTGTATTAGTTGTAAATCCTAGAAGCGTGTTATTAAAGTATACATTATATCCAAAATCACCATATGCAGAATCTGTAGTACCTGGATTAACAGCATTCCAAGTTAGACGTACATTTCCGTTAGAGTAGCTAGCAGTTAGGCCAGTAGGTGTTGCAAGATTGCTAGTTTGGGCATTGCCTTTTGGTTCATGATCTTTCTTAAAATATTCGTAAAGAATGCTTCCGGTATATCCTGTACCTGCTACTCTAGCAGTTGAACCACCAGAAACTAAAGGTACTCTAACAACGCTATCAGGCATTGTAAATTCTTTTTTATCATCTTCAAACACTTCATTAGCTAGAGCAGTAAATAGTCTATCACGTTGGACTGTTCCAGATAGGTTATGACAGTAATATCCTTCAGCGACTGATTCAGGTGTTGTATCTTTATACCCATACCACATCGCAATTACTGTTTTTGTAGTATATCCTACAACCCATGAATCTCTAATAGCATCATCAGCCATACCTAATTGTTCACGATAGTTTTCATCAAAGTTAGTAGTACCAGTTTTCATAGCAACGTTTTCCATTGCACCACCACCGGTTATACTTGTGTCATCTAGCATACTTGTAATCATATACGCAGTAGAGTCTTCCATGGCTTTAACACTGTTACTTTCATGTTCATATTCTTCTCCTGTTGTATTTAGAACAATTTTACTAACAGAATATGGTTCATTATAATATCCGCCATTAGAGAAAGCAGCATAGGCACCAGCCATTTGCATTGGATTAACTCCATCAAATGCTCCTAAGGCGTGGGCTTCATGAATTTTTCCATTTTCTATTTCTGGTTCAATTCCTAGGTTTTGAACAAATTGAATAATATTTGAATTATCTACTTGTTGGAAAGCCTTCAAAGCTGGTATGTTTCTAGATAGAGATAAAGCTCTTCTTGTAGTCATATATCCCATGAAACTACCATCCCAGTTATTTATTTCTTGGCCATTACTATATGAGTATGGTTCATCTACAAACATTGTATAATTATCATTACCATCATTATATCCAAAAGTAGAAGCATTGTTATATTCTATTAATGGTCCATAATCAAATAATGGTTTAGCAGTTGATCCTGGCTGTCTTACCATGTCAGTAGCATAGTTAAATGTACTAACACCTTCTTTGTTTCGTCCCGCGCCAACAGCTAATATTTGTCCTGTTTCACTGTCAATAACAGCAACACCGCTTTGAATTACATCATTAACCCAAGTATAACTTTCACCATTCATTACTTTATTAACACCATCTTGTTTATCTCTATCTAGATTTGTATATATTTGCATAGAAGTAGTATATGGATTAACTTCTTCATTATCGCCAAGCTTTTCTGTTAGGATTTCTTCAACTTCAGAAACGACAGTATCGATATATCCTTGATATTCACTATTGCCACTTGTATCTGCTGCAGCATTATAGTTAACTAAACTTTCAATACTAATAGAACTTGCCATGTCTCTTTCTTCTTCAGTAATATAACCATGACGTTCCATTAAGTAAAGAACAGTATCACGTCTTTTTGTTACAGCTTCTAAGTTTTCTTCTTCTGTTGGTCGATAAGCATTAGGGGCTTGGAACATTCCTGCAATAATACTAGCTTCGGCTAAGTTTAGATCTTCTATATCTTTATTAAAGTAGACTCTTGCTGCTTGAGCAACTCCATAAACGTTACCACCTAAGTTATGGTTATTAACATAAAATTCAATTATTTGTTCTTTAGTATAATTTTTTTCTAGTTTAAATATTGATAAATAAATGTCTTGGAATTTTCTAATAACTCCATCAATTCCTGTAGCAATACTAGATGTAAGACTATTTTTTACAACCTGCATTGATAGGGTAGAAGCACCACCAGCATCAGAATTACCAAAGATTTGGCCAACTGATGCTCTTAAAAATCTTGGAGCATCAAATCCATTGTGTTGGAAAAATCTAGAGTCTTCTGTAGCAACGATAGCATCTACTAAAACTTCAGGTAATTGATCATAAGTTACTTTATCACGCATCTCACTACCAAGTCTTGCAAATTCTTCACCATTTATATCATATAGAATAGTTGGTTCATTACTATCAAGTTTTTCAGCATCAAATTTAGGGTTTGCTGATATTGCAATATATATCATAAAGACAATACCTGCTAGCATTACTAAGATACCTATTGATAGGACAATAATTAAAACTGTATTAACTATTTTTTTCTGTTTAGGTTTGTTTTTGACACTATTTACTAGTTTAGCAATACCTACAATAATTAGTATTCCTATTCCCATTAAAGCTGTAAATAATAATCCTAGAATAAAATATCCTACAATCATTAAAATGATAAACATAACCGCAAATATTAAGAATAGTTTCTTTTCTTGTTTTGTTTTAGGACTTCTTGTTTTGTTTGTATTTTTAGCTCTTCTATTTTTATTAGTTCTTGTTTTAGCCATTTTTTACCTCCAAAAAATCATCTACTACGTTTAAGTAGTCAAGTCTAGGACGATATTTTTCTTTTATGAGATAACCTTTACTTTCAAAAAAAGTTAGAGGAATTGATTTTCTATCATTATCTTTGGTAAAAGAAAAAAGGTCCTCTGCTTTTAACAAATATGTTTTATTAAGTACACTAAAGCGTACAATTATAAAGCCGATTCCCCCGTGTTTTGTAATATTTTCTAAATGCTTTAACTGGTGTTTATGAATATTTGCTAATGGGAATGAAGTTTTATTTTTTGTTTCTTTCGCTTCAAAGTCAATGTAATAGCCTTTATATATACCGTTATAGTCAGTTGTTGATGGTTCCATATAGAATGCTTCTTTAATAGTAGAGGTTCTATCTTTTCTAAAATCAACTTTTGTAACTTTTATAGGTGTAGGCTTTTTATATATATATGCAAGATCTTTATCTCTATAATAACTGTTTGTTTCATTAATATCATCTTCTAAAGTCATTCCTCGATGTGAGTAGTTGATGATTTGATTATGACTTTTTTTTATCCCAGTAGGATAATTCATCTTTATCACCTATTAGTAATTATACTATAAATGACTAGAAATATCTATAGTTATTTCTAAAATGTAATATTATTGTTTTTTAGATTTATCTTCAATTAAATGAAAGTTATTTTTTCCATATCTACTTAGTGTGTATTTTTTTGTTGGTTCTACTGGTTCAATTTCATCATTAGTAGTTGCAAGTGTTTGATCAAACGAGCTAGCATTTCCATTATTTATTGTTGCGATTTTTCTTTTTATTTCATATGGTGTTACATTGCAGTAAGATGCTTCGTTAATACATAAGCTTAGAAATGGTATTCTTTTTCCAATATAACTAGTTATTGTCATATAAGTCATTTCTAAAGTATGGAATTCTTTTATACATTCTTCGGTATATTTACTGTCATTAGAAGTTAAGTTGATTTTATCTCCTTTTCTAGAAAATTTATATTTTTGTGTAATAGTATTTGGCTTTTTATCAGGATTTTTTTCAGTTAGTTTATTTTCATTATTATATTCATATTCTCTAGATAAAGTGGTAATTCTTTCTATATATATTGATTTATTGCTGATTTCATAAATATGTCTTATTGATTTATTATCTAATATTTTTATTCTGAAATTATCATTATTATCTTTATCAATATTATGACGCATTATAAAATCAAATTCTTCTTTTTTTACATCGCCAATTAGTAAGTGGTCTAAATAAAAGTCTCCTTTATTATTAGTGTTAAGGGTGAAAGCAAAAGTTTCTCCTTTAAATCTAATACGATTTTTATTATTTGGATCTGTTGTAATCGTTAACTTTTCTTCTTTATTTGTTTCAATATTTAATAATCTATACCATCCTTTTTCTATTACAATTATATAGCCTTTTATACTAAGAATATTTTTAAATTCTTCACTCTTTAAAAAAATATTTAATCTTTCAATTAAATTCATAATTATTCCTCCCAAAATTTGCTTATTATTATACTACGATTAATTATATTGTCAAAGAAATTCTTCTTTTGTCGAATTTGTTGATGCTTTTAAGAAAAGTTATTATGCTTTTAGTGGTGATATTTATGAATAATAATGATGTGATTTTATTACTTTCAAATATTAGGTGTAAAGTAAAAGAAGCTTTAAGGTTAACAGAAGTAGAAGTTATTTTAGAAAAGATTGACAAAACATGAGATATTTTCTAAAATAAGAGTGTAAAGGGATTGGTGATTTAGATGTATCAGAATAAAATTACATTAACACCACAAGAAATATTAGAAAAAGATTTTAAGATTGATACAAGAGGATATCGTCTTAAAGAAGTTGATCAATTTCTTGATGTTATTATTGGTGATTATGAACAATTTTTTACAATTATTGATAGCTTAGAAAAAGAGAAAGCTGAACTTTTACGTGAGATTATGTCATTGAAACAAGATTTAAGAAATGCAAAGATGGATGTAGAAATTGTTAGAAAGAACACTGATACAGCCGAAGTTAGTAATCTTGATATTTTAAGACGCCTTAGTCAACTTGAAAAAGAAGTTTACGGAAAAGAAGATTAATATTTTAGGCAAGTGCTGGGTAAAATAACCTAGAGGAAAGTCCATGCTCACACAATCTGCGATGATTGTAGTGTTCGTGCTTAAGGAAAAAATAACTTAAGGTAGTATGGTCTTACTATACTAACGGCTTAGTCTTTACCTAAGGATTTTCTATGGTAAAGGCTTATAAAGTGCCACAGTGACGATTTTTTAGGAAACTAGAAAGTGAAACGCGGTAAACCCCACGAGTGAGAAACCCAAATTATGGTAGGGGAGCTTTAAAAAGAGAAATGAATCTTTTTAAGGACTAGTGATAGTAGATAAATACTTGCCACCTAGAAATAGGGACAGAACATGGCTTATTAAATATTAATTATAATGAATGGAGAGATAGTGACACAAATGAAAGAACTAGGGTTTTATCTTCAAGATACAAGACGAAGTAATGGTGTTAGTTTAGAAGAGGCTGCTGCTGATTTAAATGTTGATGTTTCTTATCTTGAAAATATAGAAAGTGCTAATGTAAGAGCTTTTAAAGATGTATATTATATGAGAGAGTTAGTTAAAGAATATGCTAAGTATTTAGGACTTCCTTCTCTTAAAATACAGGATGAATTTAATGATTTTTTGTTTGAACATACTTCGAAAATTTCTCTTGATGATATTATGAATGCGAAGAAGAAAAAAGAAGAAGAGGAAAAGCAAGAAAAAACTAAAAAGATTCAGTCCCCTTATACAAAAGAATATAAAAGAAAAATAAAAAAATTACCATTTGTATTAGCAGGAATCATTTTTTTACTTGCTATTATTATATCAATAGTAGTTATTAAGACAGTAAATAGAGAACCTGCTGTTACTAGTGAATTGAAAGGATCAGAAGTTTATTATGAATACGCCCACTAAATTAACTTTTTTAAGAATTATTTTAACTATTATAATGATTATAATTTTGATTTTTCCATTTTATCTTGTAGGATTTAGTTTTCCACAGATAGAAGTTAGTGGTATTTATATAAAAACAGAATATATAATTGCTGGAGTTATCTTTATAATTGCAAGTTTAACTGATTTTTTAGATGGACATTTAGCGAGAAAGAATAATCAAGTTACAGATTTAGGTAAAATGTTAGATGCTATAGCTGATAAAGTATTAGTTAATAGTGCTTTAATTATTTTAGCTTATAAGGGTTTTATTCCTGTAGCAATACCAGTAATTATTATATTTAGAGATACTATTGTTGATGCTATTAAAATGCAAGCTTCTAGTAAAGGTAAAGTAGTTGCAGCGATTAAGTCTGGAAAGATTAAGACAGCTTCAATGATGGTAGGGCTAGTTTTGGTATTCTTTTATAATTTACCATTTGAACTTTGGAATATTAGAGTTGCAGACTTTTTAGTTTACTTTGCAACAATTATGTCTATTGTTTCAATGATAGAGTATTTTAATCTTAATAAGAAGCTTATTTTAGGACCAAAAGAAGATTAATTTTGGTTCTTTTTTTTAGCAATCTTTAATTTTCCTTAGAGCAATTTAGAAAATTGAAAGCACTTTTATTTTGATTACCGGATTATCGCAAACTTTTGTTCGAAAAAAGCTTGACATTTTAAATTTAACTTTATAAAATGGTATTGTGATTAATTAATGCAAGGAGGAAGTTATGAGTAAAGTAACTAATAAGGTTAATAAAGATAAAAATTTAGAGGCAGTATTAGCTGATATAGAAAAACAATTTGGTAAAGGCGCTGTTATGAGATTAGGAGATAATCCTCATATGAAAATGGATGTAGTTTCTAGTGGTTGTTTAAGTCTTGATATTGCTCTTGGAATTGGTGGTTATCCAAAAGGAAGAATTATTGAAATTTATGGACCTGAATCTAGTGGTAAAACTACTTTTGCTTTGCAAGCGATTGCAGAAGTTCAGAAGACTGGGGGACGAGCTGCTTTTATAGATGCTGAACATGCTCTTGATCCTGTTTATGCTAAAAGATTAGGTGTTAATACTAATGAGTTAATCTTATCACAACCTGATACTGGTGAGCAGGCTCTTGAAATATGTGAAGCTTTGGTTAGAAGTGAAGCAGTTAATATTATTGTAATTGATTCTGTGGCAGCACTTGTTCCACAAGCAGAGATTGATGGTGAGATGGGAGACTCTCATGTTGGGTTACAAGCTAGACTTATGTCACAGGCTTTACGTAAGTTATCTGGTACTATTAATAAGACTAATACAATTGCTATTTTTATTAACCAGTTAAGAGAAAAAGTTGGAGTTATGTTCGGTAATCCTGAAACTACTCCAGGTGGTAGAGCTTTAAAATTTTATTCTACAATTAGACTTGATATTAGACGTAATGAACAGTTAAAAGTAGGAGATAAAGTTATGGGTAATAAGACAACTGTTAAGGTTGTAAAAAATAAAGTTGCTCCACCTTTTAAAACTGCTGTTGTTGATATTATGTATGGTGAAGGTATTTCTCGTGAAGGTGAAATTATTGACTTAGGTAGTGAATCAGGGATTATAGAAAAGACAGGTGCTTGGTATTCCTATAATGGTGAGAAACTTGGTCAAGGTAAAGAGAATGTTAAATTATTACTTAAAGATAAACCTGAACTTAGAGAAGAAATAGAAACGAAAGTAAGAGAGTTTTATGGAATTAATTTAGATAAAAATAATGAATAAAGAAGTCATGATATGACTTCTTTTTAAAGTGTTACTTTTTCTTCTTCGTTAGTAGTTAAAGTTAATAGATCACCTGGTGTACAATTTAATAGTGTGCATATTTCTTCAATATATTTAAAAGAAATAGAAGTTGTTTCTCCTCTTATAATTCTATTTAAGTTTCTTGAAGTTATATTCATTCTTTGACATAACCAATATTTACTTCGGTTGTTTTTCCTTAGTAATTCTACTATATTTACTTTTATCATCTAAATCACCCAATCTGTTAATTAGATTTTATAGAAAAAGATGATTATAGATAAGATACTTGCGTTACCCATAGATGCGATTGTTGTTTCTTACCTTGACAAGAAACAAATAAAAAATTACAATAGAGTTAGATTATAGTTTAGATTTTTATTTAAAGTATATATCTAATGGAGGTATAATATGGATGAAATGTTACTCTCCATTTTACTTATAATTTTTGGACTTTTTTGTGGTTTTGGATTAACTTTTTTAGTTGCCTATTTAAGAGAAGGGACAACTTCTAAAAAGATAGATAAAATGTTAGCTGATGCAGAGAAAAATGCTGATAAGATAAAACGTGATGCTGTTATGGAAGCTAAAGAGAAAAGTTATCAGTTAAAACTTGAAGCAGATAAAGATATTAAAGAGAAAAAATCAGAACTTAAAGATAGTGAAAATAAACTATTACAAAGAGAAAGTAGTTTAGATAAACGTGATGAATTGTGTCAAAAAAGAGAAGCTACTTTAGATGAGAGAGAAGAAAAGATAATTCAAAGACAAAAAGAAATTCAAGAAAAAGAAGCAAAAGTGGAGGAAATAAAGAAAGAACAAATTAATTTGCTTGAAGAAATTTCAGGCTATAGTAAAGAGAAAGCTCATGATTTAATTATGAAAAATGTTAAAGAATCTATGAGCAGGGAGATTGCTATTTATATTAGTGAACAAGAAAATGAAGCGAAGATGACTGTTGATAAGAAAGCACAGGAAATGATTGTTAGTTCTATGCAGAAATATGCAGCAGATATTGCTAGTGATCAGACTGTTACAGTTGTTAGTTTACCTAATGATGATATGAAGGGTAGATTAATAGGTAGAGAAGGTAGAAATATTAGAACTATTGAAGCTATTACGGGAGTAGATCTTATTATTGATGATACTCCAGAAGCTGTTGTTTTATCTAGTTTTGATCCTTTAAGGAGAGAGATGGCTAGGTTAACATTAGAAACTTTAATTAAAGATGGAAGAATTCATCCTACAAGAATAGAAGAAGTTTATGATAAAGTATGTAAAGAAACTAAAGAGAAAATTATAGAATATGGTAATAATGCTTTATTTGAACTTGGTATTACGAAGATGGCTCCAGAATTGATAGAGATTATTGGTAGACTTCATTTTAGAACTAGTTATGGGCAAAATGCTTTACAACATTCTTTAGAAGTTGCTCATCTTTCTGGTTTACTTGCAGGTGAAATTGGTGAAGATGTTGCCCTTGCTAAGAGGGCAGGGGTATTGCATGATATAGGTAAAGCAGTTGATCATGAACTTGAAGGAAGTCATGTTACTATTGGTGTAGAACTTGCTAAAAAGTATGGAGAAAATGATGTAGTAATTAATACTATAGCATCTCATCATGGTGATACAGAGTCAACTTCTGTAATATCTACTTTGGTTGCAGTAGCAGATGCTTTATCTGCATCACGTCCAGGAGCAAGAAATGACTCATTAGAAAACTATGTTAAAAGATTAACCCAACTTGAAAGTGTTGCTAATGATATAGATGGTGTTTCTAAAGCTTATGCAATGCAAGCTGGAAGAGAGTTAAGAGTTATAGTAGAACCTGATGAGATAGATGATTTAGAAGCACATAGAGTTGCTCGTGATATAAAAGAAAAAATAGAGTCTACTTTAAATTATCCTGGTACAATTAAAATTACTGTAGTTAGAGAGACTAGGGCAGTTGAAGAAGCTAAATAAAAAGAGTTCAATTAATTTTGAACTCTTTTCGTATGCAAACTTTTAGTAAGGGTATAAGTGTATCTACCAAATTTTCTTCTACCTTTTTTGAAACCAGCTAAGTCAGCAGTTCTTTGGCTTTCCTTATTTAAAGAATCAATTTTTAGGATTATTTCTTCGACATTATTTTCTTTATCTTCAAATATAAGATTACTGATTCCTATTAGAGTAGTTACCATATAGCCATGTCCTCGTTTTTCTTTGATTAGGGCATAATCTAAGTAAACGCTTTGATCTGCTTCACATATTTCAGTTATTTTTAAATAGCCAATAGGTTCTTCTTTTTTAAGATAAACTGCATAATGATTACCATATAAACTATTTCTATTTAGTTGATAATCTTTTTGTATTTTTTCTTTTATAGAATATAGAAAGCCATTTTTACCTGCTACTTTTTCATCTTGATCTAAAGTATTAATTAGCCAAATATCTTTATTATCATTTATATCTAGTCTTTTAATACTTAGATTATTATTTAAATTAATAAACATTATTTTTTAATATCTAAAATTATTGGTAATATTAATGGCCTTCTGCCAGTTAGATTTAAAATAAATGGTATTAAATCTAGACTTAGTTGATTTTTTATATCTGTGAAAGATGACTTTTTATCTTTTAATTTTTCATTAATAACATTAGTCGCTTCTCTTTCAATCTTTTTAAGTAGTTCTTCATTTTCATTTACTAAAACAAATCCTCTGGTTGTAATGTTTGGTTTTGTTAATAATACTCTTTCTTTAGAATCAATATTGGCAATTACAACTAAAATACCATCACTTGACATTATCTTTCTATCACGAATAACAGCACTACCAACTTCACCAATTCTAGATCCATCTACATAAATGTCATTATTAGGATAACTTTCTCCTTTTGTTATTTTATGATCTTTTAGAATTAGACTATCACCATTTTTCAATATGAAAGTATTTTCTTTAGGTAAGCCACAATCTATTCCTAGATTAGCATGTTCTTTCAACATTCTATAATCTCCATGGAATGGCATTAAATATTTTGGCTTTAATAATCTAATCATTAATTTTAATTCTTCCTGATTAGCATGTCCTGATGTGTGGAGATTATTTACAGTCATGTTAGTAAATACTTTAACTCCTTTTAAGTATAATTTATTAATAGTTTTATGAATGCTTAGGGCATTACCAGGAATAGCGCTTGATGAAAATATAACAATATCATCAGGTCTTAATTTAATTTGTTTATGAGTTCCATCAGCAATTCTTGATAGAGCTGCTAGAGGTTCTCCTTGAGAACCAGTACAAAGTATTGTTACTTCTCCAGGCTTTAATGTATTTGCTACTTCAGGTGTTACTAGTAGTTCTTTATGATCTATATAACCACCTTTAATAGATATATCAATATTATTTTCCATACTGCGACCAAAGACACAAATTTTTCTATTATGTTGATAACATGATTCAAATATATGCTTTAATCTATAAATATTGGAAGCGAAAGTAGCGATTATAATACGATTATATTTATATTTATCAAAAATATCAGTTAAGGCATCATCAACTCGTGATTCACTAATTGACATTCCTTCATTTAGAGCATTAGTACTATCACTTATTAATAAGTCAACACCTTCATCACCTAATTTGGCCATTTTATAAAGATCAGCCATTGGTCCAATAGGAGTTAAATCAAATTTAAAATCTCCTGTTGTTACGATTCTACCATTAGGAGTAGTTATACAAATGCCATGAGAATCAGGAATTGAGTGAGTTGTTCTAATAAACTCTACTTCCATATATTTAAATTTTAATTTTGTATTTTCGTCATAAACAAATAAATTATCATATCTAATATTTCTGTCTTCTAATTTTAATTTAATTAATTCTTTTGCTTGGTTAGGTGCATAGATAGCAGGAATGTTAACACTTTTTAATAAGAAGGGGATAGCCCCAATATGATCTTCATGACCATGTGTTATTAATAAAGCTTTAATTTTATCTTCATTGTCTTTTAAAAATGAGTAATCAGGAAGGACGTAATCTATACCTAAAAGTTCTCCTTCTGCAAATGATACTCCCGCGTCTATAACAATTATTTCATCATCATGCATTACACAATACATGTTTTTTCCTACTTCTCCTAAGCCACCTAAAACAATTATCTTCGTTTCACTTGACTTTTTATTCATTATTTCTCCTTTCTTTTAACCCGAAGAACTAACCGATATAGATTATACTATATTTTTCTTGTTTTGTCTATTCATCATTTGATATACACTCTAAACTTATGAAATTGACCGATAAGACTTAAATTTTTAGTTATATAATCATAAATCTTTCTACTAGCTTGGGTTTTAATGATACTTGATTTGCTTTCCTGGAAAATAGCTGAAGTAACAATAATACTGCTATCATCTAAGTTCTTTATTTTATTAATCATTTCTTCTTCACCATTGTATCCTAAGTTGCCTTTTAAAGTTAGGTCATATTCAGTAATTGGTATATTTAGTGTTAGTTTATATAAATATGCTTCCATCATAAAGAAGTAAACATTATCATATTCTCCATTAAAATAATTTTCTAAAGCGTCAATATCATTTCTATATTCTTTTTGTAAATAACGATATTTAAAGAGGTTATTATCGTATGTTGGCTTACAGATATTATAATTAATAATTAAAGAGATAATAGGTATTAAAATAAAGATAGGAGCGGTTTTAATTATTAAATTATTTATTTTTGGATATTTTTTTAATAGATAGTAAACTACAGGTGTAAATGCTAGGAGAGTATGACTTATATTAAATAAAGGATAAGCCATTATTTGAAATGCTAATATGTATAAAAGTTCTTTGTCTTTTGTTTTTAAATATTCCCTTATAAGATATATAATCATTAAAATTACTATAATAGTTATAGGATTAAAATTTCCATTATCTCCTTGAAAATCTAATAGTCCTAGAAAAGCATAATTTATATAGTCATATAAAGCATTATTAAAATATAAATAAATAATTATAATTAAATTAGTTATAAGAAAAGGAATAATTCTTTTTAGAATTTTTTTAGGTTTCTTTATATAGTATAAAGTTGGTAGGGCAAGAAAGACACCTATACTTGATTTTGTTAGAAAAGCTAGACTTATTATAAGACCTATTAAGTAATCACTTTTATTATTTTTTTTTAGATAAATAAGTAAAAATACATAGAAAACAGATAAAGTATTGTATCCAGGTGCTGTATTAAATATAAAATATATAAAGAAAGGAAAAATTAGTTTCTTATTTAGTTTGTATACTATAAATAAAGTTAACATGGCATAAAATGTATTTATAATATAAAAGATAATCATATTAGTACCAAATATTTTCATAATTAATCCTGTTAAAAGAGGATATAAAGGAGTTATTACCATATTAAAGTCTTTATACATAATTAGGCCATCACTAATGTTTTTACTAAAACCATAGTTCCATAATAAATCTAAGTCTACATTTTTAAAGAAATTAAAACAAAATATCATGATATAACAAAATATAAAAAACAAAATAACTTTTTTATTTTTCTTTAGTACTGCAAACATATAACTCTCTCCAATTCTTTGTATTAATTATATCAGAAATATTTTGAATTAAAATGATTGACTTTAAAGGCAAGTACTGTTATAATTTTAATCGGTACATTTTATATCCCCACTAGAACTTAGACTGTGGGAAGGTTTAAGTTGTTTAGTAAAGGAGATTGTTATGAAAAGTTATATGCAAAAGAAAGAAACAGTAGAGAGAAAATGGTATGTTATCGATGCTGAAGGAAAACCTTTAGGTCGTGTAGCTAGTAAGGCTGCTCATATCTTACGTGGTAAGCATAAAGTTACTTATACACCTCATATTGATTGTGGTGACTATGTAATTATTGTTAATGCTTCTAAAGTTTTACTTACTGGTAATAAGTTAGAAGATAAGAAATATTATAGTCATTCTCAGTATCCAGGTGGACTTAGAACTAGAACTGCAAAAGAAATGATTGAAAAATATCCAGAAGAAATGGCCCGTAAAGCTGTTAAAGGAATGTTACCAAAAAATCGTTTAGGTAGAGCAATGTATAAGAAATTATTTGTATATGCAGGTAGTGATCATAAACATATGGCTCAAAAACCTGAAGAGATGGATGTATAGGGAGGTTTAATATGGCAGAAAAGAAAAATGTGTATACAGGAACTGGTAGAAGAAAGACTAGTGTCGCTAGAGTAAGACTTACTCCAGGAACTGGTAAGATTACTATCAATGGACGTGATGTTAATGAATATTTCCCATATCCAACTTTAGTTATGGATTTAACAGGGCCACTTGATGTTACTAATACTCGTGATATGTTTGATGTTGATGCAGATGTAACTGGTGGCGGATTTTCTGGTCAAACTGGTGCAGTTAGATTAGGTATTACGAGGGCATTATTACAATATGATGCATCTACTCCAGCTGATTCTGAAAATAGTTATCGTAAGATTCTAAAAGCTGAAGGATATATTACTCGTGATGCACGTAAGAAAGAACGTAAGAAACCAGGTCTTAAGAAAGCTAGACGTGCTCCACAATTTAGTAAACGTTAATCTATTGTTTCTAAAGTACTGTTTAATCAGTACTTTTTCTTTTGGTATAGATTTTGATGTTTGTTTGTGTTATTATATATATACAAGACCTGAGGTAGGTAGTTAAATGCTAAGCGTATGTTAAGTACGTTGCCCCTTAGGCATTTTTTTGTTATACTTTATTTATGAAAAAGTGTTTGAGTAATTTTGATTTAAAACTTATTGCAGTTATTACCATGACAATAGATCATATTGGTGTTGTTTTTGGGACTGCTTTTTATAATTTTTTTAGAGCGGTAGGAAGGGTATCTTTTCCTATTTTTGCATTTTTATTAACAGAAGGCTATGTTCATACTAAAAGCTTTAGTAAGTACTTTTTAAGACTTTTAATACTTGCTGTTATTTCAGAGGTTATTTATGATTATTTCTTTTTTGATAGTTTTATTTATTTAGGGGCAAATAACATTTTCTTTACGCTTTCTTTAGGACTTTTAACTTTATTTTTGTTAGATAAAAGTAAAGGGTTAATTAAGAAATATTTTAAAGATAAAATTGATTTAGTTATTATATTACCTATAACATACCTTTTAATTATTATCATTATGGGATTAATAGGAGAGTTTTTAAACTTTAGTTATGGAATGCTTGGTATTTTTGTTATTAGTTTTTTCTATTTATTTAAAGAAAACTTTCCGTTACTTGTTTTATCAATTACTTTATCAACATTAATATTTGGTGAAGGTATGCAATATTTTTCAATATTTTCTTTAATTTTAATTTATTTTTATAATAAGAAGTTAGGTAAGGATTGTAAAATGTTTTTCTATTTATATTATCCATTACATATATTAATTTTAGGACTTATAAAAATATTGCTAGGCTAACAAAGTTTCTTTAATTTCTATTTTTCATAGACTATCTTAGAGGTGAAATGTATGTTAAATTTGACATTATTACAACAAATGTTAGTTGTAGCAATTGCTCTTAGTGTCGTTACTTGTGCTTTTATCCAGAAAACAAAGAAGTTTTTTCCTTGTTCTAGCTGTTTGGTTATTTATAATTTAGTAGTTAATTTTGTAGTAGGGACACTTTTTTGCATTACTTTTACGAGTGTAGGTTTTCCTAATAGTCTATGGGTATCTTTCTTTAGCTTTATAGGTGCTGATACACTTTATAAGTCTTTAGAGGGTAAACTTAAAGATTATTCATCTTTAGTTAATACTGACTATATTACAGTAAAGAAGGCTAATATTATTAGTACTGATATGAAAGGTAGTGATGAATAATGGAAAGACCTCTTTATCCTAGTCCTTATATGCGAATAACTCAAGGGTACATGATGGGAACTCATCAGGATAGTTATGCTATAGATGAAGCGGGAAGTGATAGTGGTATAGATTATATAAATGCGCCTTTTACTGGTGTTATTAGAAAAATATATACTAATGATGCTAATGAAGTGTGGCTTGAGAGTAGTGAACCAGTAATTTATCCTGATGGAACAGTTGATTATATGACTATGATGTTTGCTCATGATAATGATGTTTCTAATCTTTTTGTAGGCAAAGTAATAAATCGTGGAGAAAGATTTTATGAAGAAGGTACAAAAGGTAACGCTAGTGGAAATCATGTTCATATGGAATGTGGAAAAGGTAAATTTACAGGTAGTGGCTGGCATAAGAATACTGCTGGGTATTGGTCTATTAATAATGGAAAAAATCCTACAGAGTGTTTATGGATCGATGATAGTATTACTGTTTTAGATAGTTATGGTTATACCTTTAAAAAAATTGAAGCTGAAGTGGTTGTTCCTGATACTCCAGTAGAAGAAGAGACTCCTATTGTAGAAGAACCTACGGATTCTGATCTTTCAGATAATAGTGATACTCCTAATACAGATACTAGTGTTGATAATAATACAGATGTAGTTAAACCTAAACTTATATTTACTTGCAAAAGTGATGATATTTATGCAATAGAGTTAAAGGCTGGACAGAAGTTATATTTGGAGTAAATAAAAAAAGAGTCATTTGACTCTTAACTTAGGGCAACATCTAGTATCATCATTACCATAAATCCTAGAATTGTGAATAAGGCCATAAGGTCTTTTTTCTTATTGGTTTGACTTTCAGGAATTAATTCTTCTACAACAACATAGATCATCGCTCCCGCTGCAAATGATAATAAGAATGGCAGTATTAATTGTATTTTTAAGACTAGTAGGGCTCCTATTACAGCAGCGATTGGTTCTACTATTCCTGATAGTTGTCCATAAAAGAAAGCTTTACTTCTTGTGTAACCTTCTCGTCTTAAAGGAAGTGAGACAGCACTACCTTCAGGAAAGTTTTGTAATCCTATTCCAATAGCAAGGGTTAGGGCACTAGCAAGAGTGGAACCTGTTAGTGAGTAGGCAAGGGAACCAAAGGCAACTCCTACCGCCATACCTTCTGGTATATTATGAAGAGTGATTGATGATATTAACATAAAACATCTTTTCACTTTGGAACTGTTTTCGTCTTTTCTTTTTTTGTCTAAATAATCATAGACTTTGTCACCAATAAAGAGTAATACACCTCCTGATAAGAAACCTAGTGATATGACTATCCAACTTGTCATGTTTAATTCTTCTGCCATTTCAAGAGCGGGGGAGATTAGACTAAAGAAACTAGCTGCTACCATAACACCGGCTGCAAAACCTAAAAGTGCATCCATTAGAGTTTTATTTACTTTCTTAAAAAAGAAAACAATACTTGCACCTAATGCTGTTATACTCCAGGTAAAAAGACAAGCTATAAAGGCTTGTGAAACTGGAGATAAATTGGTAAATGAATCTAACATTATAACACCTCTAGTTGTAGGGTATGCAAGGAGTGTTAATTATTATGGGCGTTTTACTAGCTTTTTGTAATTTTGCATGAAGTTGTTAATATCGCGTTTAGCATTATTTCTTAATTCTTTACATTCACTATTTTGATATATAGCTTTTAATAATTCTTTGATTTCTTCTTTAGTATCATCATTGTCAATACGACTATTTTCGTGCTCTTGATAATTAAAGCCAAAGCTGTCGTAGCCAAATATGTATTGATGATAATTCGGTATTGTTTTTAATATATCGATAATTTCTTTTCTTCCTAAATCTTTAACACTAATATTTAAAGCTAATAATTCTATTAAACGATTCCATTCATTTACAGAAGAGATAGCACCACCAAGTTTGTTAGTATCACAAAATTCAGGTATTTTTAGAGCATTACCAGTAGTTAAGTTATAACTAGCAAATTTAGAAAGATAGTTAAATAAGAAAAGAGGAATTTCTAATTTTACAGATTGCATTTTAGCAGCCATTAAGGCTTCTATATAATGGTTTTTCTGTGGTAATGTTAATATATTTTTTTTAAAAGTACGACAATAAGTATCACCATTTTCTTTGGCAATATTTTTCATTAATTTAGATATTTGCTTCATTGTAAAATAATAGTGATGTTCATTATTAGTAGATAAATATATGTTATTTTCTGGGAATAGAATTTTTATTTCTTCTGTTTTTGGTTTATAAACAATTCTTTTTCTACTAATTTTACTATTACTTCCTTGAATTCTATATAAGTTAACTGTATTGATACTAGTTATACTCATTATAATCTCCCCTTTTATGTGCCTGTAAATTATATCATATTTTATCTTAAAATACAATTGTTTATATATAATCTTGTATCTATTAAATTTTATTATTTCTTTTTACATATAATTTATTAGGTGTTTATAATGATAAGAAAATATAAAGTACTTTTTTTAATTATGTTTATAGTTTTACTTATGTCTTTACAGTTTGTGGATGCGAGAGTTAAACCAAAAAAGCCTCTTTCTGGTAAAATAATAACAGTAGATCCTGGACATGGTGGAACAAGTTATACCCAATAAAAATATATTAGGTTTAATGCTTGATAATACTAGGGATTTACTAACTTCATGTATTTATCAACATTTTAAACATACCTGTAGAACTGTATTTCAGTTCTTTTTTTGTGGTCATACATAGCCCTCTAATTTATTTAGAGTGGCTATTGGAAAGGAGGGAAAATGTCAAATTGTAAAACAATTGCTATTGCCAATCAAAAGGGTGGAGTTGGCAAGACCACGACTGCATTTAATTTAGGTGTTGGATTATCTAAATTAGGGAAAAAGGTATTACTCGTAGATGCAGATCCACAAGGAGATTTAACAGTATGTTTAGGGTATTATAATACAGATAATATTCCAACTATTGCAGATTTAATGGAAGCATCAATTAATGATAAAGACATTAATGCCGATAAAGTGATTTTGCATCATGAAGAAAATATAGATTTAGTACCATCAAATTTAGATTTGTCGGCTATTTCTATGTCTTTAGTAAGTGCAATGAGTAGGGAATATACCATGAGAAATTGTTTAAAAGATATTAAAGAAAAGTATGATTATATTTTAATTGATTGTAACCCTAGTTTAGATATGATTACTTTAAATGCTTTATCATGTGCAGATAAAGTAATTATTCCTGTTCAAACACAGTATTTAGCTGCGAAAGCTATGGGACAGTTACTTGGTACTGTTGCTAGTGTAAAAAGAAAAATAAATCCTAATTTAAGTGTTGGCGGAATTTTACTAACATTAGTTGATGAGAGAACTAATCTTTCAAAAGAAACAAAGTTAGCATTGCAGGAGAATTATGGGAGTGTTATAAAAATCTATAATACAAAGATTCCATCGGCAGTAAAAGTTGCAGAGTCAACAAAAGTCGGACAAAGTATTTTTTCTTATGATAAAAAAAGCAAAGTAGCAGACGCATACTTGAATTTTGCAAGGGAGGTGGAAGAAGATGGCAAACAAAGAAAACAAAATGCACCTAGCCTCACTAGATGAAATATTTACTACTCAAGAAGAAAGGGATAATGCGGATTTAGAAAAGGTAGTAAATATTAAAATTGAAGATATTGAAGATTTTCCACAACATCCATTTAAAGTAAATATTGATAGCGAAATGGAAGAAATGGCTAATAGTATTCAGGAAAAAGGTGTTTTAGTTCCTACTATTGTACGGGAAAAAGATAATGGTAAGTATGAAATGATTTCCGGTCATAGAAGAATGAAAGCAAGTGAAATAGCAGGTTTAGAAACAATACCGGCAATAGTAAGAGATTTAACAGATGATGAAGCCACAATTATTATGGTTGATAGTAATTTACAAAGAGAAAAAATACTACCAAGCGAAAAGGCATTTGCATATAAACTAAAGTTAGAAGCCTTGAAACATCAAGGTAAACAAACTTCTCGACAACTTGTCGGGAAGTTGGAAACGGCAGAATTACTTGGTAAAGAAAATAATGAAAGTGGTCGAAAAGTACAAAGATATATTAGATTAACTTATTTATTACCTAAATTATTAGAGTATGTAGATAATTCTGTTATTAAAAATAGTGAAATGTTAAAAATTGCTTTTAGTCCAGCTGTTGAAATATCATTTCTAACTACTGAAGAACAAAAATGTTTGCTAGATTATATTGAATATTATCAGATTACACCTTCTCATGCTCAAGCTATTAAACTAAAAGAGATGAGTCAAAATAAGACATTTACTAAAGAAAAAATGGAAGAATTGTTAGATGTCGAAAAGCCTAATGCAACTCCCATGTTAAAAGTAAGTATGAATAAACTAAAAAATGTACTCCCAAGAACTTTGAAGAATGATAAAGAACGTGAAGATTATGTAATCAATGCAGTAGTTTTTTATGAAAAATATCAACAAAAGGAAAAACAACGTCAAGAACTCGCACGATAAGTGGGAGTATGTTTGCCTAAAAATCCCTCTCTACAACTCTCC
The DNA here is from genome assembly GCA_944358305.1 of uncultured Bacilli bacterium. Taxonomy (GTDB): domain Bacteria; phylum Bacillota_I; class Bacilli_A; order RF39; family UBA660; genus Onthousia. The sequence continues at coordinate 1,802 of CALVQK010000016.1, read as the reverse complement.
CTAAATACTAACTCTTATTACTAACTGAAAAAGAAAAAATCGTAGTAATGACGATATAAGTAAGTAGTGATACTATGTAGGCAGAAAAGAGGTTATAGTATGACTAGAAAAAAAGTAATTATATTGTCAGTGTTAATGTTAGTTGTTATTGGAGTATGTATTGGAAGTTATATATACAAATCAGATTTTCAACAAGATAAGCAAAATAAAGTGCAGGAACAAAGCTCAAATAAGAGTAAAAAAACAACAAAACAAGAATCTAGCAATAGTAAAAATAAATCTGATGTACAAGAAACAGGAGATGAGGATGACAGTAAAGAAAAAACTACTAATGGTGAGAAAAAAACTAATACGAGCAAAGAGGTGAATGAGACTAAAAAAACACAACAACCATCCACTTCTTCCAATCCTTCTACTAAAACACAGGAAAAAACTACATCACAATCTAAACCTCAAGTGAAAGAAAGTGTTCCAACAGAGTCTGTAGAAACAAATACACCACCAGTTATAGTAGAAACTCCTAAAACTGCATGGGAACAATTAGGAATAAGCGAATATGAATATTATAATACTCCGATGACTGATGGAGATGAAGTTGCTTTTAAAGATTCCATAGAACGGTGTGAAGCAGAAGTTGAAAGGCTAAAGCAACAATATTTCAAACAGGGATTATCACATGGAAATAGTTATGATATTCTTGGAAAATATACACATTCCTATATTGGATGTGGAATTAATGTATCAATTTATGGTAAACAGTATTCATATCAACAAGCAGTTGCTATGGGATTTAAGTAATTGATAAGTATGGGACTTTAGTTTTTAAAGTCTTTTTATTATAGAAAAGAAAGGAAGAGATATATGAAAAATAAATTTACAAAAATATTATTAATAGCATTAGCTATATTTAATGTATTTACTTTTTCAAATGTAAATGCACAATCGATTCAAGACGAATTATATCAAGATGATAATTATAAATTTTGGGTAGCGATTTATAACAGAGCAGGTACTAAGATGGTAAAGACACAAGAGTCTATGCTTAGACGTGTTTCTGACAATGCTCCTGTATATTGCATCCAAGCTCATATTCAGTTTGTAGCCGGTAGTGTAAATGGAGTTATTGATACTGACGCAATGGTTAGCATGACTAATTTGAGTAAAGAACAGATAGATAGAATAAGATTAATTGCCTACTATGGCTATGGTTATGGAGAACATCAAAGTCCTGAATGGTATTATGCCACTCAGTTATTAATTTGGAGTATAAGTAATCCAGGGTATGTATATGCTATAGAGGATAATGACTCTAGCTTAACTCCTTCAGGAAGATATGATAGTTATTATAATGAAATTAATTCACTTGTAGATAATCATACAACACAACCTAGTTTCTATGGACAAAAGGTTGAAATGACTGTAGGAGAAACAGTTATATTAACAGATACAAATGGTGTATTATCACAGTATTATGAAGGAGTTCAAAACGATAATCTCTCTGCAAAAATAGAAGGAAATAATCTTGTTATTACTGCTAAAACTGGATATGAAGGGGATGTTATATTGCTAACAAAGAAAAATACTAATAAACCAATGTTGTACGAAGGAGCAAATCAATATTGTATGTCAGCAGGAGATCCTGATGGAGGTCTTGCTTACGTAGAAGTTTATGCAAATGTTCCATTTAAAGGTAACAAGTATTTTGGTAATGAAAACACTGGTATATATGAGCCTGAAGAGGGTGCAGTTTTTGAGTTGTATAACGAGGAAACTAATGAACTAGTAGCAACATTAACAACTGA
>CALVQK010000015.1 GCA_944358305.1 uncultured Bacilli bacterium | reverse complement strand
AATGTAGTATTGTTAAAGCATTAAATCGTAATTTAAAGGAGATTGATAATTATGATTTTAAATGTTTATAGAGAGGGAGTAGATAAATATAAAGGTAGTATAGAAAATGTTGATAAAAGCGATTCTGTTGAGATACAGAAAATAAAGGAATTGGTGAATGTATTTGATTTAGAATATATTTCTAATAATTTGAAATTTATTTTAGGGATAGAAAAAGAAAATAATGAAAATTGCTTTATCAAAAAACCTAATGAATATAGAGTTATAGATATAGGTAAAGTTTTTAGAGTTATTCTTTATATACGATTATCTGTTGAAGATGGAGATGTGATTGATGGAGATGTTAGTAAAAGTATTAGAAATCAATTACTATATTTATTAAGTGAATGTAAGGGTAAAAATTGGAAAGTTGTAGGTATTTTTTGTGAAGAAGGAATTTCAGGTGCAGATGACAATAGACCAGAATGGCTTAAAGCATTAAAATTTTGTGAATGTGGTAATACTGAAATATTTTTGTGTAAGAGCCAGTCTAGATTTTCTAGAAGTATGGAAATGATTGAGAAATATTTGCATAAAGAATTTGTTTCCTGGAATATAAGATTTATTGGTTTAGTTGATAATACTGACACTTCAGTCCAAGGAAATAAGAAAACTAGGCAAATTAATGGGCTTGTTAATGAATGGGCAGTAGAAGATCAGTCAATTAATACAAGATTTATTTTAAGAAATAAAAAACAAAATGGATTATTTACTGGCTCTTTTGCACCTTATGGATATATAAAAGATCCTAACGATAAATATAGACTAATAATTGATGAACCTGCGGCGAAAGTAGTAAGAGATATTTTTAAAATGTATGCCGAAGGAAAAGGTTATTATCTTATTGTTAAAAAATTAAATGAGGATAAAGTTCCAACTCCAGTTGTTTATAAAAAAATGCAAGGCTCAAAATTCTATTGTGGAAAATCACAAGCGAATCAAAGAATTACCTATAAAGTCGAGAAAGATGATACTCTTGAAAAGATTGCAGTGAAAATGCATTCAGTAGCTCAAGATATTATAGACTATAACAATTTAGAAGATACTAACATTTCTGAAGGAGATGTGTTAATTGTTCCAGTTAGACCAACATGGAATTTTGATACAGTAAGGAAAATCTTAAAAGATGAAACTTATATTGGTACTTTAGTTCAAGGAAAAGTAAAAGGTGTAAGTTATAAAGATAAAACTCAAATTAAAATTCCTGAAGAAGAATGGATTAAAGTTCCTCATTGTCATACTGCTATAATTGATAAAGAAACTTGGGAATTAGTAAGTGCTAGATTTAAAAATAGAGGTAGGGCAAGACCTAATAAAGATGGAAAAGTGCATATATTTAGTCAAAAGGTTTATTGCGGATGTTGTGGAAAAATATTTTCTCGAAATGTATGTCATGTTAAAAGTGGTAAACAGGCTTATTTGCAATGTAAATCAAAAGCAAGAACAGGAGGATTTATTTGTAATAATAAAAGGTCTATAAAATATGATGAACTAGAAAACATCGTTTTGGAACAAATTAATAATCAATTAAATAAATACTATGATAAAGCTAAAGTAGAGAAGAACTTTTTTGCTATGAAGGTGGAAAATGAAGTAGAGGATAATCTAACTGTTTTAAAAAAAGAAAAGATAACATTAGATTCATTGATTAATAAAAAACAAAAGGCTTTAACTATGTTGTATGACGATAGGGCTAATGGGGTTATAACAGTTTCTGAATTTTCTTTGATTAAAAGTCAATACTCTTTAGATATAGATGAATATAATAAAAGAATGTCTAAAATAGAAGAAGAGATTAATAATTTAGAGAAAACTAAAAGTGAAAAAAAGAAACAAGAAATCGTTTTTAAAAAATATAAAAAAATAGAAACTTTAACACGAGTTGTTATTGATGAGTTTATTGATAAAATATATATAGGAGAAGTGAATCCCAAAACTAAAAAAAGAAAAATCCGTATTGAATGGAATGTTCATTTAGATTAATTTTGGGTATAAGCGATTCTACCACATGGAGGAAGAGATGCTGGTACTAGTTATCAGGGACTTTATGAGAAAGATCTTAATTTAGAAATATCTAAAGTTTTAAAAAAGGTCTTAGAAAAAGCTGGTGCGAAAGTTTATATGATAAGAAATGATGATAGTGATTTATCTAGTAAATGGGATAGTGCTAAAAAACGTGGTGATTTATATAGAAGAATTTTAAAAATTCAAGAAAATGAAAGTGATTTATATTTATCAATTCATATAAATTATCACTATTATAGTAGCGTTAGTGGTGCTGAAGTTTTATATCATCCAATTAATCCTAATAATTTAGTACTAGCAGAATCAATTATGAATGAGTTTAAGACTGATTTAAAGACTGATAGAGAAGTTATTAAGACTAATTTATATTTATATTCTAATACGAGAGTACCTGGAGTGTTAATAGAATGTGGCTTTATATCTAATTCTAATGAGAGATATTTATTGCAAAAAGAAAGTTATCAAGAAAAGATTTCTAAAGCTATTACTAAGGGTGTAGAAAATTATTTTAAAGAGATAGATTTGTGATATACTTTTAGTAGAGGTAGGATATGAAAAAAGTAAGAATTGTATGTTTAATAATTTTATGTTTATTAGTAGTAGGATGTAGTAGTCCTTTTGTAGAGACTGATAATAAAGCAAGTGCTTCTACTTTTAGTGGAGATACTTTAAGAGTTAATTATATTGATGTAGGACAAGGGGATTCTATTTTTATAGAGTTGCCTAATAAAGAGACTATGTTAATTGATGCTGGGGAATCTTATGAAGCAGATAATGTAATTAATTATATTAAGAATCTAGGGATTAGTAAGATAGATTATATAGTTGGCACTCATCCTCATACTGATCATATTGGAGGTTTAGAAGAAGTTATTAATACTTTTGATATAGGTTCTATTTATATGCCAAAAGCTACTTCTACTAGTAAGACTTATCTTGATTTACTTACTACTATTAGTGATAAAGGCTTAAGTGTAAAGACTGCTAAGAGTGGGGTAGTTATTCTTGATGAAGATAATTTAAAATTAGAATTTATCGCTCCTAATAGTGATAGTTATAGTGAGTTAAATAATTATTCAGCAGTTTTAAAGCTTACTTATTTAGACAATACATTTTTATTTATGGGGGATGCTGAGACTTTAAGTGAAGATGAAATAACTAGTGATGTAGATGCGGATGTTATTAAAGTAGGGCATCATGGTAGTGATTCCTCATCCAGTCTAGAGTTTGTTAAAAAGGTAAGTCCAGAATATGCTATTATTATGGTAGGAGAAGGTAATTCTTATAATCATCCATATCAATCTATTATAGATAGATATTTAAGTATTGGCGCTAATGTACTTAGAACTGATTTAGAAGGTAATATTGTTTGTGATAGTGATGGTGTAGATGTTAGTTGTAAAGGGGATAAAGAGTCTAGTAGTAATAGTAGTAGTTCTAATAGCACAACTACTAGTAATATAAATTTACTCTCTTTAACAACTCCTGTTAGTAGGGGAAGTAATGCAACTGTTAGTATTAAGGGACTTCCTAATACTACTTATGATATTGATGTGATTTATTCTAGTGGAGCAAGTAAAGCGAGTGGTCTTGAAGATAAAACTAGTGATAGTGAAGGTAATGTTAGTTGGACTTTTAAAGTGAGTAGTAATGTAAAGCCAGGTACTTATGACGTTAAAATTACTGATGGAAAAGATAGTACTAGTTATAGTTTAGAGGTGATTAATTAATGGAGGTAATTGTAGATAGAATTGAAGGCGATTATGCAATTGTGGAAATAGAAAAAGGTAATATAAGCAATTTGCCACTTGAGTTAGTTCCTAATGTTAAGGAAGGAGATATTGTTACTATAACGATTAATAAAGGTAAAACTGAAGATAGAAAAAAGACTATAGAAAAACTTATGAATAGCGTTTTTGAATAAATAAAAAGTTACAAAATTTTTGTAACTTTTTTAATACGATGCTATCTTGTTTTGTGGTAATTAATTTGATACTATATTTATAAGGAACATTTCAATATGAGTGTCGTCTCCTTCCAACTTATGAAAGGAGGCTTGAAAAATATGAAAATTAAAACTTTTATATTAAGACTTCTAAGGTCTCTTGCTTTTATTATTTTAAGCCTTGCCGTATTGGTAATAGCCATTAAAATATAAAAACGACACTCAACAAATATGTTTGAGTGTCAAAACCAATCTTTGGAGGCAACATTCACTCGATAAATTGAATTGTTCCTCTTTTATATTGTATGAAAATTTTTCTTACATATATACTATATCATAATTATTACATTTATGCAAATTTATTGTTTTACTATTAATGAGACATCTTTAAAATAATAATTTAAAATTTGCTTATAATTAAAACCTAATTCTGCTAGATTATCTGCTCCTATAATACTTAAACCAAGTCCACTTCCTATTCCTCTTGTTACAAAGGTAAGGTAATCTTTTTTAATAATTATAGTTATATCTGTAGAAGGTAAATCTAAAAATATAGCTAGATTTTTAGCATCTATTTTCTTTTCTCCTAGATCTATTTCTTTGATTCTATTACTGTTACTAATACTAGTAATTTTTATATTATAGTCATATTTATTTAAATTTAATCTTTCTTTAAATTCATCAATGCTATAATTTTTTATTTGCATATAATTAGGATATGTTAAATCCCATAAGCTTTCTTTTTTTATAGTATAAGGAATATTTTTATCTTCTTCTGTATAACCATTACTAACTAAGTGAGTTAAACATTTTATAGGTTTGTTATTATAAATTAAATATTCACCATCAGTGTCATCTATAACTTTATTAAACATATCATATTTTGATTTATATGTTTCTTTGTATTTAATTTTATAATAATTATAATTATGATAGATTAAGTTTAAGTCTTTAATATTTAAGTATTTATTATCTTTTAAATTATATATTATTTCACTTCGATATAAAACAGTTATAGATTTTAGAGTTTCTTCTCTTAGATCTAAATTAATATTACTTAAAAGAAGGCTTAGCAGTAGTTCTTTTATTGTTATTTTTTCTTCAGTATTTAAAGTAATTAAGTAGTTGTTTAGATAAGTTTTATTGTTGTTGATATTAATTAATTTAGTACTAATGCCATTGACAATAAATACAACTTTGTTACCATTAAACTTTATATTGTGAGTAGTTAAATATGACTTTGCTTTCTCTTCTAGTTCGCCAGAGGTAAGGTCGCTTCCAAATTCATAATCAACATTTAAATATAAATAAAGAACATCTTCATTATTACTTTTTGCAATTTTATAACTTTCTAACATAGTATCACCTATTTATATAGTGATATGTTAAAAGTAATTTTATTCATTAATATTCAAAATATTTTAGAATATTTTTGTTGTTACAATCTTTTCCAGTTAAATAAGAGTAATTTTTAAAGATATTTTTTAAATTAATTTTTTTTGTATCTTTTAAATAGTGATTAACATCAGTAATAATTTTTTTAGTATCATGTAAAGCGATTGAATATAATTCTATAAATGATTCGTGATGTTTTTCACGTTTTATTGTGGGATGAACCCATTCTTTATGATTAGAGTTTAAATAATTAAAGTTATCTTTTAAAGGAGTATGATAAGATACAGCTTCTAGTTTAAAAGTTTTTTTACTAGTAAATTTATCTATAGTTTTATAAATAAACATTTTTGTTCCATATTTATCATACCTTAAATATTTTAAAGCTTTGTACATATCTTTTAGAGATTTATAATAATATTTTGAAAAATCATTAAAATTAAATGTTTCTTTAAAAGCATAGTCTATAACTTCTGTTAGTTCTTTAGAAAAGTTAGTTAAATCAAAAGTAAAATCATAAAATTTGAAGCTGTAGGGATTGATATTGTCTTTTTGTTTAATCATATAATTATCAAGAAAGTTTTCCATGTATTCGTGTTTATGTTTATATTTATAGGTACTTGGATCATCTTCTTTATAAAGACCAGTTTTGTAAAATATAAAAGGGTGTAGTTTAGAGTCTAGAACATAATGAGAAATAAATCCATAAAGAAAAGCCATAATTTCACTATTTTGATAATAGTTATTATATTTAATATAATTTACTAGATTTATAAAAAATTCTCTTGTTTTATTAGTATGAAAAAAATTTTGGAAATCTCTTATTTTTTGATCTTTCTTTTTTAATAGATTGTAAAAAATAAAAGAATCTGTACTTTGGGCAAACATTCTTAATTTTAATTTATCATCCATTAATAATTTTTTTAGACCAATAGGAAGAATATCATATAAGTCATTAGCGAAATAAGCATGAGTAACAGTTGCTGGCATTATTATCAATCCTTTCTACTCATATAAGTATAACATAATTTTATAAGTCAAATATAATAAATTTATGTTAATAATTATAAAACATAATTTTTCATGAAAAATTCATATTTTTCCCATAATTTATGTGGTATAATTTATTCTAGGTGAGGAAGAAGATGATAGATAAGCAGTTTAAAAATCTTGAAGAGCAAATAGAGATACTTAAATATAAAGGTATGACGATTAGTGATGAGGATTATGCTAAGAAGATATTGTTAAGAGAAAATTATTTCTTTTTATCTGGTTATAGGTATCCTTTTATGAGAAGTGATAAAGATAAACATTTCTTAGATGGAGTTACTTTTGAAGAAATGTATAGTTTATTTTTATTTGACCGGGCAATTAGAAATGTTTTTTTTAAGTATCTACTTGTTATAGAAAATAATCTTAAATCTATATTTTCATATCAGTTATCTAAAAAATATGGTTATAAAGAAAAATATTATTTAAGATCAAAAAACTTTACTAATGATAAGAGTAAACAAAAACAAGTTAATGATTTAATTAAAAAAGTAAAAAGACAAATTAGGATTAATGGTTCTAAACATACAGCGACTGCTCATTATATGTCTAATTATGGTTATGTACCTTTTTGGATTTTAGTTAAGGTGTTATCTTTTGGTATTGTTGGAGAATTATTTTCAATTATGAAATATGATGATCAAATTAATATATGTAAGATTTATGATATTCCATTAGATGAATTTAGTTCTTATTTACCAATTTTGTCTAATTATCGTAATTTATGTGCTCATGAAGATATTTTATATGAGAATAGATCACAAAAGAAAATTAAAGGGACAAAATTCCATGAGCTACTTGGTATTTCTAAAGATGAAGAAGGCGAATATGTTAAGGGAACTGATGATTTATTTGCACTTCTTATCATAATGAAGAGAATGCTTTCTTATGATGAATTTAAAGATATGTGTTTAGAACTTGAAAAGAGAATAGATAATCTTGAATATAATTTGCATAGTATTAAAATAGATAAAATATTAGAGAGAATGGGATTTCCTAGTAATTATATGTCATTAGCTTTATCTAATATTGAGAGGAGAGATGTAATTGATGAAGGCAGAGAAAATTAAAGAAGCCGTACTTATAATTGTTTCCTTTGTAATTGGAGGAGTCTTAACTTTTGTAATAATTGGTGGTGAAGATTTAGTTAGCAATAATAGCTCATCTAATTCTAGTGGTCTTACTTGTAGTTCTGCTGATTGTACAAAAGTAGTTGTTGATGAATCTGGTATTAGTGAATCGGTTGAAAAGGTTTATGATGGAGTTTTAATGGTTCGTAATTATCAGAATAATGAAGTGGCTTCGACAGGTACAGGTTTTGTTTATAAGATAGATGGAGATAGTGCTTATGTTATGACTAATCAGCATGTTGTAGATGGAGCAGATAGAGTTACTTTAATTACTTCTAATGATGAAGAAGTAGAAGGTGAAGTATTAGGAGGAGACTCTTATGTTGACATTGCTGTTATTAGAATAAAAAATGTTGATGGACTAGTGGCACTTCAACTTGGTAATAGTGAAAATGCTAAATTAGGTGATTTAGTATTTACTGTTGGTAGCCCTTTAGGTTATGAGTATAGAGGTAGTGTTTCTACAGGACATTTAGCAGGTAAAGATAGAATGGTTAGTGTTAGTACTGATAGTAATTCTAGTAGTAGTGATTGGGTTATGAAAGTATTACAAACAGATGCTGCTATTAATCCAGGGAACAGTGGAGGACCTTTGATGAATACTAATGGTGAAGTGATTGGAGTTATTTCTATGAAGTTTGTTCAAACAGAGGTTGAAGGTATGGGATTTGCAATTCCTATAGAATATGTTAATAGTAAATTAGAGACCCTTGAAAATGGAGAATCTATTGATTGGCCTTTACTTGGTGTTTCTATGATTAATGTTAGTGATGCTAAAGGATCTTATCGTTATAATTATAATATTCCTAATGATATAAATAGTGGTGTTGTAGTAGCAGAAATACAATCTGGTAGTGGTGCTGCCGATTCTGATCTTAGAGAAGGTGATATAATTACTGCTATAAATGGAGAAGAAGTACAGGATTCTGCTTATTTACGTTATGAACTTTATAAATATTCTGTTGGTGATACAATAGAAGTTACTTATATACGTGATGGAGAAGAGCATACTACTGATGTAGTGTTAAGTAGAGCCAGTAGTTAGAATGAATAAAGGACTTGTTTAAGTTCTTTTTTTCTGTTATCATTAAGTAAATAGGATAGTAGAAAGAAGGTAAAAAGTATGAAAAAGAAATGTTTACAATGTGTTACCTGGGGGGGGGTATTTTAGTAAGTATCTAAGTAATAAGATTACTTTCTTTCATAATGCAAGAAGAATAGAGTAAGTGTATTCTATTCTTTTTTGTGTTTAAATGAAAGGAGTAAAGAGTTATGAAGAAATTGTTATTAGAAACAAGTTTTAGTAAGATTTATATAGTAGTAATGATGTTAATAACATTATTAATATTAGGAGGATATTTTTCTTATGCCATGTTTACAGTAAGTAAGGAACAAGGAAATGCAATAAGTATTATAACAGGTAACTTAGTGTATGATTTAGATGTAGATGGAAGTAATGGTAATACTTTAACTGTAGGAGCGAGAGAGACTAAAGAGTTTACAGTAACATTATCTAATCCAAATAATAGAAAAGCAAGATTTAACTTTTACTATGAAGGAAGCTTGCCAGAAGGAGTAAGTGCAGGATATAAAACAGGAGAAGGACTAAATACACCGCCTAGTGAAGTAGGAACTAATTTAGAAACTAGTGGAACAGCTGGGTCTAGTAATGTATATAAAATAAGAGTTACAAATAATTCGGATAGTGAAGTAACAATTACATTAGGAGTAGAGGTAGGACTAGATTATAATGATTTAGTTTTACCAAGTAATGGGCATTTATTTGAAGAAATTAAGTTAACAGGTCCTGCTTCTGATGTTATACCAGCAAATGTAGGAGATAACGGAAGTACTTATGATGATGGAGTAGATACCTTTATAACAGGAACTAATCCTAATAACTATATATGGTATAGTGGTAAATTATGGAGAGCGGTATCTGTTAATAAAGAAGCAAGTACAACTAAATTAGTAACCCAGTGGAATATAAGTACAATTACTTATAATCCAAGTAATCAAACTAACTTCGAGGGAAGTTATATGGAAGACTGGCTGAATGATACCAGTGTAGACGGCTTTTTAGGTAATTTAAGAGATTATGAGAATTTTATTGTGACTGATGCAAAATGGAACGCAACGTTGGATGCAACTAGCTTAGGAAGTATAACAAGACCTAGCAATAGTGGTACAATAGTAACAGATGCAGTAGGACTTTTAAATATGTATGAATATCAGTCTAGTAATAATGGAGAAACAAATGGTTATTTAAATAATGGACTTTATTGGTGGACTTTAACACCATACAGTACGTCAGACGTGCGTTTCGTCTACAACAATGGTTACGCGCACCACAATAGTCCGTCTTACACGGACGGCGTCCGGCCATCAATAAATCTAAAATCTAGCGTTCGTATTGTAGACGGTGATGGAACAATAGATGATCCATATAGATTAAACGGAGATAATGATACTAATCTTTCAGGAACACTTCTTTCAAGTAGATATAGTGGAGAATACATAAAATTTGGAAGTGGTGAGAATAATCTATATAGGATAGTAAGTCACGAAAATGGTACAGGAACAAAGATAGTAAGTGCTGTTCCTTTAAAAAATAGTGGATCTCATATAGAAAGCACTTTTGGAAGTAATACTAGTTTTTCAAGTAGTAATACTATAGGAACATTCTTAAATGGAGAATATTTAACAAGTTATGTTGACAGTATATATAGTGATATGATAGAAGATAGTACAACGTGGTATTTAGGTACTGTAGGAGATGGTACATCATATAAATTAGCCAAATATACAGATACTGTTATGAGTAGTTTAACTAGTTCAACTACAGAAGCTAAAGTAGGCTTACTTCGTTTTGGAGAATTAATGTCAGGGCAATTTGATAGATATAGTAATAATACATACTATTGGACCTTAACACCATATAGGACGTCATACGTGCGTGGCGTCAGCAACCGTGGTGACGCGGACAGCAATAGTCCGTCTAACACGAACGGCGTCCGGCCTTCTGTAAATCTAAAATCTAGCGTCTCAATTTCCGGAGGTACAGGTACTAAATCTAATCCGTTTGAGATTGCATTACAATAAACTATGACTAATATAAAAAGTATAATTTCGACTAGAATTATACTTTTTAAATATTTATTTTTATTGTTTTTTCTTTTTTTTCAATTAAGCCTTTTTCTTCCATCTTTTTTAACTCTCTCATTAAGTTTGATCTATCTACAAAAAGATATTCTGCTATAGCTTTGTAAGATGTAGTTACTTTGAAGATATTATTTTTATTTGTTCTTTGCTTTAAAAAGAATAATATTTTTTCTTCTACTGTTCTTTTTGATAATAATTCTATTTTTTCGTTTTGTTGTTTGTTGTCAATAATTAATAAATCAAATAATGTTAAAATTAAGTTATTGTGAAAAGGACAATTACTGTTACAGTTTTTAATAATATTGTAATAGTCAATAAAAATAACTTCTGTTTCGCCATTACTAATGATATATATTTCATCTTCTGTGTCTTGAAAGAAAAGATTAGAAAAAATATCATTTTCTTTTAAATCTCTCATGATAGTAGTGTTTCCTTCTTTATCTGTTTTTACTGTATTTGCTTTACCTTTTGTAATAAATCCTATTTTCTTTTTAATAGGTGAGTAACTAAGTATTAAATCTTTGTTGTAAAATATTTTACGTTTAACATTTACACAGCTTGACAAATTTTTTTTGAATTCTAAAATCTTTGTTTCTTCTAGAGTTTTAGACATAAAACTACACCTCTTTAATTTTTATTTTAACAAAAATTGTTTATTGTTGCAAATGCAACAATATTATTTTTACTTGCTGAGTTAGAATTGAGTTTGTAGGATAGGAGAGGTGAAGCATGACAGACATAATGATTGTTAAAAGAAATGGTAATTTGGAAAAATTAGATTTAGAAAAAGTTAGAGAAGATGTTAATTTAAGTGCTGAGAGAGTTATGGTTGATTTAACTGATGAGGCTATGAATAAGATAATTGATAAAGTGGTGGAACTTTTAAGTACTCAGACAAGTAATCCTACTATTGAACAGTTACATAGCTGTTTAGAAGTAGCACTTGAATCTGTTAATCCATTAGTAGCGAAAAGTTATAGAGAGTTTCGTGATTATAAAAGAGATATGGATCAAATATTAAGTAAAGTTTATAAGAAAGCACAGGTAATTACTAGTGTTGGAGATAAAGATTGTTCTAATACTGATAGTACTCTAGTTACTTTTCAACGTTGTTTAATATATAATAGTCTTAATAAAGAATTATATAAGAAGTTTTTTTTAACTCCAGCAGAAATAGAAGCTTGTAAAGATGGGTATATTTATATTCATGATATGAGTGCAAGGCTTGATACAATGAATTGTTGTTTGTTTGATATTGGTAATGTTTTAAAAGATGGCTTTGAGATGAGTAATATTTGGTATACAGAGCCTAAAACTTTACAGACGGCTTTTAATGTAATAGGTGATGTTACTATTAATACAACGGCTATGCAGTATGGTGGTTTTACTTTACCTGAGATTGATAGTTTCTTAAAGAAATATGCTAAGAAAAGTTATGATATGTATTATAAAGAGTATTTGGATATTAAGGGAGAAGAATTTACTAAAGAAGCAGAAGATTATGCTTGGAAGAAAACTATTAGGGAATGTGAACAAGGCTATCAAGGGCTTGAATATAAATTAAATACTGTTAGTTCTAGTAGAGGAGATTATCCTTTTGTAACTCTTACTTTTGGAGTAGATAAAGATAAGTTTGCTGTTATGATTACAAAAACTATTTTAGATGTTCATCGTAAAGGTCAAGGTAAGAAAGGTTTTAGGCGACCAACAGTATTTCCTAAACTTGTATTTTTATATGATAAAAAATTACATGGTGAAGGTGGTGCTTTAAGAGATAGTTTTCTTACAGCTATTAAATGTAGTGAAAAGACAATGTATCCTGATTATTTATCTTTAAGTGGGGAAGGTTATGTTCCAGAGATGTATAAAAAATATAAGAGAATTGTTAGTCCAATGGGTTGTCGTGCCTTTTTATCTCCATGGTATGAACGTGGGGGAATGGAACCTGCTGATAAAGATGATAAACCTGTCTTTGTTGGTAGATTTAATATAGGGGCAATATCATTACATTTACCTATGATACTTGCTAAAGCACGTGAAGAACAAAAAGACTTTTATGAAGTGCTTGATTATTACTTAGAGATGATTAGAAGAATTCATATTAGAACATATCGTTATCTTGCTAAACGTAAAGCTTCTACTAATCCTTTAGGATACTCTCAAGGTGGCTTTTATGGAGGTAATTTAAAACCAGATGAGTCAATTGAACCTATTTTAAAAAGCTCTACGGCATCTTTTGGTATTACGGCTTTAAATGAGTTACAAGTTCTATATAATGGTAAGAGTATTGTAGAAGATGGATCTTTTGCACTTGATGTTATGAAATATATTAATAAGAAAACTACTGAGTTTAAAAAAGAAGATCATATTCTTTATGCTATATATGGAACACCAGCTGAGAGTTTATGTGGTTTACAAATAAAACAATTTCGTAAGAAATATGGGGTTATTCCTGGTGTTAGTTCTCGTGAATATGTCTCTAACAGCTTTCATTGTGGTGTTTGGGAAGATATTACAGGAATTGAAAAACAGGATCTGGAAGATAGATTTTGGGAATTGTTTAAAGGTGGTCGTATTCAATATGTCCGTTATAATTTAAGTTATAATACTAAAGCGATGATTACTTATATTGAAAGGGCGATGGATAAAGGGTTCTATGAAGGAGTTAATTTATCACTTGCTTACTGTAATAATTGTGGTCATGAAGAATTAGATATGGATGTTTGTCCTAAATGTGGAAGTAGTGATCTTACAAAAATTGATCGTATGAATGGCTACCTTTCTTATTCTAGAGTACATGGTGATACGATGCTTAGCAATGCTAAGATGGTAGAAATTTCGGAAAGGAAGTCTATGTGATGAGGTATCATAATATAACAAAAGCGGACATGTTAAATGGTGAGGGCCTTAGAGTAGTTTTATGGGTATCTGGTTGTTCTCATCATTGCCATGCTTGTCAAAATGCTTTTACTTGGGATAAAGATGACGGCTTGGTTTTTGATGATGGTGCTAAAAAGGAAATTTTTGAGGAGTTAGAAAAAGCTTGGTGTAGTGGAATAACTCTTTCTGGGGGAGATCCTTTGTTCTTAGGAAATCGTGAAGAAATTTCTAAATTAGTTAAAGAAATTAGAACAAAGTTTCCTTCTAAAACAATTTGGCTTTATACAGGTTATACATGGGAAGAGTTATTAGAGCAAAAGAAAATGGATAAATATTTAGATACTATTTTAAATAATATTGATGTGTTACTTGATGGTAGATTTGTACTAAAGTTAGCTTCAGAAAAAATTCATTATGTTGGTAGCAGTAATCAACGTATTATTGATGTTCCTACTAGTTTAAAAGAGAATAAAAAGATTTTATATATAGATAATGATAAAGTATTGGAAGGAGAACTAGTATGAACAAAAAGTTAGATTAGCGTTTAGTAGTGAGTATGGAAATATTTCTTTAGCATTAGGTAATTTAAGTAAAAAATTACAAGATAAGAATAGTGAAAAAAATTTATCAGAAAGCTTATAAAATTTCTGGTAGTGATAAATATAAATGAAAATAGAGGAGGATAATAATGAGAAAAAGAGGATTTGAAGTAGTAAAAGAATATGAAAATAAGGGGATTAATTTGCCAGTTAGGAAGACGAAACATTCGGCAGCATATGATATAGAAGCAGCAGAGGAAGTGCTTTTACCTAGTTTTAAGAAAGGAATGAAACCAACTTTAATACCAACAGGTTTGAAATCATATATGGAAGATGATGAAGTGTTATTAATTGTTCCAAGAAGTTCAGGGCCTAAAAAACAAGGAATTAGTTTTCCACATAATGTAGGAGTTGTTGATTCTGATTATTATGATAACCCTGATAATGAAGGACATATTTTTGTACAATGTATTAATTTGAAAGATGAAGATGTTGTAATTAAAAAAGGTGAAGCGATTGCTCAAGCTATTTTTCAAAAATATTTAACAGTCGATGATGATAATGCAGAAGGAGAGAGGACAGGAGGATTTGGTTCTACTGATAAAAAGGATACTAGTAATTAATGGCTAAATTTCATTTTAGATATGGAGCGATGAATGCAGGAAAGTCTACTATTCTTTTACAGACAGCTTATAATTATGAGGAAAAAGGAAAAAAGATAGTACTTTTAAAATCAAGTATTGACACTAAAGGTGATGAAAAAATAGTTTCTCGTATTGGTTTAGAAAGAAAAGTAGATTATTTAATATATAATGATGATAGTATTTTGTCTAAGTTAGGAAATTCTATTTATAATATTGATTGCATTTTGGTTGACGAAGCGCAATTTTTAAAAAGAAAACAGGTTGATGAATTATTTTATATTACAAAAAAATATAATGTTCCTGTTATAGCTTTTGGCCTTAGAACTGATTTTAAGACTAATGGTTTTGAAGGGTCAATTAGATTATTGGAACTTGCTGATGAACTTTTAGAGATGCCAACTATTTGCAAGTGTGGAAAGAAAGCTCGTTTTAATGCAAGAAAAATTAATAATAAATTTACTTTTGAAGGAGATAGTATTGTTATTGATAATAAAACTGAAATTAAATATGAATCTTTGTGTGGTTCTTGTTATATAAATGAATTTGAAAAATAAATAAAAATTCAAAAAAATGTAAAAACTATTTTTTCAAAAAAATATATTTTTGAAAACACAAAAATGTTTAAAACATTGATAAATAATAAAATAACTAAAAATATTTTTGATTTTTCGGACGAAAACTAAAAAATGATTTTTTATAAAAATGAAATTTTGTATATAAATGTAAATTGTCGTAAAACTGGTAAATTTAATTTTTTTAGGAAATCTATATATATCAATGTTTTAATGAAAATGGGAAATTTTTTCTTAAAATTGTCTATTGATTTTTGAATTTTTAGCTCTTACAATTGACTTAAATAGGAGGTAATAATATGGCAGATGTAAATGAACTTAATGATCAATTAGAAGGGGTTACAGTAATTAAAAGAAATGGAAAAAAAGTTGATTTTGATGGATCAAAAATTGCTTTAGCGATAAAAAAAGGTTTCGATAGTGTCGAAATTGATGATGATGAGAGAGAAAAAGAGAAAAAATATAATTCTTCAGATATTCAAAAAGTATATGGTGCAGTTTTAAAGAAAATAATAAAAGATAAGACTGAGAAAAATAATCGTTTTAAAATAGAAGAAATTCAAGATTATATAGAAAATGAATTATCTAGTAAAGGGTATCTTGATGTATATAAATCATTTTCAGAATATAGAGAAAGAAGAAATCAATCTAGAGAATCATTTTTTGGAGATAATAAAACTCATAAATTTTTAAAATCATTAGAAAATCTTGGATTAAAATCTGCAAACGAAGAAGATGCAAAACGTGAAAATGCTAATATTGATGGAAATAGTCCAATGGGAACAATGTTACAATATGGAGCGACTGTGTCTAAAGAGTTTGCTAAAGCATATTTAATGAAAAAAGAGTATGCTGAAGCTCATGATAATGGAACAATTCATATTCATGATATGGACTTCTTAGCAATGGGAACTACTACTTGTTGTCAAATAGATTTATCAAGATTATTTAAAAATGGTTTTGATACAGGACATGGATATGTAAGACCACCTCAAGATATTTCAACTTATGCTTCCCTTGCTTGTATCGTTATTCAAGCTAATCAAAATGATCAACATGGTGGGCAAGCAATACCAGCTTTGGATTATTATTTAGCACCTGGTGTACTTAAAACATTTAAGAAACAATTTAAACAAACAATTTATGATTTTCTTGATTTAGAGGGATTTATTCCTGGTATTAATATAGATAGAATTATTAGGGAAATTGATAAAGTAGAATCAATCCAAATTGATGTAAAAGAATTTAGTGATTACGGGAAGGGTTCTAATAGAATTCATGAAATATTTGAAAAGAGTTATCTTAAAGCCATGCAAAAAACTGATAGAGCAACGCAACAAGCTATGGAAGCATTCATTCATAATTTAAATACAATGCATTCAAGAGCAGGGGCACAAGTTCCATTTTCATCAGTTAACTTTGGAACAGATACATCTCCTGAGGGTAGAATGGTAATTAAAAATTTCTTACTTTCTGCTGATAGAGGTCTTGGAAGAGGAGAAACACCAATCTTTCCAGTATCTATCTTTAAAGTAAAAGAAGGGGTTAACTATAATAAGGAAGATCCTAACTATGATTTATTTAAACTTGCTTGTAAAGTATCTGCTAAAAGACTTTTCCCTAACTTTGCTTTTATAGATGCTCCATATAATTTACAATACTATAAAGAAGGAGATATTAATACAGAAATTGCTTATATGGGTTGTCGTACTAGGGTTATTAGTGATGTTACTTCTCCTGATAATCAAGTAGTTACTGGTCGTGGAAATCTGTCTTGGACAACTATTAATTTACCTCGCTTAGGAATTAAACATGGTATAGCTTTAAAAGAAAGAGAAAAGGCAGATATGGATGGTTTCTATAAGGAACTTGGCGATATTATGGATATGGTTAAAGATCAGTTACTTGAAAGATTTGAAGTTCAATGTAGTAAACATAATTACAACTTTCCATTTTTACTTGGTCAAGGTGTATGGACTAATGGTGAGAAGTTGAAACCTACAGATAGACTTAGAAAAGTATGGAAACATGGATCTTTATCTATCGGTTTTATTGGCCTTGCTGAATGTTTAAAGGCTTTAACTGGAAAACATCATGGTGAAAGTGATGAGATGGAGAAGTTAGGTTTAGAGATTATTAGTTTTATGCGTAAGAAATGTGATGAGTATGCTCTTAAATATAATCTTAACTTTGCTTGTCTTGCTACTCCTGCTGAAGGTTTATCTGGTAGATTTACAGGCATTGATAGAGCGATATATGGAAAGATTAAAGGAGTTACGGATAGAGAATATTATACAAATTCATTCCATGTACCAGTTTATTACAATATAAGTATTACTGATAAAATTGAGAAAGAAGCACCTTTTCATGAACTTACTAATGGAGGACACATTTCTTATATTGAGTTAGATGGCGATACAGCTTCTAATGTTGAAGCTTTTGAAAGAGTCATAAGAGTTATGAAAGAAGCAGGTATTGGATATGGAGCAGTTAATCATCCAGTTGATCGTGATCCAGTTTGTGGATATGTTGGAGTAATTAATGATGTTTGTCCAAAATGTGGACGTCATGAGTTTGAAGGTGTTCCACTAGAAAAGATAACATCTATTGATACAAATTGTTGTGAATAGTTTTAATAAATAAAAATAAGAAGGAGGAATTAATTTATGAAAAAAATTGTTGGTGAAGGAGAAAAATTTGAAAGAATAAGACGTGTTACTGGTTATTTAGCAGGTGATCGTGATAGATTTAATAATGCTAAAAGAGCAGAAGAAAGAGATCGTGTTAAACATAGCGGTTTAAAAGAAATAATGAGTAAAAAAGAAGGTAAATAAAATGAAAATACGTCTAGCAGCTTATTTACAACCTGATTCTATTGTTGATGGAGAAGGGGTAAGAACTGTTATTTGGACGCAAGGGTGTCCTCATGCCTGTCCAGGTTGTCATAATCCAGATACGCATGATTTTGATGGCGGTGCTTTATTTGATGTAAGTGAAGTAATTGAAGAGCTAAAAACTATTAAAAATCAAGATGGTATTACCTTATCAGGAGGAGATCCTCTTTGCCAGAGTGAAGCTTGTTATGAAATTAGTAAAGCAGCTCACTCTATGGGACTTAATGTTTGGTGTTATACGGGATATACTTATGAAGCAATGCTTAAAAATCCTAAGATGAAGAAATTACTTAGTGAAGTAGATGTCTTAGTGGATGGAAAATTTATCTTAAAAGAGAAAAGTTATGATATTTATTTTAGAGGTTCTAGGAATCAGAGAATTATAGATGTTCCTAAGAGTTTAGAAGAAGAGAGAGTTGTGCTTGTAGATAAGTATATGAAAGATAAAACTTATGATGAACCTTATAAAAAGCCAGATTATTTATTTATATAATCTGGTTTTTTCTTGCATATTTTTAATTTTCTTCTATACTAGTATTAGGGGGAATTTTTATGTACGCAATGTTAATGAAAAAAGTATATTTATCTAATGAAGTATATTTATTTAATCCTGTTACAGTAGTAGAAGGAAGTTTAAATGAAGAATATGGCTATTTTTTAGATAAATTTAATAATCAATTTTGTTTGATTGATGATGTGGATTTTAATACTAGTGAAACAATGGAAGGTGTTTATTTTGTTTCTACTGAGGAAGAGCTTATTTCTAAATATGGTGCTGTAAACATAGAAGAAGCGTTGAAATATTATCAAGATGATGTGTTTGGTAATTTTACTTTTGGAACATATAATTATGAAGATGAAGAGAAATTAGATATATATCAGTTATCTTTATATGATGTAAAAGAACTTGTTAGTAATCCTAAGTTAAATTCTAGTTATTATAATGGTAATATTAGTATTCCTAAGAGAAAACTATATATGTTAACACAACTTAAAGATGAGAAAGCTTTAAGAGATTTTATAAATCAATCTATAAAAGATATGAAAGAAATTGAGAAACAGGAAAAAGAGAGGAAGAAGGAAGAAGAGGCAGCATCTAATAAAGTTTCTGTAGTAACAAAATCTAAAGATGGTAGTAACGTAAAAAATAAAAATATTAGAAGAGATATAGATACAGATGAGTTAGAAGCTTATTTAAAGGAAAGGATAATTGGACAAGATGCACAGATAGAAAGTCTTGTTACGGTTATTAGTGATAATTATAAGACTAGTGATCCGCATTTAATAGAGAGGCCTTTAATTATGGGACCTAGTGGTGTTGGAAAAACAGAAACATTAAAACTTTTAGCAGAATATTTGGAAATACCATTCACAAAATATTCTACACCAACTTTGTCAGGTTCTGGTTATGTTGGTAAAGATATAGATGATATTTTAAAAATGGCTTATCAAAATGCCAGTAGGAATATTAAAAAATGTGAAGAATCTTTAATATTTTTAGATGAGTTTGATAAGATTGCTAATCGAGGCTTAGAAGTTTCTGATGTAGCAGTTCAAAATTTATTGCTTAATTTTCTTGATGGTACAGTTTATGATGTTGGTTTAACTAGTTATGATAAAATAAAAATAGATACAACATTTATGAATATAGTTTTAGGTGGTGCCTTTGTTGATATATTAAAAGATAAAAATAAAAAATTAGGTTTTAATAATAGTAGGAAAGAAGATTTAACTGTTACTGATAAGGATATAATTAATTTTGGATTTATTCCGGAGATTGTGGGAAGAATTAGTCCTAAAATTATGTATAATAATCTTACTAAAGAGGATTTGAAAAATATTTTGAAACAAGGTAAGTTAAGTCCAATTCTTTTAAAGCAACAGTTTTATAAAGATGTTTATGGTGTTGATTTAGCATATACAGATGATTATATTGATGGTATCTTAGAAATTGCTACTTCAAATGATACAGGAGCTAGAGAGTTAAAACAGCTAGTTTATACATCATTACTTGATGTTAGTCATACTTTACAATCTAAAAGTAATAGAGGAAAATTTGGACAAATTATAGTTGGTAAAGAGACTCTAGATGATAATAAGGTTTATACTTTA
Source organism: uncultured Bacilli bacterium (assembly GCA_944358305.1). Taxonomy (GTDB): domain Bacteria; phylum Bacillota_I; class Bacilli_A; order RF39; family UBA660; genus Onthousia. Next base: position 5,008 of record CALVQK010000015.1, on the reverse strand, counting down.
AAGAAAAGATAATATTTTTGTTCTGCATGGTATATAATTTTTTTGATGAAAGAATAGCAAAAAAACAAGATATTGCTTTGAAAAGAGTTTAATTAGATAGTATGAGATAAGCATTAGTACTCTCTTATAATACAGGTGATATATTTCATGATAAGAATAATTTAAAAAATGAGAAATAGGTGTTTGCTACATATTTCTACATAATTTCTTTATTTTGTGCGATAGTATGTTGACATATACATTGAAAATGTGTTATTATCTTTATAAGAAAGGAGTTGATTGTTATATGTCTAATTTAACTAGTGCTATTAATGTGAATGTTCCTTTAGAAGTTAAAGAAGAAGCGACTGCTCTTTTTAATAATTTAGGTTTAAATATGAGTGTTGCTATAAATATGTTTTTAAAAAGAGCAATTTACGAAAGAGGAATACCATTTGAGGTTAAAGAACCTAGACCAAGTAGAGAATTTTTAGCAGCCCTTAATGAACTTGATTATATGGAGAAACATCCAAGTGAATATAAAGCTTATGATAATATTGCAGATTTAAAAGAGGCTTTAGAATCTGATGATTGATTATAAAGTTAAGTTTACAAAGAGTTTTAAAAAACAACTTAAGAAAATTACTAAACAAGGCAAAAATATTGATAAGCTTTTAAATGTAGTTGATATATTATCTAAGAAAAAAGAGTTAGATTCCAAGTATAGAGATCACGCTCTTATTGATAATAAATATTATAGCAACTGTAGGGAGTGTCACATTGAACCAGATTGGCTGTTAGTTTATAAATATGATGAAGATATATTAATTTTATATTTAGTAGAGACTGGCAGTCATAGTGATTTGTTTAATAAATGATTTTGTAATTTAATAAGAGATTAGTAAGAGTTTTGTTCTTGCTTTTTTCTTTTCTTTAACATATAATATGTCCTAATAAAGGGAGGAACTACTATGATTGCTAGAATAACTAATTTTGCAAGTAAAGAAAATCAAATTATAGATTGGGATAATGACTTGTATCTTATTGCTTCTAATAATTTAATAAATTGCGAAGAAAATGGTGAAAAATATTATAGCGATTGTTATAAAGAAGCTTTAGAAGGATTATTAGAACAGCTTAATTTATTACTTCAAAAATATCCTGATGCTTTAAATGAAGAAATAGTTTTAAAAAAGGCTAGCGCTTTAATGAAATATGTTAAAAGAAAAGGATTTACTTTAAATAATTGTTATTCTTATTTTAATGAAGAGAAGAGGAAGATAGATGTGCCTTGTGATATTAAAAAAAGGGCATATGGAATTAGAACTTTATATGATAGATGGGATAATTTATTAGTTAATATTACAGGCTATGATCTTACTGCATCGGGAATTATATATAATAAAAATCAGTTAAATTTGAAATATATGTATGGACGGTTGACTAACTTTAAAATGGTACATAAAAATTGTTGTGGTTCTTATGTGTTTGATGAAGAAACACTAACTTACTTAGAACCTAAAATTAAAAATTTAACAAGACATTTATAAAATAGTTGCATAAACTATATAAATTATGTTATATTTTGTTTAGTTTATTTTAAAACATGTGCGAAAGACGGAAATAAGGAAATTTTAAAGAGAGTTAATGGTTGGTGGGAATTAACAAAGGAACTTATTTCGGATCACTTTCAAGTTGTGCTTTATGGATAAGATAAAGCCGGGTAATACCGTTATAATTTTGAGATAGGTAAATCTATGAACCAAGGTGGTACCGAGTATATTTATACTCCCTTGTGATTCATAGATTTTTTGTTTAGGGAGGAGAGATAATTATGGCATTTAAAGAACTTGAAAAAGGTAAGACTCATGATATTGAAATGGATATTTTAAAAGAATGGGAGAAAGTTAATATTCTAAAGGAAACTATTGATAATAGAGAAGGTAAGGAAAACTTTGTATTTTATGATGGCCCTGCTACTGCTAATGGTAAACCAGGACTTCATCATATGATGGCTAAGTTTTTAAAAGATACTTTCTGTAAATATAAAACAATGCAAGGATATAGAGTACTTCGTAAAGTAGGTTGGGATACTCATGGACTTCCTGTAGAGTTACAAGTAGAAAAAGAACTTGGCTTTAGTAATAAAAAAGATATTGAAGATTATGGTATTAAAGAATTTAATCAGAAGTGTCGTGAGAGTGTTTGGGAAAATGAAGAAGCTTTTTCTGATTTGACTAGAGAAATGGGTCAATTTATTGATTTGGAACATCCTTATGTTACTTATGATAATAATTATATAGAAACAGAATGGTGGATTTTAAAGAAATTCTTTGATGAAGGATTATTTTATGAAGGTCATAAGATACTTCCATATTGTACAAGATGTGGTACAGGGCTAGCATCTCATGAAGTTGCACAAGGTTATAAAGAAGTAACTGCTAATACTGTAATAGTGCCAATGAAGAAAAAGGATGAAGATGTTTACTTTTTGGTTTGGACTACTACTCCTTGGACTTTAATTAGTAATGTAGCGCTTTGTGTTAATCCAAGAGAAGAGTATTTATTAGTAGAGAGTCAGGGTAATAAGTTCATTGTTGGTAAAAAACTAGCTTCTAAAGTATTAGGAGATGACTATACAGTATTAGAAGAATATAGTGGTAAGAACCTAGAATATATGGAATATGAACAGTTAATACCTAGTTTAAAAGTAGATAAGAAAGCATTTTTCGTTACAGTAGATGACTATGTAACTATGGAAGATGGTACTGGTATTGTTCATATTGCACCTGCTTTTGGACAAGATGATTATAATGTAGGAAAGAAATATAATTTACCTGTCTTAAATCCTGTAGGTGAAGATGGTAAATATACTGAAGGATTATGGAAAGGTATGTTTGTTTTCGATGCTGATATAGAAGTTATTAAATACTTAAAAGAAAATGGTAAGTTATTTAAGAAAATTAAAATGGCACATAACTATCCTCATTGTTGGAGATGTGATACACCGCTTTTATATTATGCTAAACCATCATATTATTTAGAAGTAACTAAAATAAAAGATCAAGTTGTTAAAAATAACAATGAAGTTAATTGGTATCCTTCTTATGTTGGAGAGAAAAGATTTGGTAACTGGTTATTAAATATGAATGACTGGGCAATATCTCGTAATAGATATTGGGGTACACCACTACCACTTTGGAAATGTAGTTGTGGTCATCAGGAGATGATAGGTTCACGTAAAGAGCTTGTGGAAAAAGCGATAGAAGATATAGATGAGACTATAGAGTTACATCGTCCTTATGTTGATGATATTCATATTAAGTGTAAAGAATGTGGAAAAACAATGAGTCGTGTTAGTGAAGTAATTGATTGCTGGTTTGATTCAGGTTCTATGCCTTTTGCACAATACCACTATCCATTTGAAAATAAAGAGTTATTTGAAGACCAATTTCCAGCAGACTTTATATGTGAAGGAATTGATCAAACTAGAGGATGGTTCTATACATTAATGTTAATATCTACTTTTGTTACAGGTAAGAGTCCTTATAAAAATGTTTTAGTTAATGACTTATTACTTGATAAATATGGTAAGAAGATGAGTAAGAGTAAGGGTAATATTGTTAAACCATTCGATTTGATGAATGAATTTGGTAGTGACGTTATTAGATTCTATTTGCCTTATGTATCTCCAGTATGGACTCCTATTAAGTTTGATAATGATGGTTTAAAAGAAGTTAATTCTAAATATTTATCAACTCTTAAAAATGCTTATTCTTTCTTTGAAATGTATGCTAATGCGGATAAGATAGATCCAAGGGATTATAATGTTCCTGTTAATGAACGTGATATTACTGATAAGTGGATGTTATCTAGGCTTAATAATACTTTATCATTAGTAACTGAAGCCTATAATCTTTATGATTTAAATAAAGTAGTTCATTATATAGTAGATTTCTTAAATGATGATTTTTCAAACTGGTATATTAGAAGCAATAGAAAAAGATTCTGGGATAGTGAATTAACTGATTCTAAAAAAGCAGTATATCAAACTACTTATGAAGTTTTGGTTACACTTTGTGAGATGGCTGCACCTATTACACCATTTGTTACAGAAGAAATTTATCGTAATTTGTGTGATGGTAAAAGCGTTCATTTAGCAGATTTTCCTAAAGTAGATGAGACTTTAATATCTAAAGAATTAGAAGATAGAATGAGTTTAGTTCGTGATATTTGTAGTTTAGGACGTAATGCTAGAGAAGATGTATCTATTAAAGTAAGACAACCTCTTAACTTTATAATTGTTCCTAAAGTGTTTGAAAACGTAGTTGGAGAATTAGAACCTATAATCTTAGAAGAATTAAATGTTAAAGAAGTTGTTTATGAAGAAGATATGAGTCTTTATATGGATTATGTGGTTAAACCTAACTTTAGAGTTGTAGGTAAGGAATTTGGCCCTCATATTAAAGATTTTTCGGAGTTAGTTAGTAAATTTGATATTAATGATGTCAACAGAATTAAATCAGGTTATTATAAGACAGAATTTTTAGGTAAAGAGTTAAATATTACGGAAGATATGATTACTACTACTTTAAAGAATAAAGAAGGATACTGTGCTTCTAGTAATGGTAATATTAGTGTTGTTTTAGATACTACTTTAACAGATGATTTAATACTTGAAGGACTTGCTCGTGAGGTTGTTAGAAAAGTACAAAGTCTAAGAAAAGAAGCAGATTTTGTTATTACTGATAGAATTAATCTTTATTATAATGGAGAGGAAATTGTTGATGTAATGCTTGATAAATATATGAATTATGTTAAAGATGAGACTTTATCTATTGATGTTATTAAAGATGAAAAATTAGAGAAAAACATTGCTGTTAATGATTTGATGATGGGTCTTAGGGTAGAAAGAAGAAAAAAATAAAAAAAGTATGAATTTAGTGAATTGCCCTAAAATTAAGGTGTGAAAAAGGTAAAATGATAGGATGAAATTAATAAATTGTCCTATCATTTTTAAGTGAATTTA
>CALVQK010000014.1 GCA_944358305.1 uncultured Bacilli bacterium | reverse complement strand
ACTGAACTAATTTATTTGTATAACTGCCTGTCGTACAAAAAAGACTGTCATTACTGACAATCTTTTTGGTAAATTACAATTTATCGATTAAATATCTATAAAAAATTTGTAGTTAAATTTTAGTTATTTTTTATAAAAAATAATTCAAATTTACTTATATTTATTCAAACCTATTCAAACTTACTCGAATTTTACAAGCAATGAAAAGCTTTAAAAATAAAGGCTTTTTTGATATTTTACATCATATAACTAATTAGAGCTTTTTTTTCATACCCGAAAGGTCGAGGGTTCGACTCCCCCTCTCGCTACCATTTTACTAATAACTAGATAGCAATATCTAGTTTTTATTTACAAAAGGAATAGTTAATTATCTCTAACTATTCCTTTTTCATCACATATTAAATTATTACTATAATTTTTATATTTAACAAATTCTTCTTTAGTTTCAATAGTCCAAATAAATAATTCTTTATTAGATAACTTTTTTACTTCTTCCACTAATTCTTTAGGACTAGAAATAAATTCACAATATTTTTGTTTAATTAAATATTTATAAATAAAAACATCATATAAAGCCCTTTTAAAGCCTTTATATCCATTAGTCAATAAAATACCTAAGTCATATCTATTTAAGCTGTTTCTGCTAAGTTTTCTAAGCATAAATGGATTAAAACTTTGTAATAACACTTTCCCATTATAATCAAGTAAAAGTCTATCTAAATCTCTAAGTACTCCATTAGACAATAATTCTTTAATTTCTATTAATAAAATTACTCTCCCACTTACTAAAGATAAAACATCTTCTAAAAGAGGTATTGTATCATTAGTTTCTAATAATTTAATATTTTTTAACTCTTCATAAGTTAAATCACTAATTTTACTATTTATACCAGTAAGTCTTTTAATATTTTCATCATGAAAAACCACTAACTTATTATCTTTAGTAACTCTAATATCGAGTTCTATATTAACATTATCTTTAATAGCCTTTTTAAAAGCATTAATAGTATTTTCTACTATTTTTTTATTATCAAATAAACCTCTATGAGCATATATATTCATCTAATCACTCTCTTCTATCTTTATACCTAATAATAAGCTTAAATCTAGTGCTTGACTCATATTAACAATAACACCTTTTAAATCTTCTAAAGTTACTTTAATATTTTTAATCTCGCAAGTATTTAATTTAATTTTAGCAAGTGAAGTATGTAAAAATTCACTATCTTCAAAATTGCATCTATCAAATTCTATTTTCTTAAACTCTACTTCATTAAAACTAGATCTTTTAATAGAAAGTTATTAAACTTAACATTTTTAATTTTCGTCAAAGAAAAATTACTATAATCTAAATTAGAATCACAAAAAATAGAATCCATAAGCATACTACCACTAAAATCTATTCCTAATAAATTACAATTAGTAAAAGTTACTTCTTTTATTCCATTACTACTAAAATTAGCATTACGAAAATCACAATTTTTAAATTTACATGTCTTAAAATCTATCTTTTCCAAATTGCTATTACTAAAATCTATATTAACAAAGTTACAATTTCTAAAGCTTAAATAATAAGGAACAAGAGGAAATTTATCATTAGAGTATTCTTTATCATAAAAAGTTTCATCATCAAAAATATTTTCAAACATATTACCCTTCCATAACCTTTACTTTAACTTTACCATCATCAATACTTCTATCTATATTATCTTTAGTTTTATCTATTTCTTTTAAACTTCTATTAACAGTATCTTTAATATCATCAATCATCTTAAAAATTCTTTTAAATTCACTTTCTCTTAAATAAGGTTTATATTTAGTTTTTAACCCTTCTTCTAATTTCTCAATATTATCTAAATTAGCCACTAAATCTTTCTCAATGTCTAAAGCATTATCTTTATAGCTTTCTAGGGTAGAGATATAATCATTACATAAATCTATATAATTATTTTTCTTAGCTGATGATAACTCTCCTAAAACTTTATAAGATAAATAAGCAGCAAGTAAAGTTCCCACAATATTATGATTATTTTTAAAAGCTAAAAATGATCCCAAAGCTAGCAATGCTTTAGTTCCAAAACCTAGCCTTACCGCTTCTTCCTTCTCTATTTTATTAAAAGTATCATTTAAATTAATACTAGTAGTACTACTAACATCATCAAGTATCTTCCCCATATCTTTTAGATTTTTAGATATATTATCAAAACTTCTAATATCATATTCTTTATCATCAAGATCTTCTTTAATATTATCAAACTCTATAGTCTTAGATTTTACTTCCTTATCTAAAACTTCTTCTCTTAACTTTGCCTCTTTATATTCTTTATAAAGTAAAAATAAAGTATTTAAATCACTATTAGTTTTTAATAAAGAAATAATATAATCATAAAAATCTTTATTCTCCTCCTTAAGTTCATCTAATATTTTCTTTAATTTATCTAAATCTTTAGGATCTGTAATATAAGGACATTCTACAATCAATCTATCATAATTTATACTGTTTTCATCATTTTTATCTCTTATATTATTTAAATATTTATTTACATCATCAATCTCTTTCATCTAATCACTATCCCTCTAAGGCTTTTATAAGCAAATCATATTATATTATACTATAAATGTTCTAATTAAGATATAGATCTTTGCAAATATTTTCTCTCTAATTGGCCTACTTATAATAAAACTAGGATTATCTTTTTCTATTCCCCTAACAACATCTTTAACTAAATCACTATAATCAAATTCTTCTATAAGACTAAAAAATATTTTCTGATACTTAGTCATAGTTAAAGCTTTTTCTTTAAGTATATAATTATCTAAAACTTTATTATCAATCATTAAATCATTAAAACCAGTTCTATATGCTCCAGGTAATATTAAAGATACTTTAACATTTATTTTTTGATAAGCAAGTTCTAACCTAAGAGTCTTAGCAAGATTATATAAATAAAGTTTACTTGATGTATAAGAAGATAAATAAGGAAGTGGCATAAAAGCTGCTAAAGAAGATGTTATAAAAACTTTACCTTTCGCACTTTTATAATAACAATATCTTAAATATCTCTGTAATAATTTAAAATTACCTATTATATTAACATCAATTACTTCTCTTAACCTTTCTAAAGATAATTCTAAAATACTCCCACCATTACCTATAGAAGCATGTAATATTAAAACATCTAAATCAAGATTATCTATAATACTAAAATCATTATTAAGTAAATTCAAAACTATAGGAAACATAATAATCTTCTCTTCTTTAAGTTTTATTTCCAAAGTTTCTTTTTCTTTTATAGTCTTACAACCTGCATAAACAATATGTCCTCTTAAAGCAAGAGCCTTAGCAACACTATAACCAATATTGCTTCTAGCACCCGTTATTAAAATATTCATATTATCATCACCATTATTAATATAACCAAAAAGACTTCTATTATTTAGAAGTCTTCTTAAATATAACAAAGGATACACCTTTTTTCTCGTTCTTAACTTTAATATCATAGTTCATTAGTAACAAAGTTTTTTTGACTATTGAAAGTCCTAATCCAAATTCACCCTTAATACCTTTCCGGAACGGAGTAAAGATTCCTTCAAGCAGAGTATCATCTATATTAGGACCATCATTATATAAGGTTAAACGGTTATTTTTGGCAGTAATTTTAATTGTAGACTCAGCATATCTCATAAAATTAGCTAATAAATTGTCTATAACAGTTTCAAAGTAATCATAAGTACCATAGAATTTACTATTTTTATCAAAAGTAACTTCAAATTTAACATCTTTTCTTCGAAACTTAAATTCTTTAATTGCAGTATTGACTATTTTCTTTATATCAACTAATTCATAGTCTACTTTTTTATTATCTTTTAAATAATCTAATTTATTCAAATAAAGAAGTGAATGAACTTTTAATTCAAGCTTATCTGTTTGTTCACTAATAACATCTATAACAGTATTAGCATCTTCAATTTTATCATTATAAGCTTCTATATATGATTTTATTACGGTGAGAGGTGTTTTAAAATCATGTGAAATATTTTGATACATTTGATTGCGATACTCTTCTTGGTTCTTTAAAGAGACACGCATATCTTCAATAGCCAGTTCTAATGAACGTATTTCATCGTCAATTTGAAATGATATACTATGATCATAGTTATCATTATCAATATTATCAATTTTTTGTTTAAGCTTTTCTATCTTACGAACTATAAAACTTCCCCAAAAGATAAGGATCAAAGCTATTATTAGAAAAGCTAGTATTACTACAGGGAAAACGGCATCTAATATATCTTGTTTAGTTTTTTCAATATAAGTATCATTGGTAAGAGCTATTTTCGTAACATCATCATTATGGAGTGTATAATAATAATAAATTTGATTTTTATAAATAAATTTTCCGTAGTTATCAGTAAATGCATTCATAATATCACTAACATTTTCAAAGTCTATAATATCATGAATATTATCTGAATAAGCAACAGTATTTCCTATTTTATAAAGGTAAGCAATCTCAGTCGTAACTAAGTCTTCATTTATATCAGATTGGACAAATTCAAGAGGTTCTCTTAAATAACTATAAATATTACTCTCTGCTGATGGAACTATTACTTGTGGTAAGATAATACCAAGAGTTAGAAAGAAAGCTAAAAATACTACTATTATTAATATTAATAATTGATGAGATAATTTATTAAAGTATTTCATGCGCTTAATCTATATCCATATCCATAGATTGTATTAACATTAAGTAAAGGCATTTTCTTTCTAAGTCTTCTAACTAAATCATCAACTGCTCTATCACTACCAAAGTAATCAGTTCCCCATATAGCAGATAAAATATCATCTCTTGAAAAACTTTTATTTATATTTTGAACTAATAATACAAGTAAATCAAATTCTAAGGTTGTTAATTTTATTTCTTTATTTTTAACACTTACACTTCTTTTATCTAGATCAATAACATAATCAAGATATTGTAAGGTTTTAGTTTCACTACTTTGATATACTCGTTTTATAATATTATTAACTCTTAAAACAAGTTCTTTGCTAGAATAAGGTTTAGTAATGTAATCATCGCTCCCTAATTCAAGGCCTAAAATTCGATCCAAATCCTGATCCCTAGCCGATGTAAAAATAACTGGAACAAGAGGATATTTTTCACGAATCGCTTTGATTACATCATAGCCATTCACATCATCTCCTAACATAATATCTAATATCCAGACATCTACTTTACTACCAATATAACTAATGGCATCAGCACCCTTAGTAAAGGTAACAACATCATATCCGGCTTTTTCTAAGTACATTTTGACAACTGTTGCTAAATCAGTTTCATCTTCAACTAAACATATTTTATACATAGACACCACCTACCCCTAGTATAACATTAATTCAAGTTTTTGCCTACTTCTAGGCTTACCACTCTCCTTTCGTCATAATAATTTATGTAAAAAAACTATAGTTGTAAACGTAACTTAAATTTCTCTACTACATTTACCACTTCCTTTCTTTTACAAATTAATCATATCAATTAAAAGTGTAAGAATTATTAAAAAAATATGGGAAATTATGGGAAAATAAAAGATTGATAGTTTTTCTACCAATCTTATTGTAATGCTAGAGTGAAAGGATTTTCTTTAGTACCTTCACCTCCAGTTATGATAACGCTAGATTTTAGATTTATGGATGGACGAACGCCATACGCACTCGAAGGATTGTAGTCGCCCGCATGACCAAGTCTGTCGACATTCCCCACATAAGACGAACTATATGGTGTCAAAGTCCAATATTCAGTATTATAATCAGCATTACCATATCTATCAAATTGTCCTGCCATTAATTCACCTAAACGAAGTAAGCCAACTTTAGCACTTGTAGTAGCTGATGTTGTGCTGCTCATATTAGTATCTGTATATTTAGCTAATTTATATGAAGTACCACCACCTACTGTTCCTAAATACCAAGTACTACTTTCTTCTATCATATTTCTATAGTTAAAATCCACATAATTTGTTAGATATTCGCCATTTAAGAATGTTCCTATTGTATTTGTACTTGAATAATTAACACTCCTATTACTATCAAAAGCACTTGTTATAAACGTTCCAGAACTTTTTAGAGGAGCAGCACTTACTATCTTTGTTCCTATACCATTTTCGTGACTTACTATTCTATATAGATTATTTTCTTCATTTCCAAAGCGAATATATTCCCCACTACATCTTGTATTTAATAGTGTTCCAGAAAGAATAGTATCATTATCTCCTTCTAAGCGATATGGGTTATCTACTGTACCATCTCCATCTACGATTTTAACGCTAGATTTTAGATTTATTGATGGGCGAACCCCAGCCGCATTCGAAGGATAGTCGCCGGCAGCGCTACCATCGCGGTAGACATTCCACACGTCAGACGAACTATATGGTGTTAAAGTCCACCACCATAAACCATTATTTAAATAACCATTACTATAAGTTGTTCCTCTATAGCTTGTTACATATTCATAATAGTTTAATAATCCTACGGCATCTTCTACTATTGTTGTAGACTCAGGTTTGCTTGATGATGTAGTTAAAGTTGCATTCCACTTAGCATCAATCACAATAAAGTTTTCATAATCTCTTAAATTACCTAAAAATCCATCTACCGTTGTATCATTTAGCCATTCTTCAATATAACTCCCTTCAAAAGCAGAATTTCCTTCTTCATTATATGGTATAGCACTTATATTCCATTGTGTTACTAACTTTGTAGTCTTAGCATCATTATTTACAGACACTGCTCTCCATAATTTACCACTATACCAGATATAGTTATTAGGATCTTCTCCTGTTATAAAGGTGTCTGTTCCATCATCATAAGTACTTCCGCTCGTTAAATTCTCTATTACTGTCTCTCCTGCTCCAGGAGGTAAATCTCCTGCTTCTCCATAAACATTTACTTGTATTGTAAATTGTAAACCTCCACCATCTCCTTGAGGATTATATCCTTCATCTACATACATTCTTAATCGATAATTATTACTTTCACTACTATTCATACTACTTGTATATAAGCTCATCTCTCCTGATGGACGCCCTGTATATGTGTTTTCTGTTGTCTCTTCATTATAGGTCTCAGGTGTCATTAATTGTTCTTCGCCATCTTCTGCTAATCTTGTTAGATATAGCTTTATATTAGACCCATCTATCGTCCCATCCCCTACTTCTTTTGCACTTATCTCGTAATTGATATTTACATCTCCAACAATTTCACTACTTACTGTAAAATCAAAATATTCTCCTGGATTTAATCTTACCATGCCTGTTTCATCTGTTGTGGGTAATGCTCCATTTAAAGATATTGTATTATCACTTTCTTCATATGTCATCGTTATTGATCCTGTTGTTATTTTATTTGGTGTATTACCTTGCTGACTAAAGTTAAACGCCGCAAAACTTACTCCTACTATTGCTATTAGCATTAACACTAATAGTACTATTATTACTATATTTTCTTTCTTCTTCATAAACATTCTCCTTACTATCTAGCTTACCTTTATCTTTTATTCTTATACTTTATCTACTACAATTCTAACACATAGAGTCCAGTTGTTCAAATAAAAAATAACAATACTATTAATCTAGTACTGTTATTTTACATCTTTTAATTACTTATTCTTACTATTTTCTATAATATAATCATCTATCTCATTTAAAGTGTCTGCAAGAAAAGCATAATCTTCCATATACATAAACACTTCACTAGCTTCACCTTTAAAATAACACCCTGGTATAATATTATCTTCTAATTTAATATTACCTTTATAAAACTTGACAAAATTCTTATTAGCTTTATTAATCTTATCTAAATACTTTTTAGCTTTTGTATTATCTTCTTTTTTATAATAAAGAACAAAAATTGGAAATAACATTTCTAAATGTTCTTCTTTATACCTTTTATATAAATCAAGCATTGATTTTTCTTCTTCTAAAAGAGCATATAAAGCCATTAACATATATCTAGCACCTGTATTATCTTTATTATTTAATCTAAGTATTTCTTTACACACTTCAACTGCCTTCTTATATTTGCCGGCTTCACTTAATGTTCTAGCTTTTATGTAAAGTCCTCGAATATATGGTCTTGTTTCATATATGCCATAAAAGTGACCTATATTATCATCATCAAAAAATCCATCAGTCTCTAGTCTTTTTTTCTCAAAAGCAAGACTATCATCTAAAATCTTATTAGCTTTCACTGTATTTTCTTCTAAATCAAATAAAAATAATTTAGCATCAAAACAAGCACTACTAGTATTATAAGCCTTTTTAGCAAGACTTATCGCTTCCTTTTTAGTTTTAGCATTACTTGCCTTTTCTAACAAGTCATAAGCATCATCTAAAGGAGTATTCTCATATTCAATATCATCATTATTATACTTTACTATAAATTCATCTAAATATTTTTGAATATCCTCTTCATTTTCAATATCAGAATTTTCAAGAAATTCATTTAACATATTATTAAGTTTATTATTCATATCCTTCTCTCCTCTACTGCTATAGTAATATCATACTTTATAATTAATTTCTTCTATTTTTACTGACTAACTCTAAAGGAACTGTTAACTGTTTAATCCTTTCGATAATTCTTTTCGCTTTTATCTTTTCACTACCATTACTAGTAACACTTAAAGCATTCTCTAATTCTTTCAAACTTAAATTAGAAGTAAAGAAAGTAGGTAATTCTTCTTCCATCCGATATTGAAGTATTGGTCCTAACACTTCATCTCTACTCCATGCTGTTGTATTTTCTGCTCCTATATCATCTAATAATAGTAAAGGAACTGTTTTAATAAAGTCAAACTTCTCTTCATAATCACTTCCAAATGATGACTTTAAACTCCTAAGCAACTCAGGATAATATACTAAAGCTGAATTTATATCTTTCTTAGCAAGTTCATTAAAAAGAGCCGCAATTAAATAAGTCTTACCACTTCCAAAAGATCCACTTAAATATAACCCCTTACCACTTTTATTCTTTAAATAACTATCCATAAATTCTTTAAAATATTTAAAAATAGGAAGACGTTTATTATCATCACGATAAGCTTTAGAAAAACTAGCATCACTTATTTCTTTAGGTAAATCAAAACAAGTAATATTCTTTTTATAAGCATAAGTATTTTCTTCTTTAATAAGTTTAGAACAATGTAAATAACTAAAGTTTAAACCATCGCCATCTTTTAAAGCTGTATAAACATGACCTCTTAAAGCATTAGGACAACTCTTTAATCCCTTACACTTCTTACAATTTTCTTCTTCCCTAACACAGTCTTCAATACTAGAAGTATATTTAATTAAAACATCATCAGGTAAATCTATTTTATCTACATAATTCTTAAAACAAGTATCACTTAACGCTTCACCATAATAACTTTTTAATTTTGTAATATCATTTTTCTTAACTAACGTACTAACTTTTCTCATACCTACACTTCCTAACTGTAAACTCTTGCATAATCTAAAGATTCTTCATAACTATATATAATATTAGCAATCAAATAAAATTCTGCTCCCATAATACTAGCAGTATCAGTCATTCCATAACTATTAAAACGTTCTACTATCTTATAAGCTCCATCTAAAATATCACTATAATGTTTATTTTTATCTGCTTTTAACTCCATAAAAGATTTACTATTTAACGTATCATCATTAAGTTCATCTAAAAGACCCCCTAGACAGTAATTAAAACTATAATTTAAACTATCATAATAATCTCTATCAACAAACTCTTCATAAGATAAATTAGTGGCATAACACCTCAAAAGAAAAGCATAACGCTCAACTACTTTATCGTACTCTAATTCTTCATCTTCCATAAAACCCATAATTTTTCTAGATACTTTATCTGTTTCTTCAAAATCATCATACATAACCATCACCCACTAATTACATTCTATCATTATTTTCAAAATTTTAACATCATTTTTAATATTTCATAAACTATTGATAGGTGATGTCTATGAAATTCAAAGGCAATAAACACAGTCCCTTTTGCAGATGTAACTTCTGCAAACAAAAAAGAAGAACAAGCCTTCTTTATTTAGGAACCCTTCTAGCTTTAGCAGTTATAATTTGTTATCAAGCTATATTACTATTATTTTTAGTAACAAGAATTCATGCTTTACTATTATTAATAGAATTAGTGCTTTTCATACTGCTTCTTGTCTTTCTCATTTTTTAATACAAACTCACTAGTTAATTTCAATTTATCAAAAAACTCTCCTATTTCTACACATTTATCCAAACTAGAAGGATAAATATCTATTTTTTTAGGTATTGTAATATTTATAAGTAAATAAAGATACTCTTCTTCCTTATAATGATAACGATGTTGATAAAGTCTAAAATTACTTATCATATCTGTATCAGACGAGTTTTTCTTAAAAAAATGTATAAAATCTTCTGCTGGTCTTGCTAAATGAGCCTTCTCTAAACTTATAAAATAATCATTAATAGAAGTAATAAAATGATCAAGTTCACATTTACCATGAGCATAAACATATCTTTCTCTTGTTTTTTCTCTCATTATTTTATACCAAGACTCCACCAAACTTTTAGCATAATTTAAAGCGGAGTATACAATAGAAACATTTCTTATAAAAAGATATTCAGAAGGAGCCATATAAACTTTATTTTCAACTAAATCTTGTAAAGTAAAATAATATTCTTCTAAATAATTTATTCTTCTATTAAACTCCTCATATTCTTCTTTTAACTTATCTTTATCTATTTCTTTATAGATAGTAGTCTTATTTTGCAAATCACTAAGAGCATAAACCAAATGCTTAGCAACCTCATCATTATCTAAATTTCTTTTATCTAAATAATTAAAATATAAATTATCTTCTGTTACTTTAAATGGTCTTAAATAATTATTAACATTATGATCATCTAAATACTTATATACTTTCTCAATATCATACTTTTTCTTTCTTTTTATTAAAATTTTTTCGTTTTCATATGATAAAACTCTAATGTCTTTTAAATAAGTATATTTACTTATACATTTATCCTTCATTTGCTTCTGTAATAGCGGTAGGTATAATTAATTTTGTACCTATTTTTAAATTATCTAAATCATTATATTCTGCTAAAGTATCTCTATTAGTTTTATACTTAGCCATAACTTCTTCTAAATTATCATCTTCTCTTAAAATATAAACAGAATAAGTAGCATATGTCTCTTCGGTATTAGCAAAAGCCGAAAATATTGAATCCATAACTTCTTTATTATTTTCATTATTAACCATAACTTCCACTCCACCACTCTCACTTAAACTAGCAGTCGCTTGTTCTTCAGTTATTTTATTACTCATATCATCAAAACTAGGTAAAATATCATCATTTGTTTCTTCATCCTCAGTTTTTAAAACTTCAATATCGTCTTCTTTACTTTCTTCATCTAAAGATTCTTCTCTAACATCTTCTAAAAGCTCTACTTTTTCTTCCTCTAATACCTCTTCTTCACTTTCTTCCTCTAATACCTCTTCACTATCTTCTTCTATTACATCTACATCTATCTTTTCAAGACCTTCAATTAAAACTTCTACTTTAACTTCTAAAGCTTCTTCATTAACAATAGCATATGTAAAGTTATTAATATCTATTCTTCTCTTTTCTTCATCTAATGAAGTAGTAAGCATAATCTCTACTGGTATTTTATAATTAAACTCTTCTTCAAGTGTACTAGCTTCTGTCATTTTATAAGTACCACTAATTACTAAATTACCTTCAATTTCACTATCATTTATAAAAGCTAAATCAGGCTCTAATGAAATACTTGTAATTTCACCTACCATTGTCTTAAAAGCTATTTCTTTTTCTAAAGTTATTATTTGTCTCATAATTATCTCCTTTCCTTAGTTAAAATATATGAAAATAAAAAAAGATTATTACTATACTTTCCTAGCAAAAGTAATAATCTTCTCTTTTTCATAATTAGGAAATAATGAGAAAATAAAATCCATATCAAAAGAGTTTCCTATATCATAATGTCTTTTCTTCAAAATATTTAATATTGTTAATAAGTAATTATCTGCTTTCCTATTTTCAGCATAATAATCACTAAATTCTCTTTTTAAATAGCTTATAGACTGAAGAATATAAGGATTGCCTAAAATATAGTTATAATTTCCTTCACCAATTAATAAATCATCTAACTCTAATAATTCCAAATAATCTTCATATATTTTAATTGAACCTCTTTTAATGTATTCCTTTAAAAGAAATTTATCTTTCCTTTTTTCTTTAACTATAGTAGACATTTCTTTCAAATTAAGTAAAATTACTAAAGTATCTTTATCATTATAAAGAAAGACCATTTCTATTACTGAATCTAAAAACTCTTCATCAATTAAGAAAAACTCTGGTTCTGTTTCTAATAATGCCTTAACGCCTTCTTTTAAAGTAGCATAATCACAAGACTTTAAACTTTCTAAATAATCTTCATAAGCTAAACATGATTTAATATTAACTACTTTTATTCTCTTATAAACAGATAAATCTCTTAACTGCATACTTTATCCTTAATAAATAATTTATCATATAATTCACTATAATTAGAGATATAAATAAACTCTATTTTTTTTCTTATTTCTTTAGGTATATCTTTAACATCACATTTATTCTTTAAAGGTAAATAAATAGTTCTAACTCCTTCTCTATAAGCACCTAATACTTTTTCTCTAACTCCTCCTATTTCTAAAATATCTCCTTGCAAAGTTATTTCTCCAGTCATCGCTATTTTAGTAGATATTTTCGTATTAGAAAAAGCACTAATTAAAGCCGTAGTAAGAGCAATACCAGCACTTGGTCCTTCTTTTGGAGTAGCCCCTTCTGGAACATGTATATGAATATCACAATCAAATATTTCTTTACCTAAACTAAACTTCTTTGCATTCGCTTTTATATAACTTAAAGCAATATGAGCAGACTCTTGCATAACTTCTCCTAAAGATCCCGTTAATACTAAGTTAGAATTACCTTTATAATAAGTTACTTCTATAGGTAAAGTATCTCCTCCATATGGAGTATAAGCAAGACCATTAACAACTCCTTTAAGTTTTGTTTCTTTATTACCTTTATTATTATATATTTTTTTATCTAAATATTTCTCTAAATCTTTACTAGTAATTTCATAAAATATCTCACTATCATCAAGTAAAACTTTCTTAACTATTTTTCTAAGTATTTTAGCAATAAGTCTTTCTAAATTTCTAACTCCCGCTTCTTTTGTATAATAGTTTATTATATCAAGTATCGCTTTATCACTAAAATTAACTTGTAAAGATGTAAGGCCATGCTCATCAAGAGCTCTAGGAATTAAATAATTTTTCGCAATAGAAAGTTTCTCATATTCTGTATAAGAATCAAGATATATTATTTCTAGCCTATCTCTAAGCTCTGGTGGTATTTGTTCTTCATAATTAGCAGTTGCAATAAACAAAACATTAGATAAATCATACTCTTCTTCTAAGTAATGATCATAAAAAGTACTATTCTGTTCTTTATCTAAAACCTCTAATAAACTACTTGCAGGATCCCCTCTAAAGTTTTTTGTCATTTTATCTATTTCATCTATAATGAAAACAGGATTAGAACTACCACATTTTCTTATTCCTTGAATAATTCTACCAGGAAGTGCTCCTACATAAGTTCTTCTATGACCAACAATTTCCGCTTCATCATTAATACCACCTACAGAAACACTAACAAGACGTCTATTAAGGCTTTTAGCAATTACTTTAGCAAGTGATGTCTTACCAACACCAGGAGGCCCTATTAAACAAAGAATTGGACTTTTTTCTTTAGGAGAATTTTGTTTTACAGCAATATACTCAACAATTCTCTCCTTTACTTTTGTAAGACCATAATGACTATTATTTAAAGTATTCTCTATTTCTTTAATATCTGTAACATCTTTTGTTTTATAGTCCCATGGAAGACTTAACATTAAATCAAGATATTCTCGTAATATAGAAGCTTCAGGCGTATTTTCATTAATAGATGCAAAGTGGTTTATCTCTTCTTTAATCTTACTTCTTACTTTATTAGAACATTTTAATTTTTTTAACTTTTTATTAAAGTTATTAATTGTAAGACTCTTACTACTAACCGTACCAAGTTCATTAGATATTATTTTTAATTTTTCAGATAAATAATATTTTCTTTGATCTTCATCAATTTTTTTATGAACTTTCGCTTCTATTTCTTTTTCTAATTTAGCAAGTGTTATTTCTTCTTTTAATTGACTAACTAACTTAACCGCCCTTTTAATAGGATCAAGTTCATACAAATATTCTTTTTTAGCATCAGGACTTAAATTAAGAAAAGATACTATAAAGTCTGTTAATTTATCCAAACTATTAATAGAAGAAACTTCTCCTAACATCGCATTACTAACAGAAGATATTTCTCTAACATATTTTTCATAATTACGATATAACATATTTAAATATTTATCTTCTTCTTTAGTATTTTCTCTATTAGGATCTACCTCTATATAATTAGCATAGTATATCCCATTTTCTTCTTCATAAGAAGTAATTTCTACTCTTTTTAAACCAATAAATATATAACGCATCTTTGAATTAGGAATATTTAATTTTAAAGTTAAAGTTGCTAAAAGACCTATTTTTGGAAACTCCGTAACATCATCAGTACTAATATTATCAATAGAGTGAATTATTATTAACTCTTTACTATCAGTCCTATCTATAAAGTTTATCACATCCTGCTCTAAATAATCAGTGCTTTCACCACGATACTCCATTCCTGGAAAAATAATTGCATTATTAATAATTAAAATAGGTAACTTCGCCATTTATATTCCTCCTAAAAAGAACTAATATTTATTATAACTAAATTTAGGAATTTGACAATAGAAAAAGAGTATTTTAAATACCCTTTTTTGATAAATTTATATTTAATTTAGTAATCTAGCTAATTACACCAGATACTCTACAACTTGCTGGTGAATAAGCAGAGAATGTTGTATTACTAGTAGCTTGGTATAGATTAATTGTACCATTCGCTCTAATATTATCTTGGAAATTATTCTCACCATCAACGTCTTTTTCAATTACTAAATCGCCATCAAGACTACTTTCTAGTAAAACACCAAATCCATTTCCAGCATCATCTGACATTTGAACGAAATATTCATATTTATCTTGACCAGATGTTGTATTATTGAAAATAATAACATAGCTATCATCAGAATAATCTTGTCCAAATGGACTTTCATGAGAACCACTTTCTAGAGCAACAGAATTAGTAGATACAGCTAAACATTCACCTCTAGCAGGCATTAAAGAAGAATCATACTCACCATTTACAAAGCTAAGTCTAACTGCATTAGCATATTGTTGAGCAGTTGTAACAAAAGTATCTTTTCTAGCCCCTCTAATATAACCAGACATTGCTGTAATAGCAAGAGTCATTAAAATAGCTAAAATAATGATAACTGCTAATAATTCAATTAACGTAAATCCTTTCTTATTAAATTTCTTTTTCATCACATATAACCTCCATATCTTACTCCTAAATCATAACAAATTATCAGTTAACTGTCAATAATATTTGTAACAGTATATCCAGATAATCTAGACCCAATGGTAGGTGTAACAATATTAAGCTCAGACCCACTAGCCACTTCATTTCTAGCATTTTCTTTATTTAAATCATCTCTAGAAGTCAACGGTATTCCCCTAGTCTCCCCATCAAAGTTTTCAACAATCGCTGCATAATATAAATAAGAACTACCACTTCTAGCGATAACTACATACGACTTAACTAGATCATAATCTCCCCCTTCAGGTCCCTCATTAAAATCGCTTAAATCCAAAGATCCTAAAGGAACAACAATACAATTACCAGATGTAGGAAGTTCTATATTAGTATCACTTCTAACTTTATACTCTGCTAAAGTTATCATTCTCTTAGCATCTTCTACATAGGTATCACGCTTATTTTTATCAATAGTACTCATAACATTAGGAACAGCAACTAACATCAGTAAAGCTAATATTAGTATTGTTGCAAGTAACTCTATTAGTGTAAACCCATGCTTATTCATTAGTATCACCTATCCTATATCCATTATAGCACTGTTTTTTTCTAACTTAAAATATTTTTTAAATTTTCTTTTTCTAAAAATGAAGTATCTGTCAAGTCATTACCAAAAAGAGAATCATAGCGAAAAATAGCAAAGCCCTTATAATTAGATAATTCTCTACTTAACATTACTTCTCTTGCAATAATATTATTATATTCCATCCATTCATTAATTCCCTCTTTAGCATAATTATCAATATTACCAGTCTTATAAAAAGCCAAAGCTGGTATTAAATCTATATTATTAGTAATTAAATTATTCCAAGACTTAATAGTTGATTCAAATGGTTTAACACTATTAAGAAAACCATAATATACTTGCGGCATTATATAGTCTATATAGCCCATCTCACTGCAAAAAAGTCTAGTATCAACATAATTACTATTATAATTATTATCAATATTACCATCAGGAGAAATACCAAATAAAATATTTTTATCATAGTCTTTAATTAAATCATATGTTTTCTTAACTAAAGAGGTAATAACAGATAATCTAAACTCTTGTAAAGTTAAACTATTATTATCATTTAAAGCCATTTTATACTCTTCTTCATCTATCGTAAGAGATGAAGGATAAAAATAATCATCAAAATGAATTCCATCAACATCATAATTAGTAATTATTTCATAAATACCTTCTAATATTAGAGATTCTACCTTACTACTAGCAGGATTATAATAAATACCTTTAGAATCAATTATTTGGACAGAAGAAGTATTTAACATAGAATAAGCAGGATTATTTTTACTAATCAAACTAGTATCAGTATCATTACTAATTCTATAAGGATTAATCCAAGCATGTAATTCTAAATTTTTTTGATGAGCTTTTTTAATAAAATACTCTAATATATCAAAAGGAAGAGAATCTCCCTCAGTATTTACAACGCTTCTACTACTAGGGAAAATAGATGAAGGATATATAGCATCACTAAATGCTCTAACTTGTAAAATAATCATATTAAAACCAAAATCTTTAGCATTATCTAACATCTCATCAATCGTATTTTTCATCTCTTTAGTACCTTTACCTCTTAAATTATTATGAAGTTCAATATAAGAAATAAAAACCGCTCTTTTTTCTAAAGTTTCTTCCTCACTTTCTTTCTTTTCTTCTGGAATAAATATATAAATTAATAACAATAAAAAAATGATAAGTAGTAAAAATATTTCTTTTCTCATACTCTTATCATATTATATTTATAACAATTATTTTGTCTAATTTAGGAAATACAATCACTATTTTTTATAATAAATAATTGATTATCCTTATAAAAAGCATAAAACACATCATCTAACTCAACTTTTTTAGCAGCAAGTAACTCATTAAGCCATTTTTCTTTTTTCTTTAATCTTTTTAATGTTGCCATTTGTATCTTACCATCAAGTATTAAAGGTAATGGATATGGTCCACTATTATTAGCATCTTTAGTAAACACAGATAACTTACCACTTGTCTCCAAAATAGCATATTCAACCTCTTCTATACTTTTAACATTCCTAGCTCTGAGCTGTGTAAGTAAATCTTCTAAATTATAACGTTGTTTAATCATCTCTTTAAAATTAACTTTACCATTATCTATAATCATAGAAGCATCACCATCTAACATACTTCTTACCTTATCACTTTTTAAAGACACTTTTGCAAGTATTATCTGAAGTATTACTAAAAAAGCTATCGGTAAAAGCATTAAAAAGACACTACTATCATATTTTTCAATACTAATAGCAGCAAGTTCAGCAATTAATACTGAAACAATTAAATCAATAATACCAAGTTCTCCAACTTCACGTTTGCCCATAAAGCGATAGAATAAAACTATAGCAAAATAAAAGAAAAGAGTTTTTAAAAGTATTAATAAGTAATCCATATTATCACCTATTAATATAATGGTTAAAACTCTCAAACTTTATGCAATTATTCCTTTATTTTTTAAAATTTCTATTATTTCTTTATGAATATCATCAATACTTTTTTCTTTAGAATCAACAATACAATCTATAACATCCCAATTATAAAGACCTGCAAGCTCCATATAAGCTTGTAAAACTTTCTCTTCTTTAGAAGTATCTTCAGTTAAATTAAAAGACAATTGATTATTATATTTATATGGCATATTAAGAAGAATAGTATAATCAGGCTTAGGAAGCTTCAAAAGCCAGTACTCTAATTTATCAATCCATTGATACATATAAAATCTATCTTCACTGTCATTATATTTACTACCTTGATTAGCCATATTAGAACTAGTATAGCGATTAATTACAACTATATAATCATCTTCTAAATATTTTTCTATTTCTTTAATATTATATTTACGATCAGCAGCTGTATATAAACAAACTAACTCTGGATCTAAGGCCTCATATCCTTCTTTAAAATAACCATTTTTATTCAAAAGACAATCTTTAAATATTTTCCCAGTTGGAGTCTCATACATTGGAAAAGAAAATTCTATCGCTTTAATACCCATCTCATTTAAAGTCTCAACTAATAATTTACTTTGAGTCTCTTTACCAGAGCCTTCTATACCTTCAATAACAATTATCTTTCCCATAGTCTTACCCTCCTATATCTCTATATTATTATGTGAATCGAATGGTAACAACAAACATTTACGACTTGCTAAAAAGTCACACATATGGACAAAGTTTTGATATTTTGTATGCGGCTTTTCTAAAACTTCATTACCGCTATAATCAACAGTATAGTCACCCATATGAGTTTTAATAGCCTCACTTATAAAATTAGCATCTTCACTACTTAAGCCCACTTTACTAGCATTATCAATAACTACTTTAGCGGCGATTAAAGGATGATCAAATCGTGTATAGCGTTCTTCTTTAACTCCTTTTTTAAAGCCATCATGTAAAAGGAGTGCCATAAGCATTAAATCCTTTTCATGATCAGTATATTTCTTACCAATAGATAAATCTTGTAATAATTCATACCCAATCCTAACAGCCGCTTTCGTATGACGTAAAAGTCCACCCTCTCCTTGAGCATATTTAGGATGATATTTACCAGTAGAAGCAGCAGGTTCCTTAAAGAAATAGTCTGGTAATAATTCAATCAATTTACCAAGGCTTTCTTTCAATTTATCATCTTTTATATAATTAATTTCATCATAAAACATCTCTTTTTTATTCATATAATACCTCACTACTAGATAGTATACCATCATAAACGTTTGTTTGTAAACCGAAAAAAGAAAAAGTCAAATATAGTAATACCTATACTTGACAAGGTCTAATTAGCAAGTTTTAAAGTAAAAGGATTATTTTTAGTACCTTCACCACCAGTTATGATAACGTTAGATTTTAGATTTAAAACAGGTTTAATACCATATAATCTAGTTGAAGATGAATTACCATTGAATGCACCGCCTTTACTATATATATTATAGACATGAAATGAACTATATGGCGTTAAAGTCCAATATTCTATATTATTACTATATTCATTAAATTGACCTGCCATCAATTCTCCAAATCTTAACAATCCAACTTTAGTATTTGTTACAGATGATGTCACTGTTTCTCCATTTTCATCCATATATTTAGCTAATTTGTATGAATCACCATTTCTAACAGTTCCTAAGTACCAAGTTGTGTTATTCTCTATCATTTCACTATATGAACTATTTACATAGTTTTTTAGATATTCTCCATTTAAAAAAGCTCCTATAGTATTTGTACTAGAAAAAATTATATCGTTTCCAAAATCCATTGTTATAAATGTTCCGTTTTTTTTCAAAGGCTCAGCACTAACTATTTTAGTTCCAGTTTCGTTTTCATGACTTACTATTCTATATAAATTATTTTCTCCAGTTCCAAATCTTATATATTCTCCACTATATCTACTTGAAAGTAGTGTTCCAGATAAATCCGTATCATTATCTCCTTCTAAGCGATATGGATTATTTTTTGTTCCATTACCATCTACAACTTGAACGCTGGATTTTAAATTGACAGACGGACGTATTCCTCGCGAATAATTTGAAGCCGTATTGCTACATGCACTTCCATCATCCCCAATATTACATACTTGAGATGGACTAAATGGAGTCAAAGACCACCAATAAAGCCCATTACTTAAATAGCCGTCAGTATAATCTGTTCCTCTATAACTTGTCTGATATTCATACATATTAAGCAATCCTACTGCATCTGTTACTATAGTTGTTCCTGTTGGCCTTGTTATATTACCTAATTCTCTAATGTCTTCTGTTGCATCCCATTTTGCATCCATTACTATAAATCTTTCTGGATCTCTTAAATTATATAAAAATCCATCTATACTTGTATCATTTAACCATTCTTCCACATAGCTTTCTTCAAATATACTACTACCACTTGAAAAATTAATTGTACTTATATTCCATTGAGTCACTAATTTAACTGTCTTTACTTCATTATTTACTGATACTGCTCTCCATAACTTTCCTGAGTACCAGATGTAATTATCTGGATCTTCTCCTGTTATAAAAGTATCAACTCCATCATCATATTGGTTTTCTTCTGGTATATTTGCAAGAAGAACATCACTTACTGGCTCTATCGCTCTATCTCTACCATAAACATTTATCTGTACTGTAAAAGTTAGGTTTCCTCCATCTCCTTGAGGGTTATATCCTTCATCTACATACATTCTTAATCTATAATTATTACTTTCACTAGAGTTCATACTACTTGTATATAAGCTCATCTCTCCTGAAGGGCGCCCTGTATATATATTCTCTGTTATCTCTTCATTATATGTCTCAGGACTCATTAACTGTTCTTCGCCATCGTCTGTTAATCTTGTTAGATATAGCTTTATATTAGAACCATCTATTGTCCCCGCTCCTACTTCTTTTGCACTTATCTCATAGTTGATATTTACTTCTCCTGTTATTGCACTACTTACACTAAAATCAAAGTATTCTCCTGGGTTTAACCTTACCATTCCTGTTTCATCTGTTGTCGGTAGCGCACCATTCAAACTTATTTTATTATCACTTTCTGTATATGTCATTGTTATTGATCCTGTTGTTATTGTATTTGGTGTATTTCCTATCCCGCTAAAACTAAACGCTGCATAACTTACTCCTATTATTGCTATTAACATTAACACTAATATCACTAATATTACTATATTCTCGCGTTTTTTCATAGTTACACATCCTTTACTTCTTATCTTGCCCAGATATTTATTCCTTATACTAATTCATTAACATATAGGTAATGCAAATACCCTATCTATTACAATATTAACACATAGAGTCCTGTTATTCAAATAAAAAATAGTAATGTACCTTATAAACATTACTACTTTACATTAGAATCTAAAAAGTTAGTTAATACCTCATCTAGAACATAAAAGTAATTTTCATTTACTTTTAAATAGCCATTTTCATCTATTAAAACTTTATTATTAACCAATTTTTTATAATCAAATAAACTATCTATATTAACATTATATTTATCTTTAAATTCTCTTTTATCTATCCCTCTATTAGTCCTAAATCCTAACATAATCTCATAAAAAATCTTATCTTTTTCTGTTAATGTTTCTTTATCTATAACAGTTTTACCTTTAATATAGTCTGTAATACTTCTAGTATTAGTATATCTAATATTAGAAATATAACCACTAGCCCCTACACCAAAGCCATAATACTCTAAATTATACCAATACTTTAAATTATGTTTAGAAGAAAAATTAGGCTTAGCAAAATTAGATATTTCATAATGAATATAACCATTATCTTTTAAAGTCTTAGAAATAAAATCATACATACACCTATCTAAAGACTGATCTATATTTTTAATTCCTTTTAACTTTAATTTAGTATTATTTTCTATTATTAAAGAATAAGTAGATATATGAGGAACATCTAAAGAAATAAGAAAAGATAAATCATTCTCTAAATCTTCTAAAGTTTCTTTCTCTATTGCATAAATTAAATCGGCATTTATATTATTAATACCAGTTCTTTTCAGATTATTAATACATGTAACAACTTGTTCTTTTCTAGTATTTCTCTCAAGTATAGATTGTAACTTATCACTAATAGTCTCAACTCCAAGACTAACTCTATTAACACCATTTTCTTTTAATAATTTAATTTTATCTAATGATAAACTATCAGGGTTAGCTTCCATAGTTATTTCACTATTTTGACTTAAATTAAATACCCCTAAAATTTCAAATAACTTTTTTAATTCATCGATACTAAGACTACTAGGTGTTCCCCCTCCAATATATAAAGATGTAATAACTTCACCTTTATAATTATCTTTAATCTCTTTTCTCAAAGCTTCTAAATATTTATTTACATATTCTTTATTATAAAAGACTTTGCAGAAATCACAATATGCACAAATATAATTACAAAAAGGTATATGAATATAAATAGCATCCACTTTACTAGACATAAACTTCACCTAAAAATAGAATAATAGAAAATGAAAAAAGAAGCAAGAAAATTGCTCCTTAATTTAGTTTTTTACTCTATTTCTTATATTCTCTACATTTTTCTTCTAATAATTTAAAATCACAACATCTTTCATTTATTTTTTTAGGTAATCTATTTTCAACTTTTTTATTATACAAATCTAAAGCATTTTCTCTAAGAGACTTTCCATAACGGTTTAACCATCTCAATTGATTACTTAATAATATCTTGTATTGTTTTTCGCCCCTTTTAAGGCCTTTTACATTCATATCAATTATATAATATTCACCTTCTATTACTGGAATCATATTATTAAAGTTTATTGCTCCAAGTTTACCATTATCTAATTTATAAAAATCAATTTTGTTTTTCATTCTTAAATGTTTAGGTTTAGGACTTGATAAAGGGGCAAAATATTTAATTTTATCTATTTCAAATAGTACACCAACAAAAGGACGTAATTTCTTTTTGTTAGCATTATAACTCACTCTATAATCAAATTCTCTTAAATAATCACAATATTCACTATTAACAGTTGCTAATTTATAATACTCTTTTACCATTCTTATGAACCTCCTAAAAAAATAAGAGCTACTAAAAACATAGTAGCCCACTTTTTTCATTCCCGTTTTTAATTGGTAGGGATCACCGCTTTTTTCATTCCCGTTTTTTAATTGGTAGGGATCACCGCTTTTTTCATTCCCGTTTTTAATTGGTAGGGATCACCGCTTTTTAATATTGAAACTTAATTATGTTTCTTTAGTATTATATGATATTTCTCTCATTTAATACACCAATATAGTATCATATTCTTATCATTTTGTAAATAGTATATTTTTTGCTATATTAATTCCTCATTATTAGTAAGTTTTACACTAACAAGCTTAGAAACACCTGACTCTTGCATCGTAATACCATATAAAGTATCAGCATACTCCATCGTCTTTTTCTTATGAGTAATTATTAAAAACTGCGTCTTATTTTTGTAATTTGCTAGATATTTACCAAACTCCATAACATTCGCTTCATCTAAAGCCGCTTCCACTTCATCAAATATACAGAAAGGCACTGTCCTAACATTTATAATTGCAAATAAAAGACTTATAGCTGTTAAAGTTTTTTCGCCACCAGAAAGTAAACTAATAGTTGTTAACTTCTTACCAGGAGGACATGCTACTATTTCAATTCCTGTTGTTAATATATCATCACTAGTTAGTTTCAAATCAGCTTCACCACCATGAAATAAAGCTTTAAATACTTTCTTAAACTCTTGTTTTATTAATTCAAAAGTCTTAAGAAATTCTTCTTTCATAACTTCATCCATCTCATTCATTATTTCAAGAAGAGTACCAATAGCTTTCTCTAAATCTTCCTTCTGATGCAATAAGAACAAATATCTCGTATTTACTCTTTCAAATTCATCTATCGCTGCTAAATTAACCATACCAAGCATCTTTATTTTCGCTTTGTAATTACTAACTTTACTCCTAGCTTCCTTTTCTTCTATTTCAAGCTCATAATCACGTCTTGCCCTCTCATAAGTAATAGAATATTCACTACTTAAAGTATTTAGTAAATTATCAAGTTTTACATCAATTTCTTTAAGTTTAAGTTCTAAATTATTTCTCTTTTCTTCATTCTTTCTAATTAAATTATTTTTATACTTACTCTTTTCTTCATCACTTTCTATTTCTTCTTTTAAAGCTTTAATATCTTTCTTAAGTGTATTTATTTTAAGTTCTAACTTTTCTTTATAACTACCTACATCATAGAATCTATTAATTAACTCTTCTTCCTTAGAATCCAACAAATCATCACTAGACTCCAAATTATCGATATTATCACTAAGACTACTAAGAGTATCTTTATTATTTATAAGATCATGATTTTTATTAGTAACTTCATCAATTAAAAGTCGTAAATCTTTCTCTTTTAAATAAATTTTATCCTCTAATTTTCTTATATCATCCTTAACATCATTAATATCTATTATAATTTTCTTATTAGCTTCTTCAAGCGAAGTAATTATATTTACATAATTAGTTATTTCTTGACTAATCATAACAGAACTTCTTCCCTTATAATTAGCACCACCTGTTAGTGAACCACCTACATTAATAACATCACCTGCGATTGTAATAACTTTATAACGTCTTTCTATTTTCTTACTTATTCTTAAAGCACTATCTAAATCCTCTGCAACTATTACAAGACCCAATTGATTATATATAATATTTTTATATTCTTTATCTGTCGTAACAAGATCTGCTAATACGCCAATAACCCCTTCCATTCCTTCTATTAATCTTTTCGTATTATCATCTATATATCTTTTCTTAATAACATTAATAGGAAAGAAAGTAGCTCTACCTAAATTATTATTCTTTAAGTATCTAATTGCCTCTTTAGCACTATCTTCATCTTTTACAATAATAAAGTTTTTACTACTACTAATCGCTACATCCAAGCATCTTACATATTCTTCTTTAGTCTTGACAACATTACCAATAATATCATAAATACCTTGTAAATTTTGTGATTCTAATATTTTCTTAACGGCATTAGGCAAATTATTACCTCGTTCTTTTTCTAAATTTAATAAATCAACTTTATGTTTATAACTTAAAATATCTCTATCTTGCTTACTATATGTCCCTTCATAATTCTTTAAAGTTAATTTCAAACCCTTAAGATTATTTTTACTAGCATTTATATCTTCATTCATATCAGAAATATTTTGATTAATAATTTTTATTTCACTATCTAAAACACTAATACTTTTACTTATTTTTCCTTTTTCTTCTAAAAGACTTCTAAGTTCTTCTTCTTTAGCATTCATATCTTTATTTTTTCTTTGTTCTTTTAAAATATTAAGTTGTACATTTAAATTACCTAACTCTTCCGTCTTTTCTAACAATTCTTTTTGTGTAAATTCCAAATCTTTTTCTAAATTAAGTAAATCAGTTTTTTTCTTCAAAGAAACACCGCTATCTTTATTTGTAGCACTCTCTAAATCAACTATTTCTTTATCCAAGGTTTCTTTTTCTTTCTTTAATATCTCTTCATTACTAGATAAATTATATATATCATAGGAAATTAATGCTATCTCTAAACTTTCTAATTCTTCTTTTAATTTCTTATATTCTAAAGCTTTTTCACTTTGTTCTTTTAATGGTTTTACTTGGAGCTCTAACTCACTGATTATATCATCTACTCTATTTATAGAATCATTTGTCTTATCTAACTTTCTTAAAGCTTCTTCTTTACGTTTTTTATATTTTAAAATACCCGCTGCTTCTTCAAAAACTAATCTTCTATCATCATTACTTTCACTAATAATCTTAGAAACTTCACCTTGAGAAATAATATTAAAAGACTCTTTTCCTACTCCGCTATCTAAAAAGAGATTAATAATATCTTTCAATCTACATTTATTATTATTAATAAAGTATTCATTCTCTCCACTTCGATAAACTCTTCTTTTAACACTAACTTCACTAAAATCTATATTTAGATAATGATCACTATTATCAAAAACAAGTTCAACACTAGCGACGTTTTTAGCTTTCCTAGACTCACTTCCTGCAAAAATAACATCACTCATGCCACCATCTCCACGTAAGTTTTTAACAGATTGTTCTCCTAAAACCCAACGAACAGCATCAACGATATTACTTTTACCACTACCATTAGGACCAACTATACAAGTAACATCATCATCTAATTTTATTTCCATCTTATCAGCGAAAGATTTAAATCCATTAGTTACAATTTCTTTCAAGTACATTTAAAACACCACTCTTTACTCTTATCATTTTATCAGAGAATATCTTTTTAGACAAGAATATTCCTTGTAATTTAAAGACTTTTATGATAAAATATAGGACATCAAAAGGGGGATATTTATGTATTACATAGTAGATGGAGAAAAAATATTTATAGACAAGACAAAAAGACCATTAGGTAAAGGTACTGAAGGAGTTTGTTATCAAAAAGGAAAACAAGTTTACAAAATATATTATGAAAGTTCAATCTATGAATTTGGTCGCAATAAAAGTCTTGATCATCAATATTTAATTGGTATTCCAACAAAACAAATAATTCTACCTAATGCCCTTATCTATAATGAGGACTATACTTACGCTGGTTATAGAGCTAATAAAGCTGATGGTGAACAAAATGTTACAAAAAAGCAAGGAATTACTTTACTTCCTAGTGAAAAATTTATAAGCAATTTACAAATATTAGAAAATGATATGAGAATCCTAGCCTATCATTATGTCTTAGTAGCAGATGTCCAGCCTGTTAATTATTTCTTTGATCCCAAAGAGGGAATTATGAACTTAATAGATCCTGGTAGATATAGTGTTGAAAGATTTTGTCATGATGATACTAAAGAAGAAGATAGCATTTTAAAAACAAGATGCAACAAACTAAATCAAAAACAATTAGAAGCCTTAATAACTATCTTAATTTATAATGATTTAGTTAAATATAAACCTTTAAATAGCAAAGCTAAACTTCAAAAATTAAGAGACTATATCAAAAGTGATAAAGATAATATGAATTATAGTGAATATTTTAAGGAAACATTACAAAATTACGAAGATGCTAACACCTATTTTAAATCTTTAGGAAAATATATTAGATAAGTGAGCTAAGCTCACTTTTTTAGGTAATCGCCCTTACTTAGGTTTAAGTCTAGAATAGAATAAAAAGAAGGGAGATTCAAAATGAATAGAAATTTTAATTACAACTATTATCCAAGTAATATGGATAGAGATATGAGTAATCCTAAATATTTTACAGAAAAAGAGGGTTATTTAAGAGGAAATATGTTTAGAAATTTATACAGTCAGTATAAAAACTATGAACCTGCTATCTTAAGACCTGCTAATGAACAAGAAGAGATGTTTCTAAGAATGTCAGAAGCAGAATTTGCAGCCCATGATTTAAATCTTTATTTAGATTTATATCCTAATGATGGTAATGCTCTAGATTTATTTAATAAATATAGAAAAGAAGCAAATAGATTAAT
>CALVQK010000013.1 GCA_944358305.1 uncultured Bacilli bacterium | reverse complement strand
TGTTTCTTTAATTGTAGAAAAATCTTTAGAATGATCTTCTACTCTAGATCCTTGGTCTATTATAATATAGTTAATTTTACCATTGTCATTAATTATTCTTTTATAACTAGCAATAGCAAAACTTCTACCAATATCTTTTAAATCATCACTCTGTTTCCATTCATTCTTGTCTAAATCCCATTTAGCAAAAATATCTATTGTTCCCATAACATCCCTTCTTTGGCTGTATATTGTATCATAAAACTAAGAAAAAAGCAATTTTTACTCCATCATACTATTATAAATTCTATTGGCATTAGTAAAATCTGCTATCATTAAAAAGTTATCAATATAGTTACCTTTTTCATTTTTATAATTTAAATAATAAGCATGTTCCCACATATCCATATTAAATAGCGGAATAAACCCAAAAGACTGAGGTAGTTCTTGATTAGATAAATTTATAATATCTAATTTCCCATCCCCTGTTACTACTAAAAACGTATAACCAGATCCCTTTAACTCAAGAGCTTTATTCTTAAACTCTAAAAAGAATTTATTAAGACTTTCATATTTATTTTCTATATCGTTTTTTAATCTGCCACTTGGTAATACTCTTTTAGAACTCATACTTCTAAAGTATAAATTGTGATTTAAGACACCCCCTAAATTATATAAAATATCCTTCTGATCTTCTTCATTAAATTTGCCAATATGATAAAACAATTCATTTATACCGTAATGATAATCATAATTATTTTTTACTAATAACTCATTCAATTTATTTAAATAGTTTTGTTCATGTTTATGATAATGAAGTCCCATTGTATGCGTATCAATATAAGGCTCTAAATCCTGAAATAAATAAGGTAATACAGGTAAATTATACATCAAATCTCCTCCAGTAATATTTTATGCAAATAACTAAAAATATAAACTCTAGGAATATTTCCTGTTAATTTTAAGTTTTATATTATATGATTTTACTAGAAAAGGAGAAAGTTTATGAATCAAAAAAAAATAGGTAAATTTATTAATCAAAAAAGAAAAGAAAAAAACTTAACTCAAAAACAATTAGCAGAATATCTAGGAGTAACAGAAAAATCTATAAGTAATTGGGAAAATGGTAGAAATATGCCTGATTTATCATTATTTGAGCCACTATGTAAAATACTTAATATCACTATAAATGAATTAATGAGTGGTGAAGCTATTGCTAATAAAGATTATCAAAAGAAATTAGAAGAAAATATAATTAATCTAGCTTTATCCAATACAAAAAGATTACATAAAAGGATAGTTATATTATTAATAGTAGTTACTATAGTATTTACCATTTTATTAACTGGTATCATTTTATACAGAACTATTGAACTTGATATAGATTATGATGAAAGAATGATGTCATGCAGTTTTGATGATAATAAGTTAATATACAAAGTAGAAGGTACTAGTGTATTTAATACTAAATATATAACAAAAATTGTTAATGATAATAAATATTTAATATTTCATAGTACGATTAATTTATACAATATAAATCACAATAAATGGGAATATCATGAAAGCCTAGGAGAAAGTTTAATTGGAAATAGAATTCCATTTGGATCATCACTAGAGTTAAAAGAGGAAAAGGATAAATATAATAATGTTATTGCTATATATACTAATAAATCTTTAAAAGATATAGAAAAATTAAATGGCGATGAATTGATAAATGAAATAAACAATTCATATCAAATGTGTAGTTTGAATTAAAAGGAGAATATCATGTTAAGAAAAATATTAATAATTATCTTTTATTTAATATCATTATTATTTTTAACAATTTATATAATAAATGAATTATTACCTAATAGTTTTCCTTCAGAATTAGGAAGAATAGTTTTATTGTCTTTAACTTCTTTTTTTACTTTTTTAGGTAGTTTCTTTCTTTCAATACAATTAAATAATTCTAAACCTATGAAAATAACTTTATGGTTTTTATTTATATTATATATAAGTTTATTATTAACTTTAACTTTATTTGATAAAAGTTGGGGCAGATATAGTATTAACTTATATAATATCTCTACTAAGAACTATAATATAATTCCCTTTAAAACTATAATATATTATATAAATTTACTGCATAATTCATATCTAAATAGTAATGCTGTTGTTAATTTATTTGGCAATATTATTGCTTTTATGCCTATGGCCTTTTTCTTACCAACATTATTTAGAAAAGAAAGAAAATTTAAAAATTTTCTTATAACTATGATAATAATCATATTATGTATAGAACTAACTCAATTAATTACAAGTACTGGTAGATGTGATATAGATGACTTTATTTTGAATTTATTGGGATCTGTCTTAATGTACCTATTTATAAGAATAAAAACGATAGAAAAACTAATAGATTACATTTTTTTACAAACTTCTAAATAAATATTTAAAGATAACTCTTTTTTTGATAAAATATTATAAAGTATTAAAGGAGTTAAACGTCATGAAGAAGTATAAGGAGTATTTAAATAAAGATCATAATTTTGACAAGGAAACTATGCTAGGCATATTTTGTTTAATAATTGTAATATCAGGAATGTTTGGTTGGCTTTATGAAGTAGTATTTTATTATTTTAATAGTGGTATGACAGAAATATACTGGCGGGGAGGTAACTTCTTGCCTTGGATAAATATATATGCTATGGGAGCTATTTTAATATATGTTTTAACTTATAAGAAAAGAAAGAACCCTTTATTTGTATTTTTAGTAAGTATAATTTCTACTGGAATACTTGAATATATTGGGGGATATTTTATGGAACATATCATGCATATAAAATGTTGGGATTATAATACTGAAATACTAAGTTTTGGTAGTATTAATGGTTATGTTTGTCTAAGAAGTGTTTTAGTCTTTGGAATCTCTGCTTTATTATTAATGTATATAATAGTACCATTTTGTTTCTATCTAGCAAGAAAAATACCTAAAAAAACATTTTTAATATTAAGTTATACAATCTGTGGCATTTTCTTATTCGATGAACTTTATAATTTGATATTTGCAAATTTATTAAATCTTCCTAGGGCATCAGAAGTCTATAAACAATTAGGATTTAAATTTTTATATTTTTAGAAGCATAAAAGATACACTTAGTTTAAATGTATCTTTTTCATTTATTATTAAGCAACCCAAATTCAATACCTATTAATTTATGAGTATCAACTTCTTCTTTTCCAAATATATTATATAAAGTATCAAGAGCATTTTCTTTATTATGTGTTTTTGTTGCCATTTTTAAATCAAACTTATCTAAAAAATCATTAACATTTTCATATATTATTAAGTTTTTAACCTTTACTAAAACATATTTATTTTCATCATTTACTGATTTAAATTTTATTATATCACCAATTCTAATTTTACTAGACTTTTCATTATATAATCTAACTTCTATATTTTTAGTTTTATTTTCCATTGCTTCTAACACTTCATCATAAACTTTATACTCAAAATCGGCCATAAAAAATAACACCACCCTTTTAATTTAATTAAATCATATAAAGTTAAATTTAATAATACAACTTCTTACTTTTGTCATTTTTCTCTATTGATCTATTAACATATTATCACAATATTTGACCATCTAGTAAATATTTCATTAATTTTAGCAAAATATCTGTAGGATTTAATAATTTATATGAAATTAAACTTATACGCTTGTTTATATGTCTATAATATGATACTATTTTTATAGGAATATTTAGTTAGTTTAGGTACTATTCTCCTTTACTTTATAAAAGTGAAAGGAGGTGAAATTATGAGAAAGTCAGAGAAATATCTTTGTACTATCATAATACTCCTTATTATTGTGATTTTAATCATTTTAATAAAAATAGTACCAACTGTATAAGTCGGTACTATACCTAAAATTTTGGGAATGGTACCTAGCTCGTCAAAACTAGATATTCCTTTTTATTTTATGCAATTTTCTTTGACACATTCATAATAACATAAAAGTAAATTTTTGACAAGTTACTTCATTATTAACATAGAACTATAATATCTATCAATTTGGTGCAAGGAAGGAGACTCGAACTCCCACGATTAATTCATCACTACCCCCTCAAAGTAGCGCGTCTACCTATTCCGCCATCCTTGCAAGAAAATAGTTAATTTACTTAACTATCCAAAAGGTTGGTATATCTCTTAAGCCATTATCACCACCAGCAACAGGAGTATTAATAATCTCATTATTGATAACTAAAGCACTAGAACTACCGCCATCCATATTAGCAGCATTAACAGCGCCATAATTTTCCATTATCTCTGTTAAGTCTCCCATATCAGCACCAATTGATGATGCAAGTCTTCCATTAATAACTAAGAATAAAACTATACCATCTTCTCTTTGACCAATAGCAGTTCTTGGAGCAATACCCCAACCACCATTACCTTTAACAAAACTACTCTTACCATTAACTATTAAAAATGGTCCAAATTCAATTGCATCTCTAATACCCATGGCAAGTGCTTCTTCGGCAGTCATCTTACCAAGCACTAATTTATTATCATAAGTAAATCCAACAAAGCCACCACCCATATTTGCATCCTCAAAATCACTTACAATCTTTCCATTTTGAATAACAGTGCCATGAGGTAGTGCTCCATTACTATTCCAATCAGGATCATAAAATCCTCCCGCATTTATAGCAATTATAGCATTTTCTCTTTTTGCAACTGTAGTAATAGCTTCTCCTCTTTTACCAAGATAAGCAGTAGTAGCAATAGAAACTCTTGACGGATCATATATTGCTACTAAATAGCCTTGATAACCACTTCCACTAACTTCAATTACTTTATATAAATCATTACCAGGATCTTTAGTAAGTATCTCTTTTTCATATTCATTTTCATAAATTTTACTACTGTTATCATAATCTTTAAAATTAATTAAATCAGGATTAGTATTTTCATCAACTTCAATTATATGATTATTAGCAAGCACTTCATTAATAACATCATCATTATAAAACCAAGTAGCAAGGTATTGATGAGACATTGAAGTCATTGCAGAAGTAATCCAAAAATTACGAAAACCATCTATTGGTCCATAAAAAAGAAATAACGAAAAAGAGCTTCCTATTATAAATAAAGCTATTATTATTTTTGTAATTAGTTTTTTCTCTTTTCTTTTTTCCTTTTTTAACTCATTAGCAATACTAGGCATTAAAATTGTTTTTTCTAAATCATTTCTATTCATCTGGCATCGCCCCATTTGTTAGTTCTTCTTCAGCAATCTTTGTTTCTGCTTCACTTCTTCCTGCATATTCTCTATCACCATTAATATCTAAATAATCTCTATCTAGTTTTATCTTCTCTAATTTCGGATCAGTACTACTATTATCATCTAACCATTTATTATAAGAATCAATTAACTCATTATAACTATTAACATCACTTATATAAGTATTAATAACTTCTTCATACCCTACAATAATCGCTTCACACTTATTGTTAACTTCAGAATCTGGATGTAAAACATTAACACAAGAACTCTCAACTTTGCTATAATCTTTATCTATAACTTCTAAACTCTCTTTGTAACTATTAAATAATTCTTTATAGTTAGCATCATTATTTTTTAAAGTATCATAGTAAGTATCTTGCATTACTTCCGTATAAATATTATCTCTAATACTATTAAAAGAATCTACATCACTTTTAAATGTATCATAAGCATCTGTTACTTCATCCATTCTTTTCTTAACTTCAGCTTGATCATCATTATAATTTATAATTATATAAGAAATAATTCCACCAATAATTAATAGAAAACCAATTAATATCATAATACCTAAATGTCTATTCTGATGTTTTACTTCCATAAAACTACACTCCTAATCTTTTAAAAAGTCACTTTTTTCTTGTTTCAATCTTTTTTTAATCTCTTTTCTCTTTTTCCTTTTACCACTATTCTTAGTATGTAATGCTATTAAGAAAATTATTAATAATAAAACAATTAAACAAGTAAGTCCTACTATTATAAATGAATTTATTCTTAACTCATCATTTAGACTATCTACTTCTTCAGTATAATATCTTTGTATAGTCCTATCAACACTATCATATAGATATAATCCTTTATCACCTGTTTCTACATTTTCACCATATACTAAATAATATTTAGAATCCTTAGTTAATTTATAAACCGTATACTCTTCTCCATCTATAGTAACAGTATATTTTTTATAATTACTAGGATATTTTTCATTATCTAAAAGATGAATAGTAAGTAAATCTCCACCTAACTCTTGATATAAAGTATAATCTCCATCATCATAGATATAAAATTTAATATTACCTTTACTATCTCTTAAAGCAACTAAAGTAAGATCTAATGCTTCGATAGTATAAGCAGGAACTTCTTCATCATTAATATTAACAGTAGTCTCTACAAAATAATCTTTAATTAAATCTTGTAGATCTTCTTTTTTTCTTACCACGCTTAACTCTTCTTTATTAACTTTAACATTAATAGGATCTTTTTCTTTAACATTAACAACCACAGTATAAGTTTTAGTAGCACCATTTTCTGCTTCTACAACCACGTTTATAGTATTAGCACCCTCATGAACTTCAACAGTTCCCACTCCACTAATAGTTGCTTTACTATCACTTGCACTAGCATTAACATTAACACTAGTAACATCACTATCAACATCAACTTTATAAGAAGTAGTATCGCTATTAAATTCTGGACTAAGTGTATAACCTTCTACTTCTAAACTAGCAAGATTATTATTACTACTATAGTTAGTCTCTACTTCTTCTCTACTAATTAAATTAATAGTTGTACTATCAGTTGGACTAGTAACTACTTCATTCCAAGAAGCGATAGAGGTATTTACAACAGATATAGTAGTAGAACCTGTTCCTTTAACTCTAAAAGTATAAGTATAACTTTGACTAGTTTGACCCTCGCCATCTACATAACCAACTACATGAGTATTACCACTTAAAAGTTGTAGTTTATTACTATCATAATCTAAACTAAATTCCCAACTCCCTAAACCACTACTTTCACTTATAGTAACACCTACTGTAATATTGCCTCCAACTGTTCCAGTAGCAGTCGTACCAGCCACACTTATCGAGGCAGCATCTACTACATAAGGACAAAAGAAAAGGAAGCTAAGTCCTAATATAAATAATATTTTTTTCAAGTTAATCACCCCTGTTCTATTGTACTATTACCAAGTATTTGTTTTTGAACTCTAAGTAGGTCTACTACATCTACTTTACCATCTCTATTAGTATCACTAGCTTTCCTATCATAAGTAGATAAACTACTACTTCCCAAAATATCTTTTTGAACTCTTAATAAATCAACAACACTAACCTTACCATCACCATTATTATCACCATAAATAACAACTTTATAAGACTTAGTAGTAGAACCATTACTAATTACTAAAGTATCTCCAGTACCAACATTACCACTGGCCTTATTTCCATATCTATCTAAATAACTAGTAACTTTTAAATTAGCATTAACACTACTTAACTTACTATTAATAGTATCGATATTGGTATTAAAAGAAATATTAGAAATAACATCTCCATCTATCTTAAAACCAGATGCGACAACACCAGTATTTATATCAATATCAGGAGTTGTAACTATTTCTTCTTCACTATCATCATCAGGTAATATTACTTCATTATCATTAGGCATATTATTATAAACAGGAATTAGAAATTCATAAGTATTATTCAAAAGATTATTATTCTTATAACTTTTATAAATACTATATGCTTCTTTAGCAGCGGCTCTAATATTAGTCATATACTGATGTGTATACATAGGATAAACTGCATCAGGTGACACATTAAACTTCTGATAATATAAAGTATTTTGATTAGCATCAATATATTTACTAGCGATATACTCAGTACCTCCCATAATAGCAGTCTCTTTACTTTTCCATGGTCTTAAATAACTAGTAACAGAAGCATCATATCCTCCATTTGCCCATATCAAACCTCTAATCTGAGGAGATTCATAAGATGAATAAGCACCGATATTAAAGTAATTATAAATACCACTATAAGTTTTTCCATTACCACAAGAGTTAAGTGCATTCCAACTATTAGGATTACTTATATAACCTAAATTGTTTAAACAATTATTATCAACACTAAATGTAAAAGAACCACCTGTAGTTGAAATACTATCAGTACTACCCTTTTCTTGCCTAATTCTACTAGCAAGATATACAGGACTAACATTATAAGTATTAGCAGTCTTCATTAAAATATTAATATATTCATTAGTATTTAAGAAAGTCCCACTAGTAACCCCTCTAACAGCATCCTCTGTTTGAATAGAAGCATTATATTTCAAATTTTCAAACATAAAAATATATTCTTCTGACAAAAAGTTTCTAGGGTCTAAATAATAAGATACTGTATCTCTACTTGCCACATACCAACCTGGTTCTATTTGTTGATATACCCCATTTTGATAATATGGCCATTCTTTACTTCTTAAAGTCTCATCAGTTCCATCTACTAAACTAATCTCTCCATAACTCTCATTAGTTACCGCTTCATCAAAAGAAACACCAATAGATATAGGAGTAAATATCCAGTTAGGATGTTTTTCGTGTAAAGCCTTTAAATAAGGTAAGTAACTCTCCCCAAATCCTTTACTTAACATTTCTTTTTCAAAATCTCCATTAAGATCTACATCAGCGACATCTATAATTGCTTGATCACTTGAACAGATATAACCTTCTAAATCATTATATTTAACTTTATACCAAGCATTTTTACAACCATAGCCACTACTACCATCAGTACTAATTACATCAACTTTAGTACCAGCTAATAAAACACCATCAGTAACTCCAGTTATTAAATCTCCTCCTGGCTCATCTCTAAAATATTTATTTGTATTTAAAACAATATAACTACTTGCATTAACAACAGGAATAAAAGTAAAAAGCATAATAAAGATAAGACTAACACTAATTATCTTCCTCATAACCATCAACTCCTATTCTTCTAATAACATTATAACAGAAAGTTTGACAAATTACCTTAAAAAGAAAGAAATCCCCGTCAACTTTACAAAAGAAACTTAAAGACTAGAGTTGAAATGAATCTAATTATAGTCTATAATGATAAGGTATAGTTTTATGTTTTAAACGTGGAGGTTATTTAATGAGAAAGAATAAAGAGAACAAAGAAGAAAAAACTAAAAAAACTAAAAGAGGAAGACTTTGGCTTTTAATACTGAGTATAATTGTTATATTAACTAATATTTTTGCTATTTATAACATCTTATTGCTAGGTCCAATCGAAGAGACAATAAGATATATAGTAATTGGTGTATTTGTTGTTTTTGATCTGCTTATTATTTTTAAAGTTAGATCAAAAAGAAAACACAAAGATAAAAAAGTTAGACTACTAACTACTCTTTTAATTTTCTATTTGCTTATAAACTGTGCGATCAGTGGTATTATAATGTATGCTTACGGAGCATTATCAAGCATCAATAGAGACTATGTTACTTACTCTAGTAGTCTAGTCGTAAGTTCAAGTAGTGAAATAGAAGATGTAAAAGATTTATCAAATAATACAATAGGAATATTATCTGATGAGACGAGTCCAGAAGGAAATATAATACCTAATGAAGTAATTGATGAAAATAACTTAGATGATAATAATGAAATAGTTGAATATGACGATTACTTCACAGCAATGGCTGATTTATATGATGGTGAAGTTGATTCTATCTTTGTTCCAACTGATTACCCATCTATGTTTACAAGTATGGAAACATATAAAAACATCACTGAAGATACAAAAATAATTTTAACTAAAGAAAAAGAAATGAAAAAATCAAGTACTAGTAGTAGAGAAAATTCAGCTGGTAAATCTGTAACAGAACCATTCACTATTCTTTTAATGGGTGTTGATTCTGAACAAGAAGGACTCTCTCAAAATACTGTAGCAAACGGAGATAGCTTAATTCTAGTTACTTTTAACCCTAATACATTAAATGCTACAATGCTAAGTATTCCAAGAGATAGTTATGTACCTATTGCATGTTGGAGTGGCACTCCTGAAAATAAAATAACTCATGCCGCTGCCTATGGTACTGACTGTATGATGAGTACAATTGAAAATTATTTTGATGTTACAATTGATTATTATGCCAAAATTAACTTTAAAGGCTTAGTTAGTCTAGTTGATACCCTTGGTGGTATTACAGTAGAAGTTCCTCAAGACTTATGTACTGACAATTCTAACCGTGAAGGAGAAGTTTGTATCAGTGCTGGACTACAAACACTAAATGGTGAACAAGCTTTAGTTCTTGCCAGAAATAGAAAACAACTAGCAGCAGGAGATTTAGATAGAGGTCTAAACCAACAATTAGTTATTCAAGGAATATTAAATAAAGCAAAAGAGTTAAATAGCATTAACCAAGTTATGGATGTATTAAACACTGTTACCAACAATCTTGATACTAACTTTACAGAACAACAAATTTTATCTTTCTATGACATTGCTAAAGACATTATGAATAATGCCCTACAGAAAGATGATGCTGACCTAATTAATATTGAACAATTATATTTAGATGGCACAGGTCAAATGATTTATGATGAAAGAAGTAGAATGGTTTTATGGGACTATGTACCTAATACAGCAAGTAGAGATGATATTATAGAAGCGATGAAAATTAATCTTGAAGAACAAGAACCTGAAATGATAAAAGAATTCTCATTCTCTATTAATGATGAAGATTATGAAAAAACTGTAACAGGAACTGGCCCTTATAAAACTGCCTTCACCTATGATTTACTACCAGACTTTACAGGAGATAGTATGGAAGCGGCAAGAAGCTATGCCAATGCTCATGGAATTAAAATTAGTTTTAATGGAACTAGTGGTTATGTAGTTAGTCAAAGCTACCCTGCTAATAAAAGAATTGATTTAATTAGTGGTAGTGTTGTTTTAACATTATCAGGTAGTGGATATACTGAACCTGAAGATGAACCTAGTTATACCCCACCTACTGATGGAGAAGAAATAGATGGTA
Organism: uncultured Bacilli bacterium; assembly: GCA_944358305.1. Classification (GTDB taxonomy): domain Bacteria; phylum Bacillota_I; class Bacilli_A; order RF39; family UBA660; genus Onthousia. The sequence continues at coordinate 23,578 of CALVQK010000013.1, read as the reverse complement.
CAGGAGATAATACTGTAAATACTACTCAACCTGGCAATTCATCTGATGGTAACACTGGTGGAGGTCAACAAGGTGGTAGTACTGGAGGAAATGAAGGCAGTCAAGGTGGAACAACCGGTGGAGAAGAAAAACCTGGTACTGATGAAAATCCAGATGGTGCCACTACAGAATAAAGAGATAAGCAATTAAACTTATCTCTTTTCTTTTTGTCTTCATAATTAACATTTTTTAAGAATCTAAATTTTCCAAATACTCAACCGCTTCATCAAATGTTCCTATCGCTTTAATTTCAATATCATAATCATGCTCTTCTTTTTCTTTCAAAGCTTCTTTATAATTATCTCCCTTAGGAACTAAAAATATATCAGCACCTGCTTTTACCGCTCCATTCAACTTATGTTTAACACCGCCAATCTCACCAACACTACCATCACTACTAATCGTACCAGTGCCAACAATTGTTAAACCATTAGTTAAATCACCATCAGTCAACTTATCATAAATAGCAAGAGTTAACATTAACCCTCCACTAGGTCCTCCTTCACTATCTCTAAATTTAAGTTCTATTTCTGGATCTGTTTTATATTCATAAATAGTACTAACAGAAATACCTGTTAATTTAACATTATCTTCTACTTTAACAGTTGCTGTTACATCCATCTCTTTATCATCTCTAATAACAGTAACATTAACTTTATCACCTTCATTAAATTCTTGAATCTCGTTAGTATAATCTTCTATTTCTACTATATCTTTACCATTTACTTTTAAAAGTTCATCTCCTACTCTTAACCCATCATCTTCCTTTTCATCAACATAAATTACATAAAAATGTCTATCACTAATTTCTACAGTTTTACCTGATGCGGTATATGCTAACATAATAGCAGTCTGATTAGCATTTTCTAAATAAATCCTATTTCTAAACATTATATCTTCATTACTCTCATCTTCATTAAGTTCTACATCTTCTCTTTTTTCTACTTCATAAGACGGAATAAGATTACCTAATATAAAAGAAGCCACATTGCCTTCAAGTTCTCTAACATAAGCAAAGTTTAAAGAACCCGAACTAGATTCACTTCCCTCTATTTCCACTCTATCATCAATATTAATAGTACCTCCACCAGCATAAATATAATAAGGTAATGGAAAAGTAAAAACAAAGTAACATACTATCAAAAAGATAATACTCTTATAATATTCTTTCATAAACTTTTTTATTTTTAAATAAACTTTATTAAACATAACATCAGTCCTCACTATACCATTATACCAAAAGAAGGTAATTTTATGAAAAGAAAATATCAAGAACTATTAGCAGTCTTAATTATTTTATTTATCTACCTAGGTATTTTTATAAACCCCTCTCTAATTATAGAAAGTGGTGTTTCAAGTATTAATATCTTTAAGACTAAACTATTCCCCTCAATATTTCCTTTCTTTGTCTTAGCATCTTTACTACTAGAACTAGGAGTTGCTACTAAAATAAGTAATAAGCTAAATCCCTTAATAAAAAAATTATTTCATGTAGAAGGAAATAGTGCCTTTATAATCTTAGTTAGTATTATCTCAGGCTTTCCTAGTGGTTCTAAATATACCGCTTTAAGTTATAAAAATAAAACTATAGATAAAGATACTGCCAACTATCTTTTAACCTTCACCCATTTTGCTAATCCCCTTTTTATCTTAGGAACATGTGGTATTATTTTAAATGATTTAAACATTGCTTATAAAATTCTTTTTATTGAAATATTATCTAATATAATTCTTGGTATTATCCTAAGGCCTAAAAAAATAATAACATCAAAGAAAATAGTAACAACCTCTAACATATCTTTTTTAGAAGCTCTCCCTAAAGCCATAAATGAAGCGATTAGCCTTCTTCTTTTTATGCTAGGAAGTATTACCTTCTTTATGTTTTTAAGTAAACTAACAACTTCTCTTCTATCACTAAATACCTTAGGAAAAGTAATATTTACTGGACTTTTAGACATGACTAGCGGAATTAGTTTAGTCCCTACTCTTAATACTAATAGTTATATAGCAGGACTTGTCATCCTTACCTTTATCACTTTTGGTAGTTTTTCTGTTCATTTACAAGTCTTAAACAATATAAAAGAAGAAGATTTAGACTATAAATACTTCTTCTTAGGCAGAATCATCGGGACATCTATTGCTCTTATTTTATATATTACATTTTAGTAGACATAATTAACTGGCGCATTTATCATAAAAGAATACGTTTCATCTGTAAAATTAGGATGAGTTAAAACAATAGTAATTTTTAAATACCCATTAACACCAGGAATATACTCTATCTTAGAGTCAGGTGACAGCATTAAATCAGCTATTCCCGGAATTTCATAATTTATTACATCGCCACTTCTACCATAACTTATAACACCACTACTAGGGTTAATTGTAATTGTTGTAGTATAACTACTAGGATTATCAAAAGTTAAGGTAGCACTATGACCATCAGCACTAACATTAGTAACATCAACTAAATGCCCCATAACCAAATCAGATTGAATTTCTTCTTGTAAAGTATTACTAAATGATATAACTTCATTATTAATCTCTTCTATCTGTTCCTTATTACGATAACTAAGTATCATATTGTACATACTAACAACTATCGTTGAAATAATAATAAAGCATACTAATAGTTCAACAGAAGTTATACCTTTTCTATTTAAAGTCATAAAATCACCTATCCTTTAAATACTTCAATGGTTCCATATTTATAAGTATTATTAGAAATATATTCAACTATTACCCGGTAATATCCTGACGCCGGAGTTTTAGTTGTATTTTTACTATAAGTAGGCAAATAAGCTATATATTCCCTAAAACTTCTAGTAAAACTATTATTATCTTTAACAAAGTCTTTAAATACTGTTGTTGAATAAGGAGTCAAATAAACCTTAGAAACATTATTAACCGTCATAAAAGCAGCACAAGAATTAACCCCATCAGAAGTTGTATATAAACTACAATCACTAATATCAAGATAACCATTAGTTCTAGCTGTATTATAACTAGAATCAGGTAATCCCTTTAAGGCAATCATTCTTGCCCAATGAGCAATATAAATAGATTCTACAGTATCATAGTCTCTAAATCTTTCATACTCACCAATAAGAGGAAAGAAATTAGTATAAAGCATAGAAAAAATAGCCATAATAAAAACACTTACAATTAATGTTTCTACTAATATAAAACCTTTGTTACTTGACTTTTTTTTATAACCCATTTTTAAGCTCCCTCTTGTAATTAAGCTATTCTTAATATATAATATATTATAGTAGAAATTAAGGATAAAGTAAAGGGGTTGATACTTTGGTAACATATGACATGACCAAAACACCAATAGTTAATGTCGTTGATGATATAATCGCTAACGCTTCTAAAGCTGGCGCTAGTGATATTCACTTCGATCCTAGAGAAGACTATTTAATGGTGAGAATAAGAATAGATGGAGATTTAAGGGATTATACAAAAATACCAAAAATATATGAAAGAAATCTAATTACAAGAATAAAACTTATCGCCAACATGAATATAACTGAAAGTAGACTACCCCAAGATGGTTCTATCAAAGGAACAATTAAAGGTATCAATCTAGAAACTCGTGTTTCTACTCTACCAACTAATGAAGGGGAAAAATGTGTTATTCGTATTCTTGACTATTCAAGAAGTCTAGAAGGATTAGATGCTCTTGGATTTAATGAAGATAACTTTAAAAAACTAAAGAAAATGATCGCTGAACCAAATGGTATTATTTTAATAACTGGTGCCACTGGTTCTGGTAAAAGTACTACAGTTTACTCTATTTTACAAGTTTTAAATAAAAAAGAAACTAATATTATAACTGTTGAAGACCCAATAGAGATGAATCTTGAAGGGTTAAACCAAGTTCAAGTAAATAGTGAAATTGGTCTTGATTTCGCCACTGTTTTAAGATCTATCCTAAGACAAGACCCAAATGTTATTTTAATAGGTGAAATTCGTGATAGTGAAACTGCTAAAATCGCTGTTCGTGCTTCTATTACTGGTCACTTAGTTTTATCTACAATCCATACGAACAACTCGCTAAGTACTATTGAAAGATTACTTGATATGAACGTTGAAAGATACTTATTATCAAGCGCTCTATCAGGAATCATTTCTCAAAAACTTGCCAAAATGATTTGTCCTCACTGTCGTATTAAAGAAAAAACAACACCTTATCAAAAAAAGGTCTTCAAAATGGCTTTAGATAAAGATGTAGAAGAAATATATAATGCTAACCCAAAAGGCTGTGATAAATGTAATAATGGTTACCATGGCCGTATCGCTATTCAAGAAGTATTAATGATCAACGATGAAATTAGAAATGCCTTAAATGAAGAAAATCTAGAAAAAGATGACTTAAATAAATTAGTTTATACTTCTGATGTTATAACCATGCTTCAAGATGGACTTTTAAAAATATTAGATGGTTCTACTTCTTTTGATGAAATATATAAAATAATTGATGTAGATGATGATCTAGATATTTACTGCAAAATCAAAGGTATAAAATATAATGAAAATGTACATGAAGAAAAACAGGAAGAAGAAATAAATAAAGATGAAGATAAACCTAATACTAATCTTAATATTGAACCAGAGATAAAACCTGAAAAAAATGAAGATGTAAATAAAACAAATGAACAAGTTCAAATTATAGAAGGTCCTACTGAAGTAGTAACACCTGAAGTTATAACAATAGAAGAAAAACCAAAAGAGGAAGAAATACTATAATAGTATCCTTCCTCTTTTATTATATTTACTTTTTTGAACTTTTATTTTCTCTTCCCCATGCTAAAACCTTAACATAACTAAATACACTTATAATAATCATTGTCACATTAAGAATAAGAACTAAAATAGCAAATAAATTGAAATCACTAAGGCCATTAATAAGACTTGTAAACTCATCTTCTACCAAAACATCACGACTAGAAAAGTAACTCAAGGTAAGAATCAAAGTAACAAGAAAATAAACTAAAGAAAAGAGTCCCCATTTAATTTTTTTTAGTCTAAAAAACTTATATGAACAAACCGCTTCAATTGCCATAAATAAGAAAATAATAACTAAAAATAAATAATTACCCATATAACTTCCTCCCTCTAATATAATTCTTTTGGTAATATTCTATCAAGCGCTTCACTAATTACTTCACTTGACTCTTCTAATTTTTCTTCTTCATCACTAGTTAATTTTATATTAATTACTTCCTCTACTCCATTTTTACCTATAATGCATGGTGTCGATATATAAACATCATAAGTTGTATTATAGTTTGATACTGGATAGACTTTCTTTAAATCATTTAAGATAACTAAAGTTAATTCTAAAAGACAAGCTGAAACTCCTTCACTAGTATAACCTTTATGCTTAACAATAACACCGCCCATATGTCTTGTTTCATTTTCTAATTCTAACTTTTCATCAAGGCTTAGAAACTGGCTTAAATTTTCAAGACCTATATTAGCATTACTCCAAGCGACAAACTGACTATTACCATGTTCCCCTAAAACATAAACATTTATATCATTAGGCTTAACTTTAATCTTTTTACTAATTAAAGATTTAAGTCTTGCTGTATCGAGCATACAACCAGTACCAATTACTTTATTAAAAGGATGATCTGTATAATGAGCGACTAATTCTGTTATAACGTCCAAAGGATTACAAGCAACTAAATATATACCTTTAAAACTAGTCTCTCTAAGATTATTTGTAATATCAACTATAATTTCATTAGCTTTCTCTAAATCAGCCATTCTATCATTTGTAGACTGAGTTACTCCTGCTGCTATTACAACTATATCAGCATCATCACAATCACTATAATTACCAATTTTTAAATTAATATTACTATTTCTATATACCAAAGATTGGGAAATATCAAGAACCTCTCCCTCTAGTTTTTCTTCATCTATATCAATTAAACTAATATCAAGAGCCATATCAGTTAAGCAAAGTTTCTTTAAATAACTAATACCAACATTACCACAACCTATAATAACAATTTTCTTCATCACATCATCAATCCTTCTATTATTAGTCTACCACAGTTTTTAATAATTAGAAAGAAAAAACATGCTTGATAATAAGCATGCTTTTAGATTAAACATCTTTACTTTTAAAAGCCTTAAAAAATTTACTCCATACTTTTTCATTAGAATAATTAAGTATTCCTACTTTATATACTCTAATACCAAAATGTAATATCAAGTAAATAAATAAAATTAAGACAACAATAGAAATAATTATATCAACTAAACCAATCTCTCCCATCATATAAAGACTAGGACTAACAAATGATGATAAGAAAGGTACATATGAAAGTATTCTAATTAAAATAGAACCATTAAACATACCAGCCATCATTGCTAAATAATAGCCCCCTAAAGAGATAAAAACAAGCGGTGTCTGTAGTTGACTAAAGTCTTCCATATTAACAGTCATAGAAGCAAGTATACCTGCTACAATTGAATAAGCTAAGAAAGATAAAACTATTAATATTAAAGTAAGGGGAATTACATAAACTAATTTTTCAATAAATCCCGCTGCTACTAAACTATCAAAGATAGAAGTAACATCACTTGGTAAAGCTAATCCATTACTTAACATATTAGTACTTATTAAAAAGCCTATAACAGTATAAACTACTAAGAGTACTCCTTGTAAAATAACAAATATATTACTAGCAAGTATTTTAGACATTAAATGCTGTTTAGGAGAAACATTAGAAATAATTATTTCCATACTACGAGTTGTTTTTTCTTCACAAATCTCTCCTCCTACCATCTGAATTAATATCATTGTTAACATAAAGAATGGTAAAATAATTGTTGGAAAAACACTACTCATAATAAGTCCCATATTCTCATCAACACTATTTTCTTCATTAAGTGCTACCCTTGTTATAGAAACAGGACTAGAAATATTATTTAAAACATTAGGATCTATATTATTAACAGCCATACCAATACTAGTCTTAGTAGAATTTAATCCCTGTGATATAACTTGGTAAGTTAAAGTATCTATTTTCTCATTAGAAACAACTTCTGCTGTTAAATACTCATCTTCACTACTATTTAACTCTATTAAGATCTCATCATCTTTTAAATCTTCTTCTAAAGTTTCTAAAGACTCATTACTTTCCGTAACAGATATTCTAAGGTCTTCTTCATCATTTAAACTACTAGCATAACTTTCTAAATTTTGTTTAAGTAAAGAATAACTATTAGTATTATTATCAATAACAATTATATTAGTCTTACTATCAAAATCTCCTCCAAAGAAAGTTACAAGAGAATTAATATTTAAAAGTAAAATTATCGCTACTGCAAGTATTATATTAGTAATAACAAACCATTTAGATTTAACCTTTTTTCTTAAGCTAACTTTAGTAAGGTACCAAAACTTCTTATTCATGAATACCACCTACTTTCGCAATAAATATTTCATTTAGTGTAGGCTCTACTACATCATATTTAGTGATATTAGAATTTTTAACTAAAGAGAATATTTTAGGAGCAATATCTCTAGATTCTACTTTTACTTCTATTTCTCCTTTTACTTTAGAAACGCTTATTACGCCTTTAACTTTTTCTATTTCATCAAGTGGTAAATCTTCTCCTCTTAACATAACATTTTTAATACCAAATTCATTTTTTATAGTTTTTAAATCTCCACTTACAACCGGATGTCCTTTTACTAGAATAACTAACTTCTCACAAAAATCTTCAATATATTCCATCTGATGTGAAGAAAAAATAATAGAACAACCTTCTTTTTGTAAATCATATATAGCATCTTTCATCATCTTAACATTAATAGGATCAAGTCCTGTAAAAGGCTCATCAAGTATTAATAATTTAGGATGATTAATAATCGCAGAGATAAATTGAATCTTTTGTTGATTACCTTTAGATAGTTCTTTTATCTTTCTATTTTTATAACTAGTAATCTCAAACTTTTCTAACCATTTATCTATGTCTTTTTCAAGTAACTTTTCATCAAGTCCTTTTAAAACTCCATAAAATTTTAATTGTTCTAACACTGTAAGCTTGGTAAGTAAACTTCTCTCTTCTGTAACAAAACCAATCTCATCAGTCAAACTATAATCAATTTTCTTACCATCAAGTAAAACTTCTCCACTACTAGCTTCAATTAATCCCATAATAATTCTAAAAGTAGTAGTTTTACCTGCTCCATTTTCACCTAATAATCCAAATATTTCTCCATCTTTAACAGTAAAAGACAAATTATCAACTGCCCTATTATTTCCATAATATTTTGTAATATGTTTAACTTCAAGCATAAAATCACCCTATTTATTTTTTTATAATAATCATCAATATCCCTAAAAGTATTAAAGAAGAACCAATTAATTTATAAACTGTAAATTGTTCTTTAAAAAATATGAAAGCTGTAATCATCAAAAGAACGTAAACTAAACCAACAGTTAATGGAGAAATTATTGATAAATCATATTTACTAAGTAAAACTGTATAGAAAAAGAAACTCAATGCATATAAACCAAACCCTAGAAATGTCAAAAGAGAAATAGGCATATTTACAATTGGTAATGTAAATAAAGCCTTAGCAGACTCAGAAGAACCAAATTTTAAAAGCGTAGAACCACTAACAGAAAAAAACACATAAAATATAACATAAATCCAGTTCATTATCTCTTATTCGCCTTTTCTACTATTTCATTCATTGATTCTACTGTACTTCTACCTGCTTCTCCACTCATATACTCATCTACCTCTCTTGTTCTAACTGCATTAATAAATTTCTCTAAAATATCTTCATGACCATATAACAAATTACCTGTAATCATTTTAAAACCATTCTTTACAAAACGTCCCCAATATTGGAAAGTCTTAGAAATATCATTTTTTAAAATGTCTTTACTATAATGCTCATTATCAGTTGGTAAATCTACAACTATATCCCTAAATAAATCATAATTAATAATTCTATTTTCAAAATTAATAACATAATTCCATTCACACACTGGAGAATTAAAATTCAAAAACATATGAACTGGCACTTTACCTGCCATAGCATCTACACTTAGCATCCTAGGTGTAGCATCTTTCTTATCTTTATTATAAATAGCATGAACATCTTCAATCTTCAAATCTCCGCCATGACGCTTTAAAAGATAAATAAAATGTGCTGCTTCATCATAAAATAAACCTAATGGTAATTCGTTATACCAGCTTGGTAATCGTCTATTACGATTAGTAAATTGTACTTCTGTAATAGAAACAATTTCTCCATATTTTTTTTCTTCGATTATTTTATTAATTTTTTTCATACCACTTGTATAATTAAAATTATGTACTACATTAAAAATTAAATTATTCTTTTTAGCTAATTTAATTAATTCATCAGCTTCTTTAACATTCATTGTCATTGGCTTTTCTACTAAAACATCTTTTTTTAAAGTAAGAGCCATTTTAGCAAGTGGATAATGTTGTTGTGGTGGTGTTCCAATAACTACAGCATCTACATCCTTGAACCAATCACATTTCTTTACCTTTTCTATATCATTTTTAGGATCATTTACTAAAAGGCCATGTTCAATATTATTCTTTTTACAAGTTGAATCTAGTTTACCTTGAACATCACTAATAACCCCTACTATATTTACGTCTTTTAATTTTCTTAAAGCTGGAATATGTCTAGTATTAGTAATATTTCCCCCACCAATTACACATACATTTATTATTTTATTATCTTTCATTTTCTAACTCCTTTTCTATTGATTTTGCGGTTTGTTTCCATGTGAATTTTTGGATAATACGTCTATGAATGTTTTCTTTCAACTCATTCATCTTATCCTTATTTTCCAAAAGATAATTCATTTTTTTAATTAAATCATCAACATTTTCCTCTACAATCAAACCAACATTATTATTATTGATTACTTCTTTAGTACCACCACGATCTGTTGCAATAACTGCACATTTCATAACACCTGCTTCCAAAATAGAAGTAGGTAAGCCTTCAGGATACATAGAAGGATGAACAAACATATCAGTCTTAACACATAAATTCATTACTTCTTCATAATTAAGTTTACCTAAGAAATGAATACTAGAATCAGTATACTTATTTTTTAAACCATCTAAAAGTGGTCCATCTCCTGCTACATAAAGCTCTATATTAGAATATTTTTTTCTTAAATCCACAAAAGCATCAAGTAAATTTAAAATTCCTTTTTCTTTAATAATTCTTCCTATATAACTTATTATAACAGTATCACCATTATCAATTTCTTTATAAAACTCATCATAAACTTTATCATCTATAGCATTATAAAAAACACCAGATGCTTTAATATCAAAATGTTTTAACCACTTATTACATCTTTTAGAAACACCATAAAATTTAGGATTATATTTCTTAATTTTTTTTGTTAAATAATGTTCATATAAAGAGCCAAAATAGTCAAGCACTTTATTACCTATACTTATATGATTACTACTATGATCAATAATATACAAAGGACACTTTTTCTCTTTACTGATTACAGCACCTAAAATACTAGTTTGATAATATCTTGTATTACATATAACATAGTCAATTTTTTCTTTTCTTATATCTTCTAATAAACTCCTATATTCTTTATTTTTATGTAAAAATGGATAACGATTTTTACATAAAGAATAAACCGGCAAGCGATAAACTTTAATGCCATCTAACTCTTCCTTATTAGGATAATTATTATCGTTAGTTGTAACTATTATAATATTATAATCCTTTTTTAATATTTCTACTACTTTACTGGTATACCTTTCTACCCCCCCTAAATGAGGAATATAAAAGCCATTAAAGAAAGCAATAGTTTTTTTACTTTTCTTCATCTTCTTTCTCCTTCAATATTGTTATATTTTAAGCAAATTATATTATTTTTTCTTTGCATATTCATATAGTTTATAGCTTCCTTAGCAATATATTATCCACCATCATTAAACTATATTACATAATCATAATCATGAATAGCAGCATGTTTTATACCTGTCATAACCCATATTAAAAATATTAGAAATACATTTAATATTATTTTTTTCAATGTCAACTGCCTTATCACGAGAACAATTATTAATTGCTAAAATATTAGTATTAGGTACATCTTTTTTCCTTTAATACCTTGTCAATATTTTCTTCTTCCTTATAAGCAGGAATTACAAAAAGAAGTTTATCTTTTTTTGTCATACTATCACCAATTAAAGTATACAATAAAAACAGTTTATTATCAACATAAACCGCTTTATTAAACAATATTATTTTGGAAATACAGCCAACAATAAAGAACTTATTGTATTTACCAATATTATAGTATTTAAAATAGTAGTAAACTTAATAAGTTTCTTCCCATCTTTTAAACATCTTTTACAATTAGGTAAAATACATGCAATAGGAATCAAAAGCAGCCAAAAATATCTTGCCTGAACTCCAACAATTTTAAGAGATCCTACACCTAATCTAGAACTTGTCCAATCTAAATATAATGTCGTCGAAACTAAACCAACTATAGCCAAACAAACAAGAATAATTAATATTTTACTATACTTACCCATTTTTACTTTCTTATTATCATAAAAGTATGAAGCAACAAAACATCCACTATAAGCATATATAAATAATTGATTAATTCTAGCTAAACCATAACACATTCCATTACCAGCTGTAAGATTAACAAAATATTTACTTATAATTGAATCAATAAAAGTATTTATAAAAATAAAAATGTATTTGAAAGGATGCATTAAAATAAATTCAATCTGTTTTTGAACTGACTCATTACCTACATGGCCCACTGCTGATAGCATGAACCAAACAAAATCTATAATAAAAGATATAAGAATGATTGGTAATAAAGTAGCAATTTTCTTTTTTGTGCTATTTTTAAAACATTCCTTAGGAATCAAAAATAATAGTAAAACATACAGAACATAAAAAATCTTATATGTAGAAAAAGCTATGGAAATTAAACCAAGTATCAGAAAATTTTTTCTATTAAACTCTCTTTTATTATGAATTAAATTTAAAATATATGAAATAAACACAAAGAATAAGCCCAAAGAAAAAGCATCAGCACTACAAGTACTAACTAAAGATAATACTGCTGGAGAAGTATATAAAACAAGAGCAAACATTTTCTTTACAGGTAATAATCTGAAAGCAGCATATCCTAATCCTAACCAAGTAACAAAATTACATAATCGTACAGTATATAATATAAGTAAAGGACTTAACTGAAATATTTTAGAAAGAAAAAAGCCAATTATTTGTGGAACATAAGGAAGTGGTGAATAATCAATAGAAGTAACATCACCATTCCATAAAGGTATAGTATCACTATAATCAGTTCCATCTAATATATATTTTTCAGTATAACGATTAGCAACTACTTTTTCTCCCACAAAATCGCCAATAGCTTTAGGCAATTTTGTTTCATTTTTTTCTGGATTTGCTACAACAACATCACCAACAGATATTTGATAAGGTCTTAAAAAATGAGGTAATTCATCAGTCCCTAAAAGAGCAGGTACAAAAATTAAATATATACCACCATATACTGAAGCAATAATTAAAAACAATTTTTCTATTTTTAAATCATGATTTTTTTTCAAAAAGTGAAAAATTATAAGTGCCCCAATATTGGAAATAATACAAACTGCCAAAAAGACAAGTTGATATTTTAAAGTTATATTTTCGTTATTATAAACCATTTGAAAATATATAAAAATTTCACTTAAAATTACAATAACTGGTAAAATAAATTTTTTATAACTTATTTTTTTGAAAAATTTCATAATTTACCTCCCACATATTTTAGGATAATATAAATTTTTCTAACTATCATAAACTAACTTATTTTACAGGCTCTAACCAAAAATGCTGTTGTTTATTTTCTACTTTAAATAATTTATATTTTTTTAAATCTTTTTCATTTTCTACATTATTGCTAAACAGATCAATCAACTCCTCTGTTGTACTATAAAAGAAAACATAATCAAAATCATAATTTATTATATGATCAATAAATTCTTTTTTAGTTAATCCCCAATCTTGTAAATCCCATTCATTAGAAGGAGTTTTAACTTTCCAAGTTATCGCATAAGGATTAGCATTAACAATCCTAGGATAAACATAATACCTAGCATACCAAAGAGGCATTATTGAATTTTCATCACTTTGATTAATAACAAATATTTTGGAATCTTCATCTGTTTTTTCATTTATTACAGAAAACATTTCTTGTCTAGCCTCACTTATATGCATGGTTTCCCTTCTTGCTTTTATATCAGTTAGGAAATATGTAATATTAGAAAAACCTACTAGCACTATAAGAGCAAGTGATAAAACATGAATAGTTGTAATTTCTTTAGTATCACTTAACCTATATAACACATAAATCATAAGAGCCATATTAATAGGTGCTAAATATCTTCCAAAAGAAGCAAGAGTTGAAGCCTCATATTTAGAAAACATTACAAATAATGATAAAGCTGTTAAACAAAAGAAAACTGCATAAGAAATAATATATGGTAAAAGAAAACAGAATATATTTTTAACTTTACTTTCTTTAAAATCAACCCTATAAATAAGATATAAAGTTACAATTAAGTAAGCAAATAAAGGAATACTAATAAAGCCATAAACTATAGTTTCATCAATAGATGATAAAACATTATTATAAAAATTCAAAATAAATTGTGGTTCAAGTTTTGGTAACAAATCCGTTTTCAAAGAATCAGGCATTAATGAATAATCATAAGCTATAGATTTTACAATATCAGAACTTGCAAATAATCTCCATAAAACAAAGAAACATAAAATAAGAATGCCTGGTAGAATATATTTAATTAATGTTTTCCATATATTTTTAAAAGATAACTTATTAACAGATAATTCTTTTAAATAAAATAAAAGTAATAATGATAAAGCAAAGACAAACCCATTAGCTTTTAACATTGTTATAATTAATAAAATTAACAGAACTGGCCATTTTTTTAAATTATGTTTACTACAATAATGTTCTAATATAATTGTACAACCACAAAGTACTCCTAATAATAAATCGACATACAATAAAGTATAAGTAATAGAACCATTAAACATTAATGGAAAGAAAACAATAGCTACCAAAAATACAAGAATTGTAAAACTTTTTTTATTGATAATATACATAAAAGCTGGCATAAGGTAAATAAAGGTTAAAAGTGAAAGGCCAATATATAAATTAGGTTCACTATATCCACTAAAAATACTTATTATATAGTGCCAAATTGTAGAAACTGGAGGATAAGCCCTAGTCGCTCCCAAATTACTAATTACTGCATATAATGAGTCTTGATCAATTGCAATCTTAGCAGCATAAGCCCAATATGAATACTCATCATATGAATGAACATATCTACCTACTCCACCTAAAATTGCAACTAAAAATAAGACAGAAAAAATAATAATTGTTTTTGTATCAATTGTATCTAAATTACTAAAAAATAATTTATTATTATGATAAATATAATATAGTAAAGCTAAAGATATAATAAGCAAAAAAAGTAATGACATAGATAAAAGATTTAAAAGTCCTAAAACAATAAAACTAAAAATTAAAATAGATATAGAAATAACTAAAGATATTTCAAACCTTAATTTAGTTTTAATCATACAAGCAAAGGTAATTAATAAAATAAAAGCATAAAGCAATAGGAACCCAGTACCACTATAAGAATTAAATATTAATGCTAAAAGACAATTAATAATTAAAACTAAATTTATAAGCTTATAAAATCTTCGTTCTTTTTTAAACACTTTAATATTTAATATAAAGAAAAAGATTATTAATAACAAATTAAATATATAATCTAAAAAATCTATCTCTGTATTAAATACAATATTTTTTAACAAAGTTAACCCAAATAACAAAATTATAATTATTATAGTTATAATACCTATTTTATCTTTCTTCATTGTATTACTACCTTTCTTAAGTATTTATTATTTTAAAAAAGTATTTATTAATTTCTTACTTTCTTTTGTATATTCTTTTCTATATTTCTCATATTCTTTTAAAATAGTATCCTTATTTTTTCTAATATTTTTTATTTTATCGGCAATCTCACCTATATCATCATCACTATCTAAAACTAAATATTGTTTTAGCTTTGGATAATCATCAAAAATATCAGTATTACCTAACAAACAAGGAATACCTAAATCTAAACTTTTTAGTATTAATTCCATATTATTAAATGTAAAATTACAATAAAGATTAATATCATTATCAATAAGAGCATTAAAAGTACTATTAACCTCTTTAGCTTTTATTTCAAAGAAATCAATAAAATGTTTAGTAGCAGGCATATTAAGAACTATTTTACAATAATCATAATCCACTAATTTTAAAGCACTAAGCTGATTATAAGTATTATGATTAGGATTATAATCATCACCTATTAAACCAATAGAATTACTTTTCTTATTTTTTCTTTCTTTAGTTTTTACATCAAGTAAAAGATGACTAGCTTTATAACCTGCTTTTTTTAATACAATACTTGTAGATTTATCAAGACATGCTATTTCTTTAACTATATTACGATCATAAAATTCCATAATTCTAGTAAAAGTAGCTCTAACCCCTCCAGTTGTCAAGCCTGCCAAATTATTTTTATAAACCCATTTAATTTCTCTTTTTTTACTAATATAAGGTAAAATTAAACGATAATCTTCAGACCAATCAAAAATTATTAGTTTACTGCCTTTATCATTAACAAATTCTATAATTATATTAGCATCATCTTCACTTAGTTCAAAATCTAAATATATAACATTATCAAAACTAAACTCTACACTATCTTTAATATCATAATCAACACTAGGTAATAAAACAAGATAAGAACCTTTAGTAAGTTTATTTAACCCTTCTATTGTCATAAATTATTACCTCCTACCCTACATCTCCAAGAAGCGTTTAACACTTTCTTTACTTTTTCTATCATTTTCTTTTTTCCAATCTTTATACCATTTCATAACTTTATCTTTGTTATCTAAACATTTTTTTACTTGCTCAGCAATTAAAACTGGATTTTCTTCATTATTTAAAATAACGTAATCTTTTAATTCTGTATTTTTAAAATAATGATGATTATTACCAGAAATACAAGGAACTCCTACTTCAAAACTTTCAAGTGGTAACATTGGAGCACATTCAGAATATGTAACATATAAATTAATTGTATTTTTACTCATTCTAAGAAGTAACTCATCCCTTGGAATTGGTTTATCTAACCCTTCTAATCTTATACCTAAATCATCAGCAAACTTCTTAGCTTCTGCATTTAATGGTACCATATCAATAACAGCATTAGGTATTAAAACAGCACTTGCAAGTTGAGCAAACATATTTTTACGCCAATCATCACATTTAGCAGCATATATGCCAAGTCTAACTATATCTTTTGGAGGATTCGGTTTAATTTTTTTAGGCAAAATAACATTATTTAATATAAGAGTTGTTTTATACCCTTCATGTTCATAAAAAGGAATAATATTTTCTTTACATGTTGCAAAAACATCAATAATTCTTTCCTTATGAAGTTCAATAATCTCAATATTTCTTTTCCAACCATATGGTTCTGATACTTGAGAGTTTGAACCATGCCAAAATACTTTAACTTTTATTTTCGGATTTTCCTCTTTTAAATATATAGCTAGCTCTTTCCATCCTAAACACATAGCACTAAATACTACCTGTTTAACTTTACTATTTAAAATTGCCTCTCCTACCTTTTTTACATCTTTATCTCTTAACAATTCACCACATCTAACCCTACTATCAAAAAGCTCTATAGTTGCACTAGTTACACCTAACCATTCAGGATTATGCATAACTAAATAATCACTTTTAATCTTAGAAATATCATCCAACGCATTACTTAAATTTTCTAAATATTTAGGACTAATTTTTCTTTTATAACGTCTATATAAAACAACTGGAAATAAACAAACCTTAGCACATCTTTTAACATTTCTTTTCATAAAACGATATACTTTTAAAATACGTGCTGTATTTTTAGCCCCAAATTTTCTTACCATTTTCATTTCTATTTGTTCATATTTAGGAATCCAAGTTGCATCAAAATAATGAATCATACAAGTATTTTCTGTAAATTTATTGTTTTTAAAATTATATGATAAAGGATAAAAATAATCTCTTGGATAAACATATATATTTTTATGCAATACTTGAATCTCATTTTTAGTAGGATCAAAATCAAACTCATCTAAAATCTTTGTAATTATTCTTGGGATAGATATTTTATAAAGATCATCAGTTTCAAAATGTTCTAAACTTCTATAATAATCTAACATTCTTTTAGCAAAATATGTCTTAGGTTTAGAAGCTCCCCAAACAGCAGCATTTACCATCATTGAATCTTCCACTCCAAGAAACGTTTCTTTATCAAGTAAAAAATCTATATTCTTAGTAATAATCATATCCGTATCTAAATAGATTCCACCCATCTCATAAATTGCTTTCGTTCTAACATAATCAGCTACAAAAGCCCATTTTTTATTCTCATAAGCTTCTTTAATAAATGGACATTCATTTAAATCAACATTATTTTCATTCCATTCAATAATTTCAAAATCAGGTAAATATTTTTCCCAACTCTTAATACATTTCTTAGTAAGCTTAGTATATGGCTTCCCTCCAAACCATACTAGATGTATATATTTTTGCATATAGATCTACCTCCTACTTTTTCATTTGAGCATCATAATACTCTTTACATATTTCTTTAGTATCTCCAATTTTTATAATTTTGCCATGTTCTAGCCAAATAACTCGATCACATAATTCTCTAATTGAATCAAGTGAGTGAGAAACATAAAGTACTGTTGTACCACCTTTAATCATTTCCAACATTTTATGTTTACTTTTTTCTTGAAATTTAATATCACCAACCGATAAAATTTCATCAACAATTAAAATCTCTGGATTAACAATAGTCGCAATCGAAAAAGCAAGTTTTGCCGTCATACCTGAAGAAAAGTTTTTAACAGGTACATCTAAAAAATCACGTAATTCCGAAAATTCAACTATCTCCTCAAACTTAGACTCCAAGAATTCTTTAGAATATCCTAAAATTGCACCATTCAAGAAAATATTTTCTCTAGCTGTAAGTTCAGAATCAAAACCAGCACCAAGTTCAATCATTGGAGAAATAACACCATTAACTGTTACTTTTCCTTTAGTTGGTTTCATAACACCACTTACAACTTTTAATAAAGTAGACTTACCTGCTCCATTACTACCTATTAATCCTACCACTTCACCTTTTTTTACACTAAAAGAAACATCTTTCAAAGCCCAAAATTCTTCTTTTTTCTTTTTTGGTTTATTAAAACTAAAGAAATTAACAAAAGCTTGTTTAATAGAAAACTCTTTTTCAATACCCAAATTAAATTTCATTGATACATGCTCTAACTTAATCATAAACTTCCTCCTTATACATAGTAGATAAATTTATCCTGATTTTTCTTAAAGACAATTGCTCCAATTATCAAAGTAACAAGGGCAATTACTCCCAATAATACCAAAGTTAAAATAGATGGTGCTCTACCATATAGTACTATTTCTCTAGCAGCAGTTAAAAATTGATATAGAGGATTAAACTTAAATAATGTTTGTAAAGTAGCAGGTAATATTTCAATACTATAGAAAACTGGAGTTAAATAATTCCACATTGTCAAAACTATACCATAAATATAAAAGACATCTCTTAAAAATACGGAAACACATGATAAAAATAAGCTTACTCCTACTGTAAATATAAATAAGCATAAAAATATATATGGTAATAATAAATAATAAATATTAAAACTGCATGGATATTGTCCAAGTCCAAAATTAGATAACAAAATAATTATTAACCATGGTATTAAAGTAAGAACAAAATTAATACCTACAAATATACATTTAGCAACTGGAAATATATATTTTGGAATATAAACTTTATTTATAAGTGAAAAATTAGAAACAACAGATGTCATCGCTGTATTTGAAGCTTCACTAAAATAATTCCACATAATAATACCAGTCATTAAATAAACAATATAGTTTACTCCCTCAACTTGAAATCTAAACATTTGCGAGAAAACAATTGCCATAACAGTTAATAATAATATTGGATACAAAAGACTCCATACAACACCCAAAACAGATCTTTTATATTTAACTTTAAAATCTCTAGATATTAATTGAGTCATTAAAAACCAGTAATGTTTAAAATTTGCAATAATATTTTTCATGTTTGTCATTAAATAACACCTCACAATTATAATAACATATATTTTAAATAATTAAAAACCTTTGACATTTATTTCATTGGTTTTCGTCAAAAAACTTATAATTCTTATAAATTTTTTCTCAAAGAAAGGAAGTAACTTTCGCTCAAATAAATGATAAGATACAACAGCAATCAAAATATGAATTACAAGTTGAATAAAGAAAAATAGCAATGAATTATAATTAAAATTAAATTTAAAAATTTGATTTAAAAGAATAGTAGCAAGTTGAATAGGTAAATTCCACAAATAAATACCAAAAGAAAGATTTCCCAAATACTTTGTAACTTTATTATTAATAAATTTAAGTTTATTATCTATACTTATTAAAAATAATATTAATAAAGGATATATAATAAATGTCAAAAAGAATAATAAATCACCGACTATAGGATCACCAAGGAAAATATAAGATAATCCTATTATAAGCAAAGCAATAAAAGAAAATATAGACATAAACTTCTTATTTTTTAAGTTGATACTCAAACAGCCAAGAAATACACCAAGACCAAAAGAAACTAAGCCTCTAGTAACATTATAATTTAAAAAAGGAATATTTAAACCATAATTCTGTACTAATAAGGCCACTACAACTGGAAGTAAAAATATAAATATATTTTTCTTTTTCACAACTAATTTAGAAATATAAAAGAAAACTATATAACAAAGAAGCAAAACACTAATATACCATACTGCATTATTCAACGAAACTATATTTGGTTCTAACCAGTGTTGAATACCAACAAGTTGTAATAATAAATTTCCCAAATCATTATTTCCCCATATCCAGAAAGTACCATTTCTTAAATAATAAACTTGTTGTAAGATAAACATTATAAAAGTTGTAATTCCTACTACAAAAATTAATCTAGTATATCTTTTTTTTAAAAAAGTTTTAATATTCATATCATTATCCTTAATTTTATTAAAATAACTAACAAAAAAAAGAAAACCAGAAATTATAAAAAAAAGTTCAACTAACATATATCCATACATTGATAACTTATTTACAAAAGGAACATTTGCAAATAATGTAACATCGGGAAAATCATTTTGATAATGATAAACACAAGCGATTATAATTGCACAAATAAATTTTAAAATATCAAAACTTTTATAATATTGTCTTTGTTTCATCTGTTTTTTCCTCTCATCTTATAGCTTAATTTTCCTTATTTTGTCGGCTAAATACAATAGCTTTAAAAATATTTAAATCCTCTTTATATGTAATTTTAAAATTTGCTAATTCTCCATCTACAAAACTAACCTTCTTATTGTTTAAAATTAATAAGTCACACAATGTGCTCGCTTTTATATTATTTAAATCGACGTTATATATAATACTTTTTAAATCACCAAAAGAATAAACTTGTGGAGTTTGCACTCTAACTGTCTTATCCCTTGGTATGATGCTATCATTCTCCGTATTAACCATAACTTCAATACAAGGAACTACTGTAGACAAAGGCCCTATTTCATCATATTTTTTTAAACACCTAGAAATAAGTTCGTCACTTAGATTAGGACGATTACCAACATGAACAATTATCTTGTCATCCAAAGAAAGTTCATCATCTACTGATTTTATACAATTTATAATAGATTCTATTTGAACAGAGCCACCTTCTACTAACTTATATACCTTAGTTAATTTATACTTATCTATCAAGCATTTAACTATTTGCATATTATCTTTAGAACAAGCAATTAATATGTAATCCACATCACAATTATTTTGAAACTTTTCTAATGTATAAATAAATAATGGTTTGCCATAAACTTCAATAAATTGTTTAGGTAAATTAGAACCAAACCTAACTCCCTTACCAGCTATAGGAATAATAGCAAATGTTTTCATTTTCATCACCTCTTATAATTCTTAATCTTTCTTAACTTTTCTAATAATTTCCATGATTTAGAATTATAAACTAAATCAAGTTCTTCTTTTCTTTGTTTACTAAGTCTCTCGTAATATTTCTTTTTCTCCTCAAGTTTTTCAATTTTTTTATTTAAATAAACTACTTGTCGATTAGAATTAATATAAGGTTTAACTTTCAACTTACCGTCATCACTAAAAAAATAAGAACAAATATTTTCACAACCACCATTCTTTAAGTTCCCAAACCATAGATTTCTTTTTTCTTCTAATTCTAATGGCAAATTATCATTACAAGAAAAATATTGATCAATCTTATTTAATAAACTATCTAGAGTGTTAACACCATCAGTAAGCCAAAATTCATAATTATTATAACAAATCCCCCTACTTTGATTATAAGAATCTACATCAGTATTTAAATAAACGCAAGGCTTATTTAAATATAAAAACTCAATTCCTAAAGAAGAATAATCTGTAATAAGCAAATCAGCTGCATCTAAAATATCATAAACATCAAAGTACATTTCTTCCAGTTTACTATTTTCAATTAAAATAATATTATCAGATACTATTGTAGTAGAAAATTGTACTTCCTCACTAGGATGTTCTTTTATACATAATAAATAGTTATTTTTTTCTAAAAAAGAAATTAGTTTTTGTTCATCATAACTATATAAATTTAAAATGTTATTAACAGCTACAATACCATCTTCTCTACCACAACCTTTTCTAAAGGTAGGCATATAAAATATAATTTTCTTATAATTAGATAAATCTTTATTAAGTAATTTAGATAAATTTTTAGAAGCTTTCTTATTTTTTATAAAATCTAACTTAGGATAACCAAGTGGTAATACTTGTTTAATATTAACATTAAATCTGGCAGAAAAAATAGTCGTCCAAAATTCAGATGGAACAATAAAATAGTCAACTGTTTTGCTTAAATGCTCATACCATGCCTTATCAGCATTAGAAATATTACTCATCATAAAACCAACTTTTTTTGAACTAATTCCATGCCATAATTCTATATACATTGCTTTGTCAGTCTTATCACCAGTTAAATTACAATGTGTAGTAAAAAAAACATCAGTTTTCTTTATATATTTTTTAAACTCATCAGTACCTAAAACTATAGCATTAATATTTTTAGAACTTAATTTTTCTTTAAAAACTTCAGAAGTAACAATCCAAGTATAGTTCATACCATCTTTATATTTCTTTTTCATATAATTATACAAAGCCTTAGCATTACCAGAAAAATCCGGAAAACTACAAAAAGTAATGTTCAATTTTTTCACTCTATCAACTCTTCCTTTATTATAAATAGAAAATCATATGTCATTAGTATAGCAAATATTGTCAGCTTTTACAATAAAGCAAAACACCTATATATTCTAATATTCCTCTAATGCATAAAAATTAGAACCGCCCCTAGAATCATCTGGATCCTTGCTTTGCTCATTAATAATTATATTTATATCAACCCAACCATTCTTTGAAGAATCCAAAGGGTCATAGGCATAAGTTTGGCCATCTTGGTACCTGCTCAAAAGAATAGCATGATTATATGTAGTAGTAGCAAACCTACCATTTCCCATCGCTGCAAAAACTAATTTTCCTTCACTTAAAGCCAATGCTAATGTTTCTTTTGAAGTAAGAGGTGTATATCTAACATGATAATAATTACTAGCATAAATTATTGCCATACCAGTAGATCCTTTAATATATTTATTAAATTCATTAGTATTATAATAAAGATAATTAGCAACGTCAGTAGGTAAAATAGTTTTCCCTAAAATACTTGAAAAAGCCATAGCCATAACAGTAGGAGCACAACCAGTAGAACGAAAAACACCTAAACCATAATTTAAATATTCCCATTGTGCATCTTTCTGATTATAATATGGAGGATTATATTGAATTTTTTCTAAAACTCCAAATTCATCACAATAATAATCATTACCATTTATTACTTGATGTCCTGTAACCAATTCCCCAGTATTAGGATTTAAATAATACACTTTACCATCAACAGGATATGTAAGTTTTCCTTTCATCATTCGCTTTGTAGTAAGACCAAAGAAATATCTTTTACCATCAATAACAGTCCAATCAGTAGCAAGCTCTCCTATTGTAGGATCTGCATAATAATATGTACCATTATTATTTATCCAACCATACATCTTTTTACCATATTTTATCCCAAAGAAATAATATTTTCCATCTACTAAAGTTACACCACTTGCTCTTTTCTTAGTAACAGGATCAAA
>CALVQK010000012.1 GCA_944358305.1 uncultured Bacilli bacterium | reverse complement strand
ACAACTACTGAAACAAGAGCTAAAGAAGTTAGAAAAGCTGTTGATAAAATGATTACTTATGGTAAGAAGGGAGATCTTGGTAGTCGTCGTAGAGCCCTAGCTTTTGTACATAATGATAAAGCTGTTGTAAATAAAGTATTTAATGAACTAGCACAAACATATGCTAACCGTAATGGTGGATATACACAGATTTTAAAACTAAATGAACGTCGTGGTGATGGTGCATTACTTGCTATCATTAAATTAGTAGACAAAGAGACTAAAGAAGAGACAAAATAATGTCTCTTTTTTGATTATAAATGAAAAAATGTTATAATAAAAAGTAACATAAAGAGGAATAACTTACTATAAAAAAGTTGAGTAAATAAAATTGTCATTATTTGGTACTAATATTTTCTTGCCCTCTTTTTCATTCTGTACTACAATAGTAAAAACGGAGAAGAGTTATGGAACATAATATAAAAATGACAATTTTAGATGAAGTAAAAGAAAGTATTGAAAACGGGGATATAAGAAAAGCTGAAACCTTGCTTAAAGGCTATCTTGATTTTAATAATGACACTGAAGTTGCTAGTATTCTTGCTAATATATATACCGGAAGAGGAGAATTAAATGAAGCTTTAGCAGTCTTAAAAGACCAAGATTCTAACTATTTTTGTATTTTTAAAACTCTTTCTGAAGTCTATATTAAATTACAAAAATATGATAAGCTTTACAATTTATGGAAAAAGAATAAAAATAGACGATTTCAAGATATAATAACAAAAGAACAATTAATAGCTGCTACCGCCTTCTTAAGAAGGCTACAAGTATTTTTAAAAGTATTTGTAAGTAAAAAAATAGAAACACCATCTAATTTAAATTATAAAGAAGAACAATATTTGCATTATGATTATCAAAAAACTATAGAACATATCCAAGAAAGGCACACTAGTCCGAATAATAGACTTAGTATAAAGCTTGGCTCTATATTCTTTAATTATTATGACTTAGAAGAACTACTATATTCTGCATCAAGAAATATTGAATTTGAAAAAGAATGATAACATTAGATCATACTTTTTCTGATACTTATATGTTTAAATTTAAAAATATTGGAATAGATAAATATAGTAGAAAAAGAACAAACTGCTTTTGTGTAGCAGCAATACCAAATACTAATAAAATTATAACTATGTATCCTGTAACTAATAGGAAAACTGCTAACTGCTGCACCATTAGCAAACAAGATATGCTTCCAATATGTAATTCTATTGTTCATTCAGATATGGTTTATAGAGAAAAGACATATAGTATTAGCAAAAAATAGTTGCATTAAACTATAATATTTCGTATAATAATACTAGATTTTAAATGTGGTTGTAGTAGTAAAAAAGAATTATTTTAATAGAGAGTTTGTGGTTGGTGGAAACAAACAAAATAACTTTTTGAACTTGATAACCTTAAGCATTTACGGATAAGTCCGATATAACTTTATAGTGCATAGATTTCTATGAAACAAGGTGGTACCACGGAAAAATTCGTCCTTGTAAATAGAAATCTATTTTTATATAATAGAAAAGTTATACAAAATTATAAAAAAACTGTTGATGAACATACTTTCCATATGATACATTTGAATTACATGAAAGGCGGTTTGGTTTATGAAAATATATAAAGCCTATAAATTTAGATTATATCCAACAGAAGAACAAAGAATATTAATACATAAGACTTTTGGATGTAGTCGTTTTGTTTATAATTATTATCTAAATTATCAAAAAGAAAAAGGAATACAAAAAGCTTATGCTCTATGTAAAGATTTAAAAGAATTAGAAAAAGAATATGAATACCTTAAAGAAGTAGATTCATGTGCTTTAAGATGCTCTATATTTGATTTAGAAGATGGTTATAAGAACTTCTTTGTAAAAAGAAGTAATTACCCGAAGTTTAAGAGTAAATTTGCAAGACAGTCTTATAGAACTAGTTGTATAAAAAGTACTTATAAAGGTAAAAAATATAGTAATATAGAAGTAGATCTATTAACAAGATTTATAAAATTACCAAAATTAGGTAAAGTAAAAATAAGAGGATATAGAAATAAAGATAAAATCGAAGGTAAAATAATAAATTCTACTATAATAAAGGAGACAACAAATAAATATTATGTAAGTGTCTCAGTAGAAGAAGATTTATTAGTAGAAAACGTAACACCAAGAAGCATTGTAGGAATAGATTTAGGATTAAAAGATTTAGTAGTAACAAGTGATGGAGTAAAATATGTTAATGAAAAAATAATAAGTAAATATGAAAAGAGATTAAAAAGATTACAAAGAAAATTATCAAGACAAGTGAAGGTGAGTAAAAACTATTTAAAGACAAAGGAAAAGATAGCAAGAATATATGCTAAAATAAGAAATTATAGAAAACATTATTTAAACTATATAGCAAATGAAATAGTGAATGAGCATGATATAATAGTAACTGAAGATTTGAAAGTAAAAGATATGTTTAAAGAAAAAGTAAAAGCATTTAATAAAAGACTATCAGATGCCAGCTTTAGTAAATTATGTTCCTTGATAGAATGGAAGAGTAAGATAAAAGGTAAGCATTATTATAAGATAGATACATATTATCCAAGTAGTCAGATATGCTCTTATTGTGGATATAGGAACAAAAATATAAAAGATTTAAGTATAAGAGAATATAATTGTCCAAAGTGTGGATCACATAATAATAGAGATATAAATGCAAGTTTAAACATATTATTAGAAGGATTAAAGTTACACTATAATTTAGAAAGTATAGTATAGATAATGTATTAGATAAAACAACAGTTAATAAAAAATAAATTAGTACGGTAGTGACTATCGGAATTTAAGCCTATGGAGAATAAGGGATACCTTATCTGTGAAGTAGGAAACCTTAGAGGTAACGACAAGGTAAAAACAAAATTTATTTTGTTTTATTTGTTCTTAGGAGGAGTTTTTATGTTAGAAGAATTAATTCTATTTATTTTAACTTTTCTACTAATATTTGTGATCTATGAATTATTTTTAGTTAGAAAAGCTAAAAAAGATAAAAGAAGAAAGAAACCAGTTGAAGTTAATTATCTAATAGGTAAATATAACCTTAATTTAGATAAATTAAATTACAAAAGATTGCTAAACGTTATAAGTGCAGTTAGCGCTCTTGATATTTCAATAGTAGTAACTGTAGTCTCATTATTAGAAAGCTTCTATTTACAATTGCTGATAGGATTTGTCTTAATAATGCTTTTAATAATTGTTAGTTATGATATTGTAGGTAGAATATACAAGAAGAAAGGATGTTGCAAAAATGGAAAAAATTAATGATATAGAAAAAAAGTGGCAAGATTATTGGTTAAATAATAAAAGTTTTAAAGCAGTGACAGGAGAAAAAGATAAAGAGCCTTACTATATTTTAGTAGAGTTTCCTTATCCATCAGGAGCAGGACTACATGTAGGTCATGTTAGAAGTTATACTGCTCAAGATGTTTTAGCAAGAGTAAAACGTATGCAAGGCTATAATGTTTTATTCCCAATGGGGTGGGATGCCTTTGGTGCTCCTGCCGAACAATATGCAATTAAAAATCATATTCACCCTAAAGATGCTGTTAAAGAAAATATCAAAACCTTTAAAGGACAAATGATGTCACTAGGCTTCTCATTTGACTGGACACGCGAATTCTCAACAACAGATCCAGAATACTATAAATGGACTCAGTGGCAGTTCTTACAATTTTACAAACATGGTATGGCTTATAAAGCAAAGAAAGATGTAAATTGGTGTCCAACTTGTAAAAGTGTTTTGTCAAATGAAGATGCCGCTGGTGGTGTTTGTGAGCGCTGTGGTAGTAAAGTTGTTCAAAAAGAAAAAGAACAATGGATGTTAAGAATGAGTGATTATGCCGAAGACTTACTAAAAGGTTTAGATGATACAAATTTTGCAGAACGTGTAAAACTAGGACAGATAAACTGGATAGGTAAGTCAACTGGTGCTGAGATAGATTTTACTATTGAAGAGACTAATGATAAATTAACTGTCTATACTACAAGATGTGATACATTGTTTGGAGTAACTTTCATGGTAGTTGCACCAGAACATCCAATATTAGAAAAATTAAAAGACATCATTACTAATATGGATGAAGTAAGAAAGTATCAAGAGTATGCTAAAAGTAAAAGTGCTTTTGAAAGGACAGAAGTAAATAAAGATAAAACTGGTGTAAAACTAGAAGGTATAACTGTAAAGAACCCTGTAAGTGGGGCATCAGTTGACGTCTTTATCTCTGACTATGTCATGATGGGTTATGGAACAGGTGCTATTATGGCAGTTCCTGCTCATGACCAGAGAGACTATGATTTCGCTAAAAAATATAATATCCCTATCATTGAAGTAATTGAAGGAGGAGACATCTCTAAAGAAGCTTATACTGGCGATGGTAAAATGATTAACTCTGACTTTTTAAATGGCTATACCAATAAAAAAGACTCTATAAATAGAATGTTAGAGTATTTAAAAGAACATAATTTAGGTAGAGAAAAAACAAACTATCGTTTACAAGACTGGATTTTCTCAAGACAAAGATTCTGGGGCGAACCAATACCAATGATCTATTGTGAAAAATGTGGTTGGCAACCAATGGATGAGAAAGACTTACCTCTATTACTTCCAGATGTTGCTGAGTATGAACCAACTGATACAGGAGAGTCACCTCTTGCCAAAATAACAGACTGGGTTAATACAACTTGTCCAAAGTGTGGTGGGCCTGCAAGACGTGAGACTGATACAATGCCTAACTGGGCAGGATCAAGTTGGTATTTCTTAAGATTTATGGATGCCCATAATGATAAAGAATTTGCATCAATGGATGCCATGAAATATTGGAAAAGAGTAGACTGGTATAATGGAGGTATGGAACATACAGCAAGACACTTACTATATGCCAGATTCTGGGTACAGTTCCTATATAATATTGGCCTAGTTCCATCAAAAGAAATGATTTATACAAGAGTAAGTCATGGTATGGTTTTAGGACCAGATAATCAAAAGATGAGTAAGAGTAAAGGTAATGTCATAAATCCAGATGATATTGTAAAAGAATATGGTGCTGATACTCTTAGAACTTATGAAATGTTTATGGGTGATTATACTCAAGATGTTCCATGGAGTACAGATTCACTAAGAGGATGTAAGAGATTCTTAGATAAAGTAGAACGACTAAAATCTAAAGTTAACGATAAAGATGGTTTTACAGATTCCTTAGTAGTTTTACAAAATAAGGTGGTAAAAGACTTAGATTCATCACTATCAAGGATGAGTTATAACACTTATATATCATCATTAATGATCTTAACTAATGCCTATGATGATTTAGATAGTATAACTAAAGAAGATTATCATTTACTATTAACATTATTAAATCCAGTCGCTCCTCATATTACTGAAGAGTTAAATGAATCTTTAGGCTATGAACCATTATGCTACGAAAGTTGGCCTAAATATGATGAGTCTAAACTTATAGAAGAAGAAAAAGAAATAGCAGTCCAAGTAAATGGTAAAGTTCGTGCAACTATTAAGATTAATATTAATGATAGTGAAGAAGTAGTTAAAGAAAAAGCATTAAAAGAAGAAAATGTAAAGAGATTCACTGAAGGTAAAGAAATTGTAAAGATAATAGTCATCAAAGGTAAAATTGTCAATGTTGTAGTAAAGTAGTTACAGACAAGCAAAGAGAAAAAAGATAATTCTCTTTGCTTTTTTCCACATTTTTTGTGGAAAAAGTATTTTAAAATATAGTAGAAAGGCTGTGACTATATGAAAGTAAAAATATTTGACTATGAAGATGAAAGTGATTTACAAAAAGCTATGAATGAGTTTCTAGGTGAATTAGATGGAGAAGTTGTAGATATTAAGTATGCTATTAGTTCTTTTCCTAGTGGTGAAGAACAGATTTATTGTTTTTCTGCTATGATAGTTTATTATTAAAAAGACAAAAGAAAAATAACATACTAAGTTATTTTTCTTCCTCCTATTATTATCTCCCTTATTTAACAATAAATAAGACATCTAATTCAAGAATTAGATGCAACCCAAATCACTTTTTGAAAGCATCTATTCTTTTTGCAAATTTCTTTGCTAACTACATAGTATTATATTTTCTATGCAATTGTCAAAGTATCAGATATGTAAAATTACTTAAATATAGTTTTAACACCTAAATATTCTGGGAAATATTTTCTTACCATATTAGTATATTTAGGATCAATTATCAAATCATATTCTCCAACTAATTCAATAACTTCTCCTCCAAAATTTTTCTTATAGTTAAAAGAATTTTTTAATTTGTTATTAGAATCAGTAATATCTCCAATTTCATATAAATTATAATAATCAAAATTATTGTCTAAAGCATACTTAATCATCTCATAATGCATAGTATAGGATGCATCTAATTTAGCATAAAGAGGTGAAACGCCACCTTGGAATGCTACAACTTCCTTACCAATTGTTATAAACATATAAATACCCATACTAACATCATCATCACACTTACTAAAATATTTTTTTAGTTCTTCTAATCTTCTAATCTCTTCTTTAGTTTCTAATTCTTTATCAACAAAATATTCTTCTGTCATTTTAGAATTGTGATAATTATCTATACGTTCTTTTTTCAATTCTAATACATTTGTAATTTCTTTATCTATATTGTCTATAACCTCGTTCTTTTTAAAATAAACTTCTTTAAATTTTATAAAACCATCAAAAGCTTGTTTTAAATCTTCATAAAAAGTTTTAGTAGGCATTATAGTATTATATTTTTTACTCTCGTTATCTATGATATTCAAAAAATTATCTATATTTTTAAAATCTAGGTCTCTAATTTTAAAGCCAAGTCTTTCATTTCTTCTAACAGTTTGTCTAGCTTTAGAACTAAAATTATTAAAAACGTCTTCTAAAGTTTTATTTTTTAAATTAATTCTGCTAAGCCATTTAGGTTGTATTTTATCAGTTGTTTTAATAAACCCAGCATGTTCTAAATTAATTTTAACAAAGTCATTATAGACACCACCATCTATAATATTACCTTCACTATCTCTATCTCTTACTAAAATATAAGGATCTATTTTTAAGAATACTCCATGTTTTTCTATAATAAATTTTTTAACTTTTTCTGTAAACTCTTTTAAAAGTTCTTCATTTTTGTAATCGATTAAAAAACCTCTTGGTGCATAAAATATTCTTTGTCCACCTTTTTTATATTCATATGAAAGAAGTAAAGTAGCACTGACTAAACGTTCTTTAATAAAAGCACCTACATAGTAAGAATGATATTTATCTCCTTCCATGAACCTCCCCCAAAAGCTTGTTTGTTGAAAACTACCTAAGGGGTGATTAATAGCATAACTATCAAATTCTTTTTTTGTTAATTCTCTAAGTTCCATCATATCACCTCTATCTTCTTAATTATACAATTTCCTTTAAAAGTTTTCAATAATATGATATTATAATTAAAGAAATTGGAGGTCTAAAAATGGCAAAGCTTAAAACAAAAAAGAAAAAAGAAATGAAACAAAACTCTTTCCTTAATGGAGCCTTTATTGCTACTCTAGGAATAGTAGGTAGTAAAATATTAGGTATGCTTTATGTAATTCCTTTTTATGCCATTATTGGTGGACAAGGAGGCGCTTTATATGGATATGCTTATACTATTTATAATTTGTTTCAATCTTTAAGCTGTGCTGGTATTCCTAATGCTATTAGTAAAATCATAAGTGAATATCAAACTTTAGGATATTATAATGCTAAAGAGAAAGCTTTTAGAATAGGACGAAAACTAGCTATATTTATGGGTACAGCCATTTTTATAATTTTATTTATCTTTGCACCTACCATCGCTAGAGCTATCCTTGGTGATCTAGAAGGTGGCAATACTTTAGCAGATGTTACAATGGTTGTAAGAGTAATTGCAACAGCGATATTAATTGTACCAACCTTAAGTATTTATAGAGGGTACCTAGAAGGTCATAAATTTATAACTCCTCCATCTGTTAGTCAAGTTGTAGAACAATTAGTAAGAGTAATCATTATAGTTGCTGGAAGTTTCCTTGCTATTAATGTTTTTGATTTATCTTTACAAACAGGAGTAGGTATTGCTGTATTTGGTGCTACTGCTGGTGCCATAGTGGCTTATTTTTACTTATTAGACAAAGTTAAAAGCAATAAGAAACAACTTTCTGAAAAAACTCTTGATGTAGATGAACCTGTAATTAAAACTAAAGAAATACTAATTAAAATATTCTGGTATGCTCTACCTTTCATCATGATAGATGTATTTAAATCTTGTTATGACTTTATTGACATGACAACTCTTGTTAAAACAATGGTAAATGATGTTGGATACACAACAGCACAAGCTGAAAATATTATGAGTGTAATTTCAACTTGGGGTAATAAAATTAATATGATTATTGTTTCTATCTCAACTGGTATTATTGTAAGTTTAATTCCAAATCTTACATCTGCTTCTGTTAAAAAAGACAAAAAAGACATTCACCATAAAATAAATCAAACCCTACAAATTTTATTATTTATATCTGTTCCTATGACTTTAGGATTATCTTTCTTAGCAGATCCAGTATGGGAAGTATTTTATGGTAATAATAGTGAATATGGTGCAGTTATAATTAGATACTTTGTCTTTGTCGCTCTAACTATCTCAACTTACACAGCACTAGTATCAATCGTTCAAGTTTTAAAATATTATAAAGAAGTCTTAATATCTCTAGTAGTAGGGGTTTTAATTAAACTAGCTTTAAATGTTCCATTAATTAACTTATTTAATAATTTAGGATTTATACCTGTCTATGGTTCAATAACTGCTACTATTTTAGGCTATGCAGTTGGTATCATTTTATGTTTAATCTTCTTAAGAAGAAAATGTCATGTAAGTTATATGCCAACCGTAAAATTATTAGGTAAAATCATTGTAGCAGATATTGCTATGTTAGCAGTTCTTTTCCTACTAAAACTAATTGTCCCTATTTATACATCATCAAGACTGTTAAATATTCCAATCATCGCTATCTATGCCATTGTTGGTGTATTAGTATATTTCTTTGTCGCTCATAAATTTAATTTAATAGAAGAAGTATTTGGTAGTAAACTAATAAATAAGATAACTAGTAAATTTAGGAGGAAATAAAATGACATTAAAAGAAATAGATGTTAAGACTTTTGTAGATTATGCAAAAAAGAGTCCTTATAGGACTTTTATGCAAACAGAAGAAGTAGGTAAACTAAGAGAGCTTAATGGTTGGCAGGCTTACTACTTAGGATTATATAATAATGAAAAGTTAGTAGGAGCAACTTTACTTGTAGGAAAAAAAAGGCATTTTAACAAATATGAGTTTTACGCGCCACGTGGCCCTTTAGTAGATTATAATGATAAAAAAACACTAAGTACTTTCTTAGAACTATTAACAGATTTTGCAAAAAAACATAATGGTTATGTTCTAAGAATTGATCCTTATGTACCTTATAAAGAACGTAATGGCAAAGGCGAAATAATTCCTGATGGTTATGATAATACCAATATTGTAAATACGATTTTAAAGGCTGGCTTTACTAGTGTTCCTTATGATGATAGAGAACAAGTAACTTTTATGTATGCCTTAGATATCAAAGATAAAACAGAAGACGAAATTTTAAAAAATATGAAACCTAATACAAGAAATCTAATTAGAAAAAATATAAAAAATGGTGTAGAGATAGTTGAACTAAAAAAAGACAACTTAGATGAATTTTATAAAATAATGCAAAGTACTGGTTCAAGAAAAGGCTTTGATATTAGAAATATAAACTATTATCAAAATATGTATGATTTATTTAGTAAGAAAAATGAAATAAAATACTTAGTAACTAAACTAGACTTATCTAAATATATTAAAATGTTAGAAAATGAATTAGAAAGTAATATTGATAAGAAAAATAAACTTAGTGATAATAAAAATAATGATGGTAAAAGAAAAGCTTTAGATGAGACTATTAATGGCCTAAATAAAAAGATAGAACTAGCGAAAGAAGAAAAAGAAAAGTATGGAGATGTTATCACTTTATCAGGTTCTATGTTTATAATGACTAAACCAGAAGTAGTATATCTATCTAGTGGTAACTATGAAGAGTTCTTATCATATAATTCACAATATTTAATCCAATGGGAAATGATTAAATATGCCATTAATAATGGTTATGATAGATATAATTTTTATGGTATACCTAATACTTTTGATGATAAAAATGATAAAGATTATGGAATCTATGAATTTAAAACAGGTTTTAACGGCTATATAGAAGAATTAATCGGAGAATTTGAAATAAAGACATCTCCTATCTATTATTTAATAAAACTAATCCATAAAATAAGACATTAAGGGGTATTATGAAGAGTAAAAGCTTAAATGAGCAATTAAAAGATTTAGAAGAAATACTATTTAAAAATGAAACTTTAAAAGAAGAGGATTATTTAAAAAAAAGTAAATAAATGGAAAAAGAACTGGCCCAAATTAACTTTTATGTCTTGAGATAATTAATGAATAGGAGGAAAAATATGGATAATCTAGAATTTATGGAAAAGTTTAAACCAGAAGAAAGATGCATAAAAGATTTTAAATATTGGATAGTATGTATACGAGAGAGTCAAACAACCTTAGGTTCTGCAGTTATACTTTTAAAAAGACAAACAGAATCAGTTGGAAACATTTTAAAAGAAGAAGCAGCTGAATTTCCTTCTGTAATAAATTGGTATGAAGCAACTTGTAAAGAAAAGTTTGGTGCTGTAAAGTTTAATTACCTCGTGATGATGATGCATGATAGTTTTGTTCATTATCATGCTTTTCCAAGATATGATAATGATATAAAAATGTTTAATGAAATTTGGCATGATGCAGATTGGCCTATGGCTATAGATTTTAAAAAGAAAAATATTATTAATGAAGATAGATTACTAGAAATATTAAATTATATGTCAAATTAAAAAAGGAGCACTTATGATTTATCCAGAGTTTTTAAAAGAAAATGACACTATTGGTGTAACTGCACCATCAGATGGTATTACTGATAAAGTTAAACTTAAAAGATTAGATAATGCTATTAAAAGTTTTGAAGAGCGAGGGCTTAATATAAAAGAAACACCTAATGTTAGATGCAGTGTTAAAGGTAGAAGTAGTTCTTCTAAAGAAAGAGTGATTGAGTTAGAAAATCTTTACAAAGATAAAAATATTAAAGTAATAATTTGTGCCAGCGGTGGTGACTTTTTGCTTGAAATGTTGTCAGACTTAGATTTATCTATTATAAAAGAGAATCCTAAATGGTTACAAGGGAATTCTGATCCTACAGGCCTTTTATTTACTATTACTACAAATCTAGATATTGCGACCCTTTATTCTGATAATTTTGGTTGCTTTGGCATGGAACCTTGGCATGAATCTTTAGAAAATAATTTAGAAATACTAAAAGGAAATATTATAGAACAAAAAAGTTTTTCTAAATATGAAAAAGGCTTTAAAGATTATATAACTGGAAAAGAACCATATGAATTAACAGAAAAAGTATATTGGAAAAATTTAAATAATGAAGACTCTATTAATATTCATGGAAGAATCATAGGAGGATGCCTTGATTTAATTGCTGATTTATTTGGTACTAGGTTTGATAAAACTAAAGATTTTCTTGAAAAGTATAAAGATGATGGCATTATTTGGTATTTAGATATTTGTGAATTAACAGGAGAAGTAATTGCTAGAACTCTTTGGAAGCTTAAAGATAATGGCTATTTTAAATATACTAAAGGAATTATTTTTGGTAGAAGTTTTATTTATAATAGTTATTATAATATTACTTATGAAGAGACAATAAAAGATGCTTTAAAAGAATTAAATATACCTATAATTATAAATGCTGATATAGGACATGTTTCTCCTAGAATGACTATTATAAATGGTGCAGTCTCTACTATTACTTCATCTAATGGTAAAGGCAAAATAAAATTTGAATTAAAATAAAGATAAGAAATTTAAAAGATGACCTAAGTCATCTTTTTATATTTTTAAGTTTATGATAAAGTCCATAACTTATTTTGTACGCATGATACCAAAAAGAACTAATAACAAGATCAAATTCTCCAATTAACTCTACTACTTGTCCCCCAAAACTCTTTTTGAATAGATAAAGGCCAAGTAAAGGATTATTTTCACTGAAGTCACCTGTAATACCATAGAAATTATATGTATCATAATGATTATCAATAGCATATTTAACTCCTGCAAAGTGAAGAGTATAAGCAGACTGGAAACTCATTAGTTCAGCTTTAGAACCACCATATAAAGATAGCACTTCCCTACCATAAATCAAGAAAAGAATACCACCAAGTATTGGCTTTTCCCCATATTTTTCTTTCATATCTTTAGTCTTTTCAATATTCTTTTGTAGTCTTTTAATTTCGCTTTTTTCAAACTCTTGTTTACTATGATATTTCTTCTCATTCATTGGTTTACTTTTGTCTTCATATTTTTCTCGACGTTCTTTAATAGATTTTTCTAAAGCTTCTATTTCCTTTTCAATATTTTTTATTTCTTCATTAAAATCTACTTCAGCGATTAAAATCTTTAAAATGCCATCATCATGTAAACTATCCCACATATTTTCATAATATGATAAAGGCCTATCAATAAATTCACGACGTTCTCCAGTATGTTGCATAATATCTTTAAATATAGGTAACTCATCTCTTGTAATTTCTCTTACCTTTACCCCAAGCCTTTCATTCTTTCTTAGAATTTGTCTCGTCTTAGGATCCATATCTTTCATAATATCAGGGGCATTTTTACCTTTAACAGTAATAGTATGCATCCATCTAGGTTGTAAGGAATCTTGCATAAGATTAAATCCAAAATGTTTATATCCTAACCTCTTTAAATTATCAATAGTATCACTATTATCGGTACCATCTTTAACTAAATCACCATTAATATCTCTTTGTTTATACATAACATAAGGATCAATTTTTACAAAAATACCGTGTCTTTCTTTAGCAAAATTTTTAATTTCTTTAGTAAAAATTTTAAGTAATTCAAAATCGTGATAATCTATTAAAAATCCTCTAGGTGAATAAAACATATACTTTTTAACAATAGGAACATGTTTTGCAAGAAGCAAAGCTCCTGCTTTCATTTCATCATTCTCATATAAACCAACTACATAATGTTTCCAACCATTATATTCTTTTAATTTAGCCCAACCTTTCGTCTGATGAAAAGTAGCTTCATCAGTAGTTAAAGCAAATTTTTCTAACTCATCAAAACTAATCTCTTTCAATTTCATCTTTAAGTTCCTTCTTCTTTCTTCTTTTAATAATATTTCTATATATTGGTACTAACTTTGTAAAAGCAAAGTAATAAATTGGTTTAACTACATAATCAAACTCCCCCATAAACTCAATATAATCTCCTCCAAATTTTTTCTTAAATTCATGAAGACCAAGTCTAGGATTATCTTTGGATAAATCACCAACTGTTCCAAATTGATCATATATTTTTAAGCCTCTATCTTTACAAAACTTTAAATGTTCATAATAAGTATGATAATTTACATAAGTCTCTGTTAAGATATTATGATTACCTGCATAAAGTACCCAAGCTTTATCGCCATATTCTAAAATCATATGTGCTGAAAGTGTTACTTCTTTACCATATTTTTTTAAATAAGTAGAATATTTTTTCACTTCTTTTTCTAAATTTTCTTTTTGTCTTGTAAGTTCCTTAAGTTTATTCTTAGCACTTTTAGACATATTTTCTTTAGGAAGCTCATCTATTTTCATATTAACTTCATCTAGATTATTTTTTAATACATTTAAACTTTCTTCAATATTAACTTTTCCTAAAAACAAAGTAGCTTTATTATCTTCATTAAATAACTTATATAATGTTTTATAATAATCAATATCATAAGAAACAAAATCTTTTCTTGATTCCGTTAACATCATTAAATGATAAAAAGTAGTTAAATCTTTTTCTGTTCCAATTTCAACTTTAGTCTTAAGCTTAAGAGACTTTGCAATTCGCTGTTTCGTAGTTTTAGAAAAATGACTCTCTATTTCTTCCATACTTTGATTTAAGTCAATTCTAAATGTATATCTTGGTTGCATTGTTTCAAAGTTTTTGGTAAAACCTAAGTGTTTGTATCCTAATCTTAACAACTCATTATAAATTTTCTTGTCTTTAGATTCAACCTCAGTTATTTCACCTTTATAGTCTTCCTTTTTCCAAATAATATCAGGATCAATCTTTACGTAAATTGCTTTCTTTCTTTTTGCAAACTTAACAATTTCTTCTGTAAACTTATCTAATACTTTAAAATCATTAAAATTAACTACATACCCTCTAGGTGCATATAAATAACATAATCCCAAAGGAAGATTCTTTTTAAGTAGAAGAGTCGCTCCAACTATTTTTCCGTCATCATCAAGTCCTAAATAATAAGGAATAAGT
Organism: uncultured Bacilli bacterium; assembly: GCA_944358305.1. GTDB lineage: Bacteria > Bacillota_I > Bacilli_A > RF39 > UBA660 > Onthousia. The sequence continues at coordinate 21,463 of CALVQK010000012.1, read as the reverse complement.
CCTCTTCTTTCTTTTGCAAGTTCACCCCAATCATAAGACTGTAAAAAATGACTTTTATAAGGATTAGACTTTACAAAGCTCTCATATTCTTTTTTCTTTAAAACTTTTAATTCCATTTCTATCACACCTAACTACTAAAAGTATAATTTATTTAATAATAACTGTCAATTTTAGTGTATCCAAATAAAAACAACTTATTAAGTTTTTATACTAATTAGTTTACATTATCAAAATTAAAATGTTGATTTAATAAAGATATAATAGTAATATCTTAATTAAGAAGGAGGTATTTATGGAAAATTTTGATTTATTATTTGAAAAGATGAATGAAAACTATAATTATTTACAAGCAATAATGGGAGAAGTTTATGAAAGAGTAAAAGAAAATCCAGAAGATGAATATAGTAGAGAACTTTTAGAATCATTAGGCAATCTTGGAAAAAGAATGTTATCTACCGAAGAATCACTTGTTGTATCTTATGGATCTCCTGATGAAACGATAAACTTAATGGATAAAATAAATGATAAAAAGCAAGCTTTAACAACAAGTTTAGAAGAGACTACTATGGGAAAAGTCTATAAATAAAAAGAACAACGCTGTTCTTTTTTCTGTTATAAAGCTAGTAATAAGATTATAGCGACTATTCCTAAAATAGTTAGTAGTACTCCTTTTGTTCTCACCTTAGAAATCTTATTATTAAAATCAGCATCATCACTTTTTACAAATTTTTGAGGTGCAATTAACCAAAATAGACCAATAAGTGTACACCCTAAAATTGCAATTAATCCAAAAATATTATAACCATCCATTTTTTCGCCTCCTTTAGTTAATTGAAATTACACGTTCTGTATTTTTATAATATCTTATTGATGAAGCCTTATAAAAATATTTTGATGATAATCTATCGGCATCATCACTTGATATTTCTAAACTATACCTTTTTCCTTTATTATCTTCACCCATTACATAATATCTTAATCCAACAATACTAGTCGATGTTCTTTTATATATTTTTGTATTATATAACTGTAATTCAACAGGACCATGAATAATGTCTAAGATAATATTTTTTGGTAGATAAATAATTATTCCCGAAAAAATAATAATTATCAGTATAACTACAATACGTTTAATACCTGTATTTATCTTAATAAGTTTTGTTAACATATAAATAATATATCCTAAAAAAATAATTATTATTAAAGTATCAAAAATCTCATCAAGTAAAACTAAATTACCAGATTTAGGTAATAAAAATATGTCTACAAATAAAACAACTAAAATCGCAATCCAAAAGACAAGACTCTTTGTAGAAACCTTATTTTTTTCCATAGTAATCTTTCCTTTCTATCTAAAAATAAAAAATGACCCTACAAGTGTAACAATAACAATTATAATACCTAATCGCCTCACCTTTTTAAGCTTAATGTCATTATATCGATTTTCTTTCTTTAAACAATTAGCAGGCATATAAGCCATAAAAATTCCAACGAAGAATATTATAATTGTAACTATTCCAACTGCCATTTCTAAAATAACACCCCAATCCATTTTTTCACCATCCTCAAAACAAATATAATATAAAAAAACATATATAACAATATTAACAAATATATAATTGACGTTAATTTACAATATACTATATAATGTAAATAATACTATATGATAAAACAAAAGATGAAGGGAAAAGAATTATGAAAAAAAGGAATATATTAATTATAATAGTATTATTGCTAATAATAATTGTGTTAATATCATTTAAAGTTTTTATGATAAAAGAAACTAAAAATGATATGCTTACTATTTCAGAAGACCTATTTAATAGTATTGATAAGGATTATAAAATAATAAAAGACAATATAAAAAAAGAAGATGGAAGTGATCTTTCAAACGCTGAAATAGAAAATCTTTTGCTTAATACAGAATTATATAGAACATTATTTACAGATGATGAAACATTTACTTATATTACAAATGTTAACTTTTTTAACACTAAAACTGGTAATATAACTATTTCTTTTGAAACTGTAAAGGGTGATACAATATCTAGTACGTTTAAATATTTTCGTCAAGGCACCACTAGCTATTTAATTGCCACTGATAATATTATTAAAGATTCTAATAAAGAAAAAGAAAAATACTATTTAGATACAGATTTGAAAAATGACGAAGAGCTTAATTTTTATGAGGATAGTAATGAAAAAAACACAAATATAGGTTATGAAGTTTTACATATTGATAGTGAAAATAATAAACTGTTTATTGAAATATTAAAAGAAGCAAAAGATGATATAATATATGCTACTGAAAAACATTTAACTGATGAAATAAAAAATTTAAAAAATATTAATGAAAATTACAAGGTAAATTATAATGATGATTATACAGTTTTTTCTATTTATTACGATGAAGCTACAAATAATAAAATTATAGCGCAAACACTAAAAACAAGAATATTATATTTTTCAATTATATCTCAAGCTTTAGATAATAAAGAAGATTGGCATTTAACAATTAATTATTACAATTATAAAAATAATACTCTTCTAAAAACTGAGACCATAAGATAAAAAGATATGAGCTAATTAACTCATATCTTTTTACATCATATATTTATCATTACTGTTTCCATAACCAGTAGTCTGACTATCATAGTTTCTTGGTGTAATCATCGCTGATTCTATTCTGTTAACTCTGTTTTCAAGTCTTCTCATTTGTCTTTCAAGTCTATTTACTTGATTTTCTAAGCTGTTAATCCTTTGATTCATACTATTATTAAAATTAGGTCCAGGCCCCATTCCCGGATTCATATTAGGGTTCATTGGCCACATAGGCATACCTTGATTCATATTATTTTCCTCACTTTCAAGATATTATATTCCAAACAACTTATATTTATGATAAAATATGCTATATAAATTGGAGGTAATAACATGCGACTTAGAAATGTTAAAAATAAAGAAGAAATACTAAATAATTGTCCTTATTTAATAAAAAATCCAGAAGACTTTAGAGAAAACTGGCTAACTTTATTTAATAATAACAATCCAATCTATATTGAAATAGGTATGGGAAAAGGTAAATTTTTATTAGAAAATGCTATTAAACATCCTGATATTAATTACATAGGTATAGAAAGATTTGATAGCGTTGTAGCGAAAGCTATTAAAAAAATACCTGAGTCTATTCCTAATCTTAAAATAATAAGAATGAATGCCCTTGATATAGATAAAATATTTTCTAAAGAGATAGATTTAATTTATCTTAATTTTTCTGATCCTTGGCCTAAAAAAAGATGGCATGATAGACGTCTTACTAGTAAAATATTCCTTGATAAATATGATTTAATATTTAAAGATATGAAAAGAATAGAAATGAAAACAGATAATGAAGATCTTTTTATTTATTCCCTTGAAACACTAAGTCAAAAAGGCTATGCTTTAAGTGATATTTCTTTCAATTATCATAAAACACATCAAGATATTATAATGAGTGAGTATGAGATGCGCTTTAGTAAAGAAGGAAAAAAAGTCTATCATCTTTTTGCACAAAAGAAGTGACAAAATAAATAAATATTTGTTATAATTATATAAGAGTAGGTGTTGCATATTGAAAAAGAAACTAATAATACTAACATTCTCTGTTTTTTTATTAACAGGATGTACTAATTTAACTAATATGAGTATAGATGAATTAACTGATGTTATGTTAAAAGATGATACTAATCTTTCTAATAATGTTTTTGAAGGGTATAAATACTATATTCCAAGAGGCCTTAGATTAACAACAAAAGACGAATATAATGCTAGTTTACAAGATGAGTATAATAATACCTACTATTTTTATATCGATGTTATTAGTTATTATAATAAAGAAGATCTAGACTATGAAGTGAATAATAGAGCTTACTTTTCTAAAGAATTAAATTATAATGACAAAAAAGGCTATTTAGAAATAACAAAAATAGAAGATACTGATACTTATTTTATAGAATACATGTACAATTATGGTAAAATAGAAGCATTTGTTAAAGAAAACGAGATAAATAGTGCTATTATAAATATGAGTAGTATTTTATCATCTTTAGAGTTTAATAGAACTGTTTTAGAAAGCATTATTGGTAATAATGTCTTGAATTATACTGAAGATACCTATGATGTTATGCAACCTAAAGGAAGTACTGCTACTAAAGATACTTATCTAGAATATGAAGAAAAATATGGTATCTATGAAGGTTATGGCGATAACAATAGAAGAGAAGATACAATAGAAATAGAAGAAAACTAAGAAAGGTGGAGTTTATAGTGAAACTACTAGATAAATTAAAAAACGCTCTTTTTGAAGAAGAATATGTTGAAGTAGAAGAAAAAAAAGAAGTGAAGAAGAAAGAAAAACCTATTGCAAAAAAAATAATCGTAGATGAACCAAAACCTAAGAAACAAACTCCTAAAGAGGATTTAATAATTGAAGAAGAAAAAAATGAAAGTCAAAAAGAAACTCCTAATAGAGATTTTAAGTTTAAAGCTATTTTAGATGATGATTTTATAGATTTAGAAGAGGAAAAGAAAGAAAAACCACAACCTAAAAAAGAGCCAAAAGTAGAACCAAAACCAGTAATAAAAGAACCAAAAGTTGAAAGAAAAGTATATAAAACAGAAAAGAAAAAAGAAGAAAGTAATCCTTATAAATCTTTAGATAATGAAATAAAAATTCATGAATATGGTGCTGCTTCTAAACAAAGAGAAAGAAAAACCTTTCATCCTTCCCCAATTATTTCCCCAATTTATGGAGTTTTAGATCAAAATTACAAAAAAGACGATATTGTGACAAAAAAAGAGGTTAGAATAACAAGTAGTTATAAATCAAAAAATATAGATGTTGATAGTGTCAGAGAAAAAGCTTATGGAAATAGTGATGACATTTTTGAAGAGGAACTTATCTCTAACAAACAAAAAGATAAAGAGATAGATGAAAAAGAAGATGATTTTATCCCTGAAGAAAGTATTGATATAAAAGAAGAAGATAGTCTTTTAGATATAAGTTCAGATAACACTCCATCAGTTGCTAAAGTAACGATGGGAGATGCCGAAGAATATTATAGTGATTTAGGTCTAGAATATAATATTGACTATAAAGATGTTTCACATGAAAAAGCTACTGGAAGAAGAACCGATTTAAAGAAATTTGATGAGGAAGAACCAAAACAAGATGATGCTAGCATCGAAGAAAATTTATTTGATTTAATAGATTCAATGTATGATGAAAAGAAAGGAGAATAAAAAGTGGAATTTTTAGGGGTTATTTTGGATAGCCTATTAATAGTATTAGTAATTATTTTAATAATTTTATCACTAAAAGCACTAGATACTCTTAATAAAGTAGATGCTATACTAGATGACACAAAAAAGAAGCTAGATAATCTAGATGGTGTCTTTAACTTAGTCGATACTGTTAGTGAAAAATTAACTTTAGTTACTGATACTATTGTTGGTAGCATTGTTAGTTTTATAACAAGTATATTTAATAGGAAAGGAAAGGGAGATATTGATGAGTAAAAAAAGTGGAGTTGGAAAATTTATTGCAGGAGCTGCTATTGGAGCTGGCTTAGGAATCTTATTTGCTCCTAAAAAAGGAAGCGAAACAAGAAAGGATTTAAAAGAGAAATTAGATAACGTAGTTGCTAAGATTAAGTCAGTTGATACTGAAGAAGTAAAAGAAATGTTTGAACAAAAAGTAGAGGAAATAAAAGCTGAACTTGAAGACTTAGATAAAGAAAAAGCCTTGAAAATTGCTAAGAAAAAAGGCGAAGAAATCAAAAAGAAATGTCAAGATTTAGTTAATTTAGCTGTAGCAAAAGGTACTCCTGTACTAGAAAAAGCAGCAGAAGAGTTAAGATTAAAAGCAATTGATGTTGTTAGTGATGTTTTAGAAAAATTAGAATCTAAGGATAAATAAAATATTTATTAATATAATAGAACTGAGCATATTTATGACAGTTCTATTTTCTATTTTAGGAAATACTTGCTTTTTACTAAAAAAAATGTTATAATATAGGCACAAAAAACAAATTGGGGGTATGAATATGAAAAAACTTAAAGTAAACAAGTTTAAATTAATGATACTTGCAGTTTTAGTTGCAACTTTAGGTATATTTGGTATAACTGGTATTAACGCAGCTTCAACTGCACCACAATCATTTACTGCAAATAGTGAAAAATTACTAGATGGATATATTGACAACTGGCATTATGCAAAGTTAACAAGTAGTTTGGGTGGTTATGTATACTGTACAGATTTCCATAAAGGAATACCATATAATGTTCAAATGACATTATCCGGAGAAGCGCCAGCAGGACTTGCCTATATTTTATCTAACGGTTATCCAAGAGTAAATATTACTGGTAATTCAGATATGGATTATTACATTACACAAGCTGCTATTTGGTGGTATTTAGATGAAACAACCGGTAGTAACAATCTACCAGATGCATTCAAATATACAGGATCAGATCCACATAATATTAGACATTATATAAGCGAATTAGTTGAGGGTGCTAAACAGCAAACATCATATGCTACACCTGCAATTAGTTTAATTAATAATGACAGTACTTTAAATTTAACGAGTGATGGAGAATATTACGAATCAGATGCTATGAGTGTTGAAACATTATATACAACAGGTAACTATACAGTATCCTTAAGTAATGCTCCAGAAGGAACGGTTGTTGTTAATGCAACAACTGGCGCAACTCAAAGTTCATTTTCACCAAGTGAAAGCTTTAAAGTTAGAATACCAGAATCATCAGTTGATGTAGGAAGCTTAAATATTACTGTAACAGTAACAGCAACTGGTTCAATAAACAAAGCTTATATGTATAAATCAAGTGATTCTACAAAGCAAGATGTTATGGGGTCTGTATTATATCCAGAAACATCAACAGTTACTGATCAAACAAATTTAACACTTGAAACTAGTAAAGTAACAATTACTAAAATAGATGATGAGACAGAAAAACCTCTAGCAGGAGCAACCTTTGAAGTAAAAGATAGCACTGGAAAAGTTATTGCGACTTGGACTTCAACAACATCATCTCATGTAATTAAAAACTTACCAAATGGAACTTATACTTTACAAGAAACAGAAGCTCCGTCTGGTTATGTTCTAAATGATCAAATTGTAGAATTCACAATTAGTGATACAAATAGAAATATCTCAATTAGATTTAGAAATAAAGAACTTGAAAGAACAGCAACAATTATAAAAATAGATGCAATTACTAAAGATCCAGTAGCAGGGGCTACTTTAGTGGTAAAAGATAGTACTGGAAAAGTTGTAGAAGAATTTGTTACAACTACTGAACCATATAAATTAAATGATCTTGCTGATGGAACTTATACAGTAGAAGAAACAAAGGCACCAGCAGGTTATGAAAAATCAGATGAAATTTATGAGTTCACTGTTAATAAAGATAACCGTGATGCAACTATTACTATTGAGAATACACCTATTGAAAAATTAGTAAACATCTTAAAAGTAGATGCTGCTACAGGCAATCCTTTAAGTGGAGCAACCTTAGTAGTAAAAGATAGTGATGGTAATGTAGTTGAAGAATTTGTTACAACTGAAGAAGCCCACACTATTACAGGTCTAACTGATGGAGAATATACAGTAGAAGAAGTAGAAGCTCCATCTGGTTATAATAAGAGTGATGAAGTATATAAATTTACAATCAGTGATGAAACACCAACTGCTTTAGTTATCTTTGAAAATAATGAAATAGTTGAAGTTCCATTTACTGGTAGTAGTAAATCCCTAATAAGCACTATATTTGGATCAATGCTTTTAATATCCGGAGTAGGATTCGTTTACTACAATGGCAAAAAACAAAAAGTTAAATAATAAGAAAAGAATCTCTCCTACTACAGTCGCTCTAATTGGAGCATTTGTAATAACAATTGGAGGATTCTTCTCTTTTTATAACTTTATCAGTGATAAGAAACTACTTGCCTATGATTATATGAATGATCAAATATATAGCGAAAATGAAACAGAAATATATAATGTTAATACAACAGAAGTTGAAAGCACTGATGAAGATCAAGAAACTGAACAAACATATACAGATATTGAAAGTTATATTGGTTACTTAGAAATACCAAAAATAAAGTTTAGAAGGGGTTTTTACAATATTGATTCTAGTCTTAATACTGTTGAATCTAATATTGAAATAATACAAGGTAGTAGCTTACCTAATGTTACTAATGGAAACTTAATAATAGCGGGTCACTCTGGTACTGGCTGGAAAGCTTTCTTTAGAAACCTTTATAAACTAGAAGTTGGTGATGAAGCTAATGTTACATATGGTGGGCTAACATATAGATATAAAATTACAGATATATATCAAGAACCAAATACAGGTACAGTTTCCATTAAAAGAAATCATGATAGAACAACACTTACGTTAATTACATGTACTAAAGATGATAGTTCTACACAAACTATTTATATAGCAGAGCTATATAATATTGAATAAAAGGGGGTGTTATTAATGAAAGACTTATCATTAATAACAAAATTACAAACAGTTTTTGATCTAATAACATCTAGAAATTTATACTTGATGATATTAGTTTTAATTGTTTTTCTTACTATACTTTTTATAACTACTAATGGTTCTAACCGTAAACAAAGTAAGAAAGCATATATCTTATTATATTTAGCAGGTTTTATCTTTATAGCATTTCAATATGGTAGTAGTATTTTAACTCTAATTGATTATGCTATTAATGAAGTCTTTATAACTTATTACTTTCCTAATATTGTTATCTATCTTATTATGTTAATCACAACAAATGTTATTTTGTGGAAAACAATATTTAATGATAAAGTAAACTTTAAACTAAAAGTTATAAATTCAACCGCTTTTGCAATCATCATGTATCTATTCATCTTAGCAGTCTCTTCAATTAACAACTTAAATTTAGACGTTTTTAACATTACAGAATTATATAGTAGTAATCAAGTTAGAAGTCTTTTGGAATTAAGTATGTTTGTCTTTGTCTTCTGGGTAGTAGTTTTATTAATCTATTATCTAATTAGAAGATATCAATATAAACACAATTTAATTCAAGTTGAGTCTTTTACAAACTATAATATTATTAATGACTTTGATATTAAAGAAGCTTACAAAGTTCCCAAAAAAACTGTATTAGTTGAAGAGCCTAAAAAAGAAGAGAGAGTGGAATCTAATAGTATAAATATATTAGGACAAGAATTTACTTTAGACGAATATAAAGTTATGCTTAAAATATTAAAAGAAGAAAAAGAAAAGAAAAATAAAAAAGAACAAGAAACTGTTGAAGAAAACCCTCTTACTGAGTTAAACAAACTATATCAGAGTATAAGAGATTAGTTATAATACTAAATCTCTTTTTTTTAACATATAATTTACTGGTGATAAAATGTTAACAGAAGAAGACTTTTATAAAGAATCTATAGATGCTAATCTATATTATCTAAGAACATTAAGAGATTTTTGTATTAATATTGAACTTTCCTTTTATGGAAATAATCCTTATAAAGCAAGAGCTGAAACACTTGCTAGAAAAAGTCAAGATTTAGGTAGAGAAATAGTAACACTAACTAATGGAAAAGTTCCATCTAAAGGAGTAAACTATGAAATATTTTATACAGAGTATACTTTACCAACAGAAAAATTAACAGAGAAACTTTTTAATTTAAATCTTGGTACAGATATAACAGAGATGCAACTTAAGCTAACACCTACTGATACTTTTGAAGTAAATGAAGAATTAATTAGTAAAATGACATCTATCAATGAAAGAGCCTTATCTATTGCCAATGACTTTATTGAGCTAGCAAGAGAAATAAGAGATGAAATGACTTCAAATAATCTATTTTCATACTCTTATCCTACCATGTATAATTTTATGGTTATAACAATCGAACTATATATAGGGGAGTTAAATAGGTTAAAAGAAAGAATAAAAAAAGATCCTATAATCGCTTTAGATACTGAATATGGTTATAATATTACTGCTTATGAAATAGCATCATTTTTAAGAGGCTTAATAGATCCTAATGCGACATCATATATAGAAACATTAAATAATCTTCTAAATGAGATATACCCGCAGTTACTCGAAGATTACAATAGTTTGCCTCTATCTCCAGAAAATCAACAAAATCTAACAGAAAGAAGCATCGCGGTTATTAGGAGAATAAGACTATTAATAAGAGATATGTTAAAAGATCTGTTAGATGCAAACCTTTACTTCATAATTGAACCCCTAGCTATAGATAATTTTTATCGTAATATAAATTATTTTCTTTATGCTTTAGATGCAGACATGAAAGAAGTCTAAATAGACTTCTTTTTCTTTTCCCTTACTTAAAATAATGATATAATTAATTAAGAAAGGATAATGGTTATGCAGAGTAACATAATAATATTTATAATTTTTATAAGTATAGGACTAATACTTTTGTTAATAGGAATATTATTAAAACTACATGATAGAAGTACTAAAAACAATTCTACAGCTATTACCAAAGGAAAGGTTATTAGATATACATTTTGGAATAATAATGGTGTACATTTTCCTATAGTTGAATATAGTGTCAATAACACAACTTATACTAAAACATTAAAGTATGGTTTTATAATTAATAAATCAAATCCTCTCAACAGTTTGAAAACAGAGGTAACAAATAACGTAGAAAATAGTAATATAAAAATAGAAACCAATAGTTATATATCTACAAACCCTTTAATGGAAAAATTTCCTGTCGGAACATTTATGGATGTTTACTATAACCCTAATAATCCAAAACAGGGTTATGTATTAAGATATGTCAAAAATTCATCTTCAATAATCCTTATATTAACTGGTATAACATTTATTGTTTTAAGTTTTGCAATGCTTATCTTTTTACCAAGTAATATTTAACATGATATAATTAGTTAGGAAGCAGGTAATAATATGAGTAATATAGATTTAGATAACCTAAATGAGGAACAAAAAAAGGCAGTTTTATATAATGAAGGACCTCTTTTAATTTTAGCAGGTGCTGGATCAGGTAAAACAAAAGTATTAACTACAAAGATTGCCTATTTAATAGAAAAATTAAATATATCGCCTTATGAGATACTCGCTATAACATTTACTAATAAAGCAGCACTTGAAATGAGAGAACGTGTTGATAGAATGATTGGATCTGTCGCTAAAGATATTCAAATATCAACATTCCATTCTTTTGGTCTTAAAATATTAAGAGAAAACTATGCAAGATTAGATTATAGTAAGAATTTTGTTATTATGGATAGTGATGATTCACTAACTATTGTAAAAAAAATATTAAAAAGTCTAAACTATGATCCTAAAATTTATAATCCTAAAGCGATAAGAAATAAAATAAGTAATTGTAAAAATGAATTATTATCACCAAAAGATTATGAAAGATATATTGCAAGTGATTATGAAAAAGTAGTTAGTGAAGTTTATTATAAATATGAAGATAAATTAAAGCAAAATAATGCAGTTGATTTTGATGATCTACTTCTTCTTCCAATAGTTATTTTTAGAAAATATCCTGACATTTTGCAAAAATATCAAGAACGATATAAATATATCTTAATAGATGAGTATCAAGATACTAACGAAGCTCAGTACATCTTATCAAAAATGATAAGTGCTTTATATAAAAACATCTGTGTTGTTGGTGATGCAGATCAAGCAATATATGGATTCCGTGGAGCAAATTATAAAAATATCTTAAACTTTGAAAAAGATTATCCTAATGCTTTAAGCATTAAGCTAGAACAAAATTATCGTTCTACTAAAACAATATTAGATGCTGCTAACTGTGTTATTAAAAACAATGAACAAAGAAAAGAGAAAAATCTTTGGTCTACTAAAGGCGAAGGTGATAAAATTACCTATTATAGAGCTTATGATGAAAAGGATGAAAGTCATTATACCGCTATGGAAATAAAAAAACTTCTAGATAGTGGTAAAGATGCTAGTGATATAGCTATTCTTTATCGTACTAATGCTCAGTCCCGTGTAATTGAAGAAGAACTATTAAAACAAAATATTCCATATCGTATTGTTGGCGGTTTTAGCTTCTACCAACGAAAAGAAATTAAAGACTTGCTAGCATATCTTAAATTAATCTATAATCCTAAAGATGATATTAGTCTTTTAAGAGTCATAAATACCCCTAAAAGAGGAATAGGTTTAAAGACAATAGAACATTTAACAGAAGTAGCAGATTCTAAAGATATAAGTTTATTTGAAGCTATAGAAGATGGTAAAGAATTAAAATTTAAAAATCTTATTCTATCTTTACAAAAAGTATCAGAAACTGTTACTTTAACAGAGTTAATTGATAAAGTCTTAGATTCTACAGAAATGAAGAAAGAGCTCGTTAGTGAAAAAAGTATTGAAAGTGAAATTAGATTAGAAAACTTAGAGGAATTTAAATCTATTACTAAAGCTTTCGAAGAGCGAATGGGACTAGTATCACTAGAAGACTTCTTATATGAAGTAAGTTTAGTTAATGACAAAGATGAATATAAAGACTCTCGCCATAAAGTTAGTTTAATGACCATTCATGCTGTTAAAGGACTAGAATATGATATTGTCTTTGTTTTAGGATTAGAAGAAGGAATATTTCCGCATCTTAACTCTTTAATGAGTGCTAGTGAAACAGAAGAAGAAAGAAGACTTTGTTATGTCGCTATTACAAGAGCGAAAGAAAAATTATATTTACTAAATGCTAGAAGAAGAGTTCTTTTTGGTAAGGATGGTATAAATCCCCCAAGTAGATTCTTAAGTGAGATAGATAGTAATTTAATTGAAAGTAATACTGAAAAGAAAGAAGAACAAGTACATGTTACCAAAGAAGCCGTCTTAAGAGATGAAGATGTCGATTATCAAGTTGGTGATTATGTAGTACATGAACATTTTGGAGCAGGTAAAGTATTAGAAGTTACTAACTCATTAGTAACAGTTGCTTTTAAGCATCCATATGGAATTAAGAAATTAATGAAAAATCATAAAAGTTTAACTAAAGTATAAAGGAGAGAAAAATGAAAGATAAAACATTATTAATCATGGCCGCTGGAATGGGTAGTCGTTTTGGAGGCTTAAAACAATTAGAACCAGTAGGACCAAATGGCGAGTTTATTATTGATTATTCTATTTATGATGCTATAAACTCAGGATTTACTAAAGTAGTATTTATCATTAAAGAAGAGAACTATGAGATCTTTAAAGAAACAATTGGTAAAAGAGTAGAACCTCATATTAAAGTAGAGTATGTTTTTCAAAATAATAATAACATTCCTAGTAAATATCAAGAACTATTAAAGGCAAGAGTAAAACCTTTAGGTACCGCTCATGCTATATACTGTGCTAAAGATAAAATCAATGAACCATTCGCAATCATAAATGCTGATGATTTTTACGGACAAGATGCTTATCTAAAAGCTTCTACCTATTTATCTAATATTAAAGATAATCATTATGGTTTAATCGCTTATAGACTTGGTAATACCTTAACCCCTAATGGTTCTGCTAAACGTGGAGTTTGTAAAGTTAATGAAAATAACGAACTAATCACTTTAGTTGAAAGTAGTACAGAACTAGTTGGTGATTTAGTAAAGGTATCACCTCTTGATGGTAGTCCTAGTTTTGAAACTTCAAAAGATACTATTGCTTCTATGAATATGTTGTTATTTACACCTAGTCTATTTAAAATTTTAGAAGAAAAATTACCAATCTTTTTAGAAAATAATAAAGATAATCTTGAAAAATGTGAATTTTTAATTCCTATCGTTTTAAATGAATGTGTAAAAGAAGAAAAAGTAATAGTTGATGTAATTGAGACTAATGCTACTTGGTATGGCGTAACTTATAAAGAAGATAAAGAGCTAGTAGTAAATGCTATTAATGAAATGATTGATAAAAAAATATATAGTAGTAATTTATACGGAGGAAGTTATGAATAAAGATAAAACATTATTAATCATGGCCGCTGGAATGGGTTCGCGTTTTGGAGGCTTAAAACAAATTGAACAAGTCGGACCAAGTGGAGAATTCATCATAGACTATTCTGTTTATGATGCTATTAAAGCAGGATTTACTAAAGTAGTATTTATTGTTAAGAAAGAGTTTTATGAAAAATTCAGGGAAACAATTGGTAAAAGAGTAGAACCATATATTGAAACAGATTATGCTTTCCAAGATAATACTTATATTCCTGAACGTTTTAAACCACTACTTAAAAATAGAACTAAACCTTTAGGTACTGCTTATGCCATATATTGTGCCAAAGATAAAATCAAAGGGCCATTCGCATGTATTAATGCCGATGATTTCTATGGAAGAGATGCTTTCCTAAAAGCTTACGATTACTTAGATAATATTATTTATAACCACTTTGGTATAGTAGGATATAAAGTTAAAAATACCCTAAGTCCAAACGGAACTGCCAAAAGAGGTATCATGGATGTTAGTGACCACAAACTAGTAAAAATAACAGAAAGTAAAGTAATAAAGAAAAAAGATAAAATAATTGCCTCTCCTCTTTATAGCAGTAATGGCGAAGAAATAGATGAAGATACATTAGTATGCATGAATTTATTACTGTTTTCAGATGATATTTTTGATATTTTAGGAGATGAATTATTTCTTTTCTTATCACTACATCAAAAGCACTTAGACGAAGTAGAGTTTCAAATACCAGATGTTTTAGATACATGCCTACGAAAAAATATTAAAACAATTGATATTATAGATACAACTGCAACTTGGTATGGTATGACTTATAAAGAAGATAAAGACGAAGTTGTAAAAGCTTTAAAAGAATTAACTGATGAAGGAGTTTATCAACAACCTTTGTGGAAAATTTATTAGAAGGAGACGATAAAAGTGGATAACGTTACCATCGAAAGAATGAATTATCTAATTAAAGTCTTAGAAGAGGCCGCTTATGACTATTATGTTTTAGATGATCCAAAAATAACCGACCAAGAGTATGATGCTTATTATAGAGAACTTGAAACTATTGAAAAATTACATCCAGAATGGGTTTCTGATACATCACCTACAAAAAAAGTAGGAGGAGAAGTAATAGATGAGTTTAAAAAGATCGAACATACTATACCAATGTTATCTTTAGGAGATGTCTTTAATGAAGAAGAAATCATAGATTTCTTAAAAAGAATAGAAGATAGTGGAGTTAATTCTCCTTATGTATGTGAACTTAAAATAGATGGCTTATCTGTTTCTTTGCACTATGAAAAAGGTATATTAACTACTGCTGCTACTCGTGGTAATGGTGTGATTGGTGAAGATATTACTCATAATGTAAAAACAATAAAGAGTATTCCTTTAAAATTAAAACAACCTCTTGATATTGAAGTAAGAGGGGAAATTTATATGAGTAAGGATACTTTAGCAAAGATTAATAAAGAACGTATCTCTAAGGGCGAGAAACCCCTTCAAAACCCCAGAAATGCTGCCGCTGGATCAATTAGACAATTAGATTCAAAAGTAGCAGCTAAGCGTAATTTAGATGCTTTCTTATATCATTTGCCTAATCCAGAAGACTTTGGAATTAAAACTCATCATGAAGCCTTAGAATTTATGAAGAGTTTAGGATTTAAAACTAATCCTAACAACAGAATAGTTAAAAATATCGATGAAGTAATGGCTTATATTCACGAAAAAGGAGAATTAAGAGATAGTCTTCCTTATGATATAGATGGTGTTGTAATTAAAGTAGATAATATTAAAGATCAGCAAAGCTTAGGTTTTACAGCAAGAACCCCAAGATGGGCTATCGCTTATAAATTTCCTGCTCTTGAAGTTTTAACCAAATTAAATGATATTATCTTCACAGTAGGTAGAACTGGTAAAATAACTCCTAATGCCATTCTTGACCCAGTACAGTTAATGGGTTCAACCATAAGTAGAGCTACTTTACATAATGAAGATTATGTCCTAAAAAAAGGTTTAATGATTCATGATACTGTTTCTATTAGAAAAGCAGGAGATGTTATTCCTGAAGTAGTAGAAGCAAAAATAGAAAGAAGAACTGGCAATGAAATGCCCTTTAAAATGATTACTAACTGTCCTATCTGTAATACTGAATTAATAAAAAAAGAAGGTGAAGCTGACTATTACTGTCCTAATCCTAATTGCCCAGCAAGGCATATAGAAAGTTTTATTCACTTTGTTTCTCGTCCTGCTATGAATATAGATGGTCTAGGAGAAAGGTTAATGGAAGATTTGTATAACTTTAAGTTTATAAGTACTATCCCTGATATTTATAAACTATCTTCTAAAAAAGATGCTTTAATTAAATTAGAAGGTTATGGCGAAAAGTCGGTTACTAATTTATTAAATGCTATAGAGGTTAGTAAAGATAATTCTCTAGAACGACTATTATTTGGTTTGGGTATTAAAAATGTTGGTAAAGAAAAAGCTAAAATACTTGCTAAAAAGTATAAAAACATGGATAATTTAAGTAAGGCATCATATGAGGAATTAGTGGATATTCCTGATATTGGGCCAATAATTGCTAATAATGTCGTTGCATATTTTAAAGATGATACTAATTTAAAAATGATAGAAGAATTAAAAGAATTGGGACTTAATATGGAATATATTGGTGAAGAGTTAAAACTTAATGAAGATTTTCTAGAAAAAAGCTTTGTTTTAACTGGAACACTAACAAAATTAACTAGAGAAGAAGCGAAAGCTTTAATAGAAAATGCTGGAGGTAAAACTAGAGAATCAGTTTCTAAAAAAACAGATGCTGTTATTGTAGGAGATAATCCTGGCAGTAAATATGAAAAAGCTAAAGAGTTAAATATTCCTATTTGGAGTGAGACTGAATTTCTTGAAAAGATAAATAGTTAGGGGTGAGATTATGCAAACAGAAGAACAAAAAAAAGAAGGTATTTCTGTTGAAGAAGAAAGTAAAATAAAAAAAATATCTACGATTATTATGATAGTTATAATAGTATTAGGTCTTTTAATTACAACTGATATTCTCCTTACAACTAAAGCAGGAGTAGGACCTTTTCTTGCTATTAGAACAAAAGTATATGATGATGGAGGTACTAAAGAATATTATGGCCTAGGTTATAAAGTCATAAAATATAACCAAAAAGTAGGTAGACGAGATACCATATTAGGTTCTTGGTTCTTAGACTATGATACTAATCCAGAAAACTTTACTATAACAGATCTTGCTTATTCTATTATTAATGACAATTATAACCATATCGGAGAATTTATAAGACTAACAGGTACTATAAGTGAAAAAAGTAAAAAAGATAATACTATTACTTTAGAATTTACTGATAATGAAGAAGGAAAATATGATTTAACAGTCGTAGCAGAGCTTCTATCAGAAAATATAGATGATTTAAATGAAGAAGCTCCTGTAAGTCTTATTGGTGTAGTTACTTCATATGATGAAGATAATAAAACTCTAACTATTTCTAATGCCTTTGCAGAGTGAATTGTAAATAATTACTGTGCAAAGTTTTTATTTTCTTTAATTTCTTGCTTTTTAGTCCAATTAATAGTAGTATAGTTACTTAACCGGAGGAACCATGAAAAAAAATAATAAAAAAATACTACTAGCTTTAAACTTTAATAAAAAAGAAGTAGACTCCTTAGTTAATAACAAAAATATAGAAGAATTAATTGTTCTTCTCTCATCTCTTCATATTAAAGATATAAAAAATTATCTTCTTAATAATAGTTATTTATTTACTAAGAACATTTTTTATCTTGCTAAAAATATTTCTAATGTATTTAATAGTAATAAGGATTTTAATGAGACAACAAAAATATTAACGGAAAATAAGTATAATATAATTGATGAAAAAGGGTGATAGTAATGATATATTTTGATAATGCTGCTACTACTAGAGTAGATGAAGAAGTTTTGAAAACATTTGTAAATGTTTCTAAAAATTATATTGGTAATCCTAATTCCATTCATAAGTTAGGATTTGCAAGTAAAAAATTAATGAATGCTGCGACAACACAAGTAGCAGATCTTTTACATGTAAAAGAAGATGAAGTAATCTTTACTAGCAGTAGTAGTGAATCTAATAACTTAGCAATTAAAGGAGTACTTAAAGCTTATCCAAAAAGAAATAGAATAATACTAACTACTATTTTAGAACATCCTTCTATTACAAATACTTTAAAAACATTAGAAAATGTCGAAGTAATTAATTTAAAACTAGATGATAATTATCATATTGATCTTGATGATTTAAAAGAAAAATTAAAATTAGATCCTGTTTTAGTATCCATTCATCATGTTAATAGTGAATTAGGTATAATACAAGATATAGATACTATAGGAAAAATTATTAAAGAAAATAGTAAAGCTATATTTCATGTTGATGGTACGCAAAGTTTAACTAAGATTAATGTTAATCTTACTAATGTAGATTTATTTTCAGCATCAGCTCATAAATTTAATGGCCTTAAAGGAATTGCTATTCTTATCAAAAAAGAAAAAATAAATTTAGCTCCCTTAATAAATGGTGGTGCTTCGCAAACTATTTATAGAGCAGGAACACCAGCACTACCTTTAATCGCTTCTTTTGCTAAAGCATTAAGACTAGCTTTAGAATTAAAAGATGAAAGTTATTTAAAAGTAAAAGAAATTAATACTTATTTACAAGATGAACTAAGTAAAATAGAGAGTGTTACTATAAACTCTAAGAAAGATTCTTCTCCATATATAATAAATTTTAGCATCGAAGGTATAAAACCTGAAACTATGATTCATAAATTAGAGTCTTATGAAGTTTATCTGTCTACCAAAACAGCTTGTTCCTCTAAAGAAGATTATTCTAAAAGCATCTATCTCTTAACTAATAATTTAGAGCTAAGTAAAACCTCATTAAGATTATCTTTATCTAAAGATAGTACGATCGAAGAAGCGAAAGAGTTTATAAAAATATTAAAAGATAATTTGTAAAGGAGGTTTATGACTACAGAATTAATAGAAGAAACTGAATTTAATAATATTTATGATAATATTAAAACATTAGTAATTGATGCAAGAAATAAAGTATATACTACTGTCAATATAGAAATGCTTAATCTTTATTGGAATATTGGTAAAATTATTATGGATATTCAAAAAGGTGATAAGAGAGCCACCTATGGAGATGCCATTTTAGATAATTTATCTAAAAAGTTAACTGATGAATTTGGTAAAGGCTTCTCATCAAGAAACTTAAGAACTATGAGAAAGTTTTATCTTACTTATCCAATTTGGAAGACAGTGTCTACCAAATTGAGTTGGTCACATTACTTAGAATTAATTAAAATCGCTGAAGAGCCAAAGCGAAACTTTTATTTAAAAGAATGCATTAATTCAAGATGGAGTGTCAGAGAATTACAAAGACAAATAAACTCTCTATTATATGAAAGGCTACTTTTGTCATCTAATCAAAGTAAGAAAAAAGAATTGATAGAAAAAGGACAAGTAATAAAAGAAAGTAAAGATTTAGTAAAAGACCCTTTTGTTTTAGAGTTTCTTGATATTAAAGAAAATACTGATTATTTAGAATCTGATTTAGAGAAAAATATTATAGAACATTTAAAGGAATTCTTATTAGAATTAGGGAAAGGCTTTATGTTTGTAGGTAGCCAGGTTAGAATAACTCTAGGAGAAGAACACTTTTACCCTGATTTAGTTTTTTACAATAGACTTTTAAAATGTTTTGTCATTATAGATTTAAAAATAGGCAAAGTAACTCATCAAGATATAGGTCAGATGCAAATGTATGTAAATTATTATGATAGAGATATTAAAAGTAAAGACGAAAATAAAACAATAGGAATTCTATTAAGTACTGATTGTTTAAAACTATTGTTAATTATACGCTTCCTGAAGATAATGAAACAATATTTTCTACAGAATATAAATTACATATGCCTACTGAACAAGAATTAATAAATGCCGTAGAAGAAGAAAAGAAAAATATAGAATTATTAAAATAATTTAATAATATATAGAAAGGAAATAAGTTATGCAAAAAGTAATATTAATTAAATATGGTGAATTAACTACTAAAAAAGGTAACCGTAATTTTTTTGTTAAGACTTTAACAAAAAATATTGAAAATAAATTAGCAGGTCTTGATACCATAATAGAAAAAGATTTATCAAGAATGTATATTCACTATAAGATAGAAGATGAGCAAACTATTATTGATAAAATACATAAAATCTTTGGAATACATACTTACCATATTGCTTATGTTACTAATAGTGATATGGAATCTATTAAAAATGAACTAATAAAAACAGTAAAACTAGAAAACTTCAGAACTTTTAAAGTAGAAGTTAAAAGAAGTGATAAAACCTTTCCTAAAACAAGTATGGAATTATCTCCTATATTTGGAGGTATAGTTTTAAAAAATAAGGATAATATTAAAGTAGATGTTAATAATCCAGATACTATTATTCATGTTGAAATAAGAAAAGATCACACCTTTATTTATTATAATTCTTATAATGGTTTAGGTGGTTATCCTAGTGGCATTCAAGGTAAAGGATTATTAATGTTAAGTGGTGGAATAGACTCACCTGTTGCAGGTTTTCTTGCTATGAAAAGAGGAATTAAAATAGAAGCTGTGTATTTTGAAGCTATTCCTCATACTAGTTTAGAAGCAAGAGAAAAAGTAATAACTTTAGTAAATAAATTAAAGGTTTATACTAATGATATAAAACTACACATAGTTCCTTTTACCAAAATCCAAGAAGAAATTTATAAAAATGTTTCTCCTAACTATGTTATTACTATTATGCGCAGAATGATGTATCGTATTATGGAAAGTTTATGTAAAAAGAATAAAGCTAAAGTAATTGTTAATGGTGAATCTATAGGTCAAGTAGCATCGCAAACACTAAATAGTATGTATGTAATAAATAATGTTACTAACATACCAGTAATAAGACCAGTTGCCTGTCTAGATAAATTAGAAATCATAGAAATAGCAAAAAAAATAGATACATATGAAACAAGTATTTTACCATATGAAGATTGTTGTACAGTCTTTGTTCCTAAGCATCCGATTATTAATCCAACACTAGAAGAAACATTAAAAGAAGAAGAAAAGTTTGCTTATGATGAACTATTAAAAGAAGCGATTGATAATACATTTATTTATAAAGAAAAAAATGATTATGAAAATATTCTTTAGGTAAAAATTGGAAGCAAAAAAAATGTATGAAATTTAAAAAAATTCACATTCTACTAGTGTAGGAGGTGAAACAAATGAACAACAATATGAACACAGGTTCAATGAAAATGAGAGTTCCTGGTGCTAAACAAGCTATCGATAAAATGAAATATGAAATAGCTAATGAATTTGGTGTTAA
>CALVQK010000011.1 GCA_944358305.1 uncultured Bacilli bacterium | reverse complement strand
AAGCAGACTAATGAAATTATCTTTTTGTTCCATATATTCCTCCTTCATTTTTAGATTTACTTTTCGAAAAGTGATTTAAATCTATCACATGAAGAAATATTAATCAAAAGAGGAATTTTTTAAATTCACTTAAAAATAATAGGACAATTTATCAAATTCATCCTATCATTTTACCTTTTTCACACCTTAATTTTAGGTCAATTCACTAAATTCATACTTTTTTTAAAAACAACTACCACCAATAAACTCTCTAATTATAGAATCATCCGGAATGCTCTCACTTGGTATTGGCAAAATAAGTCTTAAAACATTAAGTAATCTCTTTGCTTCTTCATAATAAACTGAATCTTCATCAACAGAGTATAAAAGAGGTTCTACATAAGTTTTTAAAACAGCTAACTCATAAATTAACGCTGTATTTATAGTAATATCAGCTTCATCCTGATAAGGGAAGATATATTTTTCTTCACCACTTCTAACATTATTCCATACTTTTAACGTATCAACAACATTATATCCTCTTGTTCTATTATCTCTTATAATTCTTCTTAAAAGTCTATTATCTGTAGTTGGAAAACGATTATGATAATCTATATTAAGTTCAGTCAAAGCTGACAAATAGACCTTAAATTTATTTTTTGCAGGAATCTCTTTTAAAACTTTAGGATTCAAAGCATGTATACCTTCTATTAATAAAATATCATTCTTATCAAGCTTTAACTCTTTAACAAACTCTTTTACACCCTCTTTAAAATTATATACTGGCGCCATTACTTCTTTGCCATTTAATAAATCATTAATTTGTTTAGTTAATAACTTATTATCAACAGCTTCAAAGCACTCATAATCTTTTTCTCCCTTTTCATTGACTGGAGTTTTATCTCTATCAACAAAATAATCATCCATACTAATCATCTTTGGATTAAGACCAAAACTTTTCAAATACATACACAACTTAGAAGTAGTTGTAGTCTTACCACTAGAAGAAGGCCCTGCTAATAAAATAATCTTTTTATCTTTCTTTGCATCCACAATCTTTCTAGCCATCCCTAAAAGCCTATTACTTTGTAAAGTTTCATCTATTCTAATTAAGTCAGCAATTTTTCCCTTACTAATTACATCATTTAAATCTGCAATTGTCTCTATTTTCATTAACTTAGTCCAATCTCTACATTCCTTAAAGACTTTAAACATATTAGCATGATGAACATAAGGCTTAATTTGATTATTAGAATACGCTGTAGGAAACTGTAATACAAAGCCATTATCATTTAAGTATGTTAATTTAAATTCTCTTAAACTAGAAGTAGATGGCGGCATTTGATGATAAAAATAATTATAATAATTAGAAAGTCTATAAAGTGTAATATAAGTATTAGTATTATACTTCATAATTCTTGCTTTTGCTAAATCATTAATACTCTCAAAATAATGTATAGCAGATATTCTTTCTACACTTACTTTTGTAATAGCCATATCCATATCTACTAGTTTTAACATTTTTTTAGCAATAGATTTTAATATTGTCTCTGTAAGAGGAAAACTTGTTTCTATATATATTCCTTTATCTAAAGAATGCATTACTTTAATATTAGCATCAAGACCAAATATCTCTTTTACAGCCACTACTAAAAGAAAAGTTAAACCTGCAATATGGGCTCTATTTCCTATTTTAGAATTTAAATCATAAAAATTAATACCACAAGGATCATTAACAACATAATTAAGTTCTCTATATACATTATTGACACTAGCAAGAATAATAGGAAAACGATAGTCTTTCTCATATTCTTTACTTAGTTGTAATAAAGTTATACCACGAGGAACTGTTTGTTCTTTACCATTAATTGTTACTTTAATTTCTTCTATCATTTTAACACCCTCTTATTCTATAAAAGATTATATCAAAACTACCACATCTTGTCTAACAATTTTGCCACATCTTGTAAGGTATAAATTAAATTGTATTTGGATATAGTAGAATTAGGTGAAGATTATGAATTTAATACCAATGATAGTTGATAAAGAAATAAATGGAGAAAGAAGTTATGATATTTTTTCAAAATTATTAAAAAACAGAATAATAATTTTAAGTGGCACTATTAATGATGAATCAGCAAATACTATTGTAGCAGAACTACTTTACTTAGATTCTCTTAATCATGAAGATATATCTATATATATAAACTCTCCTGGAGGATCAGTAAGCGCCGGTTTTGCAATATATGATACTATGAATTTAATAAAAAGTGATGTTTCCACCATTTGTATGGGAATGGCTGCTTCTATGGCTGCTTTCTTATTATCAAGTGGTAAAAAAGGAAAAAGATATGCTCTTAAGAATAGTGAAGTAATGATTCATCAACCCCTAGGTGGTGCTGAAGGTCAAGCTACAGAAATAAAAATTGCTGCTGAACACATATTAAAAACTAAAAAGAAACTAAACAAGATTCTAGCAGCAAATACAAAACAAAAATTAGAAAAAATAGAACAAGATACTGAAAGAGACTATTTTTTAGAAGCTGATGAAGCTAAAAACTACGGACTAATAGATAAAGTATTATAATCTTTTCTATTAGTTTTTTATATCAAAGCTTCAAAATATACAACAAATTCTACATTTAAAGTCTTATTTTTAACTCATAAAGTCCGATATAAACAAATGTTAACTTTTCGTAATTACAATAAACTTGGTGATAAAAATTGGTAGAAACAGGAAATAGGATGGCAATGCTACGCCATGATAATAATCTAAAGCAGAAAGATATAGCAAAAATGTTAAAGGTAAAAGAGAATACTTATTCAAAGTGGGAAAAATGTTCTAATGACATTCCTTTAGAAAAAGTAAACATATTAGCAAACTTTTATAATGTTAATTTAGACTATCTATTAGGTATATCTAATAAGGTTGAACATTCGCCAAGCTTAAAAATTGATTACAAAAAAATATGTGAAAGATTACTAGAACTAAGAAAAGAAAATCATTTAACTCAAAGCAAATTAAGTGACAAAATTGGCTTCTTTCAAACAACATATTCTAGTTTTGAAACAGGCGCAAGAACGCCTACTACTTACAAATTACTTTATATAGTAAATTTTTACAATGCTTCCATTGATTATATCGTTGGTAGAACCAATAAAAATAAAATATACAAAAAAATTTAAAATTTGTTCACAAGTTCTATCCAATCTTTAACTAAATTATAAGAAATTATAGAATTACCTCTATTAGCACACCCAAGAAAATGATTATCAATATGGAAATCACTGCCTCCACTCTTCTTTAGATTATGCTTATTACAATAATTAATTAAGAAATTAATTTGTTCTTCATTATGTTTCCTATGGGCACATTCAATTCCATCTATTATATCAAAAGAGACTATCTCATCCAAAGTCTCTTTTATATTAGGTAAATTATAAACAAAAGGATGAGCTAGAAATGCTAAACCTCCTGCTTGATGAATTAAAGATGTTACATAAAAAATATCTTTCTTACCTTCTGTTTGATCAATATAAAAGGGACTAGATGGTTCACAAAAATGCTTACGATAAAAACTTGATCTATCTACTATATTAATAGAATTTAAGAAATTTTGATTATCAGGATATTTTAAAATATCATCTACTAAAACATCATTAGCCATATAATTAGGTTTAGTAATTTCTAAATTTTCCGAATATTTAATACCTAACTTATCACAAACACTTTTTAATTCATCTAAAATTTTAGCTTGTCCTTCTACTGTAGAATGAACAAAACCTTCTTTTATTATTTCACTATTTTTCATGACATTTAAATCAATTCCATAACCTAGCATATCAAACAATCTACCTTTATATACAAACTCGAGTTCAACACCTATAACTATCTTTCCATTATAAATTTCTTTAACATCAATATTGTTAAGCTCATCATAAGCATTTATATTATTATGATCAGTTATAGAAATAATATTAAGACCTTTCGATGTCGCTTTTTCTAATATTTGAACTACACTAAATTCACCATCTGAATTTGTTGTATGTATATGTAAATCAATCATATAACATCTCCATTACTATTTTGCTTTATCAACTGGTGCAAATAATACTTTGCCAGTACCTCTAAAGACATTTACTAAACCTTCTCCTGATGCTGCTGAACCAACCAAACTTTTTCCTGAACGTTCAACAGTAAACTCTAAACTACCACTCCAAGCAATAGCCATATTACCATCTATTTTAACAACATCATTCTGAAGCTCTATTTCTATCAATTCCTCTTTAGGAACAGGAGATTCAATACAAAGTATTCCTTCCCCTTCTATACCTAAGTTAAATAATCCTTCATTACCTGCTAAAGCACTACTTACATTACTTCTCATTACTGCTTTTTGTTTTAATTTAGATTCACAAGCTAAAAACAAACCATCATCTAAAACAATAGAGCCATTCCATTCTCCTAAATTTAATAACAATATATGTTTATAAGTAGGCTCTAGCATCATCAAACCATCTCCAGTATATTCTGGTTTAATAGCAGACTCTCCAGTCACTTTACCTCTGACAGCTTTAGAAAACAAATCTCCTACTCCTTTTAGCCCAGTAGTAGCATTAACATTGCCTATCATCCATTGCATCGCTCCACTTTGTGTCGTAATAGATGATACTCCTAAATTACAAATTACCTGTCTTTTTCTAACATTCATCAAATTACTGAAATAACTAATTTCTGCAGTCATAGGAGTTACACTTAAATCTTTTTGATATTCAATAACTTTAAAAGGTCCAAGTTCCTCAATAATTTTAACATCATTATTATCAGTAAAATTAGATATTTTATACATAACACAGCCTCCATTCATAAAAAGTTTAACATAATTTTTAATAAATATAAAGGTCTTACAAATCATTGACACAGTTTATCTAATATGATACATTGATATTAGATGGGAGACTTGTAAAAAAGATGGAAAAGGAAGGAGGAAGAAAAAAGTTAAAAAACTTGTAATTTTGAAAATTAGGTATGCTTTTAAAGGTCAATATTTTAAATTGAACTAGCGAATTAAGAAAATTGATGGGTGTTTTTATAACTAATTTAAAGAATTCCCTTTTTGCAATAACTTTTTGTATCTGATAGTTTAATTGCAGAAAGGAGTTATTATATGAAATACATTAGAAAAAAAGAAATACCTTATAAAGCTAAACCTGAAGAAATTAGGAAATATCTATTGGAAAATAACTTTGTCATAGAAGCAACTTTTGATCCTGTGTTTAAAGCTATAATGGGAAACTGTCCTAATTATTTAGCAGATTTAATATCTAATATAACAGGTATAAATAAAGACTTAATAAAAAAGACATTTAAAGAAAAGAATGTTGAGTATAAAGTAAGTAATGCTTTAGAAAGAAAAAAAACTTCAGATTTTATCTTTCAGTGTAGAGGTTATATCATTAATCTAGAATGTAATAATGAATACTGGGAAGGTCTAATAGAAAGAAATGAAGCTTACTTTTCTAAAATAAAAGGAGAATTATTAAATAAGGGAGAACAATATAGTAAGAATATAAAAGTAATTCAAATAAACTTTGATAATTATAAGGAATATGAAAAAGCTTTAGGGAAAGAATTAATATCAGATTTTAAGATAAGAAATGGCATTGGTTTAATAGAAACAGAGTCTAGTATAAAATATCATATAAATTTATATAAAATAAAAGAGAAATATTATAAAGGAGAAGATTTAACGAGATTAGAAAAAGAGTTATTAATATTAACACTAGATGATTATAAAGAAATAATAAAAATAAGTGAAGGAGATGAAATACTAATGGAAGTAAGAGATAAATTATATGAACTAACAAATGATATAGATAATATAGGGCTTTATGATCCTGAGAAGAGGAGAAAAGAGGAAGAAGAATTAAAGATAGAATACCATACTAAGCTTGCTAGAGAAGAAGGACTTGAACAAGGAATAGAAAAAGGTGCTGAACAAAGAGAAAGATCTATTGCTAAAAATCTTTTAGAAATAGGTATATCTAAAAAAGATATAATGAAAGCGACAGGATTATCAGAAAAACAAATAGCTATGCTAAATTAAAAACAAAATAGCTCCATTATATATAATAAAAAACTTGAAAATTATATTTTCGGGTGTGTCAAGAAAAGTGTGTAAGTAATTAATATATCATATATAAAATTATCAAAGAACTTAATTACAATATTTACGAAATCTGTCTTGGAACTTGGGATGGGCATCTAATTCATTTCTAACCATAGCCCAATTATAGATAGTAGAATTATCCCATTTTTTATAAAGTTCAGTTACCCGTAAGTATAATAATTTGAATAGTGCGTTTTCATTAGGGAAAGCGCCTTTTTTTGTGACTTTTCTAAATGAAGAATTAATGGATTCAATAGCATTAGTTGTATACATAACTCGTCTTATAGTACTAGAATAATCAAAAAGTTGTTCAACGTGGTTAAAGTTTCTAATCCATACATCAACAGCTCCAGAATATTTTGACCATGTAGTTTTAAATTTTTCAAATTCAGTTTGAGCTGTTTTTAAATTAGAAGCTCCATAAATTAATTTTAAATTAGCAGTGAATTTTTTATAATCCTTACTAGGAATATATTTTAAAGAATTTCTTATCAAATGAACAATACATCTTTGAACAACAACACCTTTAAATATCTCCTTAGCTCCTTGTTCTAAGCCACTAACTCCATCCATAGATATAAAGAATATATCTTCAACTCCACGAGATTTTATTTCATCAAATATTTGCATCCATGAATGTTTAGATTCTGTTTCATTCAACCAAATTCCAAGTATATCTTTATGACCGTCTATATCATAACCAAGAATTGTATAAACAGCAGTTTCTTTACTTTCGTATTCATATCTCATGGTTACATACATACAATCTACAAATACAAATGGATAACATTTTTTTAGTGGTCTTGATTGCCATTCGTTTAATTCATCTAAAACACAGTCTGTTATTTGCGAAATAGTATCATGTGATATTTTAAAACCATATATATCTTCAATAGTATTAGATATATCTCGTTGGCTCATTCCTTTGGCATACATAGATAATACTTTTTTATCAATATCAGAAATATCTTTTGTTCTTTTAGGAACTATTTGTGGTTCGAATGATCCATCTCTATCTCTAGGAACATCTATTGTCATTTCACCCATACTAGTTTTAACGTTTTTAGAAATATAACCATTTCTTCTATTTTGGGTTTGTTTTTCACCTTTATCATTATTTTCATATCCTAAGTGACTATTCATTTCTCCTTGTAACATAGCCTCAAACATAGGCCCAAAAATGTCTTTTAATGCATCTTGAACATCTTTGGCTGTCTCAGGTTGATATGTATCTATTATTGCTTTTACTAATTCATTTTTACTTTTATTTTTGCTTCTCATATTTTTACCTCTTTCTTATATTTTATCATACTTAAAAAGTATGTAAGTTTTTTTTACTTACACACTTTATTTTACACTCTCTAATTTCAAGTTTTTTATTTCAAAAATTTAAGTGCTAACTCTTTAATTTTTCGAAATCTATGATTAAGTCCTGACTTAGTAATTTGCTTACCTGTTTCTAAACTAATAATCTCGCTAAGTTCTTTTAAGGAAGCTTCTTGATATTTTTTACGGTATTCTAAAGCCTCTTTAGTTTTTTCATCGAGTAATTCTACTGCCATATTTTCTTCAAGAATTTTTATATAATTTAACTGTTCCATCGCTGTCTGTAAAACTCTATCCATATTAGCTTGTTCACAATTATTAAGACGATTTGTTTTATTTTTAGCATCTCTATATACTCTTATCTCTTCATAATATAAAACCGCTTTATTAGCTCCTATTATTCTTAAAAAATCACTTATCTTATCTGCCTCTTTAATATATAACATAAAGCCTTTATCACGACTAAGCAACTTAGCATTAAGCAGATAAGAATTAAGTAATTTTTGAATAAACACTACTTCTTCTGAATTATTAATTAAAAATTCCAAATGATATCTACTAGTCTTAGGGTCATTAATACTACCACTACTAAGAAAAACTCCCCTTAAATAACCTCTTATATCATCATCTAATTCCACTAAATAGTTAGGAACAATCTCTTCTTCAATACAAAAAGTTTCTTTAATAAAAGTATCACCCTTAGTAATAACTAAAGCCTTAAGTTTATTTTTACTAAAATTATTATTATCTAAAAGCTCTTCCCTATAAGATATCTCTTCATAACTATCAAGTAAATCTTTAAAGTAGTTTATAACAGCATCATTTTCACTACTAATTACTATAGATCCCTTTATTATCTGATAATTATTACGAAAAAAGCCTGAAATTAAAGCTATTTTAGCAGTTTCAGAAGCTTTAAGAGTTGTTATTTCAGTTTTAACATTTCCTGTAAAAGACATAAAACCACAGCCTTTCCCTATTTCATCAGATAAGAAAATATTAATGCACTAAGCTTCCTGCTATGATGTTTTAAAGTATTATCAGCAATGGTTAATAAATCTGCCTCAATAAATTCTGTATCTAATTTAGATAAAACAGGATAATCTATCTTAACTGGATCTTTTCTTTCGCAATTAGCATACCTCAAAGCCATCTCTTCACTTATTTTAGAGTTAGAAGCTATAACAGCATCAAGTTTATGTTTACCTAAATAACTATTAATAAGATTAACATGATCACTAACTGTAAAGTCATCAGTCTCTCCAGGTTGAGTTACGATATTACATAAATACATAATAGGAGAATTAGTTTTATCTAAACACTCAATAACTTCTTTAGAAATAAGATGAGGAAATATACTAGTATAAAGACTACCCATACTAAAGATGATTAAGTCAGCTTCTTTAATTGCAACCTTCACTTCATCTAATACTTTAGGTTGTTCTTTATAGAAAAGTTTTTTTACTTTTTTCTCACTCTTAGTAATAGAAGCTTCACCTTCCACAATACTACCATCCATCATCTCGGCCATAAGAGTAACATTAGCATCTTCTGTTAACGGTAACACTTTATTTTTAATATCTAAAAGTGTACAAAGTTCATTAATAGAACCTTTTAAACTTCCTGTAATATTTAAAAGTGAAATTAATATTAAATTACCCAAAGCATGTCCATCTAAATCACTCGTTGTATTAAAGCGATACTCTAACATATCTTTAATATTTTGACTTGTAGAAGATAAACTACTAAGAACCTTTCTAATATCTCCAACAGCAGGAGCATGAAACTCTTCTCTTAGTTTACCTGTACTTCTTCCATCATCTGAAACAGTAATAACAGCTGTTATATCTAAAGGAAAGTCTTTAAGTCCTTTAAGCAAGTAAGAAAGCCCTGTTCCACCACCAAAAACTACTACTTTTTTATTATTCATTAACTACTCATCTCCTTGAAATTTCTAAAGCAACACGTGCCGCTTCACCCATTGCAATTACTATTTGATAATCAAACTTATTTAAAGCATCTCCTACTGCATATATTCCATCAATAGATGTCATCAAATTATCATCTGTCTTAACATAACCTTTATCATCTAAAATTCCTAAATCAGCAACAAAACTAGCATTAGGAATTTGCCCTATATAAATAAATACTCCATCAGTAATTATATCATTATCTTCTTTAGTTTTAATAGTAATTCTATCATTTTTTATAAACTCCAAAGCTTCATCTTTTACAAAAGAAATATTATCTATTTTTTTAATCATATCTTGTAAATAAGCTTTCGCTCTAAAATTATTACGGTATAAAACTGTTACATTATTAGCAAGTTTACTTAAATATATTGCCCCTTCAAAAGCAGCATCAGAAGCACCTATTACCACAACATCTTTATTCTTATATAAAGTACCATCACATACAGCACAATAACTTATTCCTTTTGTTCTAAGCTCTTCTTCACCTTTAATTCCTAACATTTTAGGCTTACGACCAGTCGCTAAAATAATAAAATCACATATATATTCGTCTTTATTAGTAACAACTTTTTTAGCTTTATCTACTTTTATCTCTTTAACTTCTTCATATTTAACAGGAACACCTAAATCAGTAATCTGTTTTAACATCTTTAACGCTAGATCACTTCCACTAATTGATTCGTAAGAAGGAAAATTAAGAATATTACCATTATCAACAATTTGTCCACCAGGCATAGATTTCTCTAAAATAATACAGTCAATACCTGCTCTATTTAAATAAAGAGCAGCAGTCATTCCAGCCACACCGCAACCTATTATAACTACTTTATATTTATTATTCATAAAGCACATCCTCTCTATACAATTTCTTATTTCTTCTAACAAAAGCAAAGTAAATACCCACTGTAAACAAGACTACAGATACAAGCTGAGCCACTCTAATAGGACCTAACATTAAACTATCAAGTCTCATACCTTCTATTATAAATCTAATAAAAGAATACCACATCATATAAAATCCCATAAGTTGCCCTGTTTTTAAGTTCTTATAAAACTTTCTAATTAATAAAAGTATTATAAAACCAAGTGCATTCCAAATTGATTCAAAGAAAAATGTTGGCATATAGTAATCTCCATTAATATACATACCTCTAATAATAAATTCTGGTATATATAAACTCTTTAAATAACCATATGATGTAACATAACCATAAGCCTCACTATTAAAGAAATTACCCCATCTACCAATCACTTGTCCAATAATAAGACCTACTACTAATATATCTAAAAGCTTTAAAAGATTTAATTTATGCTTCTTACTATAATACCAAAGATATAAAAGCCCACCAAGTATTCCCCCATGAATAGCAAGGCCACCATGCCAAATATAAAATATTTCTATAGGATTAGATAAGTAATATGACAAATTAAATAAAACGTAATAGATTCTTGCACCTAAAAAAGCAAAGATAATTGTATAGAAAAACATATCAAAGAGTTCATCTTTATTAATCTTTTCTTTTCTAAGCTCTAAAAAGACAAAAACACCACCTACTATTACTCCTAAAAGAATAAAGATAGAATAATAATATATTTTTATAAATCCTAAGTCTAAGAACACCCTATCCATGATGCTTAACCTTTCTTATAATAGGCTTAATAACAAATTCTTCTATTAAAACATTCGCTACTGAAATTAATATAGAAATAGCAAGAGCAACCCATATATCTAGCAAATTAAAATATTTACCAAGTATCCAATCCGTAAGTTTTAAAATAAATAAATTTATAAAAGGATAAAATAAACCTAGAGTCAAAGCAGTAACAGGAATTGTTAATCTAACAAGAAGTGGTTTAATAGTTTGATTCAAAATATAAATTATAAATGAAGCTAATATTGAAAAAAGAAGAGGATGAGTAGGATCTATATAAAAAGATTTAAATACTAAAGAAACCAAAAAAAAGACTATTGAGTAACTTGTAAAATACAAAAGCCATTCTAAAAATCTATTTAATCTGATCTTTTCTTTTGTCGCTACAATTATCTTCATAGTCTCCTCCTATAATTTATAACATTTTCTTTAAGAACTGTCCCGTATAAGATTCTTTAACTTTACTTACTTCTTCAGGAGTGCCAGTAGTAACTATACTACCCCCAAGATCTCCTCCTTCCGGACCTAAATCAATAATATAATCAGCACATTTTATAACATCTAGGTTATGCTCTATAACAAGAACTGTATCTTTATTATCGACTATTTTTTGTAAAATTGCAAGTAGCTTCTTAATATCTGCAGAATGTAGTCCTGTTGTAGGTTCATCTAAAACAAATAAAGTCTTACCAGTCGCTTTCTTTTGCAACTCTTTAGCAAGTTTAACTCGTTCAGCTTCCCCTCCGGATAATGTTGGTGCACTTTGTCCTAGTTTAATGTAACCAAGGCCTACATCTTCAAGCACTTGAAGTTTATTTTTTATTTTAGGAACATTACTAAAGAACTCTAATGCTTCACTAACTCTCATATCTAAAACATCAGCAATGTTCTTCTCTTTATAGTAAATGTTTAAAGTCTCTCTATTATACCTCGTACCATGACAAACTTCACAAGGGACATAAACATCAGGTAAGAAATGCATCTCTATTTTCTTAACACCATCACCTCTACAAGCTTCACAACGTCCACCTTTTACATTGAAAGAAAATCTGTTCTTCTCAAAGCCATACATCTTCGCTTCTTTAGTATTAGTAAATAACTCTCTAATATCATCAAATACTCCTGTATAAGTAGCCGGATTACTTCTTGGAGTTCTACCAATTGGTGACTGTGATATATCTACAAGTTTATCAATATTTTCAAGGCCAAGTATCTTCTTATGTTTACCAGGCTTTGCTTTAGATTTATATAAAGTATTAGATGCAGCTTTAACAAGTATCTCATTAATCAAACTACTCTTACCACTACCACTAACACCAGTTACACAAGTAAATGTTCCAAGAGGAATTTTAACATCGATATTTTTTAGATTGTTCTCTTCCGCTCCTTTAATAGTTATATATTTACCAATACCTTTTCTTCTAGTTTCTGGTATTTCAATACACTCTTTTCCACTTAAATAACGCCCAGTAACACTATTATCATTTGCCATTACTTCACTAGGTGTACCAGCAGCAACTATTTTTCCACCTCGATCTCCTGCCTCTGGACCAACATCAACTAAGTAGTCTGCAGCAAGCATAGTATCAGTATCATGTTCTACAACTATTAAAGTATTACCCAAATCTCTCATTTCAAGTAATGAATTAATAAGTCTATCATTATCTCTTTGATGAAGTCCTATACTAGGTTCATCTAATACATATAAAACACCAGTTAAACGAGAACCAATCTGAGTAGCAAGTCTAATACGTTGTGCCTCTCCTCCTGATAAAGTTCCTGCACTTCTTGCAAGAGTTAAATATTCAAGACCAACATTCTTTAAGAAAGATAAGCGTGACTTAATTTCTTTTAATATAAGGTCTGCAATTTGCATTTTCTCTTCACTTAATTTAAGATTATCAAAGAAAGTAATAAGCTCTTTAATACTCATTAGGGTAACTTCATAAATATTTTTATCCCCTACTTTAACAGATAAAACTAGATCTGCAAGTCTTGCCCCATTACACACTTCACAAGTTTGTTCTATCATAAATTTCTCTAACCATTCTCTAATCCAACTACTAGATGTTTCCATATAACGTCTTTCAAGATTATTAATTATTCCTTCATAATAATCAGTCTGATTAGTAACATTACCACTTTTTGAAGTAAAATGAAAATTAATTAATTCATCACTTCCATAAAGGATTAAGTCTTTCTCTCTTTCTGTTAATTTCTTAAAAGGTTTAGTAAGACTTATCTTATAATGCTTACACAAACACTCTAATTTCTTAAAATAGATATTATCAGTATCATCTCCAAGAGTAACAATCGCTCCATCTTTTAAAGATTTATTTTTATCTGGAATAACTAAATCAGGATCTATCTTTAATTTAATACCAAGCCCTTTACACTCAGGACAAGCCCCATAAGGTGCATTAAAACTAAATAGACGAGGTTCAAGTTCAGGTAGAGAAAAATCACAATAAGGACATGCAAAGTCTTCTGAATAAACAACTTCTCCACTACCTAGAAAATCAACTACTACTTTACCTTTACTAAGTTTAGTTGCAACTTCCAAAGATTCAAAAAGTCTACTTCTAATACCATCTTTTAAAACAATTCTATCAACTATTACTTCAATATTAGATTTTTTATTCTTCTCTAAAGTAATTTCTTCTGTTAAATCATGCATCTCTCCATTTACTCTAACTCTAACAAAACCTTGTTTTCTTAAATCCTCAAGTAAATCTTTATGAGTACCTTTCTCCCCATGAACAACAGGAGCCATTATAACAAGTCTAGTTCCTTCCTCGCGTTCCAATATTTTATTAGTCATCTCTTCAATACTTTGACTAGTAATAGGAATATTATGATTAGGGCAATATGGAACACCAATTCTTGCAAATAAAAGACGTAAGTAATCATATATTTCTGTAACAGTACCAACAGTACTACGAGGATTCTTACTAGTAGTCTTTTGATCAATACTAATCGCAGGACTAAGACCTTCTATAGAGTCTACATCAGGCTTTTCAGTACCACCTAAAAACTGTCTAGCATAAGCAGATAAACTCTCTACATATCTTCTTTGTCCTTCAGCATAAATCGTATCAAAAGCAAGAGAAGATTTACCACTACCACTAACACCTGTCATTACAATTAATTTATTCTTAGGTAATTCTATAGAAACGTTTTTCAAATTATTTTCTCTAGCACCTTTAACTATTATCTTATCCACTGTATACCACTTCCTTAAAACGCTTATTATTATAATACAAAATAATACTTTTTTCCACTACCAAAATATACCATAAGCAGCGCCTTAAGTCAAACATATTTTCTATAAATAACAATTAATAAAAGCATAGACTAAATTATTTAACCTATACTTCTAAATTCATCCATGTTTTTAACTTCTACCTACCAAAAAAGCAATTATAGGAATAAGAAGACTACTAGCAAGTACAACAAAAGCTAAAGCATAATTAGTAACAAAAGCTGCTATATCATTATCTTTCTTCCTAGGAAGTTTTGGAAATACGGTAATATCCTCATTATTAGTTACTTTGTCCTCATCTTCATAATGATTACCATTACTTTTAACATAACTTTTACCTCTACTAGTACCGCCTTCTTCTTCAAGGCTTTTAGTAAGCTTAGTTATTTCTTGTTTGTTTTTAACTTCTAAATACTCACTCAAATAATGATGACCACCATTAACTAATATCATTTGATAATAATTAACTAAGTTTTCAGGAATAAATATTTTAAACTGTGAAAAATTTTGTTTTAAAAAATCAGGCCTTAAATAATTCAAAGTTTCAGATAAAAGACCTATTTCTAAAAAGGCTAAATTATAAATATTATTATTAACTTTATTAGTCTTGTCATCATCTATTACATCTATACTGTTAAAATTAACAAAGTTACACGTATCATTATTAAAGCCAACAATTATATTTTTAGGATTAAAATTAATAACATAATATCCATTATCATGAAGATATTTCATTGTAGAATCCATTACATAAAAAAGACGTGTGTACTCATCATTATCATGATAAGACTTAGTATAATCATCTAAAGTCTCTTGAAAAGGCATACTAACTATCTCTCCCATTACATCACCGCCTTAATCCTTCTACTATTCTCTATTATTTTACTTATAATAATTTTATAGCATTTTAAAATTATTTACAAGTATTATATTGGGCTAATATAAGATAACCGCTCTCTCATTGTTTTAATAGTCCTATTAATCTTAGAAGCACTAACATCTAAAAGTTTCATTATTTCACTATATTTAAAATTATTTAATCTCAATTCTATAATAGCAGAATCTATAAGACCAATATTATATAAATAATTATTCAATTCATCATATATATCTAAATTATCTACATAATCATATGGATCAATTCCTTTAGAATCTTTAACTTCGTATTCTAATTCTTGATATTTTAAAAGTGGTCTATTTTTTATTGTAAATACTTTTCTAAGCATAAGATTAAAACTAGAAGTTAAACATACTAAAAGAAAAGAATAAAACAAACTCCCTTTATTAGAATCAAAACTTTTAATAGCATGATTTAAAGTAATTAAACCTTCTTCCAAAAAGTCGTCTAAAGTTAGTCCCTCATAATTATTACTTCTTAAATAATTATAATATTCTAAGGCCTTATTATAAATAACAGGTTTATATTTATTAATCATAATATTATAAGCAACTTCATCATTATCACAAATTAAATCTAAAAGTTCATAATCATTGTATTTCATATCTCCTACTTTCTATTTCGGACTATCTCATAAATTAAAATTCCTGCTGCTACAGAAGCATTCAAACTATCGATTTTTGAACTTATAGGAATACTAACCAAAAAATCACAATTTTCTTTAACTAACTTACTAATACCTTTCTCTTCATTTCCAATAATAAGACAAACATTACCACTATAATCTATTTTAGTATAATCTTCTCCGTTCATCACTGTACCATATACCCAAAAGCCGTTATCTTTCAAAGTTTTTATAGTAGCATTGATATTATTAACTAATATTATATCAATATCAAAAACTGCCCCTACACTAGTTTTAACAACAGTAGCATTAACAAGTACCTGTCTATCACTAGGAATAATAATAGCATCAATAGATGCTGCTACAGCTGTCCTAATAATCGCTCCAAAATTATGAGGATCAAGAATATGATCTAATATAAGAACTGTCTTATTATCTCCATCTTTTGTTAAAAATTGTGAAAAATGAGTATATTGATAGTCCTCCATATCGATGATTATACCTTGATGAACACCTTTTGCCAAATTATCAAGTTCATGATTTCGTTTGATTTTTACCTTAGATTTTAAAAATTCACTAAATAAATCTCCGTTTTTTTTCAAAAACACTTCATCCGTATAAATAGTTTTCACAAATTTAGACAAATTTTCATCTTTTAAAATTCTTTCAGAAACATTTTTCCCATACACTAACATAACTAATCCTCCATAATAAATTTCATAATCTCATCTATTCTATTTTCTTTATTCTCAAATTTTAAATAACCAATTAAAGCTTCAATAGCAGTTGCCTTTTTATATTCTATCATACTACATCCTTTAGGATTAGGATGACTCTTAGCATTTCTAGCTCTTTTAACTACATCAATTTCTTCATCATTAAGAAAAGACAATTCCAACATCTTATCTAAAAAATAAGCTTGTCTTCTTGCACTAACATAATTAATAGATTCTTTTTGTAAATCATTTACTTTATTAATACCTTTATTAATTAAATACATTCTAATATATTCTTCATAAACTGCATCACCTAAATAAGCAAGCACTAAAGAATTAATACATCTAATATCCATAAAAACACCTCCAGCTAAAGAAAAAAGACTTAACAAGTCTAATCTCTATCATTACCCATAACTACTAATACTAGTCTAAGCAATTCTAAAAGTGTAGAAATCAAAGATGCTACATAAGTCATAGCAGCCGCCATTAACATAGAACTAGACATAGACCTTTCACTTTGATCTACTACTTTTAATTTACTAAGAAAGATTTTTCCACGCTTAGAAGCATTAAACTCTACTGGTAAAGTAATAAGTTGAAACAAAAGAATTGCTACTAAAAGAAATATACCTACCCAAGCAAGATTCATTGCTCCAAAAATAAGACCAATTAAAACTGCTAAATAACCAAATTTAGAACTAAAATTAACAATAGGAACTAAGAAAGATCTAAATCTTAAGAAAAAGTATCCTTCTTTATCTTGAACAGCATGCCCACACTCATGAGCCGCTACACTAACACTAGCAATAGAGTCTCCATTATATATATCAGTAGAAAGTCTAACAACCTTAGCTCTAGGATCATAATGATCAGTTAAATATCCTCTAGTTTCTACAACATAAACATTGTCAAGTCCATTACTTTTTAATATTTCACGAGCAACTTCTGCTCCTGTCATTCCACTTTTAACTTTAACTTTTTTATATTTACTATATCTTGTTCTCAAATAAATATCTGCAACAAGAGTTATAAGAAAAGCAATTATAACAAGAGTATATCCAAAATACATATAATTAAATATCATAAAACCTCCTATATTTTCTCTATAGTAGTACCTTCTCTACTATCTATTAAACGAAATCCAATACTTTCTAAATAATCACGAATTCTATCCGCTTCAGCATAATCTTTATTCATCTTCGCTTTATTACGGTCTTCAATTAATTTAGCTATCTCATCATCAATATCTATTATATCATCTTTTAGCAAATCCAAACTTAAAACTTTATCAAATTCTAAAACTAAATGTTTCTTAGTCTTATCACTAATATTAAGTTTTAATACTTCATAAAGAACTGTTAAAGCCATGGCAGTATTCATATCATCGGATAAAGCATCTTTAAATTTATCTAAATAGGTTTTAACTATTTCTTCATCAAGTTCTCCTTCATCTTTAAGTAAAGATACTCTATTCTTAAGTTTCTTATAAGCCTTTTCAGCTTGTCCTAAAGCCTCATAAGTAAATAGTAAAGGTTTACGATAATGAGACTCCAAACACATATAACGATAACTTAAGGGATTATATGAAGCACTTTCTAAAGTACTAACCGTAAGTATATCACCTTTAGATTTACTCATCTTACCACTTTTATCATTTAAATGTTCTCCATGTACCCAATAATTACACCATTTATGGCCCAAATATGCTTCACTCTGAGCAATTTCATTAGTATGATGTGGAAAGATATTATCAACACCACCACAGTGAATATCAAGGTATTCTCCAAGATTTTTAATAGCAATACAAGAACACTCTATATGCCAACCAGGATATCCTACCCCAAAAGGACTATCCCATTTTAACTCTTGTGAATCAAACTTAGACTTAGTAAACCATAAAACAAAGTCAGCTTGATTTTTCTTATTACTATCAAACTCAACTCCTTCACGTGCCCCCACTACCATGTCATCAATTTTATGATTAGTTAGAATATAGTAATCACTAAGTTTAGATGTATCAAAATAAACATTGCCACCTGCTTTATAAGCATAACCTTCATCAAGTAACTTCTCTATCATCTTTATATAAGAATCTATATTACTAGTAGCAGGACTAACAATACTAGGCCACTTAATATTAAGTTTTTCTGTATCTTTTTTAAATTCATCAGTGTAAAAGCGAGCAATATCTAATACTGATTTATGTTCCTTCTTAGCACTTTTAAGCATTTTATCTTCACCACTATCAGAATCACTTGACAAGTGTCCAACATCAGTAATATTCATACAACGCTTAACTTTATAACCTAACATATTTAAAGTCTTCTCTAATATATCTTCCATTATATAAGTCCTTAAATTACCAATATGAGCATAATGATAAACTGTAGGACCACAAGTATACATCTTAACTTCATTCTTATCTATTGGAACAAACTCTTCTACTTTTCTTGTAAGAGTATTATATAATCTCATTAAATCACTTCCTCGTTTTCTAATTGTATATATTATATCATTAAAATATCTAAATGAAAATAAGAGATCATTTTTATAATCTCTTATTATTATATGTATTTACAAACTAAAACTATAACTAATAGTAAAACAATCAAACTGTTATCTCTTTCTTACCATTATACCAAGCATCAACAATAATAGGCGTAACCACTTCATCTATAACTTTATCAACACGTCTCGCTCCAAATTTCTCATAATTACTTTCTTCTATAACTTTATCCACAACAGTTGGGGAAATCGTTATCTTTAAATCTTTCTTTTTAAATCCCTCTATTAAAACATTTAATCTTTTTTCCACAATTTTGTGAATAACATCACTGCTTATATCACTAAAATAATAAATCTTACCTATTCTATTAACAAATTCCACACCTAAAAACTCTTCTATATCGAGATTGTTCTTACTTTCTGTAAATCCTATTGAATCATTTGAATAACCTAAATTAGTAGTCATAAAAAGAAAAACATTATCAAATCTAACCTTTCTACCTCTAGAGTCAGTTAAAACTCCTTCATCAAGTACTTGTAAGAAAAGTTTCATTACTTCACTAGAAGCTTTCTCTATCTCATCTAATAAGATTACAGAGTGAGGATGCATTCTAATAGTATCAAGAACAGTTAAATGATTATCAAAACCAACATAGCCTGGAGGAGAACCAATAATCTTACTGACAGTATGAGCTTCCTTATATTCACTCATATCAAGTCTTATAAAATTAGCATCCCCATATAGAAGTTTTGCAAACTCTTTAACTAACAAAGTTTTCCCTACTCCCGTCTTTCCACAAAACAAGAAAGATTCTATATGAGGCTTATCCTGAAAACCAAGTCTTATTTTTTTAACTCTATTACACAAATCAGTAATAATATCATCTTGTCCTAAAACTATCTTTTTTAAATTTCTATCCAAGTTATTTATAATCTTTCTACTACTTTTATTAATCTCATAAACAGGTATCTTAGTTTTTAAATATATAACGTCTGCGACCATCTCTTTAGTTATCTTTTTAGGCTTTCTTTTAGTCATTAAATTAAGTTCTAAATCATTCTTCTTAGTAAGTAACTCTTTTTCTTTCTCTTTATAAGTTGAAGCTAAATCAAAGTCTTGTTTCATAATCGCTTTCTTTTTATCATTTATCACATTTTGTAATAGAACGTTAATGTGATGAAGAATAGAATCATTTTTGCTTTCCAATAAAGATGCCTTAGTACAAACCTCATCTAAAATATCAATAGACTTATCAGGCTGATAATATTCATATATATACGTATCACTAAGATCAACTATTAAATCAATAATATCATCACTTATACTAACAAAATGATATGCTTCATATAAAGGCTTTAATTTCTTTAATATTTCTTTAGTTTTCTCTTTAGTAGGTTCTTCTATCACTATAATTTGAAATCTTCTATTTAAAGCCTTATCTTTTTCAATAAAAGTATGATATTCATATGTAGTAGTAGCACCTATCAATTGAATTTTACCGCGTGCCAAAGCTGGCTTTATAATATTAGACGCATCTATCGCTCCTTCAGCACCACCTGCCCCTACAATAGTATGAATCTCATCAATAAACACAATAATATCATCATTTTCTTCAAGTTCTTTAAGTATCTTAGAAACTCTCTCCTCAAATTCTCCTCTATATTTTGTCCCAGCTACTAAATTAGCCATAGGCAAAGAAAGAATAGTCTTACCTTTAAGAGGTTTAGGAATATTACCATCTACTATTCTTCTAGCAAGTTCTTCAACAATAGCAGTTTTACCAACACCAGCTTCCCCAATAAGTAAAGGATTATTCTTACCTCTTCTACATAATATTTCAATTAAATTTTTAATCTCATCTTCACGTCCTATAACAGGATCGACTTCATTGGAAACTATCTTTTTATTAAGATTTATTGCATAATCTTCCACCAACAATTTTTTATGTAATGCTTTATTACTAACTTTAGAGTCTTTTGAAATAGAATTATATATCTCATCAACATCAATATTAAGACCTATCAAAAGTCTAATCGCTACACCTTCGCCTTCTTCAAGGATTGCCAGTAAAAGTTCATTAACGCTAACTTCTACTTCTCCTTTTT
Source organism: uncultured Bacilli bacterium (assembly GCA_944358305.1). Taxonomy (GTDB): domain Bacteria; phylum Bacillota_I; class Bacilli_A; order RF39; family UBA660; genus Onthousia. The sequence continues at coordinate 35,993 of CALVQK010000011.1, read as the reverse complement.
CTTTACTATTTAATATTGCCGTCTCAATAACTCTTTTCAAAAGCGGCGTATACAAAAACCATTCATTCGCTTCCTTACCTACTCCTACTACTTTAATAAGTTCTTCTTTAAATACTTTATAAGTTATATTATAACTTGCTAAAACTTTAGTTATTTCCAAATTCTTCTCTGAAAGTATCGCAAGCAATAAATGCTCACTTCCTACATAAGGATGTCTTAAATTATTCATTTCTGCTTTAGCAAGTATTAAAGCTTTCTGTGCTTCTTCACTAAATCTTGAAAACATAAAATTCCTCCAATCTAATAATATTGTAAGGATTTTACCTTATTGTAATCAAGAAATAGAAACCCCAAAAAAATGACAAAAAAAAGACCCCGAAGGGTCAAGAATTACTATATGATTAGTAATAATACTGTAAATACTATAAATGCTAACACAAGTAAAGCTACTAATAATTTCCAAATATACTTAAACCAATCTTTATAAGATGTATTAGTATAAGCAAGAGTTAACATAAGCGGAATACTAGTAGGAGCTACTAGAGTAACGATACCATATATAGCTTGGAATATTACAGCAATAAGTTGATAATTATTAGTATCAGTAACAACACTTACAAAATATGGTAATACACTATAAAAAGCATAAAGTGGATCGCCATTAAAGATACTAGAAATAACTACAACTAAACCAGTAGTAAAGATATTAAATCCTTTAGTTAATCCTAAAATAAACTTATAAATAACTAATTGATATGGATCATAAGTTGTAAGTACTAAACAAGTATAAATTAAGATAACAATTAAAGCAGGAACTAATGCACGTCTTACACCTTTACCAAAACTATCAAATACATCATTCCATTTAATTTTATAAACAAATTTAATAATGATGATAGCAAGTAACATTAGAGTTATTAATTCTAATAAAGACCAATATCCAAAAGCACTAACAGCCCCTAAAATCTTACCAAAAATAGGGAAACCAAATAATTCAAATTCAGTTATTGCAGTAGTTACATCATCAAATAAAGTAATACCAAAAGCATTATTCCAAGGAATAAAACCTAAAATTGTAACTATTAGTATTAAATCTAATATTAAAACTAATGGCCATACTTTAACTTTATGTTTTTTATCCTTCTCTTTACCTTTAGCAATCTTAACTTCTTCTGGGATAAATTCTTCTTTATTATCATCCTTTTTAGTACTAGCTTTCTTACCAAATTTTAATACAAATAATGCAAGTAAAACTACTCCTAAAACTAAAAGAACAATTTTAGCCCAAATTAAATCTGTAAGTTCTACTGATAAGTATTGTTGTAATACCTGAGTTGTACTATAAGCGAATGTTGTTCCCATTAAACCAACAGCCACACTACCTGCAGTAACAGCAGTAGCAGCTAGTTTATTATATCCCATCATAATTACTAAAGAAATAACAAATGGGAATAACATTAACAATGCTAACTGTAGTCCTGCAAATGAAGTTAAAAATGCAAATAAAGCCATGATAACTACTAGGCATATTGCTTCTTTACCTTTAAACTTTTTGCATAAACTATCTAGCACTCTTCTATAAGCTTCAGTCTTATATAAAACTCCATAGAAACCACCAACAACTAACACAAATAAAGCAACATAGCCAAAGTATCCAAGAACAGTTGACTGATATGATAAAATATCAAATAAACCAACTTGGTATCTACCTAATTCTGTATACTCAGTTTGATAAGTTGCACAAGGTAAAATCCATGTTAACAAAGCAAATAAAAGTAATGTTATAATAACAACTTTAAGTGTATTATGCTTTTTCATATCTTTCTCTCCTTCCAACTATAATTATACGAATAATTCCTTTAGTTTACAAGCTTTTGCCCACTTTTTTCATGAAATTTTTGTGAATATTTAAAAATTATCAAAAAAAGCTTCAAATATTTTCTTTGCATTTATATCTTTCTCTAAAATCGTTTCTGGATGCCACTGCACTCCAATAATAAATTTCTTATTTTTCTCCTCAACTCCTTCTATTAACCCATCTAAACTTCTAGCACTAATATAATTAGTATTCAAAAAAGGAGGTATATGATAGTTATGTCTAGAATTAACTTTAATCTTCTCTTCTTTCATAATAGAAAACAGTTTACTATTTTTATCAATAATAACTTCATGAACATAATCTTCATTAGGTAAATAATGATTAATAAAATTATCATTCTTTATAGTATTATCATAAACTTTTTTAGTTTTACAATTTAATACTTTACTTAAAGCCTGCATTCCTAAACATATAGCAAGTAAAGGTTTATCATACTTAATAGCATACTTTATAACCATCTCATCTAATTGATACCAAGTATCACCTCCTGGCAAAATAAAGCCATCACAGAACTTCAAAACATTTTCCAATTCTTTTATTTCTTTAGTATTATAAAAAGAACTAACATCATTCTTTTTTTCTGCTATCCTAGTCTTATCAACAGGCAAAATAAGTAAAGGTATACCACCCATTTTTGTAACTGCATATCTTATCTCTTCTACACAAATAATATTAGTATCACCACTATAAAGTCTCCCTACTATCCCAATAATAGGTTTAATAAAACATCACCTCAAAATAAGATATGAAAAAAAGATAAGAATCGTTAACACTTATCTTAATACTTTACTTTTTATTAAATGAGTATCATAATTAACTCTTTCTAAATCAGAAACAAATGGTAAAAAATCCGCAATATTAGGTATTGAACAATCTAATAACATATTTTTATTAGCAACACCAACCAAATGAGAAATAGCAGTATCTTTAAACAAAATTTCTAAATAAGAAATATCTAAAACTCCAAAATGTTCGAAATGCTTTTCTAAATTAATATCATATATAAGACTCCAAAAACTAATCAACATTTTATAATTATCAACCTCTAAAGAAGGTTTAAATTCTTGCCTATCACATCTCAAAAAATACTTTGAGAAAGAGTCGTTGTCATCAATATATGTTATAGTACCAAAATCAATTAAATGGCCTTGACCTGAATCTTTATCTATCAAAAGATTTTCAAGATGAATATCATTAAAACAAAAACCATAATTATGCAAAGTGTTCATCTGCCTATCAACAGCAAGCGAAGCTTTAATTTTTTTATCTAGCGGAAAAGATCCTGCTTTTGCAAAAGGAATAGCATCTTTGAAATAAAACATAACTTCTCCCTTATACTCACCATCAATAATTAACTCATCAATTGGTTGACCACTCTCTTTTATATATGTCTTAGCTAACAATTTCTCATACATCAACCGTTTTTCTTCATATGTATATCTATTCCATTTTAATAAATAATCATCCATTACTCTAAGTTGAGAATAATATTTATTACAAATTAATTCTAAGCTTTCATACGCTTCTTTTGTAATTTTCACAAACCTTACCCCTTACCTAATTTATTTATCTATAGGTTTCATTGTTGGGAAAAGTATTACATCACGAATACTTTCTTGTTCTGTAAAGAACATAACAAGTCTATCTATTCCATAACCAATTCCGCCAGCAGGAGGCATACCATACTCTAACGCTTCAATAAAGTCCATATCTATATCATTAGCTTCCGCATTACCTAAATCTTTTTCTTTTAATTGTTCTTCAAATCTTTCTAACTGATCATCTGGATCATTAAGCTCCGTATAAGCATTAGCCATTTCTCTACCAGCCATAAATAATTCAAATCTATCAACAAATCTAGGATCATCTTTATTTTTCTTAGTAAGCGGAGAAATTTCTACTGGATGACCATATAAGAAAGTAGGTTGAATTAATGTCTCTTCTACATATTTTTCAAAGAAAAGATTAATAATATGACCAACTGTTTTCTCATGCTCTTGTACTTCAATATTATGTTCTTTGGCAAGTTCCAAAGCCTCATCAAGAGTCATTTCTTTCTTAAAGTCAATACCAGTTACCTCTTTAATAGCATCAACCATACTAATTCTTTTCCATGGACCTTTTAAACTAATATCATGATTATTCCAATGATAATCAAGTTTACCAATAACAGATTCAGCAATATTAACAAACATCTTTTCAGTCAAATCCATCATTCCTTCTAAATCAGAATAAGCTTGATAAACTTCCATAAGAGTAAATTCTGGATTATGTTTAGGATCCATCCCTTCATTTCTAAAAACACGACCTATTTCATAAACTGATTCCATTCCTCCAACTAAAAGTCTTTTTAAAGGAAGTTCTAAGGCAATTCTAAGATACATATCAAGATCTTGACTATTATGATGAGTAATAAAAGGACGAGCTGATGCTCCTGTTAATAAAGTTGATAAAACAGGTGTTTCAACTTCAACAAAGCCTCTATTATCTAAAAAGTTTTGAATAGAACGAATAATTTTAGATCTTAAGAAAGCAACTCTTCTAGACTCATCATTCATCATTAAGTCAACATAACGTCTTCTATATCTTTCCTCAACATCAGTAAGTCCATGAAATTTCTCAGGAAGTGGTCTTAAAGCTTTAACCAAAGGTGTATACTCTAAACATTTAATAGTAACTTCTCCAGTTCTTGTCTTCATAACTTTACCATAAACACCAACAATATCCCCAATATCAGCAGATTTAAATAACGTATAAATATCTTCACCAACATCATTTATTGATATATATACTTGAATAGAACCAGTCTTATCTTTAATAGAGAAAAATGAAGCTTTACCCATCTTCCTAATAAACATAATTCTACCTGCTACTTTAACAGTATCAGTCATGCTTTCAAAAGCATCATGGTCTACACTTTCATACTTTTCTTTAATATCATTAGCATAATCCTCTCTATCGTATCTACTACCAAAAGGATCATACCCTAATTCCCTTAATTTAAGAGCTTTATCTCTCCTAACTAATTCTTGTTCTGTTAATTTTCGCTCGTGCATAAAACATCCTCCTTCACTGTATTAACCATAACTACTTCTGTTTTTGCTAGTTTATCATGCAATCCTTGCGCATTTTTTGAAAAAGCAATCATCACAACACTTATAATCATAACAAGGTATTGTATACCGCTAAACAAACTAGTAGTAGTTAAATATAAGTCTTTACTTAAGAATAAAACTAAAGCTATACAAATAATATTTAATAATATACTATTATTAACCATACTTCTAATAAGCAAATCATTCATAGATAAATCTTTATCATTAGTTTTCTTAATTCTAATTTTCATTAACTTCTTACCAAAAGTCTGCCCATTATTATAACATGGATAAACAACATAGTAAAGTAAACTTATTACTACAGCTACTATAGATGAAACAACAGTATATTTTGCAATGTCATACTCTATATCAACCATCTGATTAACATAATCTTCCATAGAAGAAGTACCACTAACATAGTTTTCTAATATTTGATTCTGCTCTTCATATAACTTTGAAGCAGTATCATTAAGTGGTATAAATGCTGTTATTAAAGTAGTAATAAAAGAAAGAATAATAATATCTATTAAAAAAGCTAACAATCTTTGACTAAACATAGCCTTAATATCCGTATTCTTTTTTACTTTCTTTTCTTCGCTTTTTTCTTCTTCTTTTATTTTATCATAGACACTTTTCTTCATTTAAATCCTCCTTAAACTTTTCTAACACTTGTAGTATATCACAAAGTTTCGTCATTTTATAAATTTTATTTTTAATTTCACTATTTCCTTTAACTCCTTTTAAATACCAGCTTACATGACTCCTTATTTCTAAAACAGCTCTTTTCTCATCTTTAAGATCAGCTAACATTTTTAGATGCTTTATACACATATTAACTTTATCAATATCAGTTGGTAATTTATAAGGCTTACCTTCTAAATATAAAACAGTATTTCTAATAAGCCAAGGATTACCTAAAGCTCCTCTTCCAATCATAACTGCATCACAACCAGTAAAGTCTAACATCTCTTTAGCTTTTTCCGGACTAGTAACATCTCCATTACCAATTACTGGAATTTTAACATTATTTTTGACATCACGAATTATATTCCAATCTGCTTTCCCAGAATATCCTTGACTTCTTGTCCTCCCATGAACACAAATAGCACTAACACCTGCTTCTTCACATACCTTAGCAATTTCTACTGCATTTATATGATTAGCATCCCAACCACTACGAATTTTAACTGTAACTGGGCATTTAACAGCCTTTACTACAGCACTAACTATTTCTTTAACTTTATTAGGATCTTTAAGTAAAGCACTACCAGCTTGAGCCCTTAAAGCCACTTTAGGGACAGGACAGCCCATATTAATATCAATAATATCAGGCTTCATATTTTTTTCTATATATCTAGCTGCTTCTACAAAACTATCCACATCACTACCAAAAATTTGTTGTACAATAGGACGTTCAACATCTTCCATATAAAGCATATCTATAGTCTTTTTATTATCGTAACATATCGCTTTATCACTAACCATTTCTGCATAAATAAGACCACAGCCCATTTCTTTTATAATCTTCCGATAAGCACTATTACAAATACCTGCCATAGGAGCAAGAACAACTCTATTATCTATTTCTACATTACCTATTTTCCACATAAAATCACCTAACTATTACAAAATATAAACTTTTATGTTACTATGAATATGTAAAAAAAATTTACATAAACTATTAAGGGAACGTTCAACTCTGCAATGTTGAATGTCTACCCCCATTATTTATTTTTTAGTGATAGACATTTGGTCTTTAAAAAGATCAAGTGTCATTTTTTTATTACAATTATCAATATGATAACTAGAGATAAAATGATAGAAATATGTTTAAGTACTTTTAATGCAAAAATACGTTTATTCATATCTATCAAACCTCTGGTTATACTCCTTTTTAGATTAGAGGTAGCGGTTATACTCATTAAATTGTTAAAGTTCCCTTAAACATATTATATACTAAAGACATTTTTGATATAATATATTTTGTTCAAATTAGATACTTTTTTCATTTTGTTGTTTTAATAAATCTCTAATTTCTTCAAGTAAAATTACTTGTTCATCCTTTTTCTTTTCTTCCTTTTTATGCTCTATTCCTAACTTTTTATCGGCTTTATCTCTTATCTTAGAAACTACTTTAACCATTACAAAAATGCAAAGTGCAATAATTAAAAAATCTACAATACTTTGAATAAAAGATCCATACATAATAGAAGCATCACCTATTTTAATAGATAAACCACTAAAGTCAAGTCCACCTAAAACTACTCCAAGTAAAGGCATAAATATATCATCAACTAAACTACTAACTATCTTAGAAAATGCACCACCAATAATGACACCAATAGCCATATCTAAAACAGCCCCTCTACTAATAAATTTTCTAAACTCTCCTATTTCTTTTTCCACTGTTTTCTTTGCTTTCACATCTACTTCCTCCATTACTTTTTCCACAAGACCTGTGAATAATTGTATATATAATACAGAAAAAAGAACTATTTTTCAAGTTCTTTTATAAGCTCTGCCTTATTCATTTTAGTATAACCTTTAATGCCTTTTTCTTTAGCAATTTCTTTCAACTTAGTTAAACTCATCTTCTCATAACTAGTCTCTTCATCTTCATTAGGCATCTTTCCATGTTCTACTAAGTAATCAATTTGTTCTTTAGTTAAAGTCTCATACTCTAATAAAGTATTAGCAAGTAAATCAAGTAAATTTCTATTATCTTTAATAATCTTAGTTGCTTCATCATAACATTTATCAATAATTTTTCTCATTTCTTGATCTATCTCATGTGCTACTTCATTAGAGAAATTACGACTCTTAGCATAATCACGTCCTAAGAAAGCACTTCCTTCTCTTTGTTCTAATTGCATTGGTCCTAAATCACTCATACCATATTCAGTAACCATCGCTCTAGCAATTTTAGTTGCTTTCTCAAAATCATTTTCAGCACCTGTAGTTACTTCTCCAAAAACAACTTCTTCACTAACACGTCCTGCAAGTAAACCTGTAATCTCTTCTAATAAATCAGTCTTAGTACGACAAATCTTTTCTTCACTAGGGATCATCATATTATATCCACCAGCAGCACCTCTTGGAATAATTGTAACTTTTTGAACATCGTTAGCACCCTTTAACTTAATACCAACAACAGCATGACCAGACTCATGATAAGCAACTAATTTTCTATCATTTTCACTACGTTTAGCACTTGTCTTAGCTGGTCCCATTAAAACTCTATCACTAGCTTCATCAATCTCACTCATTGTAATAGCATCTTTATTGCGTCTAACTGCAAGTAAAGCAGCTTCATTAAGTAAGTTTTCTAAGTCAGCTCCTGAATATCCTGGAGTTCTCTTAGCAATAGCAGGAATATTAACACCATCTGCTAACACCTTATTACGAGCATGAACTTTAAGTATTTCTTCACGTCCTTTAACATCAGGTAAATTAACTGTAACTTGTCTATCAAAACGTCCTGGACGAAGTAGGGCTGGATCTAGTACATCAGGTCTATTAGTAGCAGCAATTATAATAATACCTTCATTTTCTCCAAAACCATCCATCTCAGTAAGTAATTGGTTTAATGTTTGCTCTCTTTCATCATGCCCTCCACCAATACCAGTACCTCTTTGTCTACCTACAGCATCAATCTCATCTATAAATATAAGACATGGCGCTGTCCTCTTAGCTTGTTGAAACATATCACGAACACGGCTTGCACCAACACCAACAAATAATTCAACAAAATCAGATCCACTAATATAATAGAAAGGAACATTTGCTTCTCCTGCAACAGCACGAGCTAACAAAGTTTTACCAGTTCCTGGTGGACCATATAAAAGTACACCCTTAGGAATTCTTGCCCCCAACTTTTGGAACTTTTTAGGATTTTTTAAGAAATCAATTAATTCTTTAACTTCTTCTTTTTCCTCAGTAAGACCTGCTACATCTTTAAATGTAACTTTATTTTTATCACTGGATAGTTTTGCTTTACTTTTTCCAAAATCAAATGAATTTTTACCACCACCCATTTGTTTACTTAAAAACCAAAAGCAAACAAAAGCTAAAAGAGCAATAGGTAAAATATTTACTAAAACAAGTAAAACTGTACTTGACTCTGGATCAGCAACACTAGTAAATTCAAAATCATCAGCATCACTTGCTTCTACTAGCTTTCTCATAACTTGATCAGATAAAGGTACTCTAACAAAGAAACTTTCGTTTTCAGCGTAATCATCTAAAGTACCTGTAATTTCATAAACTTTCGCTCTATCACGAGGTGTTACTGTAATCTCTTTAACTTCTTTATCTTCAAGACTAGTCATAAACTCATCATAAGTTAAAACATTAACTTTTTGATTAGCAACACTTACGAAATAAACAACCCCAAGCATTACTAGAAGTAAAAAGACATATGGAAGTAAACCTTTTTTAACAACTTTTTTATTTACATTCATTGGGAATCTCTCCTTTTCTATTCATATCTCAGTATTATATCATAAAATTCATCATTAGTCTTATCAAATTTAGACTTTTTAAGGCCTGGCACAAAAACAATATGTGAGGCACTATCAACTACTATAGGCCATAAATCTCTTTCTGTCAAAGGTATTTTTGCATCAATAAAAATATCTTTAATTTTTTTATGTCCACCACCTTTTATAGCCATCACATCACCTAGTTTTCTTGTTCTAACAATCAAAGGTAAAACAATTTCTTTACTTGATAATTTAATGATATTGTTACTATTACCTTTAACTGAATCTAATTGCTCTAATCTATGACCATTTGGCAAAATAACTTCTTTAGATACTTCAATCTCATAACTACTAAAAAGAACAGGATTTCTACTAATAGATAAAGTATTATAGCTTTTAACAACAATAACATCATTAGGTAAATTAATTTTAGAATTACTTTTTCTACTATTAATAAGACTTTCTATCAAATCAAGATGTCTATCATTAATTAGTATCAAATCATCCTGATAAAAAGAAGAAATAAATCTTTCTAACACAATTCTTTTTAAAAACTTATTAAGAGTTAAATATTTATCGATAAAAAGCTGATTTCCCTTAACAACCTTCAAAATAGCTTTACCGGCTTCTTCTTCAATAAAACTATCCGCTTCACTTAAAACATTACTAAACTTTAAAAACTTTTTATGAATATCTTTATCTTCTTTTTTCAAGAAAGGAAGAACTTCTTTACGGTATCTATTTCTTGTATAAACACTACTAAAATTACTATTATCAATAGCATAAGGAATTTTATATTTATGACAGTAATTAACTAGTTCATCTTTAGTTAAGTCTATAAAAGGCCTGTAAATGTAGTACCCATCCGTTTTAACTAATTTTTGAAAGCCACTATATCCCTTTAAAGTAGAGCCTCTAGCAATTCTCATCAAAATAGTTTCCATTAAATCATCGCCATGATGAGCAGTAAGTAAATATTTAGCATCATATTTTTTTACAACTTCATCAAAAAATTGATATCTTATATTTCTTGCTTCATTATGAAAATTATCATCACCATATTTTTCTATTTTCATATATTCGAAAATAACATTATTATTTTTACAAAATTGTTCTAAATCTTCTTTTTCTTTAGCACTTTCACGTCTTTTATCGTGATTAACATGAGCACAAACTAAAACAACATCTATTTTTTTTCTATACTCTAAAAGGCTTTTAAATAAAGCCATGGAATCAGGCCCATAACTACATCCAAAAACTAAAAAATCTCCATCTTTAACTTTAATTTCTTTATACAAACTGTCTATATCCATAAAATCACCACTAAAACTATTCATCCTCTTCAGGTATTTTTAAAATATATTCTCCATCTTTAGAATAATAATATTTTTCTCTTGCATACCTTGCTATATAATCAGAATCTTGAAGCTTTTTAACATCAGACTCTAACTCTTCCTCTTTATCTTTTAGAGATGCTAATTCCTTTTTTAATTCTCCCTTTTCCTGATATTTACTATATATCATAGTCCAATATCTAAAAATTGTAAATGTAGTAAAAATTATAACAGCAAAAGAAAGACATAATAATATAACTGGACCTAGTTTTTTCTTTTTCTTATGTTTTCTAGCCATTAAATTTTCACCCACTTTCCTAACATATATTATAGTATCAGAAAAAAACTAGTTCAATATTAACTAGCTAATCTTTACACTTTTGGTCATCTTTTTTACTATTTTCTTTAATATCAAGAACTTTTAACAGTGATCTCAACTTTTTAGTTAAATTAAAAAATGTAAAAAAGCCTAAAGCAATAAGCAAATAAAAATACGGATGAATAATAGCATTATTTATCTTTCGCATAACAAGAAAATAAATCAATACTAAATCAAAAATAAATATAATATTAAAAATAATCTTAACTATTTTTCTCTTATTAAAAAGCAATTTATAATTAAAATTATATAAACAAGATAATAAAGCTCCAAAAACAAAAGAAAAGATAATAGCAACTACTTGTTCTTTTAATCCCATCATCTAAATAATCTATTAAAGACACTAGATCCTTCTTTATCTTTTTTACCATTGCTCTCATCCATATAAGAAAAGCCCTTGACAAGTCCTTTTATAGAAACATTTCCTGCCAAAGTATCTAACTTAACAAGTTCTAAATCTTCTCCTTTAACGGCTAAGTATCCCATAACTGTTTCCAGCAAAAACTCCTCATTATCAAAATTTTCTATTTTTTTTACTCCTGTAATAAGTAAATTTTTTCTTTCTGTAATCGTAATACTATGATTGTAATTATTAATAATTGCTTCTTTATTTTCCATATCATCACCTAATAAAGCCTATGCAAGTAATAAAAATAATATGAAAAAAAAGAAGAATTAATCTTCTTTAGTATCTTCATCTTTAATGTTATTATAAGCTTCAATAATTTTATCTTGAAACATTGCTCTAACTTCTGGATTAATTGGATGTGCAATATCTCTATATCCACCAGCTTGAGTCTTTCTACTAGGCATAGCGATAAATAAGCCATTGTCTCCTTCAATAATTCTAATATCATGTACAGCAAAAGAATCATCAAGTAAAACAGATGCTATACCTTTCATACGACTTCCTTCTTTTTCAATTTTACGTACATTTACAGATGTAATCTTCATATGAAACCTCCTAATACTAAGTCTTATAAATCAATTCTATACCATTAATATATCTTTTGCAAGACGTTTTTTAAATTTAAAAGATATTTTACATAAGCATTTTTAACTTTTTTATCCAGATTTATAACTTTTAACTTTAGCTTTCTCTAAAGAAATACTATTACCCATTTCATTAACTTGCATAGCATTATCATTGCCAAACCTCACATCTTGATATATTTCTCTACATTTCGCTCTATATTTAGCTTTTTGACGTTTTTCTTCGTGTCTCACTGGTTGGTCCGGCATTACACATGGTTGCTTAGAATAAAAAGTGTCACCTTCAAATTTATTAATATTATCAAAAAGGCTAGTTTTGTTTGTCATTAATATTCTCCTTTCCCCCTAACGAGTTCAATCATATCAAACCACTACAATTTTTTCAAAATATCTTCACACACTGCTTACATCCTTACCATAAATTAAGCATTTTTAACTTTGATGAACTCATTATATCAAGCCAATAAAACTTTGTCAAAATGTATATTATCTCCATAAATTAATAAAACTAGAATTCAAAGTAATACTACTTAAGTATCTCTAAACTAGAAGTGATTAAATCATTATAAGAAAAAGATTTTATATTGTCATCAGCGATAAGTTTAACAACAAATATAGAATGATATGTCTCTATTATCTTACCATCAAATTCAGATATTTGATTTCTACTACCATTAAATTTAAAATGAAGAACTTTTCCTTCTTGCTGTTTAACTTCATCTCTTATTCTTTCTATATTCATCTAGGATACCCCACATACATAACGCCATTAGTAATAATTCCTCCCATACCATCACTACCATAATGTGTTTTAGAAAGAAGTGATATTAAATCAATTTCTTTATTTTTAGGAGATAGCGCAATGGTACTAGCAATTATAGCAGGATCAAGAGCATGAATATTAATTCTCTTAGGACTAGAAGCAAAATTAGCACCAGCTTTAATCAAATCTTCATAAAAAGATTGGCAAGCACCTGCTATAATAATAAGTTTATCTTGATTTCTTTCATACTCTCTAGCTTTAACAGTCGCCTTTACAAAATTAGAAGAATTTTGATAACTAGATAGAGTATTCTTATCTTTATTTTTTTTAAAAGAATCATGTCCTGTAATAACTAAAATATCAGGCTTATATTTTTCTAAACAAGCTGTAATCTCTTTAGAAAAATCCTCTTCTTCTAAATTAACTCCATAAGCCTCCAAATGCATGTCCTTATAAAAATCTATACATCTTTTTAAGTAATCATTATCACCATCAATATGTAAAATCTTCCCTGGCAAATAAAAATATTCACTACGATCTAAATTTAACATATCTTTAATTTTCTTAGCATCATTTCTATCTTTATCCTTATCTAACACTAAAGAAACAAGCTCCAAATCATCCAAATTACTGTCTGCATAAAGCCTAACATCAATACCTTTTAAATAAGCTATATCATCTTTAATATCAATAATTACAAATAAAATATCATTATCATATGAATTTCTTGTAACATAATCACCTATTTTAAAGCCTTTAAACATACAATTCACCCATTAAATTATATGTCTTTAAGAAATAATTATGATTTTAAAGTATTAACAATATCTACAAAAACCTTATAATCTAGTACCTCGGCTCTAACATTTAAATCATAACCATACTTAGCAAGAACAGCCTCTATTGTCTTCAAATTATATTTTTTTAAATTATTACGCAAAGTCTTTCTCTTAAATTGAAACGAGTCATGAACAAATTCTATAAAAAAGTCTATATCATTTACTTTCTCTTTATTTTCTCTCTTCGTAAAAGAAACAACAACACTATCGACATTAGGCTTAGGATAAAATTGATTCCGATCAACTATAAATTCTTTTTTAATATTGAAGAAATAATTTAAAATAACGGTTAAAGCACTATATTCTTTTTTAGAAACACTACTACAAAATCTATCCCCAACTTCTTTTTGAACCATCATCACTATTTTTTCAAAAGGCAAATTACTTGATACTAACTTAAACAAAATAGGTGTTGTTATATAATAAGGAACATTACTAACAAAATAAAGATTATCATAGTTAAAACTATTTATATCTTCATTTAAATTAGCTTTTAAAAAGTCAGAAAATAATACTTTTATATTATTAAAATCCTTAAATCTAAGGGAAAGAATATCATCCAAACTATTATCTATTTCATAAGCTAATATTTTACTATCCTTATAAAGTTCAGCAAGCATAACAGTCAAATTACCACTACCAGGTCCAACTTCAATAATTAAAGAATTAGATTTAACATCTGCAACACCAGCTATTTTCTTTATAATTGCTTTATTAGTCAAAAAATTCTGTCCAAACTTCTTTTTAAATTTAAATTCATTCATACGTATCACTGCCTTCACTTTATGATTATATAAGTTTCAAAAATAGATGTAAAGAAAAAAGTCTAAGCTTTCTTTTTCTTCTTAGACTTTTCTTCTACTAACTTTTCTTTTTCTCTAAACATAAATAAAATATCTGCAATTATCAAACCATATAACATTATTTTTATATAAGACAAGAAATTATCAAAGAAATTAAAATCAATACCATAGCCATACTTAGCATTTAAAACCATATTAGTATCTAAAATTGCTCTACAACCAACAAGAATAATAGTAGTAAATACTAAACAACAAGTTAAATTATAAAATAAATTTTTAGAAACTCCTACTTGTTTTAAAATCATATTAATAATAAATAAAACTAATAGAACCAGAAAAGGTATAAACTGAGGTAAAATACTCATTATATCTTTTTCTAAACGTAGATTCATTCTAATTAATATAAATAAAGTTAAGCCAAAAGCTCCTATTAAAAGAAGAAACTTAAGACCATAAAACAAACCATTAAATATTCTCTTCATCTTAGCCTCCTACCACTACGCTTCTATACCAGTTTGATATTTCTACAAGTAAATCTAAAGAATTTAAATAATTATTCATTGTATTAGAGTAACTATCACTAACTAGATTAAAGAAGTTATTTTTATTAGCTTGAGTAGTAAAATAATAATGATCAGAATTTTCAAGATTATTTTGAACATAATCATCAGCTGAAAGCATTGTATCAACATTCATATCAATATACGGTTTTACTAAATCAAAATTAGGTAGAGTTGATATTGTATCAGTATTAAACATAGATTTTATTTGCATTACTAAACATCCATTAAGTATTTCATTTTTATAATCTATAACAAAATTATAACTATCATTAATACCAATTTCATCAAGTTCTAAATAATGCATCATAGTATCACTTTCTATAATATCAAGACAAGACTGTAATTTAGCTTGCGCAGTATTAAGACCATAAATATTTAAAGATCCTGTATAAGTAGATTGATTATAAACATTTATATTATTTCTAATAGTTTCTATCTTTTCTTCTATACTAGCTTTAGTAGTTTCATTATAAGTACTAACATCAACAGTCTGAGCTAACTCTTGCATATGATAAAAATTAATAAATAACAAGAAAAAAGCAAGACCAAAAATTAAACCTGTAAATGTGTAAGCAAACATATTAGCATATTCTAATAATATTTTTTTCATAGCTCGTCCTCCATTTGTACATTAACATTAAAATGATAATACTTATTTTGCCAATTTGTATTAGCAGCATCTTCTGCTACATAAATACGTAATTGATAATTATTTGTTTGACCGACTGCAATATTTCTTGTATCTAAAATATTATTCTTAAGATCATTTAAATCTCCACTCTTAATTACATTACCATTCAAAGATAATTGATAGCGCAATTGATCTCTAGAAAGAAGTTCCCTACTACTATAAGTTGCATCATCACTAATAATACTATCTTCTAATAAAACATTATAAGTAGAAGCATTTTCACTATTATTTTCAACTGTAAATTCATAAGGAGTTAAACTTTTAGCTGTTTCATCATCAAGTGGTATAAGTCCACTTTCATCGATAACATTATTAGCTTCACTTAACTGTACCTTAACAGTACTAACATCATTGCTAACAGTGCTATTATTATAAAAGAACCTATACCATAACATCGAAGTAGCAAAAATAAATGCAAAAAGTGCAATACCTGCCATAATTAATAAAACCGCTTTTTTCATTTTTTAAACCTTCCTTCCTTTTTCTTCTTTGGTTTTTCTAAAGTCTTAATATCCTTTTTCCTTTTCTTACTTTTATCATCTTTGTCAGAGGATCTTATCGTTTTAACTAATTTATATATATCATAACCAATAATCATAACAGCAGGAGCAATAATAATTGCCACCCATCCTAATATAGAACTAAGATAATACTGAATATATCCAATTTTTGGTATTCTAAATAATACTCTACCATATATCTCATTAAAACTAATTCTCGAAGAATCTTGAGTATTATTATTATCACCCTTAGTAGTAAATAAATATTCACCACTACTAGTTTTTTCTATATCTACAATTCTATGAGTAACTAAAACTCCAGAATATCTATAATCTGTAGAATTAAATGTTACAATATCTCCTTCTTTTATATCTTCAGGATTATCTACTCGCATCGTAACAACTACATCTAAAACATTAATAGTAGGAACCATAGATGGACTAACTATAGTATAAGCCGAAAATAAATCCTTTTTATTATTTCCAGACCGCAAATTGTACTGTTTATCAATAAAGTTAACTACAAATACTAAGAAAACAATTATCATTATTAAGCATATAGAATACATCAATACAGTTGCTATAAAATGAAGAACTTTTCTTATGTTAGTTAACCATATCTTAACTTTATCTTTTTCCAAGTTATCACCCACTTATTATTCTAACAATATAATAACACAAATGAACAAAGGAACAAAATAAATTTTGCCCTCATTGTTAGCAGTCTTCTAAGTCTTTCTACAAAAAGTCTCAGAAGACAAGTGATTAATCATCTAAATCAACTTTTGCTTTAACAGATACTGTAACACCAAATGTCTTTTGTAAATCACCTACTACAGTATTTTCATCTACCCACATTCTTAATCTATATTTAACATTAGAACTCTTATCAAAAGAACCACTATCAAGTAACATAGCACCAGCCATAGTACCTAAATCAGTACTTTCAGTAAGTGGCGTAAAGTGCTTAGGAGCCATAACTTCTTCATATTCATTATCAACCATTTTTTCTAAATATAATTTAACTTCATCATTACCTAAAGTAGAGTTTTCTAACTTCTCAGCAGAAATTTCATAATCAGCTACTACATCACCAGTAATAGAAGCTTCTACTGTAAAATCAAAATAATAATTTTCATCAGTTAAAACCCTACCAGCTTCATCATTTATAGGATAAGCATCTGTGATATTAATACCATTACTATTTTCAGCATAATTTAAATAAATATTACCTGTACTTATCGTATTAACATTATTATTACTTTCTCTAGTATAAGTAAAAGCGGCCATAGATATTCCTATCACCATAATTACAAATATAAATAAACAAATAACAATAATAAATATTTTATTATTTGATTCTTTTTTTATAGATTCACTCTCATAATTTTGATTATCCATAATAACACCCTCTATCTTAAGATAATTGTACCACACTAATTTTTTTAGGTAAAGAAAAAGTGTAGTTAAACTACACCATTATACTTAAGCTGACATATTACCATAGACATTTATTCTCAAAGCATAAGATAAACTTTCAGTTTCAGGAAGAACATAATCTGAAGCAATCCACATTCTTAAACGATAACTACGACTACCCGTTTCTCTAAAATTATCTTGTAAAATTACATATTGACCATTAGGAACATAAGAAATATTATTAGTAGATTGCAACTCTGAAATCTTAGTTGGTGCTACTACTTCTCTTTCTCTATTAGAACTAATACTAGTAAGGTAAACTTTAACCGCTTCATCTGGCAAAGTACTGCTATCAGTAACTTTAGAGCCAGCAATTACATAATCAACAATGGTAGAACCACTCATTGAAGCGCTAACCGTAAAATCAAAATATTGAGAATTATCAGATAAAGCCATACCTACAGCATCTGTTGTAGGATAAGCATCTGTTAAATAAATTCCATTATTATTTTCACTATAACTCATTGTAATAGTACCCGTTGAAACTCTATTAATTTCTTCTCCATTTTTAGAATAATAAAATGCCGCATAACTCACCGCTAAAACTGCAATTAGCAATATAATAATTGCAACAATAGTTAACAAAAGAGATTTAGATTTATTTTTACTATCACTCATATTTTAGCCTCCATATCTATAATAAAATATAACATAAATAAAGAAGATAAGCAAGAAAGTAAAAAATAAAAAGTGTAATTTACATATCCATAAATTACACTTCAAAATTATTGAGCTGCAGCAGCACCGTATACATTAACTCTTAAAGAATACATACCTGAATTAGTAAGTGTACTAAAATCATCAGCAACCCACATTCTTAAACGATATGAGTGACTAGCAGAACTAGTAAGCGTACCTGTAGAAAGAATAAATTCACCACTAGGAGCTTGATAGTTTTCAGAACCTGTTGTTACATCTAACTCAGATATTTTAGTTGGTGCTAATATCTCACTATCAGCACTATTATCCATATTAGTTAAATATACTTTTATTGCTGAATCATCAACAGTAGCGTCTCCTTTAACAGCAGTAATAGCATAATTAATAGTTGTAGAACCACTACCATTAATTGTAGTATCAACTGTAAAATCAAAAACATTATTAGTACCAGATAGTAATCTACCTTGTTCATCTGACATAGGTAAAGCGTTGGCTAAATTAATACCATTTTCAGGTTCACTATAAGTCATATTAATAGTACCAGTTGTAATTGTATTTTCAACATCACCTGTTCTACTAAAATTAAAAGCAGCATAACTTACGCCAATAACAACAAGAACTAAAATAAAAACGCCCAAAGCAGATAATAACACTTCTTTAGAATTATTCTCCATCATTACTAACCTCCTATACTATAACAAATATATCATAGAAAAGAGTCTAATATCAACTTTTTTTAGAAAAAAGAAAAAAGTGCCAGAGATTAGACACTTTTTAAAATTAATCATATTACTATTGAGCTTCTGCTCTACCATATACATTAACTCTTAATGTATAAGTCTCAGAAGAACCAGTTACTGCATAATTATCAGCAACCCACATTCTTAGACGATATTCATTTGTAGAGTTAGTAGTAAATGTACCGTCTTCTAGAATATATTGATCATCAGGAGCACCTGAAGCATCACTAGAAGTTGTAGGTAAACTACTTACTACAGTAGGTGCTAAAATTTGAGTATCAGCATCACTAGCCATATTAGTTAAATATACTTTAACATAATCATCAGTTAAAGTAGAACCTGGCTCAGTTACAGCAGTAATAGCATAATTAATAGTTGTAGAACCACTACCATTAATTGTAGCACTTACAGAGAAATCAAAATACTCGTTAGTATTTTCTAATGCCATACCAGTAGCATCATTCATAGGCATTGCATTAGTCAAAGTAATACCATTTTCTGGTTCACTATAGCTCATGCTAATAGTACCAGTAGTAATTTTATTTTCAACATTACCAGTTTGACTAAAAGTAAATGCTGCAAATGATACTCCTACTACAGCTACAACTAAAATTGCTACTCCCAATACAGATAATAACACCTGTTTAGAATTATTATCTTTCATTTTGTATCTAACCTCCTTCTATGATAACTATAGCATAGTTCCAATTATGAAAGCAACTATTTTTTCAAAAAAAAGAAAAAAGTATCTATGACTAGACACTTATTACCATCCATATCTAATAATTTCAAATTTAATATTATGACTAGTTGCAAATCCTTCCAAATTAGACTGACTAGTAAATAGTAAATCCATATGATTACCAGTAACTGCCCCACCCCTATCCATCACAACTGCAAGAATAGGCTCGCTATAAATATTAATACCACTTATTCTAACAATACTGCCACAAGGAATAGATCTATCAGCAGCAACTACTCTAACAGTACCATAAACTTGATCTTCAAAATAAATATTACCATTATTAAAATTTTGACGAGGTGGACAAGCACTATTTCCAGTACACCCTGGACAATCAGGTCCATAAGCAGTTAAAGTTCCCATAAAAGCTACAGGAGAACTACTAGCAACAGAAATAGCATCGTAAAAACTATCATAAAGTGTTGGTTCTTGTGCTTTCTCTGCTTCCTTAATAGAATTATATTTATTAACAATATGAACTGCTTGCAAGCTTTTTACACTATTTATATTAGAAGTCATTACAACAGTTTTATTATTACCTGATAATATAACAAAAGCTAAAAGAAAAATAAAACCAATAAATCCAAAATATTTTAAAAATTTTCTTCCCATTGACAATACCCCATCTTCTACTTAAAACTATACTAGCATTATTATTTAGTAAAGTCAAACAAACTAGAAGCATTTTCACTGGTAATTTTTGCTATCTCATCAACACTCACATTTTTAACATCAGCAATAAATTTAGCAATAAACTCTAAATACTTAGAAGAATTAACTTTTCCTCTATAAGGAACAGGAGTAAGATATGGACTATCCGTCTCTAAAACTATTTTTTCTAAAGAAATTTCTTTAACAACATCTTTCAATTTAGAATTTTTAAAAGTAACAACACCACCTATTCCTAATAAAAAGCCCATACTTATATAAATATTAGCTACCTCTAAACTACCACTAAAACAATGAATAATACCTTTGACATTATATTTTTTTAAAGTATCAATTGTATCTTGTGTTGCATCTCTAGAATGGATCACAACTGGCAAAGACAACTCTTCAGCAATTTTTAATTGACTTTCAAAAAGCCATAACTGTTTTTCTTTATTTCCCTTACCATAATGATAATCAAGACCTATTTCTCCCATACCAACAACTTTGCTTTCTTTAAGTAATTTTTTTAAATAATCAAGATCATCTAAAGTAATAATATCAGCATATTCAGGATGATATCCAATTGTAACATAAACCATATCATACTTCTCTTTTAGTACCATCACTTCATCAATACTTTCTCTACTGCACCCTGATACAATTATTTTATCTACTAAAGCTTTCTTATTATCTTCAATAACATTATCTATATCATCATAGTCTTCACCACTTAAATGGCAATGTGTATCTATATACATCTAATCACCTCTAAAAAGATTATATCAAAAAAGAAATCTAATAAACAGATATATATCTATTTAAAAGATTTCTTCTTTCTTCGACATAAAAACAATCTTATTAAATAAAAAGTCACTAATACTAAATAAACAATATCTAATAAATTATGTCCCAAAACAACCATTAAACATAAAACTGCATAAAGAACCAAAAATACAATAACTTCAACATCGAACTTTCGTCTTTTAGTCATAACTCTATCCTTTCTTACGACTCAAATACTACTTGTTACTACGGCCACTACCCTTCAACTATAACATAAAATGAGATAACTCATAATAAATTATCTCATTTATTTTTATGTTTACAGCATATTTTACAAATCATGTTCACTTAAAAATTTTTCTTTATCTATTCTTTCAAACAATATTTTAGAACTACCAACTTCATACTTATTATCTTCTAAGTAAATATTATCTTCTTTAGTATTATTAATTTGCTTTAATATTTCTTTACTAGTCTGTGGAATAGCAAAAGAAAGGTTAAGTGCACACACTCTAATAGATTCAAGAAGATTATATAAAACTGTTTCAAGCCTATCTTTACTATTTTCATCTTTAGCAAGTATCCATGGAGTTGTCTCATCTATATATTTATTGCTAGCTCTTAATACCTCTAAAATTGTATTTATCGCTTCAGATACTGCTAATCTATCCATTGCCTTGTCAATATTATCACTCAAGCTATTAATCTTACTAATAAATTCACTATCTAAGTCTTCATAAACTCCCTTATTAGTAACAACAAAAGAAAAATATTTATTAGCCATACTAATAGTACGTTGTACTAAATTACCCAAAGTATTAGCAAGATCACTATTAATTACATCTATAAGTAATTCATAAGTCAAATTACCATCATTAGCATAAGGAATTTCTTTAAGTAAATAATATCTAACCGCATCTACTCCAAATAATTCTACTAAATCATCAGCATAAATAACATTACCTTTACTTTTACTCATCTTATCATTATCAGTAAGTAACCAAGGATGACCAAATATTTTCTTAGGTAAAGGTAAATCTAAAGCCATTAATATAATAGGCCAATAAATAGTATGAAAACGAAGTATATCTTTTCCAATTAAATGTAAATCAGCTGGCCAAAGTTTTTTAAATAAATCACTGCTACCTAGAGGATCATATCCTATAAAAGTAATATAATTTGTTAAAGCATCTATCCATACATAAATAACATGTTTTGGATCAAAAGTAACAGGAATACTCCATTTAAAAGTAGTTCTTGTAACACATAAATCTTGTAAACCAGGTTTTAAAAAGTTATTTATCATCTCATTTTTACGAGACTCTGGCTCTATAAAATCATCATGTTCTTCAATATATTTTAATAATCTATCCTGATATTTACTCATTCTAAAGAAATAAGCTTCTTCTTTTTGTTTTTGTACTTCTCTTCCACAATCTGGACATTTACCATCTACTAATTGACTATCAGTAAAGAAAGACTCACATGGAGTACAGTACCATCCTTCATATTCGCCCTTATAAATATCGCCTTGTTCATATAATTTATTAAATATTTTTTGAACAACCTCTACATGATGTTTATCAGTAGTTCTAACAAAATTATCATAGCTAGTATCCATTAAATCCCAAATTCTTTTAATCTCTGCAGCGATAGAGTCAACAAATTCTTGAGGTTCAACTCCTGCTTCTTTAGCTTTAGTTTCTATTTTTAACCCATGTTCATCAGTACCAGTTTGAAAATAAACATCATAGCCTCTACTTCTTTTATATCTTGCAATAGCATCTGCCAAAACAACTTCATAAGTATTACCAATATGAGGCTTACCTGATGTATAACTTATAGCAGTTGTTATATAATATTTTTCCATAATATCTCCTCCTAAAATAAAAAAGATTTATTATATCAAAAGGGCAAGTAAAACTCGCGGTACCACCTTTCTTTACAATAAATCTTGTATCTCATTCTAATTAACGCTTAGCACGTTCATACTTACATATCAATATGAAAGTTCAGAAGCCATATTTTATAGAAATTATCGCTTCTTTTCCACCAACCAAGAAGTCTCTATAACTAAATAACTATAAAACTCTTCATCAAAACTTTTAATAAAGCTAGTTTAACACAACAAAATCTAATCTTCAAGATATTTTGATAGAAAATTAGCAATTATTTGTACTATATGCTCATCTTCATCAGTAAAACTTTTACTTTCTTCTATAATCATCAAAACTAACCCTATAGTTTCCCCTTCTGATAAAATTGGGCTAAGAATATATTTACATTCCATATCTATATTTTTATTATCGACAAGTTCTTTAGATAAACTAGAACTCTTAACTAAATTTTCCGTCTGAAATAGATACTCTTCTAATCTAGTAGAAATATTAAAACCACAAAAATCTTTTTTTAATTTACCACTACCTGCTACAAACTTATCTCGATCTGTAACAAAAATACTTTTATTAATAGTTGTATAAATACTATCAAGTAAAGACTGTGCTATTTCACTTAAATCTGCACTAGTAGAAAATTTTTTCAAGCTAATAGTTTCTTTATCAACAAAAAACTCTAAAGATTCACCATCTCTGATTCTAAGAGATTTTCTAATATCTTTAGGAATAACTATTCTTCCCAAATCATCAATTCTTCTTACTACACCTGTTGTCTTCATAAGCGCTCCTTCCTTTACAGTAGTATTGTTCCAATATCTGCCCATTTTATACCATCAAAATTATGTTATCTATTGATATTATATACGTAAGAAGGACTTTTTTTCTCTGGTAATTATTTCCAGTTAACAAAAGACACAAAAAAATTCTCATTTAATCAAACAAATGAGAATTTTCTTTCGTAAAAACAAACCTTTCTAGCTGCTCTTTTAAACTATTAAGCAAGATTGTATCTTTAACTAATATTTTCATATCTATAGTTTCTAAAATTTGTTTAACATAAACATTTTGTAAAAACTTCATAACTTCTTTTTTAAAGTTAGCATTACTTTCATTAACAATTAAATCTAAATTACTAATGAGTTTCTCTTTAACTAGGTTCAAAATAATTTCTTTACATTGCTTTTTAGTTTCTTTATTAAACTTCACTAACTCTTTTTTCAAATCTTTAACTAAATCTAAAGGTTTATCATCATTCATTTTAGAATAGCTATCTTCAATTATCTTTATTCGTTTTTTATAAACACTTCTAAATTCCTTTTTCAAGCTATTTTTATAATCACTTAAAATTTCATTAAATTTATTACTGTCTAAAACTAAACCATTATGTTTTGCAATATTAAGTAGTCGCTGTTTAACAGTATCCATAGCTTCTAAAGGAACATCAATAACTCCATTAATTATATCATCTTCTATTAAAGAATTAGTATTATTAGTGGCAAGCTCTACACCTGCTGTCATTAAAATCTCTTTATGTTGCGCATAAATATCCTCTTTAACCACTACGATCATAGCCTCCTTATTCTTAAATAAGTATAAGAAGATAAAAGATTTTAGTCAAGAGACAAAAGAAAAAGAGTCTAAAACTCTTAATCTATATCATGCTAGATAATAAGGCAACTAAATAATAAATAGGATGCTTTTCTAATTTAACAATATCTAGAATAATAGTTAAATCACTTTCTCTACTCTTAAATCTAAACATAGGACTAATAGTATAAGCATTCATAAATAACTCTTCCGTATTTAACTTACTAGTAGATTCTCTATTAAAGTAAAGTTCAATGGTATTCCTTGTCTCACTAACTCTAGTAACACCTACTTGTTTAACAAGCTTTTCAAACCATTCTTCATACATATAAACAATAATATCTTCACTAAGCTTACCAAACCTATCCTCTAAGTCACTTCTAACTTCTTCAAGTTTTTCCTTGCTATCTATTTCATTAATCATTCTGTGAATCATAATTTTAAGATCATCATCAGTTACATAATCATCACTGATATGAGTAGATACATTAAGTAACGTTTTATTAGACTCTTCTTCAGTTTCTTCTTCTACAACATTACCTTTAAGACGTTCTACTTCTTCATTAAGCATCTTTAAATAAAGATCAATTCCCACACTATCAATAAATCCTGCTTGTTTACTACCTAAAATATCTCCTGCTCCTCTAATAGACAAATCACGAGTTGCAATAGAAAAACCACTACCTAATTCTGTAAATTCTTTAATAACTTTTAAACGTTTTTCTGCCGTTTCTGTTAATACTTTATGCTCCTGATACATTAAATAACAGTAAGCAATTTTATTACTACGACCAACTCTACCTCTAATCTGATATAGTTGTGCAAGACCAAACCTATCCGCATCTAAAATGATTAATGTATTAACATTAGGAATATCGATACCTGTCTCTATTATTGTTGTGCAAACTAAAACATCCGCTTCATGATCAATAAAAGATTGCATTACATCTTCTATTTTATTTTTATCCATTCTACCATGAGCATAAATTACTCTAGCACTAGGAACTAAACTTTCTATTTTCATAACTTCCTGTTCAATATTTTCTACACTATTAAATAAAAGAAATACTTGACCATCACGAGACATCTCTTTCATTATCGCTTCTTTAATCAGTTGTTTATTATAAGCTATAACATAGGTTTGTATAGGATACCTTTCAGCAGGTGGCGTCTCAATTAAAGATAAACTTCGAAGACCTGCTATTGACATTTGTAAAGTTCTAGGAATAGGAGTAGCTGTTAAAGTTAAAACATCAATAGTACTCTTATACTGTTTAATCTTTTCTTTATGTTTAACCCCAAATCTTTGCTCTTCATCAATAATTAATAGTCCTAAATCTTTAGGTCTAATATCATCACTAAGAATTCTATGTGTGCCAATAACTAAATCCATTGTCCCATTTTTTAAATTTTCAACAATCCTATTTTTTTCTTTAGTAGTAGTAAATCTATTTAAAAGACCAATATTAACAGGAAAATCTTTAAATCTTTCAAGAGCATTTTTATAATGTTGACTAGAAAGAATCGTTGTTGGACATAAAAATAGTACTTGCTTATTATCCATAATCGCTTTAAAGGCTGCTCTGAAAGCAACTTCTGTTTTACCAAAGCCAACATCGCCTACTAGTAATCTATCCATTGGTGATATTTTTTCCATGTCTTCCTTTATTTGCTTAGCTGCCAATAATTGATCATTAGTAGCAGTATAAGGAAAAGCATCTTCAAAGTCCCGTTGCATCGCACCATCTGGAGAAAAAGAAAAACCTTTTTGTCTTTCACGCTCTGCTTGCACTCTAAGTAAATCATTAGCCATATCTTGGACTTTACTTTTAACCCTTGCTTTAACCTTTTCCCATTCTTTGCCACCAAGTTTATAAATCGTAGGTCTAACCCCTTCTTTACCAGTATATTTATAAAGCATATCAATTTTTTCTACTGGAATATAAAGCTTATCATTACCTTGATACAAAACCTCTATATAATCTTTAAGTACTCCTTGCTGACTTAAAGTTTTTAAACCATTATATATACCAATACCATGAACTTGATGAACAACATAATCTCCAATCTCTAATTTATTCAAATCAGTTATCTTTGTATTATATTTAAATTTAGTCTTATACTTCTTAACTTTCTCATTATTCTTAAATAACTCTCTTCCTGTTAAAAAAATATAATTTTTATATTCAAAACCGCTATCTAGACTAAAAGAAACTAAATTAAGTTTATTAGGATACACTTCATCCATAGTAGTATCCATCATAGGTAAAGATAATTTGCTTCTAAAACTATGTAACTGGTAATCCTTTAAACATACTATAACTGTATAATTAGCATATAACTTTTCTCTAATATACTTAGTAATGCCTTCTATATCATCATTAAATAAAGGTAGTTCTCTACTCTTAAAATCTATTACTTGTAAAGTGTTATCTAAATTATCGACAGTTAAATAATGTAGGGCATTATTTTCATAAATGTCATCAAAAGAAAACATATAACTGCCCTTAAAATCTACATCCTTTTCTTCCCTATATTCCAATATATCAGTACATATCTGCTTATAATTAACTAACATTGAACTTTTATCTTTATAAATCGTTACATGATTGTCTAAATAACCACCAATATTATCAACACTACCATATTCTTTTAAATATTTAGTACTTCTCTTTTCTTCTTCAATATCTTTATTATTAGAAAAAATTTCTGTAAAAGGATATATATCAATACTTTTTATTTCATTTAATGACTTTTGACTTTTTCCATCAAAATATCTAATAGAATCTATTGTATCACCAAAAAATTCTAATCTTACGGGATTAGATTCTCCTAAAGGAAAAATATCTATAACAAAACCTCTAACCCCAATTTCACCTGTCTTCGTAACTAAAGTTGTTCTCTCGTAACCTATATTAATAAGCTTTTCAACTAACTCTTTAGGACTAATCTCATTATTTACTTTTAAAGATAGTTTACCCTTTAAATATTCTTTTTTTAAAGGTAAATATCTTAAATAGCCCATTAAGTTAGTAATAACTATAGAAGGTCTATCACTACTTATTTCTTTTAATGTTTCAAGTCTTGTAACCATTAAATCAGGACTAATAGCCATCGCTTCACTAGTTAAAAAGTCATCCATAGGAAACAAATAGACATTATCAGTATAATTACTAATACTTCTATATAAACTATTAGATTCTACCAAGTTAGAAGTAACTATTAAAATATTTTTCTTATTATCATAAAGTTTATCCACATAAACGGCAAAAAGCTCTTCAGTCATTCCTGTAAGAGCAACATCTTCACTATATATTTTATCAAAAAGATTATCTAATATTTTCATAATTATCACCGTTTTTTATTATAGCCATTATACTTACTCATTAAAGAAGTAAAATCCATAACAAAATAATCATCTAATACTTTAACTAAAACATCAAACAATTCATTTATTTTCTCAAAATCATTCTTGCTAAACTTAGATAAAACATAATCAATAACATTTTCCTTATCATTAGAAATTCCTACTCTAAGTCTTTTAAAATTATCAGTTCCAAGATGAGAAATAATACTTTTTAGGCCATTATGTCCTCCACTACTA
Source organism: uncultured Bacilli bacterium (assembly GCA_944358305.1). Classification (GTDB taxonomy): domain Bacteria; phylum Bacillota_I; class Bacilli_A; order RF39; family UBA660; genus Onthousia. The sequence continues at coordinate 7,529 of CALVQK010000011.1, read as the reverse complement.
CCATTACTTCTAAGTCTAAACTTACCTAAATCCAAATCTAAGTCATCACTTATAACTAAAATATCTAAAGAACTTAACTTATAAAAGGAAACAAAAGCCTGAACAGCAACACCAGAGTTATTCATATAAGTCATTGACTTAATAAAAATAACCTTTTCACCATTAATATTAGTTTCTATATACATAGCATTAAATTTTTCTTTGAATTTTAAAGGAATATTTTTATATTGCAAGTATCTATCTACTAACATAAAGCCCATATTATGTCTCGTATTTTCATATTGTTTACCTTTATTACCAAGACCAATAACTAGTTTCATAATGTTACCTCTTTTCCAAAATTATTTCCCGGGAAATAATTTATTTCTTCTTTTCTAGATATTCTTTATAAATAATAGATTTAGGAATACCTCTTTCTTTTGCTACTAACTTAATTGCATCATTTTTAGTATTACCATCGTTTATATAAAAATCAACATGATCTACTATACTCATACTATTAAAATCAAATTCTAAATTTGCACCTTCAACCACAATAACAAATTCACCTTTAATAGGAAAATCAGTTTCTACTACTTCACTAATTTTACCTCTAACTGCCTGTTCATACTTTTTAGATATTTCTCTAACTACACAAACCTTCCTATCTCCAAAAATTTCTTTAATATTATTCAAAGTTTCTATCAATCTATGAGGTGCTTCATAAAATATTAAAGTATAAGGATGATTTTTTAAAGATTCTAGTTCCTTAAATTGTTTATTCTTCTTAGCATTAAGAAAGCCATAAAAAGTAAAAGGAGAAGGTGCTAAAGCAGATATTGTCAATGCCGGAACAAATGCAGTAGCCCCAGGCAAACTCACTATATTATAGCCATGATTAGCAATAAATTCAACTACTTTATAACCAGGATCACTAATCAAAGGAGTTCCCTGATCTGTAACAAGCCCTACATTCAAACCGCTTTCCAAATAATTTAAAACTTTATCTTTCATCTTATCTTCATTAAATTCATGACAGCTTACTAACTTATTTTTAATATTATACTTACTTAAAAGTTTAGAAGTCTCCCTAGTATCTTCACAAAGTATTATATTAACAAGTTCTAAAGTTTTTAAAGCTCTAATAGTAATATCATCTAAATTACCAATAGGTGTAGGTATTAAATATAAACTAGGCTTATCACTCATTAACATCACCTTCCTTTAAAATTATAGGTTTTAATACTTTCAAATCATGTTCACTACCACTTTTCCTAGCTTCTATCAAAACAAGTTTTGATTTTGTATTTAAATCATGATAAATAAACTGAATTTCTTTAATAGCTAAATTATTTTTAACTAAAGTATCTCTAATTTCAAAAAGTCTACTAGCCCTTTGAATTATAAATAAACTACCTCCATCCCTCAAATAAACTTTGGCAAGAAAAGCTACATCATCAAATGTCATACTAACTTCATGCCTAGCCATTTTTAAAGAATCTTTATTACTAAGAATAGATTCATTATTTAAAAGAAAATAAGGCGGATTACAAACAATAATATCAATACTATTAATATCAAAATAATTCTTTATATTTAAAATATCATCATTAATAACTTTAACATTTTTTTCTAAATTATTAGATTTTACTGACATATTAGAAAGTAAACAAGCTTGTTTATCTTTTTCTATTCCTATCATTTTAATATTAGTACGTGTAGAAAGAAGCAAGGGAATTGTTAAAAGTCCACTTCCAAACTCAACTAACAACTTATCTTTATTTTTTATCTTAATAAAATTAGCAAGAGCAAGATTATCAGTTGTTACACTAAAATGTTCATTATCATAGTAAATAGTCCTAGTAACACCATTATACAAAAATTCCATACTTTTATTATTCATTAACAGCAAACTCCAATATACCTTTTTCTTTAATCTCAGCTTTATAAGTTCTTTTAAAAACATCAACTTCTACAACTTTTCCTAATCCTTCATTAGTCTCAACTAAATTGCCAATCGCAGGTAATCCTTTTTTTAATTCAGTATAAACTTCATCTTCATAATTAAGACAGCATAGAAGTCTACCACAAAGTCCATTTATCTTAGTAGGATTTAAAGCCAAAAACTGATTTTTTGCCATATTAATTGAAACACTAGTAAAATCAGTTAAAAATGTACTACAACATAAAAATAAGCCACAAGGACCAAGTCCACCTACTTTTTTCGCTCTATCTCTAACACCAACTTGCCTAAGTTCAATTCTTGTTTTATATTTTTGTGCCAAAATTTTTGCAAGTTCCCTAAAATCAATCCTATTATCTGCAACATAAGAAAAAAACAATTGTTTTCTATCAAAAGTATAAAATGATGAAATAAAATGCATATCTAAGTCTAATTCTAAGGATTTAGTAGAAGCAAAAGAAAGAGCTTTCATACTTTCTTCTCTATTTTTATTATGTTGTTCTCTATCTTTCTTTGTAGCAACTCTAACAAACTTTGATTTTATATCAATATCATCAAGATCTTCTATGCTAACAACAGACGCAATTTTAAGTAAATCATTATTATTAACAATAATATCCCAACCTACCTTAAAAAAAGTATTTACAGGATATTCTATATAATCATAATTACTAAATAATTCATCTATATAAGAAATCTTTAATAATTTCATAACTACACCTCCATAAGTGAAATTAATAAATTATCAATCCATAATTTCATATTAACATTATATTTCAACTTATTCAAGGCATCATCAAGAACAGAGACTATTAAAACTATCTCTTCTAAATTATTATTATCATTTTTATTTAACATTATTTCATAATAGCTAAGTAAATCTTTTATAAATGCAATTGCAGTTACCTTATCTTTAAAGAAATTATTATTATAATAATTAAAGTTCAACAACAAATCACTATCTTTTCTTTTATTAATATCATTAATAAAACTAAGAACATCATCAGAAAAAGCTATCTCATCATTTTCTTCATATTTAAGACTCATAATTTGACACCTAGATCTAATAGTATCTAAAACATTATATTGATTACTAGTAACAAAAATAGCTACTACACCTTCACTAGGCTCTTCTAAAAATTTTAATATTGTATTAGAGGCACTAATATTCATTTTCTCACATTCATAAACAACATATACTTTTCTTGTATTATATAATGACTTACTCGAAAACTCTTCTCTAACAAACAATAATTGTTCTTTTTTTATCTGATTATTAACAGGGTTAATCTCTATATAATCAGGAAACTCTTTATTTTCAATTAAATGAAACAATTTATCTAAAGGAATAGTAACATCACTATTTTTATATGAATCCTCATATATTTTTTGTACTAAAAAAAGAATGTATTTTTTTACTACATCAATACTATTATTATTAGTTTCCACTAAATAAGCATGAGACAAAAAGCCCTTATTAAGGGCTTTAGTTATTTGATTATAAAATTTAGGCTGCAAAGACTCAACATCTAAATTCATTACTGCATCCACCTCTTAAAACATTAATACTTTTAATAAAACTAAAACAAATAGCATTGGAAAACCTAATATACTAACTGAACCTACTGTAAAAACATTAATTGGAATAACTAAATTAAATCTCGTTGCAATTAAATTATATCCATATAATATAAAAGCACTAATTATTATTTTTTTTAAACATTGCCATAGTTTTTTCAAAAGCCTTCACCCATTAAATTATATGAAAAGGCTTATTGTATTATGAAACTTCTTTTCTATCTTCCAAAGCTCTTTCAAGTGTAAGAGTATCAATATATTCCATATCAGCACCAATTGGAACACCACTGGCAAGCCTTGTAACAACTATATTCATTCCTTCTAATATTTTTTTTATATATAAAGATGTAATTTCACCTTCTACACTAGGTTTTAAAGCCAAAATAACTTCCTTAATATTTTCTTTTTTTACTCTATCCAATAATTTATCAAGACCTATATCTTCAGGATTAATATCATCTAAAGGAGAAATAAGACCATTTATAACATGATACATTCCTTTATAAGTACCAAGTTTTTCAAAAAGAAACACTATCTTAGAATCTTCAACTACCAAAATAGTTTCTTTCTCTCTTAAATCAGATCCACATATTGAACATATTTCCTTATCAGTAAGAGAATTACAAATCTTACAAGGATGAATGTTATTCTTTACGTCCTCTAAATTTTCTTGTAATAATTTAAATTTATCTTCATCAAAATTCAAAACAGAAAAAGCCATACGTTCAGCGGTTTTTTCTCCTATACCTGGAAAGTTCTCAAAACTTTCTATTAAACTCTTTAAACTTTCAGGATACATTAAAACAACCCTGGAACTGAACTAAAACGTCCCATTTTTTCTTCTGTTACTTTATCAACTTGTTTCATCGCATCATTAGTAGCAATTACAATCATATCTTGAAGCATTTCTAAATCATCACTTGAAAAATCAGAATCATTTTCTATATTAACTTCTAAAAGTTCTTTTTTCCCATTAATTTTAACTGTTACTAAACCATTAGTACTAGAAAATTCCATCTTATCTATTTCATCTTTAGCTTTCATCATATCACTTTGTAGCTTTTGAGCTTGTTTCATCATTGCTTGTATATTCATAATTATTCCTTCTTTCTATTCTACTTCAACTAAATCGCCAAACATCTCAATTGTTTTATTAATTAAATCATCAGATTCACTATTTATTTTATCATCTTCTTTTAAAGTATTCAATACAGGTTCTTCCTGATAAGTAAACTGTTTACCTTGTTTATGAAGACTAACATACTCACTTCTTAACTCATTCCATTTTGTTGTTGTAATAAAAGCAATTTTCTTAGATGAGCCTGTCTTTTCATTGTAAAATTCATTTAATTTATTAAAGTGATCACTTAATTTATCGACTAATCCTTCATAGTCATAACTAATAATAATATTTTTAGGACTAGAAGCTCTTACTTTTCCGTCAAGAAGTTCACATGCTAAATAACCAAAGTTAGGATCAAAAGTATAATCGTTAAGTTTTTCAAGATTTTTTATTTCTATATTTAATTCATCTTTTAAAGCTTCTATCATAGTATTTTTACTTCTTATTAACATCAACTCTTCATATTCTTTCATTTGCTCATTATTTTTTTGCACAGCCTCTGTCGATAAAGCAGTTGAAGTTTCTTGTTTTTCCACTTTTTCTGTGGAAATAGTTTTTTTACTTTCATTAGATTTAGAAAACTTCTTTAAATTAACTTTTTCTAAATCTTCAGGAGTGGAATTTACCACAGAAGATGTTTCGTTTTTCTTCTGATCATTGATGTAATGTAATAAAAAAATCTCTATTGACAATCTAACATCATCTGCTTTTTTAATTTCTACCAATTGTTCATTCAAAAGATTAAGAAAATCAACCAATTTATTTTCATCATAAAGAAGTGCATTATTGTTTATATAATGTTCAAAAAGTTCATCTTTAATAAGAAGCATTAATTGCTTAACAACTTGAATTAAATTTTTACCATTATAATAATATTCTTCAATAATAGCAAGAACACCACTAATATCTAAAGAAAAAATCAAATTTTCAAGCTTTTTTAGTTCTTCTTCATTAATCTCACCATTTATCTCATAAAAATCATTTAAAGTTATATTCTCATTGCTATAAGCCCTAAGTTTATCTAAAAGACCAATAGCATCGCGCAATCCACCATCAGAAGCATGTGCTATTTTCAAAAGGACATTAGATTCTATTTTAATATTCTCTTTTTCAACTATCTCATTAAGTCTAGTTACAATATCTTCATTACTTATCTTTTTAAAAGCATACCATTGACACCTTGAAATAATAGTAGCTGGAATTTTTTGTGGATCCGTTGTAGCCAATATAAAAATAACATGTTCAGGTGGCTCTTCTATAGTTTTTAACAAAGCATTAAATGCTCCGATTGATAACATATGAACTTCATCAATTATATAAACTTTATACTTTAATTCACTAGGTAAAATGTTAACTTTACTTCTAAGTTCTCTTATTTCATCAACACCATTATTAGAAGCGGCATCTATTTCTATAATATCCATACATTCTTGAGAAAAAGAATATAAACAATTTTTACATTTTCCACAGGCAACGCCATCCACTGGATCCAAACAATTAACTGATCTAGCAAATATTTTCGCAATTGTAGTTTTTCCTGTACCTCTAGGTCCTGAAAACAAATAAGCATGATTTATATGATTATAAATTACCGCATTTTTTAAAGTATTAACAACTATATTTTGACCGACTACATCTTCAAATATAGTAGGCCTATATTTACGATACAAAGCTTGATACATATGTATCACCTCACTTAACACAATTAGTATAACAAACAAAGCAAAAAAATAATATATAAAACATTTGTTCAATATCTCTTTTTTTGAAAAAATAAGCTTATCAAAGTTTGATCAGAAACAGAAAATTTAGAAATATCCAATTTTGCTTTTTCCACAGGTTGATTTGAATCTCTAGAATTCGCAATCATTTCAACAATTTTCTTGGTATCACTATTACTATTTTCAAATAAATACACTATTTTTTTAATTCTACTTTGTTTAATAGCACTAGCACACATTGGACATGGCTCCAATGTTACATATATAGTAGAATCAACTAATCTCCAGTTACTTACTTTTTTACAAGCTTTTTCTATTGCAATAAGTTCAGCATGTAAAAGTGCACATTTATTTTGTTCTTTTTTATTATAAGCTTTACCAATAATTTTATTATTTTGCACAATAACAGCACCTACTGGAACCTCGTCATTGGCATAAGCTTTTCTAGCTTCCTTCAAAGCTATTAACATGTAATCATAATCATTCATAAAATCACCCCACAAAAAAAGTGCACATAAATTAAATTTGTTAAGGCTGCTATGTTTCCATCCTGACCTGTTTCCAAACTAATTTATTGCACAATAATAGTATATAAGAAATGCATATCTTTTGTAAAGAAAAACATTATTTTTTTGCAAAATATTTCCCGGGAAATAATTACAGTACTTCTCTATATTAAACTACATACTTTCTTTATATGTTTCACGTGGAACATTGTATAGATCATATAAAAATTTAAGTTTTTCTTTATAAATTATTTCCCGGGAAATAATTACAGTACTTCTCTATATTAAATCACATACTTTCTTTATATGTTTCACGTGGAACATTGTATAGATCATATAAAAATATAAACTTCTCTTTACAAATTATTTCCCAGGAAATAATTACAGTACTTCTCTATATTAAACTACATACTTTCTTTATATGTTTCACGTGGAACATTGTATAGATAATATAAAAATTTAAGCTTTTCTTTATAAATTATTTCCCGGGAAATAATAATAGTACCTCTCTATATTAAATCACATACTTTCTTCATATGTTTCACGTGGAACATTGTATAGATAATATAAAAATTTAAGTTTTTCTTTATAAATTATTTCCCGGGAAATAATTACAGTACTTCTCTATATTAAATCACATACTTTCTTTATATGTTTCA
>CALVQK010000010.1 GCA_944358305.1 uncultured Bacilli bacterium | reverse complement strand
ATTTTTCTTGGTAACGATAGCAGAGTGGGTACACCTGTTCCCATCCCGAACACAGAAGTTAAGCACTCTAACGCCGACGATAGTGTATGCGAAAATAGGAAGTTGCCAAGAATTTTTTTTGTTTATAAAAGACTTTTCTTAAAAGGCAAGTCTTTTTTTGTTATACTAATATTGAGGTGTTATTTTATGAATATATATAAACAACTAAACGAAGTTATGAACTATTTAGAAAATAATCTAAAAGAGAAAATAGATTATAACTATACTGCAAAAATTTTAGGAACTAATCTTTATATTGCTGAACAATTATTTAAACTTTTGACAGGAATTACAATGAAAGAATATGTAAGATATAGGAGATTAACTTTAGCAGCGAAAGACTTACGTAATAACATGAAAGTAATTGATGTTGCTAACACATATGGCTATACAAATCCTTCATCATTTACAAGAAGTTTTATATCTTTTCATAATGTAACGCCAAAAGAAGTTAAGAATGGTAAGGCATCTAAAATTTATCCAGCTCTACATTTTAAATCCAATTATACAAATAAAGATGATATAAAATATAAGATTGTATATAATAAAAAATTTACTTTATATACTATAAAAAAATTATTTCCTATCAATAATAACTCTAGTTTTATTGAAAACTTTTGGGAAAGTATAAAAACTGAAAATAAAGAATTTAAAAATACTAAAAAACGTTATGGAATATCAGAACTTATAAAGAATAATACTGAAGAATTTTATTATCACATTGGTTTAGAAGAAAAATGGGCCAATGCTTCAAGATTTACTATTTCTTCTTCAAGCTGGTTTGTAATTACGAGCGCCTCGTTTAAAGCTCTTGATATTAATAACTATATAAATAATACAGAAGATATCTACTTACCTAGTCTAAACTATAAATTAAAAGAAAAAAACTATCTTGAAATATATTATGATAATTATGTAGAAATTTGGTTCCCTTTAACCTGACTTTTTTCATTGTATAAAAGTAAAGATTTAAATATATTAAACCTCTATAATAAATGTGGAGGTTATTTTTATGAATGAAGAAATATTAAAGTTTTATTTAAAAACTAGTATGTATACTAATTATGAGCCATATAAAGAGTACTATAAAGGTTTACCTGATGATATGGAAGAGTTAACAGATTTAATTTTATCACAAACAATTCATAGAACTGAGTTAAGGAGAAGTAGAAAAGAACAATTAGAAACAGGTAAAAGCCACGATCATGTTTCTGAAGAGTATCCTTGGTGGAAATACATTAGCCATGATGATATCTTACTAACTGCCCCTGCCATAACAGCAGAACTATTTAGACAAGATGAAAGAGGTTTTACTAAAAATAGAGAAATAAGACATAAAGTAGTAATCACCTGTCGTTATGTAGCAGTTTTACTAGCATCTATTCTAAAAGCGAAAGGAATACCATGTAGGGTTCGTAGTGGTTTTGCTTCCTACTTTACCAATGACGGCAAGTATATAGATCACTGGATTATAGAATATTATAATGAAATTGAGAATAGGTGGATAACTTGCGATCCAGATCCTGATAGTGGTACAGATCACACAGATATGCCTCATAAAAATTTTTCTTGGATTGCCGAAATTTGGCTTAATGTTAGAAGTGGTAAAGATGATATAAATAAGTATGTACATGGCTCATCCTTTCAAGGATTAAATATGCTAGCATACACTCTTTTCTTTGATTTTCATGCTCTTATGGGAGATGAAATATCTTACCTTTTCATGCCTAGTTATATAGATGATGATAATGAGTTCTTTAATCTTACTAAAGAAGACTTAAAAGATTTAGATGATCTTGCGGCTTTAATGTTAGACCCTAATAAGAACTTTGATGAGTTAAGATATTTATTTTTCAATGATAAAAAATTCAGAATTTTAAATACACCATTAATCTCTGATAATGAGCATCTAGAACTACAAATAAATAATTAAAATAAAATTACTAAACATCTTGAAAAACTATAATCTCCTTTGCTATAATGAACTAGATAGAAAAGAGGAGATAATTATGAACAACTATAAAATAACTAGTTACAGTGAAAGTGAAACAGTTGAATTGGCACAAAATATTGAATCAGAGAAATTTCCTAATATGGTTATCTGTCTAATAGGTGATCTAGGAAGTGGTAAAACTATGTTTACTAAAGGTTTTGCTTCATCGCTAGAAGTCAAAGAAGAAATAACTTCTCCTACCTTTAATATTATAAAAGAATATACAAGTGGAGAATTACCACTATATCATATGGACGTATATCGTTTAGACGGTAAAGTAGATGATATTGGGATAGAAGATTACTATAATAAAGGTGGTATCTGTATCATCGAATGGGCTGACATGATTAAAGATTATTTACCAGAAGAACGTCTTGAAATTAAGTTTAGACTATCAAATGAAGATGAAGATACAAGAATTATAACAATTACACCATATGGTTCTAAGTATGAAGAACTATGTGAGGATGTACTATGAGAGTCTTATATATAGACACATCCAGTGATTATTTATATAGTGGTATTGTTATTGACGATAAGCTAATATCTGAGGTTAAGAGAAAATATGAAAAGGATTTATCTAAAGAAGCTTTACCTAAAGTAATAGAATTATTTGATAAAGCTAATATTACTCCAAAAGATTTAGATAAAATAATAGTAGTAAATGGTCCAGGTTCTTTTACAGGAATTAGAATAGGCATTACCATAGCCAAAACAATTGCTTGGGCTCTAAATATAAATATTACCCCTATATCAGGTTTAACGGCCATGGCTATATCTTGTGATAAAGATAGTTATAAAATGCCTTTAATAGATGCAAGAAGAGGCTATGTTTATGGAGCAATATATGATAAAGATAATAATCCTGTTATAGAAGATTCTCATATAGAATTAAAAGATTTATTAGAAAAAGCTAATGACTTAGGTAATGTTATCGCTATTAGTAATAATGATATAAAAATAGGAAAAGAAAATTATGATCCTAATATCTTAAAAATAGTTAAATATTTTGAAAATAGTGAAGATGTTAATCCTCATTTAGTTAATCCAATCTATTTAAAAAAGACAGAAGCTGAGGAAAAAGCTGGATTATGATTAAAGAATATAATAGTTATCCACAAGATACTGTGGATAACTTTAATTATAAGTTAACTAAAAAAGAGTTTTCCACAAACCCTTACTTAAAAATAATTACTTATGTGGAAAAAGATAAAATAATTGGCTTTCTTTTATATAGTCTTATCTATGACAGAATAGAAATAGAACAGTTTGAGGTAGTTTTTGATAAAAGAAAAAAAGGTATTGGAGAAAAGCTATTAAAATATTTAATAGAAAAGTATGAAAATACTAACATTAATAATATAACTCTAGAGGTTAAAGAAAATAATATAGCAGCGATTAATTTATATAAAAAATATGGCTTTGAAATAATTAGTATTAGAGAAAAATATTATAATGGTACTAATGGTATTTTAATGGAAAAGAAATTAATTAATAAAGACTCTTAATCTTTAAAAAAAGAGTCTTTTATGTTAAAATAAGAGCGAGACATGGAAGTGATAATATGAAAGATGTATATATACTTGGAATTGAAAGTAGTTGTGATGAGACTAGTTGTTCTATTGTTAAAAATGGTACTGTTGAACTTGCCACTAGTACTGCTACCCAAATAGCCATTCATGAAAACTTTGGAGGCGTAGTACCTGAAATAGCAAGTAGGGAACATGTTAAAAATATAACTATAGTTATAGAAGATTGCCTAAAAAAAGCAAATATGAAATTAGAAGATATAACTGCTATCGCTGTAACATATGGACCGGGTTTAATCGGGAGCCTTTTAGTTGGCTTAGAAGCAGCAAAAACTCTAAGTTATATTTATAATAAACCTTTAGTACCTGTTCATCATATCGCAGGGCATATCTATGCTAATAGCTTAGTAGAAGAGCTAAAATTTCCTCTAATCGCTCTTGTTGTTAGTGGCGGTCATACTGAACTTATTAAAATGGCAGATCACTTTAATTTTGAAAAACTAGGAGGAACATTAGATGATGCGATAGGTGAGTGTTATGATAAAGTAGCAAGAGTAATGGATCTACCTTATCCTGGAGGACCTAAGTTAGATAAATTATCTAAAGAAGGAAAACCTACTTATAAATTGCCTATTCCTTTAAATGACGATTCATATAATTTTTCATTTAGCGGATTAAAAAGTGCAGTTATAAATTTAAATCATAACGAAGAGCAAAAAGGTAATAAAATAAATAAAGCTGATCTTGCTGCTTCTTTTCAAGATGTTGCTGTTAAAAGTATCGTTTCTAAAACTAAGAAAGCTCTAAAAGATAATAATATTAATAATTTAATAGTAGCAGGAGGAGTTGCTGCAAATTCTATTTTAAGAGATGCTTTAAGTGATATGTGTAAAGAAAATAATATTCATCTATCTATCCCACCGATGAAATATTGTACCGATAATGCTGCTATGATTGCTGCTGCAGGTTACTATGCTTATAAGTTAGGTAGAAGAGCTGACTATTACCTAAATAGTTTATCAACAACTCCTTTACAATAAAAACTGTGTAAATTAAAGTCTAACTTTTTAAACTTTTAAAATAATATTCCTTTTTAGTGTTACAATAATAATGCAAAGTAGAAAGGAAGATAGATAAAAGTATGGATTTAAAAAAATTATTTGGATATGTTGGAAAGACTGTTGTAATCACAGGAGCTGCTTCAGGAATGAGTAAAGCAGCAACTGAACTTTTACTAGAACTAGGTGCAGAAGTTTATGCTATTGACATTAATCCTATCGATTTACCTGTAAAGAAGGCCTATAAAGCTGATTTAAGTAACAAAGAAGAAATTGATAAAGTAATTGACGATTTACCATCACAAATTGATGCCTTATTCTTATGCCATGGTATCGCAGGATTTAAAGGGAAAGAACTATTAGTTCAAAAAGTAAACTTCTATAGTCAAAAGTATATGACTGAAAAGTTACTAGATAGAATTAAAGATCATGGATCAGTTACTTATATCGCTTCAGTTGGTGGTTTTGGTTGGCAACAAGTATATCCTAAGGCCGTTGAACTAATCAATTTGAAAACTTGGGATGAAGCGATGAGATGGTATGAAGAACATCCTAAAGAAATAGAAAGTTCTTATGTTTTTGCTAAACAATGCTTACTTTCTTATGTCACTTATAAATGTATGAGTCAAGATTTTATTGGAAGAAAAATAAGAATAAATGCTATTAATCCAGGAGATACAACTACAGGATTAACCGATGACTTTAACAAATCGACAAGTCCTACAGGTAATGCCGAAGAAGGAGCAGCAATGATTGAAAATATCTTCCTAAAAAGTTGGAATGGTTATGCAGCAGAACCAAAAGATATGGGATATCCTATGGTAGTCATAGGAAGTGATATTTGCTCTTATATGTCAGGACAACTTATCTATATTGATTATGGCTTAACATCAAGTTGGACTAGTATGGCCCTACTTAACTCCGATAATAAAACTATTGAAGAAATATCACATGAATCTAATAATTAGTATTTAAAAAGTGTCTTTTTGGTTTTTAAATCAACTAATAACTAAAATATTAAATATTTATCATAAAATTGTAAATTAATTTAAGGAGAGAAGTAAAATGGGTAATTGGAAAATGACAGAATATTCTATAGAAAAATTAAGTAATGATATAAAGAATAATAAAATAACAGTTCCAAAATATCAAAGAGGAGCAGTATGGCAAAAAAGTCAAAAAGATAAACTAATTGATTCTATGAACAAGGGTTTTCCTTTTGGATCAATTTTGCTATATGAAAATGATAATAGGCGACAAATTATTGATGGCTTACAAAGAAGTAAAACTATAATTGAATTTATTAAAAATCCGGCTAGGTTCTTTAATGATGAAAATTTAGATGAAGATAAAATTAATAAAATAATAGATTATTTTAATATTGTTGGTAGTAGAAGTGAAATAAAAAGTAAACTTATAGATATAATTAAAGCTTGGATTGTAAATGAACATCATACTATGCAAGATGTTCAAAGAATGCAATATGGAGATTTGGTAGATGAAATAATAAAAGTATGGCCAACAGCTAATGATAATAAAGATGAAATAAAAAAATTGATAAAATCAATATTTAGTAAATTTCAAGATGTATGTGCCAATATTTCCAACATGCAAATCCCAGCACTTATTTATGAGGGAGATGAAAGCTTATTACCAGAAATTTTTGAGAGAATAAATTCACAAGGTGCTAAACTTACAAAACAACAAATATATGCTGCAACATGGGCACAAGATTTAGTGAAACTTGAAAATACTAAATTTGACGAAATAATTAATAATAATCGCGATAGATATGAAAATATGCTTGATGAAGATATGGAATTAGAAGATTATAATCCAACAGAACTTACTAGGAAAAAAGAAGTAAATATTTTTGAACTTGTATTTGGCTTTGGAAAAATGATTAGTAAGAAATATCCTTATTTATTTACTTATGATGAAAATGATAAAACAAAAGTTGAAAGTATAGGATTTAATTTAATTAACGCTTGTTTAGTTCAAAGAAGTGCTAATATGAGAAAGCTTAATATTAATTTGAAAAATATTATAGGACTAGAAACACATTCAATAGAGGAATTTTTATCTAGAATAATTGAAGCAATAGAATATGTGGACAAAAGACTTGGAGCTGGAACAAAATTTAAGAGTAATAAACGTTCTACTTCTAAGATATATCCGTTACATACAGAACTACAAATTGTGTCAATAATTGCAACTGTATTTATTAATAGACATGCAAGTTTTGAGTTGAATAACAAAGGTGAAGTCAAAAATTTAGTAATTGATACCTCAATGTTCAATAAACAGTGGAGAGATATGAAGGATACGTTTGACAAAAATATTTTAAAAATATATGCGATGGATATATTAGGACAAAAATGGAAAGGTTCTGGAGATAAGAAACTAGATAATATTATTATAGAAAATTATTATTACAACCGAAATGTAAGTTGGGAAGAATTTGAACAAGTATTAGATGTATATTATAATACAATTAATAATGAAAGAAATGAGCAAAAACAGGTTGCTCAACCTAAAGAACCAGAAAAATTAATTCTAAATTTAATATACTCTTCTATATTTAGTGCCACTGATCAAAATGATGAAACAAAATATGATATTGAACATTTAGCACCAAAAAATTTAATGAAAGAAAAAATTTTAAAATACTCTAATGAGTTTAGATTACCAATAAGCTCAATTGCTAATTTATGCTTGCTTCCAGAGTATGATAACAGGGTAAAAAAAGATAAAACTATATATAATGATGATTATTATTTATCTAAAATTAAAAATATAAAAGAAATAGAAGAAAAATATACTTTCACAATTAGAAGTGATTTGGATTGGTTAGATGAGAATTTAAATGAAGAACAATTTAAAACTGCATATTTTAATTTTTTAAATAATCGTTATCAAAAAATGAAACAAAAAATTCGCGAGAATTTATTCAAAGAAACTTTATATAATGGATAAATACGTTTCGAAGACATAGTTTAAATACTATAGTCTTTTTCTTTTTTATAATAATATTAAGAAAAACACTTAAAATTGTCGAAATATATGTTATAATTGATAATAAGGGAGGTAAACAAATGACAAACAGAATCATATTAAATGGAACTTCTTACTTTGGTTATAATGCAAGAGAATCACTTATTGATGAAATTAAAGAAAGAGGTTACCAAAAAGCTTTAGTTGTAACAGACAAATCATTAATGGATGCAAATGTTACAAGTAAAGTAACAGAACTTTTAGATAATATATCACTACCATATGAAATATATAGTGATATTAAACCTAATCCTAATGTCGCTAATGTAAATGAAGGATTAGAAGTTTTAAGAAATAGTAAAGCTGACTTTTTAATTGCTGTAGGAGGAGGTTCAGTTATTGATACTGCTAAGTGTATGAGTATCATTATGACTAACCCTGAGTTTAGTGATGTAGTAAGTCTTGATGGCACAGCATCTACTAAAAATCCAGGTATGCCATTAATCGCTCTACCTACAACTGCTGGTACAGCGGCAGAAGTAACTATTAATTACGTTATTACAGATGATGAAAGAAAGAAGAAAATGGTATGTGTTGATCCACATGATATTCCAGTGGTTGCAATAATTGATCCAGAATTAATGGCTACAATGCCTAAGAGTCTAGCTGCTGCAACTGGAATGGATGCTCTAACTCATGCAATGGAAGGATATATCACTAAGAGTGCATGGTTAATGACTGATATGTTCCATAAACAAGCGATGAACTTAATCTATAACAACTTAGAAAAAGCAGTTAATGAAAAAGATAAAGATGCTATAGAAGCAGTTGGATATGGACAATATATCGCTGGTATGGGATTTTCAAATGTAGGACTTGGTATTGTTCATTCAATGGCTCATTCATTAGGGGCATATTTTGATACACCACATGGTCTTGCTAATGCTCTACTTTTACCACATATCTTAAGATGGAATGGAAAAGTTTGTCCTGATCGTTTTAGAGATATGGGACGTGAGTTTGGACTTGATATGGATAACTTAACAGATGAAGAAGCTGTTAATAAGGTAGCTGATGCCGTTGATAATCTAGCAAGAGCTGTAGGTATTCCTAAAACATTAAAAGAAATAGGAATTCCATATGATGCACTAGAAACACTTGCAGACCAAGCTATCAATGATGTTTGTACTGGTGGTAATCCAAGAGAAGTAACAAAAGAAGATATCTTAGCTTTATATAAAGAAGCTTATGAATAAAAGAAGTAAATAAAAAGGGAGGAAATTTATGTTAAAAACAAAAGTAGGGTATTCAACCCTAAAAGATTCATATGCCAAAGGAAAAGAAGCTGCTAAGAATGCCAATGTAGGTATGCGTCCAAAACTTGGAATGATGTACTGTTCTTGTAATGATGATGTTGAAGAAGTAGTAAATGGTGCAATGTCATCAATGAAAGGCGCTCCAATTATTGGTTGTACTAGTAGTGGTATGATAATGACTAATGATGGAATCATCGAAAGTGAAGATGGTTTCGCTGGACTTATGTCATTTGATGATAAAAATATGAATATTGGTGTCGCTTGCCATAAAGCAGGAAAAAATGCTAGGGAAATAGGTCGTAAAGTAGCTCGTGCTGCTGTTGAAAATGCTGGAGAAAACTATTCACCAAACTATTTCTATATGGTAGCAAGTCCAAAAGAAGAAGAGGATTACCTAATGGGTATTCAAGATGTTATTGGTAGAGTTCCAATGTTTGGAGGAAGTGCTGCTGATGATACAGTAGAAGGAAACTGGAAAATTTTCTGCAATGATCAAGTATTTTCAGATGGTGTTGCCGTTGCTTTCTTCTATACAGATAATGATATCGTAACATCTTATACAGGTGCTTACCGTGATACTGAAAACTATGGTCTAATTACAGAAGTTAAAAATGATCGTACTCTAGTTAAAATCGATGGTGTATCTGCACTTAAGAAATATGCAGACTGGATTGGTAAGAAACCTAGTGAATTAAAAGGACAAAATTTATTAGTAGCATCTATTACTAAACCATTAGGAGTAAAAGATCCTCTAGGTAACTTAACAGTAGTTCGTCATCCTATGTTTGGAGATGATATGGGAACAAGAACTACTACAGATGATGTTATTAATTTAGGTAATAAAGTAGTAGAAAAAACTGCTATTGTTCAATTAGAAGCAACTGTAGATGAATTAATTAAATCTACTAAAACTACTCTAAAAGATGTTAAGAGTCAACTATCAACAGAACCAGCAGGATACTTCTTAGTTCACTGCGGAGGACGTAAACTTGGAATTGGAGATAGAATCGATGAAGTTTATAAAAATTTAGTTGAAGAAGCCCACGGTGTTCCATTTATTACTGTATTTACTTTCGGTGAATATGGTTATGATGAACATTCTGCTAATATTTGTGGTGGATTAATGTTATCATTTACTGCTTTCGGAGAAGAATAAGGAGGATTAAATGAAGAATCTAATAGGAGGAAGATTAGTTGATGCTAGCGATGGAAAAGTAATAGAAGTAACTAATCCTGCAACAGGAGAGTTAATAGATACAGTTCCTAATGCTACAGAACAAGATGTCGACATGTGTGTAAAAGAGGCTGTTAAGGCACAAAAGGCCTGGGCTAAAATGCCTATGCACGAACGTGGAGACATTCTTTATAAATTTGTTGATTTAGTAGAAGCGAAAGCTGAAGAGTTAGCTCAGCTTCTATCTAAAGAAACAGGTAAACCAATTAAAGAAGCAAGAGGAGAAATAGGAAATACAAGAAGTTTTGTTTATGGATATGTAGAAAAAGCTAAACATGAATATGGAAATGTTATTCCTGCAGGAACAGAAAAAGGTCAAGAGAAAACAATTCAAATGACTTTCCAAGAACCTCTAGGAGTAGTAGGATGTATTATTCCTTTCAACTTTCCATGTGACTTATTTGGTCAAAAAGTTCCAAGTGCTCTAATCATGGGTAATAGTGTTATAGTTAAACCATCTACATATAATCCATTAACACTACATACATACTGTAATTTAATGATGGAAGCAGGTGTTCCTGCTGGAGTAATCAACTGTATTTCAGGTGATGGTCCAACTACTGGAGAATATCTTGCTAAACATCCTATGGTAAATTTAATGACTGTTACAGGAAGTACTGCTGTTGGTAGTGAAGTAATGGCAAACTGTGCTAAAAATATTACTCATGTTATGCTAGAATTAGGTGGAAATGATGCTTTCATCGTTATGAATGATGCTGATATGGACCTAGTTATAAATGAAATGGTTTGGGGAAGACTTTATAATACAGGACAAGTATGTTGTGCTAGTAAAAGATTCTTAGTTCAAAAAGATGTAAAAGATGAATTTATTAGACGCGCTGTTGAAAAGATTAAGACATTAAAAGTTGCTATGCCACAGCAAGAAGATGCCGATATTGGTTGCTTAATTAATGAAAAAGCCGCTATCAGAGTTCAAGATCAAATTAAAAAGACTATTGAACAAGGCGCTAAACTTGTCTATGGAGGTAGAAGAAACGGAGCGTTCCTAGAACCAACAGTTCTTGATAACGTTACACGTGATATGGACGTAATGAAAGATATGGAAATCTTTGGACCAGTTATTCCTATATGTAGTTTTGATACTGTTGAAGAAGCCATTGAAATAGCTAATCAAAGTAGTTATGGACTATGTGGAAGTATCTTAACTCGTGATATGAAAACAGCTTTCAAAGTTGCTAATGCGCTTGAAGTAGGAGGAGCTGTTATCAATGGAGCAAGTTTCTTCCGTGCTGCAGAAATGCCATTCGGTGGCTGGAAACATTCAGGAATTGGTAATGAAGGAATATCTACAACTCTAAAAGAAATGAGTAGAACAAAGACAATAGTCTTAAAGAATATATTAGATTAGATTTAAGTAGTTTACTTAAGTCTTTTTCTTTTCTTGACTATACAAAATATAAAACAACTTGTCGGTTTAGACGAGTTGTTAATTATTTTTGATTTTCAAATACTAAACCTTTATAGTATTTCCAAGCAAGTACTCTAAAAGCTAATTTATCAATTAATCCTTCATCAATAGTTTTATTATTTACTGCCTCTTTAATATCATTAAAACTTTCTTCATAATCAGTAGTAATAAGTAAATCATTACCTGCAGTTATCGCTTTTACAGTCACATTATCAATAGAAGATACCGCTCCCATCGCTAAATCATCACTAATAATAATACCAGTAAAGCCAAGTTTATTTCTTAGTAAATTATGAATATCAACAGATAGTGAAGCAGGATTACTAGAATCAATATTAGTTACTGTATTATGACTCACAAGCACAGCTTCCGCTCCCTCATTAATACCTGCTTCAAAAGGTGGTAAATCATTCTTAACAATATCATCATAAGAACGATTATCAATAGACTGTCCTGTATGGGTATCAGAATTATTTCCATAACCTGGGAAATGTTTTAAAGTGTAAGATACACCTAATCCTTTACTAGCACTAATAACTGTTTTAGCATAAGTACTAGTTAACTCTGTATTTTCTCCTAAAGTTCTTTTATACATATAGTCACCTGAATTAGTAGATACATCTACAACAGGTGCTAGATTTAAATTAAGCCCTAGTTCTGATAACAATAAACTTTTATTAATAGTATCTTGTCTTATCTTATCAAAACCACCACTTAAATACAAATCTCTTGGTGATTCAAATTTACTACTAGCAAGGTTTGGATTACTACTTACTCTTACAACAGTTCCCCCTTCTTCATCAACTGCCGTTAATATAGGAACTTTAGATACATTTTGTAAATTATTAATCATTTCCTTTACTTCTGGTTTAGTTTTATCTCTAAAATCTTTTTCAAAAAAGACATAACCTCCAAATTGATATTTATTTAACGTTTCAACAGGATTAGTATCAGGATATCTTACAAGTAGTAACTGAGCTATTTTTTCATCAAGTGACATAGTCTTTAACTTCTTAGCAGCAAAGATATAAAAATCCTTAAAAATACCATTATCCTGCCACTCACTAGGTACACCTTCTTCATCATTACTAACCTTAATAGTCTTATATCCCAAAACTTTACTGTCTTGTAAAGCTTTATTTTTATTTAAAGAGCCATTATATTCAAGTTCAATAACATCACCAACAGATAAATTATTGTCAACAATTCCAAATGTATAAATAATATTATTACTATCCTGAATAGTAAAAGTACTATCATCAACACTCATCACAGTAGAGACCATTGTTTTAGTTTTCTCGTCTTTACTTTCTAAATTATGATTTATAAATAGTGTTATCCCTCCTAAAACAATAAGAATACCAGTTATAGCAAGTACCAAAATTCTTTTCTTATCCAAAGTAATCACCTCATTATCAATATTATTATATGGAAATAACAATATTATTATGTCAAAAATAAATATTGACTTAGACTATACTCTAAGTGATAATATAACTACGAAGGGAAGTAATAAAATGACTATAAAAGAAGTAGCAGAAAAATTTAATATGACTAATGATACATTAAGGTATTATGAAAAAGTAGGACTAATAGGACCAATTAAGAAAAATAGTAGTGGTATAAGAGACTATAGTGAAGAAGATTTAAGAAGAATAGAGTTTATTAAGTGTATGCGTAGTGCTGGTATTTCTATAGAAGTATTAAAAAAGTATGTTGATTTATATGATGAAGGAGAAAACACTAAACTAAAACGTCAGCAATTATTAGAAGAAGAACAAGAAAAACTTGAAGAAAAGATTAAAACTATGACAGATGCCTTAGAAAAGCTTAAATTTAAAATTAAACTATATAAAACAGATAAATTAGATGAATATTTGTAATCAGAGTAAATTAATTATTCTGATTTTTATTTATACATGCTATAATTAAATAAAGTGAAGTGATATGTATGACTTTAAAGGAACTTAATAATTTACTATATGACTGCTATTCAAGCGAGACATGTTATCCAAAGTTAAAAGACGAATGGACTGAAGAAAATAAAACATTAGGTCATTGTGCTATTACCTCTTTGATTGTAAACGATTACTTTGATGGAAAGATTGCAAAATGTAATGTACAAGGAATTAGTCATTACTTTAATATTATAGATGATGAAATTATCGATTTAACAAAAGAACAATTTGGTGTAAATGGACCTGACTATATTAATTATAATCTAGTATCAAGAAGTGATATATTAGATAATGAAAACACAAAAATAAGATATAAAAAATTAAAAAATAAACTTGATTTACTATTAATAGATTATGATGTATATAAATGTAGTTTATGTAACGAGTTAGTAGAGAAGTTCCCTAATGATAGAACTGTTTATTTAGGGAAAAATAATGATATTGTACTTATAGGAGAAGCTCCTGCAAATAATGGTTGGAGAAAAAGTCATAGATTATGGACTGATGTAAATGGAAAAATCTTACCAAGTGGTGTTATTTTACAAAAACTTTTTGATATTATAAATAGAGATATTTTCGAAACTACCTTTTTAGAATCAGTAAAATGCTATCCTTTAGAACGAAAAAATTTAAAAATATGTTCTAAAAACTGTAAAAACATTATGCAAAAACAACTTGAATTGTTGAATCCAAAGCTAATTATTACTTTAGGAGAATTTCCAACCAGAAACTTACTTAATTTTAAGTTTAATAAATTTCAAGATGTAGTAGGAAAAATATATGAAGTTGATGGACATAAAATTTTACCAATATATCATACAAGTCCAATATCTCCTAAGAGTTATAAAGGTAATTTACCAATATTTGAAAAACTAAAAGAAGATAAAACCATATTAAAATAGAGGTGTAATCAATGGAACATATAATGAAACTATATGAATCTAATTTTGAAGATTTAAAATCTGGAAAGAAAAAGAGGGAATATCGTATAAATGATGAAAAAAGAAAGTTAGTAAGAGTTGGAGATACTATTAAATTTTTAAAACTTCCAAATTTAGATGAAGAATATATTGTTGATGTAACTAAGATTGAAACATTTAATAATTGGTATGATTGTTATACTAAATACTATGATGAAGATTTTAAGGATAAATATGATAGTATTGAGGATGTAGTACGAGATACTTATGAGGGGGATTATTATACAAAAGAAGAATCTGAACAAAATGGATGTGTAGTTTTTTCCATTAAAAAGCATCGTATTGCTCATTTAAATGCAACTGCTTGTTATTTAAAAAAAGACAATAAAGTTTTAATGATTAAATTCACTAAAAAATATGGACAAGTCTATGCTCCTCCTGGTGGAAAATTCGAAGAAGGAGAATCACCGTTAGATTGTATTATTAGAGAATATTATGAAGAAACAGGATTAACATTGATTAATCCAAAACTACAAGGTATATCTTATTGGAAGGACTCAGCAGAAGGAATTATATTTGTATATACCGCAGATGATTATAAGGGGGATTTATTATCAGCGTCAGAAGAAGGAATATTAGAATGGATAAAATTTGAAGATTTGGAAAAAATAAAGCAATTTGATCAAAATCAAAAATTCACTCCATACTTATTTAAAGATAAGTTGTTTGAAGGAAAATTTTCACTTGATAATAAATGTAAGGTTTTAGAATACCGTATTAGAACAATGTAATTAAATTTAAAAGCATAAAGTAGTGATAGCAAGGACAGAGAATATGAAAAAAGTAGTTAAATAAGTTAAAAGATTATTGAATTAACAAAGATATAGAAAGTATTGATATTAAATTATTAGCAATAGATGGAAATACCGCAATAACAGAATAGATTCTGAAACAAAATAGTTAAGAATTTGATGAATATACGAAATTAAATTTAATGATGATTTAGAATGTATATATTTTAAAAATTGGGAATTGATTAAATAATAAACCTTTGAGATAAAATAATATCAAAAACTGCTAACTCCTTAGTTAACAGTTTTCTTTTGTATAAACTTCTCAAGTAAACAAATAAGATAATAGAATAAGAAAGCCAAGACACCTAGAACAATAACAGAAGCAATGACAAGGTCTATATTAAATACTTGAGTACCATACATTATTAAATATCCTAGTCCTTTTTTCGATACGAGCAGTTCACCCATAATGACACCTATATAGCACATACTCACGTTAATTTTGAGATTATTAATAATATTAGATAGATTAGATGGTATAACTGCTTTCATAAATATTTGTAATCTACTAGCACCTAAACTTCTAAGTAAAGTAATATAGTTGATATTAGTTTCTTTAAAGTTATGGTAAACATTTATAATAGATAGAAATAAAGAGATTAACAAAGCCATAAAGATAATAGAATTAGTACTAGCACCTACCCAAATAATAATTAAAGGTCCAAGAGCAACTTTAGGTAGAGAATTTAAGACCGTTAAGTAAGGATCAACTATTCTTGCTAATCTTCTAGAAAACCAAAGTAGAGTAGATACTAATAAAGAAAGAATTGTAACGATCAAAAAACTAACTACAGTCTCATATAAAGTAATACCTATATGGATTAATAAATCATTATCGGTAAATAAGCTTCCTAAAGTTTTTGCAACTAAACTAGGACTAGATAAAAGAAAGGTATTAATAATATTAAATCTTGCTAATAGCTCCCATCCCAAAATGAACACTAGTAATATTAATATTTGGAAACTAATAACAATAATTTTCTCTTTTTTCTTCTTTTTAAGAAAATCTTTATGTTCTCTACTAAAGTTTGACATCTAAATCTCTCCAAATTAGTTCATAATAATAATTAAATTCACTAGCCTTTCTATTATTAAATGGAGTAGAACGTTTTTTATAATTAATATCATAAATATTTTTAACAACACAAGGCCTTTTAGTAAGTACAACAATTTTATCTGCAAGACTAACCGCTTCTCCTATGTCATGGGTAACCATAATAGCAGTTTTGCCTAGTTCTTTAACCATTTTATATACATCATCGGCAAGTATTACTCTAGTCATAGCGTCAAGTGCTGAAAAAGGCTCATCCAAAAGTAATATATCTGGTTTAGTAGCAAGTGTCCTGATTAGAGCAACTGTTTGAATATTGTTAAGACACAGTACAATCTAGCTTCTTATTATCATCTATATATTGATAATTGAGATTATTGTCTTTGCTAATAACATTTTCCCCAAGTTTCTCTTCTATATCTTTTCTTGTATTACTAGCAACCTCACCTCCTACTTTAGCAATTTTTCTATTTTCATTTAATCCATAAGGTTTATGCTTCTTAGCAAGTTCACGAGTTGTAATCTCACCAATATCTGCAAGTAATACTTCAATATCACTCATATTATCTCTTAAAGATTCTTTTCTAAGTCCTTTAAACTCTTTATATTCTTTAGCAGTCATACCTGACCATTCTCTATAGATATCGTTAGTAAGTATTGCATATTCTAAATTACTGTCAACACCATTATCTTTCCATACTTCAGTAAGTTTCTTTCTATCTTGAATACCTTTAATTCTTTTAATAATCCAATCTTCATCATACCCTTTAGCTCTATAAGTATCAATTGCCCTTTGAACAGCAAGAGAAGGATTAAAAGTTTCATCAATTCTTTCACTACCTAGTTTAGCAAGCCAATTTTTTATAGGTTCAGCATTTTTGCTAGGTATTGATTCAATAATTCTAAACATACCCTCAATGTCAACAACATCAGTTAAACGATATTTACCATCTTGAGCTTTTAATTTCAACTGGTCACAATTTGTGACTGTTTCATTTCCTTCATTTTTTAACCTACCTTTTAATACGTTCCAATAATGTCTAGGATTAGTACTGTCTGTCAAAACTCTAACTATATCAACTACACTAATATAGTATTTTTCTTTTTCATTATCCCAAACAGTTCTAATTGTTTCATTGTTAAATAACTTATTTACAATATGCATTTTATCTTGCTTCATATATAATTACTTCCTTTCTTTCAAAATATTCCTTTTTTAGTTAGAGAGAGTTCTTGCAAAGTTGCCTAACATTTTACATTCTAAGTAAAAAATAAGATAATATAAAAACGTGACATCTATCACGTTTCCTTTTTACTATCTCTATTAATATAATATACAGTTAGACTAATTTTTTCTTCAAAAATTCCACTTTACTTTTATAACCCTAATACTATCTCTAATTTCACCAATATAAATCTTATCTATAAACTCATTAACAATAACTCTATTAAGACTATCTAGTTTTTTATATTTAGAAATTATTTTCTCATCAAAACTTTTAATATTCTCTTTATAAATACTAATCTTTTTATTAACATCATCTAATTGTTTAGAATATCTATCCTTATTATCTCCATAACTACTTACTAAAGTCTTAAACATCTCTAGAGAAATAACATTATTTACCTTATCTTTATAAAGGTTTTTTAAATAGTTTTTAGATTCATCTATTTTTCTATTAATATTACCTAATTCACTTTCTAAAGATTCTAACTTCTCCTTATATATTTCTTTATATTTTTTATTTAACTTTTCTTTTAATACCTCTTCATCATAAAATTTATCTAATAGTTTATTAACCTCAAGAAGAACAATACTTTCTAATTTATCATATCTAATAGATGACTTATTAGAGCAGATACTATTATTAGAGCATACTAAATACTCATGTTTTGAAGAGTTTTTCTTTCTTAAATAATGACCACAACATAAACAAAAAACTTTAGAAGAAAATAAATGAACAGTACTACTACCTCTAGGCTTAGTCCTATTTTTTATCTCCAACTGTACTTTATCAAAAGTAACTTTATCAATAATCGCTTCATGGGTGTTTGGATAACTTATCCATAAACTTTTATCTTTATTAATGATCTTATGATTTTTATAACTAACAGTAGTCCTTTTACCCTGAACAAGCTTACCTAAATAAACTTCATTTTTAAGTATTGTCTTAATAGCATTACTATTCCATTTAATTTCATCTCTTTTTTTATTACTAACAACATTTAATTTAATACCTTGTCTATATTTATGAAGTGATGGACTTGGTATATTTTTATCATTTAAATGTTTTGCAATAGCAGAGTAGCCATACCCCTTTAAATATAAATTAAAAATATCTTTAACTACTAAACTTGCCACTTTATCAACAACTAATTTATTATTATCATTACTATCTACTAAATAGCCAAAAGGTGCAAAAGGGGAGATAAACTCACCTTGTTTCATCTTCGAATTAAAAGCACTTCTAATATTATTAGAAACATCTTCTAAATACCATTCATTAACAAGCCCATTAATCTGCCTAGATTTCTTATTACCAGGATTTTCTGTATCAGCATTATCAGATAAACTAATAAATCTAACATTCCACTCTTTAAACTTATTATTAATATATCTCTCTACAATCTCCATATCCCTCGAAAACCTAGACTGACTCTTACACAAAACAATGTCGATCTTCCCATTTTCACAGTCACTAATTAATCTTTCAAACTCTGGTCTATATGTACCGGCACCAGATAAATCTTCATCACAGTATTCGCAGGCTAAATTATAATTAGGATTATTATTAATAACCTCCATTAACATATGTCTTTGATTTTTAATAGATTCACTTGACTCTAATTTATTTAATTTATCTTTATCTTCAATAGAAAGCCTTAAATAAATCGCTACTCTAAAAATTTCTTTCATTCTAAACTCATCTCAAGAGTAGTAATAATTTTATATAATTTATCATTAATTATTATCTTTAACTCATCATCACTAATAGATTTATCATATTCACATAAAACATTATAAGAACACATAAAAAATCACTCCTCATTAATCTATATTAATAAAAGAAGTGATTTAATACTTAAGAAATTAATAAATATTATCTTTTAAGAACTTTCATAATTTGTTCTTCTTTAATAGGACCTTGCCTTTGTATTTTTATATCGTCACTAGTGAGGTCAACAATAGTACTAGCCTATCCAAAAGAAACATCACCAATAACCATACCATCAAGAGTAGGGCATTCTTTTTCTATTTCCTCTAAATTTTTACATACAGCATCCCCAGATTTATTAGCGCTACTTAAAAATAAAGGACTTCCAACTTTTTCTATTAATTCATTTAAGAATTTAGAAGGAATCATTCTAACCGCAAGTTCATCTGTTTCTCTTGTACCAGCATTATTGATATATGAAAAAGCTTCAGGCCTTTTCTTTAAAACTAAAGTAAGAGGCCCAGGCAAAAAAGCTTTAATTAACTTAAGGGCATTATCATCAAGGATAGCAATACTTTTAATTTGTTCTAAATCTTTACAAAGAACAGGAAAAGACTTATTATTAGGACGATTTTTAACTTTTACAAGATTATTATAAGCCTTACTAGAATTAATTCTAGCACAAATTCCATAAATAGTATCAGTAGGAACACTAATTACACCATCATTTTTTAGAACCGCTGCTATTTCTTCTATTTCATTTTGTTTATATCGCTTCATAAATTCACCTCTATTTAAAGAATTGTACCACTTGCTAATAAGTCTTGCAAGAAGGATAGTAGGAAAAGATAGATTATTGCATTTACCTATATTAAATGATAATATAAAATTAATCTAGAAGAGAGTGTGTGTCGATATGCTAAAGACTATTGCAGGAACAACTATAAAAATAGAGTTCAAAGATGAAATATTAGAATTACCCAAAATCTTAAAAGAGAAAATAAATATTTTTTGGAAAGAGAGTAAGGAAAGTAATCCTAGTCTTTTTAACGGCGATCTAATTTGTGTAGGTGAATATAAGGAAACAAATGAATTAATAGAGATTATTTGTAAAAGAACGTCTTATGCTCACCATTTATATGATGAAAGAATAGGTCTACCTAAAGAATATGGTTGTCATAATCTAGTAGTAGGCTGTCTATTAGAAACAAGTGATAATTATTATGTAATAGGGGAAATGGCAAGTAATACTTCTGTTCCTAATTGTCTACAAATACCAGGAGGCAATGTTGATAATACTGATATTAAAGAAAAAAGCGTAGATATATTTAATGCTCTAATAAGAGAATGTAGGGAAGAAGTAAATATTAATTTACAAGATAAAAGCTTAGTAGAAAATTTTGAAATAAAATATATAAGTTTACCAAACGAGAAATCTAATGCTTATCTTATTATCACTAAAGCTAAGTTAAAGAAGGCTAAAAATGGAATGATAAAATACTATAAAGAATATTTAAAATATCTAAAAGATAATAATCTAGAAGTAGAATTTTCTAATCTTCATTTTGTAAGTAAGATGAATGCTAAAGAAGAATTAAATAACTTAAAAAATCCTAAAAGAAGTTATTTAGAAGATTTATTAGAAATAGATAGTAATAATAAAAAATAATACTAACATAAGTGAATTATGTTAGTATTTTTTCTCTTGACAATTGAACAACAATTCAACTATAATGTAAATAGTTGAGCAAATATTCAACTATAAACATATAATATAAATAGGAAGTGATAATATGTCTAGAAATGAATTTTCATGTGACTGTAATATTATTCATAAGGAAGCAGTAGATAAAGTGTTAAAGAAAATGCCAGATGAAAACACGTTTAATCATCTAGCAGATTTGTTTAAGCTTATTGGTGACACGACAAGATGTAGAATTCTCTTTGCCTTAGATCAAGATGAGATGTGTGTTTGTGACCTAGCTAATGTCTTAAATATGACTAAATCAAGTGTTTCTCATCAATTAGCAACTCTAAGAAGAAGTGGCATAGTTAAATGTCGCAGAAATGGTAAAGAAGTATATTACACTCTAGATGATGACCATATTGTTAAATTATTTGAAATAGGACTAGAACATATTAATCATAAAGGATAGAAAGAAGGTATTTATGAAAAATTATAAATTTAAAATAGAAGGATTAGATTGTGCTGCCTGTGCTAACGAATTAGAAGAGTCACTAAGAAAGATTGACTTAATAGAAAATGTTTCTATAAGTTTTATGATGGAAAGATTAACTTTTAATTGTAATGAAGATAATCTAAATAGTGCCTTAAAACAAATTAAAAAAACTATAAAAAGAGAAGAGCCTGATGTAAGTATTGAGGAGGTATAATTATGACTAAAAAGATGAAGAAGAAATTAATTAGAATTATTATCTCTTTTATCTTACTAGCCTTAGCATTTCTTCTTAAAGTAGATAATGTTATTATTAATGATATTTTATTTATTGCATCCTACATAATAGTAGGTTATGACATTGTCTTAAAAGCTTTAAGAAACATAACAAGAGGAAAAGTCTTTGATGAAAATTTTCTAATGACTATCGCTACCATAGGGGCCTTCTTTATAGGAGAGTTTCCAGAAGCCGTTGCTGTAATGCTCTTCTATCAAATAGGAGAACTATTCCAAAGTTATGCTGTTGATAAGTCAAGAAAGTCTGTCGCGGCTTTGATGGATATAAGACCTGACTATGCCAATGTTTATCGTAATGAAGAAATTAATAGAGTTGATCCTAGTAATGTTAATATAGGAGAAATTATCTTAATAAAGCCAGGTGAAAAAATACCCCTAGATGGTATCGTAGTAGAAGGTAATTCTCTACTTAATACGCTTGCTTTAACAGGAGAGTCTATGCCAAGAAGTGTAACTGAAGGTAATGAAGTCTTAAGTGGCTGTATTAATAATGAAGGAATATTAAAAGTAAAAGTAACTAAAGAGTTTGGTGAATCTACTGTTAGTAAAATCTTAGACTTAGTAGAAAATGCTAGTAGTAGAAAATCCAAATCAGAAAACTTTATCAGTAAATTTGCCAAATATTACACTCCTATAGTTGTAATAGTTGCTATACTTCTAGCATTTATCCCTCCATTATTAACAGATACTGCTTTTAAGACATGGATTTATAGAGCCTTATCATTCTTAGTTGTCTCATGTCCTTGTGCCTTAGTAATATCAATTCCCCTAAGTTTCTTCGCTGGAATTGGTGCCTCATCTAAAATAGGCGTTTTAGTAAAGGGTAGTAACTATCTAGAAGCTCTTGCTAACACTGAAATAGTTGTATGTGATAAAACAGGAACTCTAACTGAAGGAATTTTTAAAGTCCGAAAAGTAGATGCCATAGGCTATTCCGATGAAGACTTATTAAGATATACAAGTTATGCAGAAAATTACTCTAATCATCCTATTGCCTTATCTATTAAAGAAGCTTATGGTAAAGATATAAATGAAAAACTAGTTACCAAAACTAAAGAACTTAAAGGTAAAGGGGTAATCGCTAAAGTAGAGTCTAAAGAAGTACTAGTAGGTAATGAAAAGTTAATGGCAGAATATAATATTAACTACATTAAGAGTAATGATATAGGAACTGTTATTTATATTGCCATTGATAAAACTTTCGCCGGATCTATCACTATTTCTGATAAGATAAAAGAAGATGCTTATAAAGCCGTTAAAGAATTTAGAGAAAATAATGTTAAGAAAATAGTAATGTTAACAGGAGATAGAGAGGAAATTAGTAAAAAAGTTACAAAAGAATTAAAGTTAGATAAATATTATGCTGAATTACTTCCTCAAGATAAAGTAAAAAAAGTAGAATCTTTAATGAAAGAAAAAAGCATTGATGGGAAACTAGTCTTTATTGGAGATGGTATTAATGATGCTCCAGTTTTAGCCTTATCTGATATCGGAGTGGCGATGGGAGGGCTTGGTAGTGATGCTGCGATAGAAGCAGCAGATATTGTCATTATGACAGATGAACCATCTAAACTAGCAAACGCCATTAAAATAAGTAAAAAAACCATGCAAATAGTAAAAGAAAATATAGTTTTCGCTATTACTGTTAAAATACTTGTCTTATTACTAAGTGCTATAGGTATTGCCACAATGTGGGCAGCCGTCTTTGCCGATGTTGGTGTTTCTGTTATCGCTATCATTAATGCCTTAAGAATACTAAGAGTAAAGAAGGACTAATTATGAAAAAAATAGTTTTAAAAATAGGTGGAATGACTTGTAGTGCCTGTTCATCTGGTCTTGAAAAGTATCTAAACAAACAAGAGGGAGTGAATGATGCCACTGTTAATCTAGTCTTATCTATCGCTACTATTTACTATGAAAATATAACTGTAAAAGATATAGAAAGATTTATTAAAGAAGCAGGCTTTACTAGTCTAGGAGAATTTAAGGGAATAGAAGATAAAGTTACTAATAAAACTGATAAAATAAAATTAATTCTTTTAGGAATATTAATTATCTTTATGATGTATATCTCTATGGGTGATATGCTAAACTTACCAAGTATTCCTTATCTTAATCACAAATATCCTCTTATTTTATCCACAACTCTGTTGATAATTACTTTCGTATATTTAATTTATGGACTAGATATTATTAAAAGTGGTATAAAGAATTTACTTCATAAGATGCCTAACATGGATACTTTAGTAATGTTTAGTGTCATCTTTAGTTTCTTATATAGTCTTTATAGTTATATAAATATATTAGAAGGAAATAACACTTATATCCATAACTTATATTTTGAATCTACTTGTATGGTTATATACTTTATTAAACTAGGTCGTATTATCGAAGACTCAAGTAAAGATAAAACAAAAGATGCTATTAGGAAATTAGTACAAATAACTCCAAGTTATGCTGTAGTTAAAAAGAATAATAAAGAGTTAAAAGTAACTATTGACGAAGTAGAAGTAGGGGATACTCTAATTTGTAAAGCAGGAGAGAAAATCGCTGTCGATGGTATTGTTACTAAAGGTAAAACCTATGTTAATGAAAGCTTTATCACAGGAGAAAGTGCCCCAGTCTTAAAAGAAAAAGGATCAAAGTTAATCGCTGGCTCTATTAGTTATGACGGAATTATTGAATATACTGCCAAGAAAATAGGAAAAGACTCTACTATTTCTGAAATAGTTAAACTAGTAGTAGAATCTACTAATACTAAAACAAGAATCCAAAGAATCGCCGATAAAGTAAGTGGTATCTTTGTACATGTTATCTTAATCATTGCCTTTCTAACATTTATAATTCAGCTTCTTGTAGGCTTATCTTTAGAAACATCCCTAATCCACATGGTAACAGTTCTAGTAGTCGCTTGTCCTTGTGCCTTAGGACTTGCTGTTCCTCTAGTAGTAGTTGTAAGTAATGGAATCTGTGCAAAAAAGGGCTTATTCTTAAGAAACAGTGAAGTTTTAGAGAAAGCAAGAACTATTGATACAGTTGTCTTTGATAAAACAGGAACCCTTACTTTTGGTAATTTAAAAATCTTTAAGACTTATAATTACTCTAACTATAAAGATAATGATTTAATTAACATTGTCTCTAATATTGAAAAGAACTCATCTCATCCTATCAGCACAGCCTTTAAAGTTGAAGAGAAGCTAGAAGTAACTGACTTTAAAACAATAAGCGGTAAAGGTATAAAAGCAAATATAGATAATAAAGAATACTATTTAGGAAACAGTTCTTTATTAAAAGATTTGAAAATAAAAGATAAACATGAAGAAGATTATAATAATTTAATAAATAATGGCTGTAGTATTATCTATATAATAGAAGATAATAATGTTATTGGTATTATTGGTGTCAAAGATATAGTTAGATCTAATATAAAAGATGTTATTAGTAAATTTAAAGATAATAACATCGAAGTAATTATGTTAACAGGAGATAATGAAGTAACTGCAGAAATAATTGCAAAAGAGTTAGGTATAACTAAAGTAATATCTAATGTCTTACCAAAGAAAAAAGCCTCTGTTATTAAAGATCTTACTAATAAAGGTAAAAAAGTAATAATGGTAGGAGATGGTATTAATGATGCGCCTGCTTTAGTAAACTCAACTATTGGTATAAGTGTTAATGATGGCACTGATGTTGCCATGGACTCTGCTGATGTCATCCTTATGAACAATGATATTTCTAATATTTTAGACCTTATTAAAATAAGTAAAAAAGCATATCTCATCATTAAAGAGAACTTATTCTGGGCTTTCTTCTATAATTTACTTATGATACCTATCGCAATTGGGTTATTAGAAAATTATGGAATAAGTATGAATCCTATGTTTGCAAGTATTGCCATGACTATTAGTAGTTTAACAGTAGTTATAAACTCCTTAAGACTAAGCAAGATGAAAATATAAAACGAACTGACATAAAATCAGTTCTTTTTGTGTCTTAATAATACTCAACCAACTCTTTGTCTCATACCACCAGATAGACTATTAGGAAATTTGTCTTTAAATTCACTTAAACCATAAGTATCAAGTAATTTTAAGACATACTCTTTATCATCTTTCTTAATTTTACCTTTTAACTTAAGACCTAAAAGGCAATTATCTAAAATGCTAAGCCAAGGAAACAAACTATCCTTTTGAAGCATATAACCTACCTTTATATTATCTTTAGAAAAACTAATTTTTCCACTAGATTTATTATCTAAATTAGCAAGTATCGATAAAAGAGTACTTTTACCACAGCCACTTGGTCCTACAATAACAATGAATTTTCCTTCACTAACTTCTAAGTTAACATCCCTAATTGCCTCTATTTCTCCTGTTTTATCTTGATAATTTTTAGATAAATGTGTAATTTCTAAAATATTATTCTTCATACATCAAGTCACTAAATGGAACTTTACTATCAAGCTCATTAGCGTTAATCATTATATCTTGTAAGTGGTCAAATGACTCTTCAGTAAATTCAGTTGTATCTGGCCAAGCATCAATAGATCTATATCTTTCTACAACACTAGTTAAATCATCAAGTGATGTATCAGGGAATTGATCTATTATTGCTTCGGCCACTTCTTTATCAGATTTATTATGTACAAAGTCAAGTCCTTTTTGAATTGCCTTTTCAAAGTTGGCGATAAGTTCTTTATTTTCATTTAAATAACTATCTCTAGCAAAGAAAGCTGTATAAGGAACAACTCCACCAATTTCTCCTAAACTTGCTACAACATAACCATAACCTTCTTGTTCAAGTTGTAAAGCATTAGGTTCAAATAAAGCTACAAAGTCTCCTGTTCCACCAATAAAAGCACTACTCATCGCTGAAAAAGCTACAGATGTATCAATATTAACATCTTCTTTAGGATCTATTCCTGCATCAGTTAAGGCCCATTCAAGTGTCATCTCAGGCATTCCTCCAGCTCTACCACCAATTATGGTCTTACCAACTAAATCATCAAGTGTAAAATCTTCAATATCTTCACGTGCTACTATAAACGATCCATCTTTCTGTGTTAATTGAGCAAAAGTTTTAAGATAATCTTTTTCACCACCATTATACACATAAATAGTCGCTTCACTTCCTGCAAAACCAACATCAGCATCTCCAGATAATACCGCTGCACTTACCTTATCAGCACCACTAGCAAGAGTAAGTTCAATATCAATGCCAACATCTTCAAAATATCCTTCCTCAATCGCTACATACATTGGTGCATAGAAAATAGTATGAGCAACTTCTGCAAGTCTTACTGTTTCAAGACTCTTTTCATCTTTATCATCTTTCTTATTAAAGTTAAATAATACAGCACAAGCTAAAGCAAAAATAACTAGAATAACAACGATATAAATAATTGTTTTTTTCAAACTAAAATCCTCCTTTCAGTTCAAAGTATTATATGTAACTAATTTATATTGGCTACATATATATCAAAAATAATATTACTATTAAAAGCTAAAGAAAAAAAGCTGTGAAAGTATATCTTCATTCAACTATTTATATATTTAAAAATAAAATTTAACATATAAAATTATTAAGAAAATAGTATATTACTTTTTTAATGCTCTTAGTTTTTATAAGAAAATTGAAAATAAGTAAATGCCACTTTATTAACATTGATACTTGCAGTATAATAAAAATTGTAATGATATTATCATGTTTTAGTAAAGTAGAAAATATTAAATATAATTAGTGCTAGAAGCTTTTCTAATTAAATTTTAGACAAGAGAAAGGAAAGATAAAATTGAATGGTATAGAGAGTTTTCTAAAATCATTTGGGATACAAGTGCAAGAAAATGGTAAATTAACTTCTATTGAGAGTCCTAATAACATAAACAATATTGAAGATTATATTATGATAACTTTAAAAGGAAAAGTATATTATGTATATGAAGTTCATAGAGCAAATTATATCTTAAAAAAAGAGGAGTTTGATAAAGACAAAGCCTTAATATGGGCATTGATATTGTACAAAAAATTAAATGATTATAACATTGATCATATTACTGGAAGGAAGATTAGAAGTATAATAGAAAAAGGTGATGAGGATTTAGTAAAAAGCTTATTTTATAAATTTGACAGTAGGATTTTATCTATCGGAGAAAAGCAAGAGGGAAAATTGTGTTTTATAAAAAACAATGGAAAGGCAAGTATTACCTATGATGATATGGAAATTGCTACAGAGGTACCTTTAGCAAGAGCTTATGTTGCTTTTTATAATTATTGCAGCATTTTTGAGAAAATATTTAAATTCTATTATGATAATCATAAACTGATGGAAGAAAAGAAAATTACTAAGCATGAAATAGTTGAATTATATATGGGATTTTAGAATATAAGTAATTAATAAAAAATTAAGCTCTGCAAAAGTATTTCAAATTGTTTACTAGGAATAGCGTATCTATTGATTATTATGAAAATACAGGTCGTATTATTTGGTATAAGTAAAGGCAAGCATTATGATAAATAGTTTCATCCATAAAAACTAATAGAACAGAATTTATTTTAAAAGAAACAAGCACATATACGAGTTTTCGTAAAAACGTTTAAACATCTTGCTTTTATTTTTTAACAAATTATAATAAGAACAACTGGAGGTTTTGTATGAACATAGAAACATTAAATGAGTTAATGAAAATCAATAATATAAATAGTTATCTTCAACTTTCTAAGAAAATAGCTATTCCTTATACTACATTATTAGATTTAATAAATGGTAGGGGAGATAAACTTAGTAACATAAGATTAATCGCTGACTTCTTCGGAGTAAAAATTTCTTATTTAATAGAAGATAATAAAAAGATTATAACTATTAATGAAAAAAATTTAGTATCAGTAGAAAAATATATAGGATATAATTTTCTTTCTAATTTACTTTCCAATTAATATTTCTTTAAACTAAAGTAAAACTATGTTAAAATAAACATGGGTGATACTTTATGAGTTTTTTTAGTAAATTAAAAGATAAATTTGTTAAAAAAGAAACTAAAGAAATAAAAACAGAAGAAAAAGAAAGTTTAGAAGTTTATGACAAAGGACTTACTAAAAGCCGTAATACCTTTTCCTCAAGACTTTTAGATTTAACTAAACGTTATAATAAAATTAATGAAGAATATTTTGAAGAATTAGAAGAAATTTTAATTAATGCTGATATTGGTGTTAATACTGTTATGAACTTTATGGAAAAGTTAAGAAAAAGAGTAAAAGATGAAAAAATAACAGATCCTTCTCTTTTAAAAGAAATAATAGTTGATGAATTATTTATTATCTATGTAAATGGAGAATTCTTATCAACTAATTTAAAAAGATCTAATGATAAACCAACAGTTTATTTATTTGTTGGTGTAAATGGTGTTGGTAAAACAACTACTATTGCTAAACTCGCTCTAAAAGAAAAAGAACAAAATCGAAAAGTCTTATTAGTAGCTGGTGATACTTTTAGAGCCGGAGCTGTATCTCAATTAAAAGAGTGGGCTGAACGTATTAATGTAGACTTCTATGGTAAAAAAGAAGGAGTAGATCCTGCTAGCGTTGTTTATGAAGGCTTAGAATATGCTTTAAATAATGATATTGATACCGTTTTAATTGATACAGCAGGGCGTTTACAAAATAAAACAAACTTAATGATGGAACTTGAAAAAATAAATAGAGTTATTAAAAAAGTAATAAATAGATCTCCTGATGAAACACTACTTGTAATAGATGCTACTACAGGTCAAAATGGTATAAGTCAAGCTAAGGCCTTTAAAGAAATAACAGACTTAACAGGGATTGTATTAACTAAATTAGATGGTACTGCTAAAGGAGGTATTGTCTTAGCTATTAAAGAAGAAGTAAATCTTCCTGTTAAGTATATAGGCCTTGGAGAAACAGCTAAAGATTTACAAGAATTCGATATTGAAAAATATATTTATAGTCTTTTTAAAGACTTTATGGAGGAAAGTAATGAGTAAGAGTGTTACACAACTAAACCCTAAAGCTAAAAAGGAACAAGAAAAAAAATTTGGTTATCTAAAAGTATTAATAGCATTACAGTTCTTTTTAACAATAGGACTAATAATCTTTGGAATAGTTACTATTTTTAAAACAGATCTTATTTATATTTTTGAAATATTTTTAGGTATTACCCTTTTAGTTATGGGACTAAATAATTATTTAATATATAAAAGAAGAAACTTAACAATTCTTTATGTAATTATTGGATTAGGTTCAATCATTCTAGCTGTATTAAAACTATTAGGATTTTAAAATGAAAGAATTAGTCTACTATACTTTACTTTATGATATTTACGGTAATCTCTTAACAGATAAGCAAAAGTCATACTTTGAAGAATATTATTTTAAAAATTTATCTTTAAGAGAACTAGGAGATAAATATGGAATTAGTAGAAATGCTGTCCATAAACAATTAAAAGAAACAATAAAAAGACTAGAAAATTATGAATCTAATTTAAAACTAGCAAAGAAAAATGAAATGTTAGAAAAAATAATAAAAGAAATAAGTGATGATGAGTTAAAACGTAAATTACAAGAAGTAATTTCAATCTAACTCTTGTCACTTTTTGTATTTAAAGGTATAATTTATCTATAGAATAAAGGAGACCTGTGATATGTTTGATAAAATAATTTATATTAGTGACCAAAGTGCCAATATTAAATTAAAAGAAGATGCTGAAGTAGCAATAAACTTGATGAACTTACATTTAATCTTTGAAGATAAAGATAAAACTATCTTAGGAGAAGTAGATGATTTAACTGATGGTGTTGTTAAAGCAAGATTCTTAGGAGAAATAACAAATGGACATTTAGTAGGAGGTGTTTTAAGAAAACCTTCTCTTGATGCTAAAATTAGAGTAATTAAACAAGAAGAAATTCCTATGATTGTAGGAGAAGATAAGAAAGGCTATATGCCTCTTGGAGTAAGTCCATTTTATAATGATTTTCCAGTATATCTAGATGTAAATAATTTCTTTAGTAACCATTTCGCTATCTTTGGTAATAGTGGTAGTGGTAAATCTTGTGGTATTTCTAGAATCATGCAAAACATGTTTGAAGATCAAAGATTATTCCCATATAAATCAAATATTCTTTTATTTGATTCATCTGGTGAATACTATAATGCCTTTAAAAATCTAAGTAGCATAAATTCTAACTACAATTATCGTTTTATTACAACTAATGAAGTAGAACATAAAGGAGAGCCTTTACGTTTACCAATCTTCTTACTTAATGAAGATGATTTAACTATTCTTTTACAAGCAACTGAACATTCACAATTACCAATAATTGAAAGAATGTTAAAATTAGCTCGTATCTTTGCTACTACAGGCGTTGATGCTAATAAATATAAAAATCACTTAATCGCTAAAGCTATTATGACCATTCTTTATACTAATGGAACAGCTCCTAATAAAAGAAATGAAGTATTTTCTATCCTTAACAGCTGCTCTACAGATCAATTTAATTTAGAAGCACCAGTTCAAGGAATAGGTTATGTTCGTAAATTTAGAGAATGCTTCTTAATTGATTCTCATGGACAGTTTTCTGAGAGTGTTTTATTAACAGAATATGTTTCGAGCTTTATAAACGATGAATATGATAATTTTGAGCCTGATAAACATTGTTATTATACTCTAGAAGACTTAGAGAAAGCTTTAAACTTTACTTTAATTAGTGAAGGTTGGTTACGTAATGAAAATACTTATGGAGATGCTGTTACTTTAAAAGTAAGACTTCATTCTTTAATTACTTCAACTAATTCTAATTATTTTAAATGGGAAAAAGGTACTTATATTTCTTTAGAAAACTATTTATCTGATTTAATGATTAGTAATGGTAAAAAATATCAATTAGTAAATATTAACTTAGATGATGTAGATGATGATTTCGCTAAAGTTATAACTAAAATATATTCAAGACTTCTATTTGAATTTACTAAAGGATTAAAAGATAGAGCAAGTATACCTTTCCATATCTTTGTAGAAGAAGCACATCGTTACATTCAAAATGATAGAGATAGATTCTTAATTGGTTATAATATCTTTGAACGTATCGCTAAAGAGGGACGTAAATATGGACTTATTTTAGGATTAATTACCCAAAGACCAGTAGAAATGTCTGATACGGTTATTTCTCAATGTTCAAACTTTTTAATATTTAAGATGAACCATCCAACTGATGTTGATTATATTAAGAAAATGGTTCCTAATATTTCAGATGAAATTGTAGAAAAACAAAAGAGTCTTCAATCAGGAACTTGTCTAGGCTTTGGTAGTGCTTTTAAAATTCCACTAATAGTTAAATTAAAAATGCCTAATCCAATGCCAATGAGTGGTAACTGTGATGTTGTTAAAATTTGGAATGGACATGCTAACAATGTTAGTAGCCAAAATACTACTAATTATAATAATAACAATATTCCAAGTAATGTAGAGACAAATAATGTTAGTAACACCTCATCTAATATGAGTAATATTTCCTACCAAACAACCCCTACAAATAATTTTATGAATCAAGGATCTATTAACACAGGAATACCTGAGTTAGCACCTGATATAACTAATAGTAGTGAGACTGCGCCTAAACAAGAGGTAGAACCTTTAATTAATGATAATCCTAATCCTGCAAAAGATGTTAATAGTGATCAACCAGTTCAACCATTATTTAATATAGGAAATGAAGGAACATCTCCTAATAATCAATCTTTTCTAAATAATGATACTAGCACACTATTCGAAAATAACAATGAAAATCAAGGACAAATTACTCCAATTCCTGAAATAAATAATATGAATGAAACTTTATAAAAGTACTTTATTGTAAAAGTGCTTTTTCTTTGCTATAATTTAAAATAGAAAGAAGGTTGGTATAGTTATGAATTTTAAATCATTATTAAAAAATGATCAGCTATTGTCAATCCTTCATCATGTCTTAACAAATGCTACTACAAAAAACAAAGTATCCAATGTTTCTATAAATGGCGAAGATTACACTTATAATCAATATTCTCTTTTAATTACAATGGATTTAGTAATTAAATATCAAATTATTATTAATGATGAAACGTATCATTCTTATTTTTTAAATAAATTAGATGAAATTACTACTAATTATGAAAACCACCAAGATTTAGTTATCAAAGGTAATGGTTTATTAATAGATTTAGTAGCAAGAAAATTAGATTTAGATAAAAATGTAGTAGAAGATAAAAAAGAAATAGTTAAATATATATATGACAAGTATATTGTTAATGGCTATTGTTTCCACAGTTTTCCTAGAGCTTTAAAAAAGAATGTTGAAGAAGAGGGCTTAACTCAAGTTATTGATTATAAAGAATTAAGTGATTTAAAGAGAATAAATTATATATTTGAAAAGCATAACTATAAAAATATTATTTCAAGAAATTTAAAAGCTACTAGTAAAGCTATTTATATAACAGATTCTCCTGCTATGGCCTATTATTATGCTTTTAGAAGCCCTGAATACCTAGCAGAACTTACCTCTTTAAGTAAATATTATAAAAATATTAAACAATATGATAGAAATGCTTTTTATGAAAAAGATTATAACAAATGTAAATCTAATCTAGTTTCTTTATGTGAGCATGTTAATATGACAGTAAAAGAAGAGAATACCGTTCTTAAAGCTTTTGATAAAAGATGGCATAGTTTAAATATGTCTAAATCAACTCCTTGTATTGCTTTTATTAAAAGAAGTGATTTAGCTAAAAATTCTCTTACAAATATTAATGAAATTATAGAAAGTGTTGATAAAGTTGATCTTTCTATCTTAATATCAAAAATAACAGATAGTAAATATCCTGTTATTAGAAGATATAGTGATATAAATTCTTTAAATTTAACTGTTATAACTATGCCTAGTTATAGAGAAATAAAAAATAATGAATTTATAAAGCCAGAAGTAAAAAAAGAAAAAAATCTTATCACAAATATGACTAGAGAAGTATATCAAGAAGAGAAAAGGCAACCAAGATTTAATTTCAAGTATGCTTATAGTTATGGTAATGCCAGTGTTTTAGCTTTATTTGGCTTATTATCAATAACTTTAGGTATGACTTTAATTATAATTCTAAAAGTAATTGGAGGTTAAAATGAAAGATGTAAGAATTGTTTTTATGGGAACACCTGATTTTGCAGTTCCAGTGTTTAAAGCTCTTGCCGAAAATTATAATGTTGTAGCAGTTGTAACCCAACCTGATAAAAAAGTAGGAAGAAAACAAGTTTTAACGCCATCTCCTATAAAAAAAGCAAGTGCTGAATTTAATATTCCCGTATTACAGCCAGTAAGAATAAAAGACGAGTATGAGGACGTATTAAAATATAAACCAGATATGATTATAACTTGTGCTTATGGACAAATTATTCCTAAATTATTATTAGATTATCCTAAATATAAATGCATAAATGTTCATGCTTCTCTTTTACCAAAATTAAGAGGAGGAGCACCTATTCATCATGCTATTATGGATGGTTATGATAAGACTGGTATAACTATAATGTATATGGATACTAAAATGGATACTGGTGATATTATTAGTAAAAGTGAAACTGATATAACAAAAGATGATACTTTAGGTAGTCTTCATGATAGATTGAGTGAAATGGGTAAAGATTTATTATTAGAAACCCTTCCTAATATTATAAAGGGGAATATTAAAAGAGTAAAACAAGATGAGAGTGAAGCTACATATGGATATAATATTACTAAAGAAGATGAAAAAATAGACTTTAATAAAAGTAATGTTGAAGTTGATAATAAAGTTAGAGCCTTAAATCCAACTCCAGGTGCTTATACAACTCTTAATGGCAAAAGATTGAAAGTTTATGATGTAAGGCTAAGTGATAGATATTATGCTAATACTAAACCAGGTACTATCGTAGGCTTTGAAAAAGATGGAATTAGAGTAGTTGCTGGTAATAAAGAAGTAATACTAACAGACATAGCTATAGAAGGTAAGAAAAGATGCTTAGTAAAAGATTATTTAAATGGTATTGATAAAGAAAAATTGTTAGGAGTAGTATTAGGGTGAAAGAAAAAGAACCGAAACAAGAAAATAAATATATAAAGTTTATTAAAGACTTAAGTAAAAGTAAAAGAGGTAGAGCAATTCTTTTCTTTGTCTTTTATTTTATCTTCTTTTTTGTTTTAATTTCCTTAATAAGAAGTAATTATAATACTAATAGAGAAACTACCGACAATAATACTAATAATGTTAGTACTGAGTATAAATTAGATGGCATTATAAATGGTAATTATCATTTTGTAAGAGAAGAAAATATTAACGGTATAGTCTCAAACTTTACTGGTGATAAAGCTGATAATAGAATAGAAGGAATTATGACAAGAGATAATACTTTTTATAATTATTTCATTTATGATAATATTAATTTAATTAAAATAAGTGATAAATATGAAGTAACCACAGATTTATATCAGTTTAATAATATTACAGATGATAATAATATTTCTAAGTTTTTAAAAAGAGCAACATTAATATCCAAAACAGAATATGAAACTGGTAATATATCATATAATTATGAAATAACTACTAATACTATAGATGAAATACTTAATGGAACAAATATTGATATAGATGATATTCCTAATAGTATAACTCTAGAAACAAATGAAGATGATGAAGTAGTTAAAATAATTTATAATTTATCAAGTTATTCAAGTTATATTAATGGGGTACCTTCTAATTCGTCTATAACTATTACTTATTCTGATTTTGGAGAAATAGAACCTTTAGAAATTCCTGAAAGTTAGAGGAAATATAAAATGAAAAATTATATTTTTAAAGATGATAATGATTTCAATACCAATATGTATAAACTAATACAAGAGTTTAAAATAAAAGATTTAAACTATAAATGGTTAATTACAGATATAGAAACAAATCAAGATGAGCTTTTTAATAAAGAATATATCATTATAAAGCATCAGGATTTAATAAGCTTTTTAGAAAATAATAAAGACATACAGTGGATATGGGCTGTATTTTCTCTTATACCTTCTAAATATAATGATGATGAAATACTTAAATATCATCTTCCCTATATAATAGAAAATGAAAATATTAATCATAAAATACAACATCCTCTAGCAGAACTTGAAATAGATTGTATTGACAGTACTTATGCTAAAATAATATTTAAAGATAATAATTTAATAAACTTTGAAAATGATAACTAATCATTTTCTTTTACTTTTTAATATATATCAGTTATAATATTAAAAGAAAAGAGAGTGATATAGATGTTTGAAAGCTTAGGTGATAGATTACAAAATGCTATTCATAAAATAAAAGGTTATGGCAAAATTACCGAAGATAATATCGGTGATATGATGAAAGAAATACGTCTAGCTTTACTTGAAGCAGATGTTAATTATAAAGTAGTTAAAGAGTTTGTTAATAATGTTAAAGAAAAAGCTTTAGGTGAAGAAGTTAGAACTAGTATTAAACCTGGAGATTTATTTGTAAAAATAGTTAAAGACGAATTAACAGATCTTTTAGGAGGAGATGCTGCCCCTCTAAATACTAATGGCAATCCTGCTATTTTAATGTTAGTAGGTCTTCAAGGTAGTGGTAAAACTACAACATGTGGAAAACTTGCTAACTATCTTCGTAAAAAGAAAGCTAAAAATCCTCTAATGGTCGCTTGCGATGTCTATCGTCCTGCTGCAATAGACCAATTAAAACAAATTGGTAAAGAACTTAATATAGAAGTTTATAGTGAGGGTAAAGGTAATCCTGTAGAAATTAGTAAAAATGCCATTAATTATGCTAAAGAAAATGGTTATGATTATGTTCTAATTGATACTGCAGGTCGTTTGCAAATAGATGAAAGTTTAATGGATGAGTTAGAAAATATTACTAAAACTGTAAATCCTGAGGAAACTCTTCTTGTAATAGATGCTATGATGGGACAAGATGCCATTAATGTTATTACCGGA
The DNA here is from genome assembly GCA_944358305.1 of uncultured Bacilli bacterium. Classification (GTDB taxonomy): domain Bacteria; phylum Bacillota_I; class Bacilli_A; order RF39; family UBA660; genus Onthousia. The sequence goes on along the minus strand of CALVQK010000010.1, from coordinate 21,107 downwards.
TTTAATGATAAATTAAAATTAACAGGAGTAATATTAACAAAATTAGATGGTGATACAAAAGGTGGTGTCGCTTTATCAGTAAGACATTTAACTAATATTCCTATTAAATTTATTGGTGTGAGCGAAAAATTAGATGGCCTAGATTCATTTGATCCAGAACGTATGGCTGGAAGAATATTAGGTATGGGAGATATAGTATCTCTTGTTGAGCAAGCAGAAGCTGTGCTTGATGAGAAAGAAGCTGAGCATACTGCTAAAAGAATGCAGCAAGGAAAATTTGACCTTGAAGACTTCTTATCAACATTAAAACAAATAAAAAAATTGGGACCACTTGAAAACATTTTAAAATTAATACCAGGTGCTAAAAAGATGGGATTAACTAATGTCAACATTCCTCCTAAGCAAATGGCCCATATTGAGGCAATAATTCTTTCAATGACTAAAGAAGAAAGGAGAAATCCTTCTATTATAAAAGCATCACGTAAAACAAGAATTGCTAAAGGTTGTGGATTATCAGTATCAGAAGTAAATAAACTACTAACTCAATTTGAAAGCATGAAAAAAATGATGAAACAAATGAAAAATGGTAACTTTAAAATGCCATTTTAGGCAAATAATTTATACACTTTTTCCTAGAGAGAATATCTTAATACTAGAGGAGGAAAGTGTATGTTATTTAATAATCAAGCTATTGATATGTCATCAACTATCGATGGTAATAATAATGTTGTCGACCAAGATATGAACATTGATATTAATATGAATAATAATAGTATGGGCATGGGTCAAAATATGGAAATGATGGACAATCAGCAACCTATTATTGAACCAGTACAGGAGCGTCAAATAAATAGAACTTTCGTTCATCAAGTACCTCATGTATGTCCAATCCATACAAGAATAGTTAATCATCACATTTTCAAACATACTTATTGTCCTAGATATACTTGTTGTGAAGAAAATGTTTGTTGTAATATTGACCAAGGATCATGCTGTAACTTTCGCTAAAAGTAAAAAGCCAAGATAATCAGTCTTGGCTTTTACATGTTTAAAAGTGTCTAATTATGTCATAACACTTGTAAAATAATTCAACTAATTATAAGATAATAATAAGGAGAGTGATACAAGTGATTTATCCATCTATTGATAAGTTGTTAAATATTGTAAGTTCTAAATATGAACTAGTTCATATCGCTGCAAGACGTAGTAAAGAAATTACTAAAGATGAACATTATCAATTAGCTTTAAACGAATATAAATGTCAAAAGAATATAGGGAGAGCTTTAGAAGAAGTTTTAGAAGGTAAAGTAAAGGTAGTTGAAAAAGATAAGTAATTCAACTACTTTTTTCTTGACTTAAAATGCTAGTCTTTTATATATTAAAAATTAGAGGTGATACATGTTGAAAATAGAAAAGTTCAAAAAACGACCTAATGGTTTATATACACTTTATTTTGATAATTTTAATACCTATGATTTTTATGAAGAGATTATATTAAAGTATGAATTATTGATAACTAAAAGTATTGACGAAAATGAACTTGATCAAATACTTAAAGATAATAAAAATTATGAATGCTATTACCAAGCTTTAAAACTATTAAAAAGAATGATAAAAACTAAGCAAGATATAATAAAATATTTAAAAGATAAAGATTTTAATAAAGAAAGCATTGAAATGTCTATAAAAAAATTAGAAGAGCAGGGCTATATTAATGATCAAAACTATGCTAAAAGTTATGTTCATAATTGCATTATAACAACTACAAAAGGACCTAACAAAATAGCATCAGAACTAGAGAAAAAAGGAGTTACTTCTAATGATTATGAAGAAGCTCTAGAAGAATATACCTCTTCTTTAGAAAAAGAAAAAGTAGAGAAGTTAATATCTAAAAAAATAAAATCTAATCATAATAAAAGTGCTAAAATCTTAAAACAAAAATTATCACTTGATCTTATAAACAATGGTTTCCATCAAGATATAGTAAAAGAAGTCTTAAATAATACGAAAATAGAAGAAGATGATGAAATAGTTAAAAAAGAATATCAAAAATATTATAATAAGCTAAGTAAAAAATATAAAGGTAAAGAGTTAGAATATAAGCTAAAACAAAAAATGTATAGTTTAGGTTTTAATATTCCAAAAGAATAAAGGAGATAACTTTAATTGTTATCTCCATTTTGTCTAATAGCATAAACATATTTTTTTACTTCATCAGTACCATTACCATATTGACTATTAACTTCATCTATATAAATATCTCCTAAAGCTGAGAATTCTCTCCCCATTACTAACAAGTCCTCAGTCTCAATTCCATAAGCCTTTAAAGCAGCGATAAATAAAGGAGCAGGCCATGGTGATTCATCTTGCTTAAAAATAAGATTTTCAAACTCAAAACGTGTAGTTATAGGTTTGAATTCATAGTATTGGTATTTTACTAATAAATTAAGTTCTGGTATTTGAAAAAGATTAAATAAATTATCAGTATTAATTTTATTGTGGTTTACAAGATAATTATGTAAAACATCACTTGCCTTAAGAACATGGTCACTATCTTCAATTCCATATTTATCATTTACTGTTCTAATCAAAGCCTTAGTACTAGTAATCATTCTATCAAATTTAGTCCATGTATAAAGCATTTCTAATGACTCATTTCCTGCGATTGCTTCTTCCACTCTTTTATTACGCATTGCTTTTTTAGTATCATCATCGCACACTTTTTGAGCTTTAATTAACTCTTGTTCTATTTCCTTTTTAATATTATCTCTCCAAGCAAAGAAATCTTCAGTAGTCCTAATCTCAGGAAATTTATTAAAATCTTCTTCTACCTTTTGATACATAGGTATTAATTTTTGTTTAGCTTCTAGAGTTATATCTTGTCTCATTATAACATCCCTTTCTTTTTCTTTGTGTCGCATATTATACTACAAATTTTTTATTTTGTCAAAAAAGAGAAGTATCAAAATGGGTACTTCTCTTAAATATTAAATTTTACTACTTTCTAACTAGCAGAACTACTAACACTATCTATTAGTTGTTGCATTAATTCATCATAGTCAGCTTTTAAGCTATCATCATTAAACTCAATACCAGCTTCTTCTCTAATTTCAATTAAAGCATTATACATAAGAGCAGGATCATTATTTAATTTCTCTTCTGCAAGTGTTGAGGTTATATCATCCCTAACTTCATCTAACTCAGGTTTATCTTTTTGATCAACTTTTAAAATTATATGATAACCATAACTAGATTGAACTGGCTCTTCTGTATATTTTCCTTTTTCAAGATCAATAGAAGCATTTAAGAAAGCTTCATCCATATTATCATCTTTATTGAAGTAATCAATATATCCACCATCACTAGCACTACCAGTATCATCAGAATATTCTTTAGCAAGTTCTTCAAAGTCTGCTCCTTCATCTAATTGTTTAATTAAATCTTCAGCTTGTTTTCTTGCTTCATTTTCTGCTTCTTCTTGCTCTTCTGTAGACATATCATCAGTAACATCAGGACTAATTAAAATGTGTCTAACGCTTATATCACCAATAACTTCATCATCATAGTATTTTTGAATTTCATCATCAGTAATACTTTCCTTTACATGATCTTCAATTGCCAAATTTCTCTTATATTCAAGTGATAATAAATCTCTAAGCTCATCTTCATTTTCAACACCTAAATATTGAGTAATAGCAGCTTGAAATGCCTCTTCATCATTGTTATATTGAGACTTCATTTGTTCAATCTGTGCATTAATAGTTTCTTCTTCGGTCTCATCAGTTTCATATTTTTCATCAAATAATTGATGATCAATCATATCAACAAGAACACTAATACCATATTTATCTCTTAATTCTACGTATAAATCATCCGCTGTAATTTTTCCATTATCTGTCTTTACAACAGTATGATTATCTTCAAGTTCAGCATTATTACCACAACCAGTAATAAGTAAGCATATAGCAAGTGCACATGTTGTAATTTTAACTATTTTTTTCATTTGTAAAATTCCTCCTAATATATTAATAAGTTCATTAAATATCATAGCATTAACTTAACTAACTTGCAAATAAATAAGTCAAATTTATCACACTTTTTTAGTATTTACCATAGAATAATGTGAACACTAGAAAAAAGGAGGATTAAGTTATGGGTAATTGTAATTCAAGCAGTGCTATAGTTTTAGTATTATTCATTTTACTAGTTATAATTATAGGTGCTTATATCTAAGATATTATAAGGAGGTGTAAAAATGTCTTGTTCAAATAATCAAACAGTAACTACAAGCTGCTGTTCTAGACCAAGAAATAGTTTTGTAATCATAATTGTGTTATATATCTTACTAGCTATCATCTTAGGTTCTTGTATGACTTACTAAAAAGAAACTCTAAAGAACAGAGTTTCTTTTTGTATTATAAAAAAATATTTGGAAATAATAACAAAGAGGTGAGGATAATGCTAGCAAAAAAGAATCTATATTATTATTTAAATAACTTTCTTTTATTTTCTTTTTTTGGCTTTCTATTTGAAAATGTAATGCATTTAGTAACTACAGGTAATCTAACTAATAATCCTTTTTATGGCCCTTGGATGCCTATATATGGTTTTGGTGTGATTATTATGATTTTTTTAACAAGATTAGTTTTTAATAGAATAAAATTAAATAGGCCTCTAAAAATAGTTATATTATTTTTAGCAATTACAATAATATTAACTGTATTAGAACTAATAGGAGGATACTTAACAGAATTTATTTTTCATAAAAGTTTTTGGGATTATACTGATTTAAAATTTAACTTCGGTAAATATATAGCTTTAGAAGTAAGTTTAGGTTGGGGTGTCGCTTGCCTAATATTTTTATATATAGTAAAGCCTTTAACAGATAAATTTATAGAAAGAATACCTAAATTTATTTCTATAATACTTTTAATATTAATAATCACTGACTTCGTTTTTAGTTTCTTCATAAAATAAAAAAACTGAGTAAAGAATAAATCTCTACTCAGCTTTTAATTTTTCATAAACATCTTTTACATCACTAACTTCATTCTTATCAAAACTACATTTAAAGCTATCACCATTATATCTAGGAATTAAATGTATATGAAAGTGTTTAACATCTTGACCATAATAATTATTTTGACAAATAGTAAGACCATCTATATTAAGCTTTTCTTTTAATATAGGATATATTTTAGTTTTAATAGTATCTATCATATAAATAATAATTTCATTTTGTGTTTCAAATAAATTTTCATAATGTTCTTTAGGTATTACTAAAACATGACCATCACTATTAGGATTAACATCTAAAAATGCTTTAACTTTATCATCTTCATAAACAGTATAAGACGGAATATCTCCATTAATTATTTTACAGAATAAACAATCATTCATTAAAATCTCCTCCTTCAACTATCCTTATTATACCATTATTATCAAAAGTAACACTATAATTATTTGTAACTAAACCATTATTTAAAGCTATTGTATTAAAACTATTAATTAAGTTATTAAGATAAATATCATCTAAACTATCAACTTTAACATAATAACTAACAGAGTAATAACCCGTATTATAAACATTACCTTCTAAAATGTCTATAACTTCCGCCTCATTATATTTATCTAAATCTTTAAACTCAACTTTTATATTTTGATAATTTGTATTTTTAAAAATCTCATTATATTTTTCTAAAACTAGATCAGTAGATTTTTCTATAACACTTTTACCTTTTACAAAATTATCCTCATAATTATCTGTAATTTTGTTATTAGTAGAAGTAATAGTAAAGTTTAAATCTTTATAATCTTTATCATAATAGGTAATGCTATAACTATTATCATCTTCATTATATACAAAGTCTCCAGGTCTAACATCTAAGTTGCCATAATTTTCTTCATAATAAGCATTAATATCTTCTTCTGTAGTTTTAGATTTTAAACTAGGGACTTTCTCTCTAACAATAATAAAACCAAAAAAAACAATGATAATACCAAAGAGCAATGCTTGTCCTAACATTAAACTATTCATCTTTTTTCTACTGCTCATAAAAACACTACCTTTCTACCATTATTATTTTATCAAAACCTTTAAATATAAGCAATTATATGTTACAATAAGCAAGTAAAACAAGTGAAGTTATCATATAATTAGAAAGGGTGATATTTATGTTTGTAATAGATAAACTTAATGTATTAACAAAAGATACTAGTAAAGAAATTTTAAAAGATTTTTCTCTAACAATTAAACCTGGAGAAATTCATGCTATTATGGGACCTAATGGAGTAGGTAAAAGCACCTTATCAAAAGTAATAATGCATCATCCAGATTATATTATTACTAATGGTACCATCACTTATAATAATAAAATTCTAAATGATTTAACTACTGATGAAATAGCAAGAAGTGGTGTCTATTTACTTATGCAAGATCCATCCATTATTGATGGTGTAAGTAATAGTGAAGCTTTAAGAACAGCCTTAAAAGAAAGAGGTAGTAATGATACTAATCTATATACCTTTATTAGTAAGATGAAAAAAGAAATTGATTCCCTATCTCTTCCAAAAGATACCATGCATAGAGGAATAAACAAAGGTTTATCTGGAGGAGAAAGAAAGAAAAATGAAGTCTTAGGCCTAAAGCTTTTAGAACCAAGCTTTATAATTTTAGATGAGTTAGATAGCGGCTTAGATGTAGATAGTTTAAAGATAGTAGCAAAAAATATTAATGACTACTTAAAAGTAAATAAAGATACAAGCGTTTTAATTATTACTCACTATAGTAGAGTTCTAGATTTAATTAAACCAGATTTTGTTCACCAAATGGAAGATGGCAAAATAATTAAAACAGGAGATATAACTCTTGCTAAACAAATAGAAAAAACTGGCTATAATGGGGTAAATGAAGTGGAGTCTAGTGAAAATCATGAATAATATATTACTAGATAGTACTAAAAGTTATGATAAAGAAGGTACTTTTAAACTAGAACTAGATAAAGATACTACCATTAATATTGAAAGTGATAATGTAAAATTATATCTTGTAACTAAAAATAATATAAGAGTAGATTTTAATATCTTTAAAAAGGCAACTATTTATAATATAACTACTGAAAATATTACTATAAATGCTAATATATATAATAATGCTAAATTAGATTTCTATCTTATGACGATAACAGATAAAAAGATAACTAATACTATAAACGCTTATCATGAAAGTAAAGATACTACTAGTAATTTAATCTGTCATGGTATTAGTTATCTAAAGGGAGATTTAAAGTTTAGTGTTAATGGCTATATTAAAAAGGGTATGATAGGTTCAATATGTAATCAGAGTAGTCGAATAATTAATTTAGATGATGGTAAAAGTCTAATAGAACCAAATCTCTTTATCGATGAGTTTGATTCTGTTGCCAATCATTCTGCCTATACAGGACCTTTTGATGAAAAGTCACTATTTTATTTAGAGACTAAAGGCATAAGTAGAAAAGAAGCATTTAATTTATTACTTTCTGGTTTTATGAAATTAGTAGACTTACCAAAAGAGTATGAAAATATACTAGATATGCTTTTAAATAAAGTAATGAGGAGCTAAAAATATGAAAATTTTGATAGGAACTAAAAATCCAGGAAAAATACAAGGTGCTAAAGAAGCCTTTGAAAATTATTTTAAAGAGTTTGAAATTTCTGGTATTCCAGTATCTTCAAATGTAGGAGAAGAACCTGTAAATAATGAAATATACGAAGGTGCTAGAAATAGAGTTGATAATTTAATGAAATATGCCAAAGAAAAAAATATACAAGCAGAGTATTTTCTAGGTATAGAATCAGGTATAACTAATTTATTAGGTAAATGGGTTATAATTAACATTGCTGTAATAAAAGACAAATATGGATATGAAAGTTGGGGAACCTCTTCATCATTTCCAGTTCCTGATAAATTTGTAGATGAAATTATTTCAACTGATTTAGGAAAAGTTATGGATAAAATATTTCAAGAAAATGATTTAAGAAGCAGCAAAGGTGGTATTAGTTTTTTAACTAATAACGTAATTAGCAGAATAGATTTAACAAAAGAAGCTTTTATTATGGCTCTTACCCAACATATTAATAAAGTTTGGAATGATAAAAAACACTAAATTATTAAGGAGGTGATTATTATTAATCGTGAAGATTTTCCTATTTTAAAAAATGATATAATTTACTTTGATAATGGTGCGACAACTCTAAAGCCAAAATGTGTTATTGAAGCGATGAATGACTATTATTATAATTACGGTGCTAATATTCATAGAGGAGACTATAAAATTTCTCTTGAAGCTAGTAATGCCTATGAAGAAGTTAGAAATAAAGTAGCTAAATTTATTGGCGCTAAAAGTCCTAACGAAATAGTTTTCACTAGTGGTGCTACCGATGGCCTAAATAAAATAGTATTTGGTTTTATGATGAATTATTTAAATGAAGGTGATGAAGTGCTACTTACTAAAAGTGAGCATGCTTCAAATGTCTTACCATGGTTAGAACTAGCAAAAATAAAAAATATTAAAATAAAATATATTCCTTTAAATGATAATCATGAATTAACTATAGATAATTTAAAAGACACAATTACTAAAAATACTAAAGTAATATCAGTCACTACTATTACTAATGTCGTAGGAGATGTTAGAGATATTAATAAAATAAGCAAAATAGCTCATGCCAATAACATAATCTTAGTAGTAGACGGTGCCCAAAGTGTTCCTCATATGAAAACTGATGTTACTTTAGATGATATTGACTTCTTAACATTTTCAGGTCATAAAATGCTAGGACCAACTGGCGTAGGTGTATTATATGGTAAAACTGAATATCTAGAAAAAATGGCTCCTATTGAATTTGGCGGTGGTATGAATCAATACTTCGAAGTAACAGGAGAAGTTGAATATAAAAGCATTCCTACAAGATTTGAAGCAGGAACACCTCCTATCGCTGAAGTAATAGGATTAGGAAAAGCGATAGAGTATTTAGAGTCTGTTGGTATGGATAAAATTTATGAGTATGAAAAAGAACTAAAAAAATATCTTGTCTCTAAATTAGAGAAAAATCCTAAGGTAATACTATATAATAAGAGTACTGATAGTGGTGTTTTAGCATTTAACCTAGAAGGAATATTCAGCCAAGATACGGCTATTTACTTAGATCATTATAATATTTGTGTAAGAGCTGGAAACCACTGTGCAAAAATCTTAAAAGATGAAATAAATATTAAAAATACTTGTAGAATAAGTTTATATTTCTATAATACTAAAGAAGAAATAGATAAGTTAATAGAAGTTTTAGAGAAAAGTGATGATTTATTTAAAGTAATACTATAGAAAGGATTGGTATTATGGATGGAGATTTAAAAAGAGAAATAATACTAGATAATTATAATAGTCCTTTTCATAAAGGATTAAAAAACGAAAATGGCTATAAAAAAGCTAATACGAATAATGAATCTTGTATTGATAATATTGACATTGAACTAAAAATAGAAGAAGGAATTGTTGTTGATGCTAACTTTGATGGCGAAGCTTGTGCTATTTCAACTTCTGCAACTTCTATTTTCTTGCGAAAAATAATAGGTAAAACTGTTGAAGAAGTTAAAGAGTTAATAAAAAATTATGAAAACTTAATCGCTGAAAAGCCATATGATGAAGAACTTTTAGGGGAACTAATGGCATATGATACCATCTATATGCAACCAAATAGAAAACATTGCGCTCTTCTTCCTGTCGATACAATAAATAAGATTCTAAAGGAGGAAGAAAGTGGAGATTAAAGGACTAACTAAAGATAATATTTTAAAAATATCAGAACATAAAAAAGAAGCATCTTGGGTAAAAGATTATCGGTTACAGTCGTATGAATACTTTACTAAAACAAATAAAAAGTTACCATTTGGTCCAGAGTTTAATCTAAACTTTGATGATATTATCTATTATAAAAGTACTACTGATGAATTAACGGATGATTGGAATAAAGTTTTAAAACCTATTAAAAGTGAACTAGATAATCTTGGTGTTTTAGAAAGTGAAAGATACATGGACGGTATGGGAGTCCAGTATGAAAGTGAAGTAATATATCATAATATGATTAAAGAACTTGTGGATAAGAAAGTAATCTTTACATCTATTGATAATGCTATTAAAGAATATCCTGATTTAGTCAAAAAATATTTTGGTAAAATTGTTAAAAATAATGATAATCTATATGCTAGCTTAAATGGTGCCGTCTTCTCAGGCGGTAGTTTCATCTATATTCCCCCTCATACAAAATTAGAAAGGCCTCTTCAAAGTTACTTTAGAATTAATAGTAAAGGCATGGGTCAATTTGAAAGGACACTAATTATTGTTGATGATGATAGTGAACTTCACTATATCGAAGGGTGTACAGCACCAACTTATGCTACTTCTTCACTTCATGCTGCTGTTGTAGAAATATATGTAGGTAAAAGAAGTAAGTGTCGTTATACTACTATTCAAAATTGGGCTCCTAATGTTTATAACTTAGTTACCAAAAGAGCTTTAGTTGAAGAAGATGGTACTATGGAATGGATTGATGGTAATATAGGAAGTAAACTAACTATGAAATACCCTTGTTGTATTTTAAAGGGTGATAATTCATCTGGTACTTGTATAACTATAAGTGTTGCCTCAAATAATCAAATTCAAGATACAGGAGCAAGGATGATCCATCTTGGTAAAAATACATCTAGTAAAATAGTTTCTAAAAGTATCGCTCGAGATGGAGGTAATGCTACTTATAGAGGCGATGTAAAACTAAAAGAGGATGCAACTAACTCTTATAGCATGATAAAATGCGACACTTTAATACTAGATAAAGATAGTATTAGTGATACCATTCCTACAAATATAGTCTCTAATACTACTAGTACTATTGAACATGAAGCAACTGTTTCTAAAATAAGTGATGAAAGTATCTTTTATTTAGAAAGTAAAGGAATACCTAAAGATAAATGTGAAGAATTAATAATCCTAGGCTTCCTTGAAGAATTTAGAAAAGAACTACCAATGGAATATGCTGTTGAGTTAAATCAACTTTTGAAAAAAAACTTGTAATTTACTAAATTGCTCCCCAAATAGCTAGTCAATTTATTAAATTGCACGTATGAATTTTGAAAAACTGGGCTAAAATATTAATGAATTCCCAGTTTTTTACTTTTGCGCTTAAATTTATTCTATGTTACTTTAAGGGCGAAAGGAGGAATTAGATGTTAAACAGTTTAATTTTAGTTGGCCGCCTAACCAAAGATATTGATATAAAAGAAACAGAAACTGGTAAAAAAGTAGGAACTATTTCTTTAGCAGTACCACGTTCTTTTAAAAATATGGACGGAGTATATGAAACTGACTTTATAAATTGTACCCTTTGGGAAGAAAAGGCCAAACTAACAAAAGAATATTGCAAAGTTGGTGATATTGTTGGTATTAGAGGCCGTCTTCAAAGCAATATTATTAAGACCGATGAAGGCACAAGATACTTTTTAGAAGTAGTCGCTGATAAAGTAACTTTTCTGTCAAATAAGAAAAAAGACGATGTCGAAAATATCGATAATTAGTCATTTTTTCACTTATTTTTCAATAATTTGCCAATAACGGTTGACTTTTGTTAGAAAAAAGATTTATAGTTTAATAAACAATTAATTAAGGAGAGACAAATATGCTTTTAAGTAAACGTTTAAAAGAGTTGCGTATAGCAAATGGCTTAACGCAACGCGAGTTGGGCGAGCGTGTAAATGTTACAAAAGTAAGTATTTGTTGTTATGAAAATGGCATGAGAGTCCCAACTTTGGATACCCTAACAAAACTAGGAAAAGTTTTGGATGTAGATGTTGATTATCTTTTAGGATATGATAATCCAGTTAAGCCAAAAGGTAAGAATAAAAAAATTACTAATATGGCTTTAGAAGAAATAGAGTTTATCATGGGACTCCGTGAATTAGATTCTATTCATCAAATGATAATTGATGATCCTAAAAAGATGGTAGATTTAATAAGTAAGAGGCTAGACGTATAGACTCTTACTTTTTAATTGACAACTTTGAAATATTAAACTAACTTAAATAATATGCTACCTAGTAATATATATATACTATTAAAAATAAATACACTTTAGTGTCATCGTCACTGGTAGTGTAGAAGAAAACAAGAACCATTTACTATTGAACTAGACAATTAGTACTATGTAAAATGTTGTTAATACTCTTGTAATTTGAATTTCTTTTAATTATTATTAAGTTAGGTGATACTTAATGATATTAGATATAATAAGTAAAAAAGCAAACAAATATGAATTAACAAAAGAAGAATTAGAAACAATTTTTTTAGGATATTTAAAAGATGAAGTTAAAGACTATCAAATGAGTGCTTTTCTAATGGCTATTTGTATTAATGATATGAGTGATAGTGAAATATTCGCTCTAACTGATATTTTTATTAAAAGCGGCGATATTTTAGATTTAAGTTTTATTGATGATATTAAAGTCGATAAACATTCAACGGGAGGCGTAGGCGATAAGACTACTTTAATAGTAGCACCTCTAGTAGCAAGTTGTAATATTCCAGTTATCAAAATGAGTGGAAGAGGTTTAGGCTATACAGGTGGTACTATTGATAAATTAGAATCTATTCCTGGCTTTGTTGTTGATCTTAGCGAAGAAAAAATAAAAAAACAAGCTAAAGATATTGCAATTGTTGTAACTAGTCAAACTAAAGACCTTGCACCTTTAGATAAAAAGGTCTATGCTCTACGTGATGTAACTGCTACAACAAACTCTATTCCTTTAATTGCTAGTAGTATTATGAGTAAAAAAATAGCAGGCGGTGCTGATAAAATAGTTATAGATATTAAAGTAGGTAATGGTGCTTTGATTAAAACTAAAGAAGCAGCAGAGCGCTTATCTAGTTTATTAATTAAAATTGGTACATATTATCAAAAAGAAGTTAGAACTGTAATATCTAATATGGATAGACCTTTAGGACATAACATTGGTAATAAATTAGAAGTCATGGAAGCGCTAGATGTTTTAAAAGGAAATGTTAAAGGAGAACTTTTAGATTTATCTCTTGAATTAGCTAGCAAAATGGTATCTTTAGGTAAAGGAATATCTGAAAAAGAAGCTAGAAAAGAAGTTACTGAAAATTTAGAAAATGGAAAAGCTTTAAATAAGTTCTTAGAATTTGTTAAATATCAACATGGAGATATAGATAATCTAAATATAGAAGCTAAAATATATAATATAAAATCTAATAAGAATGGAGTTTTAAAAGACATTAATGCTTTAGCAATTGCTAAACTTAGTGAAAGTTTAGGAGCAGGCCGTAAAAGCAAAGATGATAAAATAGATTATAATGCCGGAATAGTTATTAAAAAGGACATTGGTGAAGAGATAAAAGAAGGGGATATTCTTGCTACTCTTTATACTAATATTGATGATCCTAAATTTAATCTTGAAAAAATATTTGAAATTTCTTAAAAAAGTATAAATTTAATAAATTGGTGTTAATTTAAGATATGAAAAATGTAAAAGTATAGGATGAAATTAGAAAATTACCTATACTTTTTTGATTGAATTTAAAAAATTGCCTTTTTGAATTAATTATTTCTTTGTGATACAAACATTATGAAAGGAGGAAGGTTATGGCAAAGAAGCCAAGATTTATACCACTATTATCAGATACCACTGCTAAAGCCTTAATAAAAGATGAAAACTATAGATGGTTCTATGAAGATATAATTAAATATAAAACAGGAATAGATTTAAAAGATTATAAATTAATAGATACAGAACTTAACACAGGTAATAAAGTAAAGGATTATAGAACAGATTTAATATTTGAGAAAGGAAAAAATCTAGTTAATTTAGAATTTAATAAATTTGTCTATAAGTATACTTTAACAAAGAATAGATACTACGCATTAAGATTAGCGGGATATGGATACTTATCAGGAGAAGATTATAAAGAAAGGTATGTAATCCAAATAAATTTAAATAATAAGATAGTGAATGATGGTAGAAAAGAGGATAGTATAATAAGTTATAAGTTGCAAGATACAAAATATAAAAAAGAATTAAAAAACATAAAAATAATAGAAATATATCTTTTAAATTATAAAGGGATAGTATATAATGGAGATAACAAGTATGATACCTACTTATCGATGTTAACAGCGACATCTTTTAAAGAATTAGAAAAGATAGTAGGAGATTTAGAAGAAGGGAGAAAGATTATGGAAAAGTTAAAAGAATTAGGACTAGATGATAAGTATGGAGCATTATATGATGCTGAGATAGTACACAAGAAAGAGATAAATTCTGCTAGACACAAAGGCTATAGTGATGGTAAGAAAGAAGGGAAAAAAGATGGTATTACTTTCGTTGCTAAGACAATGTTAAAATCTGGAGAAAGTATAAGTAAAATCAAAGATTATACCGGATTAAAAGAAAAAGATATTTTAAATTTGTAAAATAATTATTCAAAAGATTTATAAGAAGAAAGATTATGGAAAAATTAAAAGAATTAGGATTAGATGATAAATATGGAGCATTATATGATGCCAAGATAGTACACAAGAAAGAGATAAATTCTGCTAGGAATGAAGGCTATAGTGATGGTAAGAAAGAAGGAAGAAAAGAGGACAAAAAAGAAACTGCTAGAAATCTTTTAAAAGACAATATGTCAATTAATGCTGTAGCTAAATATACAGGTTTAAGTAGAAAAGAAATAGAGCATCTTGTCTAATAATAACAACTAATTTACATTCATATTATAATTTATCTAGTTAATATTTGAAATTTCTTGAAAAAAATATTGCCTTTTGTTATACTTGGTATAAGGTAAGGTGATTATATGAGCTCAAAGATGAATCAAAAAGCACAAATTAAAAGGAGTAAAACTAAAAGAAATATAGACAAAATGGATAAAGCTATGAATGATGTTAAAAAAATAGGTATTATCTCATGTTGTTTAGTTGCTATATTATTAGTGATAAGTATTTTTATTAATCCTAAAGAAAGTTATGCGGCAGGCTTTTTACAACAATTACCTGACAGCTTTACTTCAGGAATGTCTACTAGTGGTAGAACTTTAATATCTGATATTTATTTACCAAATGAGTTTTATGGACAAACTTCATCTGGTGAAAGACTAAGTTTTATTTACTGTATGGATAGAAGATTAGGAATGATAGGAAATCATAACTATGTGAAAGGTAGTTCTGTAAAAGATCAAACTACTTTAACTGGTAGCAGTGATAATAGAACAAGTGATTATCCAGGATTAATTTATATTCTTCAAAATGACGAACCAACTAGTGATAGTTCTATCAACTACTATTTAACACAACTTGCTGTTTGGTGGTATATCGATAGAGCTAATGGTTTTAGTGATACTCAAAATTACACTACATATGATTTAAGTAGTGCCACAACCTCAGAAGAAAATAAATTTGATGATGGTGGAAATTATCAATTCTACAATAACTTATCAGCAGCTGATAAGCAAGCTATTAGAGCCGATAGCACTTATGGACAGATTGTTGTAAATTTAGTAGAAGGTGCTGTTGCTAATGAAAATGCTTATCTAGTTAATAATGGAAATCAAGATGTAATAGTAGATACAAATAGTGTTACATATACAATAACAAATGATTATGTCGAAACAAGTTTAATTAGACCAATTAGTAGTAACTCAAGTTTTGAAAGCTATACAGTTCAAATTAATAGTTCAGTTGGTAATGTAGAAATCGTTGACGAAAATGATAATCCTATAGCTAGCAATTCTATAAGTGCTAACCAAGGATTTAAACTACGTGTTCCAATTGAAGATGTCCAAAACGAAAACTTTAAAGTTAATATTACAATCGTAGGATATTTTGCAGATCTATATGATGCCTTTATTTATAATCCAAATCCTACATACCATGAAGTTCAAGTGGGATTTACAGAAGACTATACAGAAGATGATTGTACTGGTTCAGGAAATACAGTTGGAGAAAATGCTGAAGGTGAACGAGTATGTTTAGTTCATACAGAACTACAAAGAGCTTTACTAGGACTTATCGAAAGACCTACAACACCTTTAACTTTTGACTTAGAAGCTCCAACAATTCCAACACCAGATACAAGTAGTACTTCATTCTTAGTTTATGGAATTGGAACTCTAATTGTAATAGCAGGTATTGTCTTAATAGTTGTGGCTAAAAGACCAAAAAATGCAAAGAAAAAGTAGAAACATAAAAAGCCAACTCTCTAAAGTTGGCTTTTTCTTCCTTATAGTAGGAATATTAGTTTTTCTTAGTACTCCCTTAAGAATATTGAAAGATGAAGTCTTTGAAGAAATGAGACTAGCTATCTTTCAACTTAATATTAATGAAAATAATAACACAACTATTAATAATGTAAATACAGAAAATCTAGAAGTAACAGTAGAGAATAATCAAGAGGCAGAAGAAAATGATAAAAAAGCTAATTATTCATATATAGGAGAGCTATCAATACCTAAGATAAATTTAAGAAGAGGTTTTGTTTCTAAAGAGTCAAGATATAATAATATAGAATATAATGTAACTATTGCTAATGAAGCAGACTATCCTGATGTTCCTATGGGAAACTTTATCTTAATGGCTCATTCAGGAAATGCCTATATTTCTTTCTTTGATAAACTATATAGATTAGAAATAGGAGATGAAGCTAGTGTTAGTTATAATGCTAATACCTATAACTATCGCTTAACAAATATATATAATCAAGCTAAAACCGGAACAGTAGCAATTTATCGCGATCCTACAAAGAAAACATTAACTTTAATTACTTGTACCCATAATGATGATTATAATCAAACAATCTACATATTTGAAGAAATTTAAGAATAAAAAGGAGAATAAATATGGATTTAAGTTTAATAGAGCAATTACTAACATTTATAACACTACCATTTCAGTCTTTTTTAACGATTGAAATACTTTTAATCTTTATTATTCTCTATATTTTTTTGCTTTATAATGAAAAAAGACAAAATAAAAAAGTAAAAATAGCTTTGATAGCTTTAATAATATTTTTCTTTTCATTATTAGTTTTCTATTTCCAAGAGGATATAATAAATGTTTTAAGTGAGATAGTAAGAACTGTTATGAGATGCTTCTATTTTCCAAATATTATCTTTTATATATTAACAGCTATCATCTCATTAGTTATATTAATATATACTATGCTTAAGAAAAACTTAGTTAAATTAAATAAAATAATTACTTATACACTAACTATTATTCATCTTTATCTATTTACAAACTTTATTTCTCTTGCTATTTCAATGAATTTAAGTCTAATAGACACTGCTAATATCTATCAACATGATAATATGTTTGTCATAGTCTTAGTAAGCCAAATTATCTTTATAATTTTAATAATATATAAAGTAATCTATCATTTTTGTTATATTAGACATGAAAAATTGAAAAATAGATAATAAAATGCTATAATGTCTAGGAAGTGAGGTAATTATGAAGAAAAAATTAATCAAATTTAAAGATAAAATTATAGCAAAACTAAAAAAAATAAAAAAAGACAAACTAATAAGCAGTTATTTTAAAGATAACAGGCTTTTTCTTGTCTATGTTTTAGTATGCGTTCTTAATTCTACATTACTTAGAATTTTTACTATGCCTACAATGGAAAACTATCTATCTATTAAACCTATTGTAGCGGACCTTGCCATAGTTACGATAATAGGTTCCTTTTCTTATCTATTTAAAGGAAGAGGAAGATATACATATCTATTAATATGGGCTATTATCTTTACAGCTATTTGTACAATTAACTCTGCATATTATACTTTCTACACCTCATTTGCTAGTGTATCTATGTTATCACTTACCCAATATATTGGCGAAGTAGGAGATGCAGTTGTAGAAAATGTCTTACAAATTAAAGATTTAGTTTATATCTTTCCCCTTATTTTTTTCATATATTATCATCATCGCCTTGTTAAGAAAGATAAATATAAAATTTATGTCAAGGAAACTAGAATTAAAAAGTTTAAAAATACCATTATAACAGGTGCTGTAATACTTCTTCTCTTTGTCTTATCTTTATCAAGTCTTGAAATAAGTAGATTTGTTAAACAATGGAATAGGGAATATATAGTTATGCGTTTTGGTATTTATTTATATCAAGGTAATGATATCGTTGCTAGTATAGGACCTCAGATTTCTGCTATGTTTGGCTATGATGATGCTAAAAAAGAATTTAATGAATATTATGAAGGTAGATCTGATGAACAAGATTATACTAATGAGTATACCAATGTTTTAGAAGGCCGTAATGTTATTGTAATACATGCCGAAAGTCTTCAAGGTATTGCTATAAATAGAACATTCAATGGCGAAGAAGTAACACCAAACTTAAATAGATTAATTAATGAAGGAATGTACTTTAATAATTTTTACTCTCAAGTAAGTGTTGGAACAAGTAGTGATACTGAACTTACATATAATACTAGTTTAATGCCAACTCAAAATGGTACTGCTTTTGTAAGTTACTTTGATAGAACTTATATTTCAACTCCATCCCTTATGAAAGAAAAAGGTTATTACACATTCAGTATGCATGCTAATAATGCTGACTTTTGGAATAGACGTGCTATGCATGATTCATTAGGTTATGATAAATTCTACAGTAAAGAAACTTATGAAGTGAATGATGAAGATGTAATTGGTCTAGGTCTATCAGATAAATCATTCTTTGCTCAATCTGTAGAGAAGTTAAAGAAAATAAGTGAAGAACATGATAAATATTATGGTTATATAATAACATTAACAAACCATACACCATTTTCTGATACCGATAAATATGGAGAATTCTCAGTTACCATGAAAACAACTATCACAAATGAAGATGGTACTACAGAAGAGATTGAAGCTCCATATCTAGAAGGAACTAAATTAGGTAATTACTTTAAATCAGTTCATTATGCCGATGAAGCTTTAGGAGAATTCTTTAATCAAATGGACGAAGCTGGCCTTTTAGAAAATACTGTTGTTATAATTTTTGGAGATCATGATGCAAGACTTCCTAGAAGTGAATTTAATTTAATGTATAATTATGATCCTGTAACTGATGATATAAAAGATGAAGAAGATCCAACTTATATAGATTATGATAGTTTTGATTATGAATTAGACCGTAAAGTTCCACTTATAATCTGGACTAAAGATGGTGCTGTTAAAGGCGAAGTTAATTATACTATGGGTATGTATGATGTAATGCCTACTATTGGTAATATGTTAGGATTTTATAATAAATATGCCCTAGGACATGATATTTTCCAAACTAAAGATGATAATATTGTTGTCTTTCCAAATGGTAACTGGGTAACAAACTTAATGTATTATAATAGTCAAAAAGGCGAATATAAACTTCTAAAAGATGAAATAATTGATGAAAACTATATTAGTGAAAATAATCAGTATGCTGAAAGGTTATTAGATGTATCTAATAAAGCGATTGTCTTTGACTTATTCAATCCTAATAGTGAAGAAGAAGCTAGTAAAGCTGTATCTGAAGAGAATTAGAGGGGAGTAATTTATGAAACTAAAGAAAAAAGTAAAAGTAATATTAATAATAGCGATTATCTTAATTGTAGCAGGCTTAGGCTTTCTTGCTTATGAAAGCTTACAACCAAAAAATGTTAGAACAGCAACAGTTGAAAATGAAATTGAAGAGTATGGTTACACATTGAAATCTACAAGAAATGACAGATATAAAGAAATGTTTCAGGAATTAAAAGACATTTTAAGTGAAGATCCTGTTGATGAAGAAGCTTATCTTGAACAGGTTAGTAAAATGTTTATAATGGACTTCTATACTTTAAATGATAAACTTGCTAATACTGATGTTGGAGGAATTGACTTTGTTCATACAAATGCTAAAACAAATTTCTTAGAAAAAGCAGAAGATACAGTTTATAAATATGTAGAAAGTGATATTTATGGCACTAGAGATCAAGAATTACCTGAAGTTACAGATGTTACTGTTGAAAAGGTTGAAAATATAGAATATACTATAGGAACAGATGTTACTGATGATAATGCTTATCAAGTAGAAGTTTCCTTGAAATATAAAGAAGATATGGATTATCCTACTACTGCAACTTTAACTTTTGTCCATGAAGATAATAAATTATCATTAGTTGAAGTAGAATAGTTCATTTCTCTTTTTTCTTTTGAAATGGAGTGATATTAAATGGAGAGATTACAAAAAGTAATTGCAAATGCTGGAGTTGCCTCAAGACGTAAAGCGGAAGCTTTAATTAAAGAGGGTAGGGTAAAAGTTAATGGCAAAGTAGTAACAGAACTGGGCACTAAAGTAACTAATAAAGATATTATTAAAGTAGATGAAAAGCATATTGAAAAAGAAAAAAAGGTTTATTATCTACTTAATAAGCCAAGAGGAATCATTACAAGTTCTAATGATGAAAAAGGAAGAAAAACAGTTGTTGATTTAATTCCTTGTCATGAAAGAATTTATCCTGTTGGTAGACTTGATTATGATACAACAGGAGTTTTACTACTTACTAATGACGGAGAATTTGCTAATATTCTTATGCACCCTTCTAATGCTGTAGAAAAAGTTTATATTGTTAAAGTTAAAGGCATTATTAAAGGTGATGCTATTAATGCAATTAAAAATGGTGTTACTATAGATGGTATTTCTTATGAAAAAGCTAAAGTTAAATTAAGAAAAACAGACTACAAGACAAACACTTCTATGTTAACAGTTACAATACATGAAGGACGTAATCATGAAGTTAAGAAAATATTTGAAAGCGTTGGTTTTCCTGTCTTAAAACTAAGAAGAGAGAGAGAGTTTATATTTGATTTAAAAGGACTCAAAAGTGGTGAATATCGTCCTTTAACTCCTAAAGAAGTAGCTATTGTTTATAGTTTAGAAAAAAATAAAGACTGAGTAATCAGTCTTTATTTCAGACTGTTGACAAATAAATTTTGTTAACAGTCTTTTCAAAAGGAAATAAAAATAGTATAATGGAATAGCGAGA
>CALVQK010000009.1 GCA_944358305.1 uncultured Bacilli bacterium | reverse complement strand
AAATCTATTGATGATGTTTATCAGTATCAAGTTAATTTAATGAAAAGAAAAGAAGATGTTATTAGATTAATTGATGAAAAGGGTTTACTTACTGATGAGTTGAAGACTTCTATTATGAAATGTACTAAACTTGTTGAAGTAGATGATTTATATCGTCCTTATAAAGAGAAGAAAAAGACTAAAGCTACGGATGCTATTAATAATGGATTGGAGCCTCTTGCTAAAATTATTATGTCATGTCCTACTAAAGGAGATATTAATACTATTGCCTCTAAATATCTTAATGATAAAGTTAAGACTGTAGAAGATGCTGTTACTGGGGCTAAATATATTATTGCGGAATGGATCAGTGATAATGCTTACTATCGTAAATGGATTAGAAGTTATATCTTTAAAGAAGGGGTTATTGTTAGTAAATTAAAGAAAAATGCTGTTGATGAAAATAGTACTTATAGTAACTATTACGACTTTACAGAAACAATAAAATATATTAAACCACATCGAATATTAGCGATTAATAGAGGAGAAAAAGAAGGAATACTTTCTGTTAA
This sequence comes from uncultured Bacilli bacterium, assembly GCA_944358305.1. Classification (GTDB taxonomy): domain Bacteria; phylum Bacillota_I; class Bacilli_A; order RF39; family UBA660; genus Onthousia. Next base: position 64,354 of record CALVQK010000009.1, on the reverse strand, counting down.
GCTAGATTATGATGTAGAAAAAGTAGTTACATATTTGGAGTCTAAAGTAATTAAAAATAAAGAGTCTTTCTGTTATTCTGTTATTATGGATGCAATTAATGATAGTCTTAAACGTTTAATATTTCCTAGTGTAGATAGAGAGGTTAGAAGTGAGTTAAAAGAAAAGGGTGAGGAAAGAGCGATAGATAATTTTTCTGTTAATGTAGAGAATCTTCTTTTAACACCACCTTTAAAAGATAAAACTGTATTAGGCTTTGATCCAGCTTTTAGGACTGGTTGTAAACTTGCAGTGTTAGATAAAACTGGTAAAGTGTTAGATATTGCTGTAATTTATCCAACAGAACCACATAATGATATAGAAGGTTCAAAGAAGAAATTACTTGAACTTATTGATAAATATAATATTGATGTAATTGCCATAGGAAATGGTACGGCTTCAAGGGAAAGTGAAGCTTTTGTGGCCGAAGCTATTAGATCTTCTGATAGGGATGTTTCCTATATAATAGTAAGTGAAGCAGGGGCTTCAGTATATTCTGCTAGTAAGCTTGCCATAGAAGAGTTTCCTTCATTAACTGTTGAAAAAAGAAGTGCTGTTAGTATTGGAAGAAGAGTACAAGATGCTTTATCTGAACTTGTTAAAATAGATCCTAAAAGTATAGGGGTTGGGCTTTATCAACATGATGTACCAGTTAAAAAACTAGATGAATCACTTAACTTTGTTGTTAGTAAAGCAGTTAATGGAGTTGGAGTTAATATTAATACAGCTAGCCCTTCACTACTAAAATATGTATCAGGTTTAAATAAAAAAGTAATAGATAATATTATTGATTTTAGAGAAAAGTATGGTAAGTTTAAAAATAGGGAAGAACTTCATAAAATTAAAGGAATATCAGATAAAGTGTATGAACAGGCAGTTGGTTTCTTAAGAATACTTGATGGGGATAATCCATTAGACAAAACTTCAATTCATCCGGAAAGTTATGTTAAGACTGATGCTTTGTTAGATTACTTAGGCTTTAGTGAAGAAGATTTAGGCAAAAAGGAACTTAGTGAGAAATTAAATAGTTTAGATATAGAAAGTCTTAGTAAAGAATTAGATATAGATATATATACTTTAAAAGATATTATAGAATCTTTAGAAAAACCTATGCGGGATTTAAGAGATAATTATCCACAACCTATTTTGAGAAATGATATATTACATATAGAAGATTTGAAAATTGGTGATAAACTACAAGGAACAGTACGTAATGTAGTCGATTTTGGTCTATTTATCGATATAGGGTTAAAGAATGATGGCCTTGCTCATATTTCAAAATTAACTAAGGGATATATTAAAAATCCTAGTGATTTGTTTAGTGTTGGAGATATAGTTGATTGTTATGTAGAGAAGATTGATTTAGATCATAAAAAGGTTAACTTAAGCTTAATAAAAGAATAGTATTTTATTACTATTTTTTTTGTGTTATAATTTAATTTAAGATAGGTGATTAGTAATGGTTAAAAAAATTGGTAGTCTATTTAAGAAAGGTAATAATGACCTTTTAAAGGTTACTTTAGCAACTATAATATCGGCAGTAATGGTTATATTTTTTTCTAAAGCAGTTGTTACTTCTTATGCTTTACCAACTGAGCTTCCTGATACTTTGACAACAGGTATGGGAACTAATGCTGATAGAGTTAATTTGTTTCCACAGTTTACTAGTGATGAAGAAATATTAGCTTTAGTACCATATTATGCTACATCTAGTAGTGGTACTAGATATACTGTTTATTGTCTTGATAAACATAAAGAATGGGCCCCTAATTATACTGTTACAAGAAGTGATGAAGAGTTAGATGCGGGTTATATTTATTTATTAGAAAATGGTTATCCTAGTAAATCATTAACAGGAAATGATGCCAATGATGATTATTTAACGCAAATAGCATTATGGTGGTATCAAGATTTAACAGCAGGTACTAGTAATTTAACTTCTCATCAAAAAGAAGTTATACAAAGTAGTAGTTATTATCGTTATATTGGTCCTTTAATAGAAGGCGCAGTAGATGCTAAAAATAATCCAGTTACTATAAATCCAACTTTTAGTATTGATAGTAGTGATTTTCATTTAAGTAGTGATAATAGATATTTAATAACAGATACAATAACTGTTAATTCAAATGTAGATTATGATAATTATAGAGTTAGTGTTGATAATAGTGCTGCCACCGTAGTTGATAGTAATAATAGTGTAGTTACAGGAGAAATAGATAGCAGTGAAGGATTTAGATTAAGAGTTAATCTTGCAAATATATCTAGTCCTATAACTGTTAATATTAATGTAGTTGTTAATTATACAGAATATACTGCTTATAGTTATACACCACCAACAGAAGAGATGCAACGTTCAGTGGCAGCAGCACTTATGCCAGTTGCAAAACAAAAGACAGTATCTAGTAGTGTAACTATGCCAACAGGAAGTTTAACAATAAAAAAAGTAGATGATAGTAATAATGCTCTTGCAGGAGCAAGAATAGAAGTTAGAAGTGTTGTTACTAATCAAGTTGTAGATACATTTACTTCTACTACTTCTGATCATATTATTTCTAATTTATTACCTGGAGAATATGAAATAAGAGAATTAGAAGCACCTGATGGTTATTATATAGATAATGCTACTACTAGTGTTGTTATTACTGATAGTAATTTAAATATTAGTAGAACTCTTAGTAATTCTTCTTTTGAAGTTCTTATAAGAAAATGTGATATTGATACAGGAGATCCAGTAGCAGGAGCAGTTTTAAATATTTTAGATAGTGATGGTAGAGTAGTTGATACAGTTACAACAGAAGATGATTATGTTAGTATTTCTAATCTAGCAGAAGGAACTTATAGAGTTGTCGAAGTAGAAGCTCCTCCTGGTTATTTATTAAGCACTAATGAACAAGAATTTACTGTTGATAGTAGTCATACTATGGTAACTGTTGACTTTTGGGATGAGTTAAATGAAGTATTGATAGAGAAAAGAGATGCTAGTAATAATAATTTTGTTAGTGGAGCAGTTTTAAGGTTAATAAGAGTATCTGATAATCAAGTTATAGATGAATGGACTAGTGGTAGTAGTGCTCATAGAGTTAATGGTTTAGAACCAGGGGATTATAAAGTAATAGAAGTGGAAGCTCCAGATGGTTATACTTTAAGTAATAGTGAAGTTACCTTCAATATAAGTGGTAATGAAACGGAAGCTAAGACTGTTACTTTCTATAATTCTAATAATCAAATAACTATTAGTAAAGTTGATAAAGATACAAGAGAGGCAATAAGTGGAGCAAGACTTAGAATAACTAATAGCAGTGGTTCAGTTATTGATACATTTACAACTACTGATAGTCCTTATACTATTGATAGGTTAGATCCTGGTACTTATTATGTAGAAGAGTTAGTTGCTCCAGATGGTTATGTTCCTTTAAGTAATAGAGAAAGTTTTGTAGTAGATCAAAATACTACTAATATTCAAGTAGTTATAGAGAATGAAAAAACAAAATTAAACTTAGGCAAAGTAGATGCTAGTAGTGGTTCCTATGTTTCTGGAGCAAGATTAAGACTTACAGATAGTGATGGAGAAGAAGTTGAAACATTTACTACTAGTAATGCTCCTTATGTAATAGAAGGCCTTTCTTATGGTACTTATTATTTAGAAGAAGTTGAAGCACCAGCCGGTTATATTAAAACTGATGAGGTAGTAGAGATAAACTTTAATTCATCTAATAGCTCTTCTTCTGTTTATACTATTTCTAATACGACAGGTGGTTTAACGATAAGAAAAATAGATAGTGAAACAGGAGAAGCGGTTAGTGGAGCATTGTTAGAAATTAGTGATGGTAATGAAGTAATAGAAACATTTAGGACTACGGAAACTGCTCATACTCTTAGTAATTTGAGTGAAGGTACATATTATGTAAGAGAATTAGAAGCTCCTAATGGTTATATAGTAGATAATACTAGATATGAAGTAACTATTAGTGATGATAATCCTAATTATGATCTTGTTATAAGAAATAGGCCTATTACAGTAAACTTAGGCAAAATAGATGCAAGAACAGGGGAATATATAAGTGGAGCGACGATGAGATTAGCACGAGAAGATGGTATAATGGAGCCAATTACTTTTGTTAGTACTAATAGTCCTTATGTAGTTAAAAGATTAACTCCAGGTATATATAGTTTAACTGAGTTAGAAGCACCTGCAGGATATGTGGGAACAGGATCTATTATAACTTTTAGAGTATTAGAGTCTGGAGAAGTACAAACTGTTAATATAAGTAATGATATAACTACAATAAGTGTTAATAATAGAGTTTTAACAGTAGATACTAATGGTATTAGTGATTATAGTTATAGATTAGAAACAACTAATGGAGAAGTAATAGATGAGTTTACAACTACGGAAGATGTCTATACTAGTAGTGAATTAGCTTTAGGGGATTATGTATTAAAACAAACGGGAGTACCAGAAGGGGTAATTATTAATAATAATCCAATATATTTTAGTGTAAGTAATAGTAATAATGTAGATATAATAAATTATGTTAATGATTTTACAAAAGTAAAGATAAGTAAACTTGATATTGCTAATAGTGAAGAAGTAGAAGGTGCTCATTTAGTAATAATAAATAGTAATGGAGAAGTTGTTGATGAGTGGACTTCTACTGATACACCACATTATATAGAAAAACTTCCAGTAGGAAATTATTCATTAATTGAAACAATTTCCCCAGATGGTTATGTTTTAAATACTTCTGTTGTTGATTTTGAAGTGTTAGAAACTGGTGATATTCAAAGTGCAGTTATGTTTAATTCTAAACCTATAGAAGTACCAAACACAGGAAGTAATGCTACATATATTTATTTAACTGGTGGAATTTTAATATTAATAGGTGGCATTTTGATGTATATTTCTTATAGAAATAAGTCTTTAATAAAGTCAAGATAATTCATATAATATAATAGGTTCGGGTGTCAAATTTGACAAAAAAGTGAATTTTTGGTACAATTTTATTGTTCTTATTTGAAGGAGGAACTATGAAAAAAGTTAGTAAGCTGAGCCTTACCTTAGCATCTCTTGGTGTTTTTATGATAGGTTTAGCTGGGGTATTACAGTATAAAGCTTTTCAAATTGAAAGTGATAATGCTGTAGCTTATGAAAAAGTGACAATGAATGATTCTTATTCAGGTAATAAAGAAGTTAATAATAAAAATACTACTGAAGAAGAATCTAATGATAATAATGCTGAAGTAGCAGATGCGACTACTACTGATACTGAAGAGATAGAAAAAGTTGAGGAAGTAGTTATTGAAGATGAACTTGAGGATGTTAAAACTTATGAAGAAGTTAATACTATTCCTGTTGATCCTATTGTTTATGATGGTTTAACAATGAATCAGTTAGCTGAAAAACTTAATCGTTCATTAAAGTCTACTATTTCTGGTAAAGGTTATTTAATTGCTAGTTATTCATTACAGTTAGGAATAGATCCTTATATGGCAACAGCGATTATTCTTCATGAAACTGGGTGTAATGGTACTTGTAGTAGTTTAGTTCGTGAATGTAATAATGTTGGTGGTCAAAAAGGTGGACCAAGTTGTGGTGGTGGTGCTTATAAAGCTTATGCTACACTTGATGAAGGTATAATGGGTTATTTAGATAATTTATATCGTAATTACTATTCTGTTGGTTTAACTACACCAGAGACGATTGGTCCTAAGTATGCTGCTAGTACTACTTGGGCAAGTCAAGTAAATAACTATATTGCTTTAATTAGAAGTAGATAAAGAATTTAAACAAAAATAAGGACTTGTTTAAGTTCTTTTTTTCTGTTATCATTAAGTAAATAAGATAGTAGAAAGAAGGTAAAAAGTATGAAGAGAATTAGTTTACAAGAAGTTACCTGGGAGGGGGTACTTTAGTAAGTATCTAAGTAATAAGATTACTTTCTTTCATTATGACATAAGAGCAGGATAATAATATTCTGTTCTTTTTAATGTCAAAATAATGAAGGGAGTAAATTATGAAGAAGAAAGAAAATATAGTAATAATAGTTATATTAGTTGTAATGCTACTGGCAATAATAGGAGTAAGCTTTGCAGCGTTTAGTTTTAGTAGAGCAGGTAATACACCAAATACTATAACAACAGGATCAATAACAATGACATATGAAGAAAAAAGTAATACAATAAGTTTAAATGGAGCGTTACCAACAGCAGATGAAACAGGAATGGTAAGATTAAATCCAGGAGAATATTTTGATTTTACAGTAAGTAGTGAAATAACAGGTGATGTAAATATCAACTATGAAATAAGTGCTAAAGAAGTAGGGGAAGGGACAATAGATGGATCTAATATAAAGTTATATCTAACAAGATTAACAGAGACGGGCGAAGAACAGTTAATGAGTCCTGAGACATATAATGAAGAGACAACAGAAAATACATACACAGGGCGTCCTTCAAGAGAGATGAGTTTATATACATCTAGTATGACAAGTAGTGAAAGTAATAATTATAGACTTAGAATGTATGTAGATGAAGGATATAATCCTCAAGGAGATGGAGGAGGATTACAATTTACGATACAAGTAAATGTTTATGGTAAAAGTGGAGACAAACCACCAACAGCAGGAGAGACAGTAATAGAGAATTTAACTAGCGGAAGTACTTATGATGATGGGGTAGATACCTTTATAACAGGAGAAGACCCTAATAACTATATTTGGTATAGTGGAAAGCTATGGAGAGCAGTATCAGTAAATAATGAAGCAGGAACAACAAAGTTAGTAACTCAATGGCATATAAGTGCAATTCCATATAATGCAAGTGGAAATACAGTTTTTGAAGGAAGTTACATGGAAGACTGGTTAAATGATACAAGTGTAGATGGTTTTTTAGGTAATTTAAGAGATTATGAGAACTTTATTGTAACAGATGCTAAATGGAATGCAACAACGGATTCAACTTTTTTAGGAGAGATGGAAAGGCCTAGTGATGATGGTACAGTAGTAATAGATGCTGTAGGATTACTTAATATGTATGAATATCAGCAGACAAGTTATACGGGAAGACCTGATAGCTTTGGTTATTTAAATAATGGCTCTGATTGGTGGACATTAACACCAGCCAGTTCGTCTGTCTTGCGTTATGTCGTCGACAATGGTACCCCAAATACCCTCAATTCGTCCACCGCGCTCGGGGTTCGCCCATCTATAAATTTAAAGTCTAGCGTTCGTATTGTAGATGGCGATGGAACAATAGATAACCCTTATCGCTTAAATGGAGATAATGATACTAATCTTTCAGGAACATTGTTGTCAAGTAGATACAGTGGGGAATATATAAGATTTGGAAATGACGAAAACAATCTATATAGAATAGTAAGTCAAGAAAATGGAACGGGGACAAAAATCGTAAGCGCAACACCACTAAAAAATTCTGGTACATTCATAACAAGTACTTTTGGAAGTAATGTAATATTTTCAAGTAGTACAACGATAGGAACATTCTTAAATGGAGAATATCTGATAAGTTATGTAGATAGTGCATATACGGATATGATAGAAGAGAGTACTACATGGTATTTAGGAACTGTGGGAAGTGGTACATCATATAAACTAGCAAAATATACGGATATTAATATGAGTAGTACAACTTCAACAACTACAGAAGCAAAGGTAGGTTTACTTCGCTTGGGAGAATTAATGTCAGGACAATTTGATAGATATGGTAATAATACAACATACTGGACATTAACCCCATATAGTACGTCTCGCGTGTGTGGTGTCTACTACAATGGTGGCACGTACGGCATCGATCAGACCAGAGCGTTCGGGGTGCGACCTTCTATGAATTTAAAATCTAACGTGGTGATAATTTCTGGTACAGGTACTAAATCAGATCCGTTTGAGATTGATCTTCAATAAAAGTATAGGTAATACTATGCTTTTTCATTTGCTTTTTTCTCATTTTTTACATATAATGTTTATATAAATAAGGTAGTAATGGAGTAGGTAGTATGATAATAAAAGGTTTGGTTGATGGTGATGACAGATTAGCTTATATGGCTTTTAATGAACATAGTTATGTTGCTAAGAAAATAAACATGTGTTATTCTACACTTTATTATTTAGGGACTGACCCTAAATTTGCTAATTATATTAAAGAAAATGATACTTTAGTAGTAACTGGAAAACTTAGTAAAAGAGATCTTATAGAGAAAGAAGCGACTCTATATAGTGGAATTACTATAACTAAGGATAAAGAATATATAAATGCTACTGATATTAAAGAGAATACTATGTATCTTAAAAATATAGATGTAAAAACTGGTGAATGTTTTAGTAGACTTTATGTAGATGGTGATATAACGGATATTAAAACAGATTTATATGGTTATAAAAGTGATAATTCTCTTGTTTTAGTTACTCCTAGTATAAACAAAAATGATTTTAATGTGTTTGATTTAAAAGAGAATTTAAATAAAGTACTTTCTTTACTTTGTTTTAATGATTTGCAAGATAACTTTGATGTTTGTGAAGTTTTAGAATGTCCTAAAAATGAAGTTATTGCTTCTGAACATTTAGAAATGTTTATAAAATTTTCTTGCGTTGATACAGTTCATGTGCCTTTTAAAATAGATGATGACAAGATTATTAAGTTCTATTCTTTTATTTATAGTGAGCATTTTAATAATTGGTATGATTTAAATAGTAATGTAGATCTACTTGCTTTTGAGACGTTTTCTTATTATTTTGTTAAAAGTAGGTTAGCACCTTTACTAAATGATTTAGCTAGTCAAAGGAAGATGGTAAGATTATCTGATAGAGGTGTTGCAAGAATTTATCTTAAAGATGGTGCTTTTGGTTTTGTTGAAAGTGGAAATAGATGGTAAAATAATATAAAAAGGTATATACAGTATAGATTTAGATTACTTCTTGGAGGTTTAATCATTAAATACATATATTAAGTTATATGTATTTTTTTGTCTTGTTGTAATTATTTTATCTTTAACTACTTTCTCATATTATTTCTTAGGAGGAGTCTTCTATGAAAATAAATAGTAACGGTTTAAGCGGAGAAGAAGTAATTAAGTCAAGAGAAATGTATGGTAGTAATGCTTTGGTACAATTTAAGAAAGATAGCTTTTTTAAACAACTAATTAGAAGTTTAGGAGATCCTATTATAAAAATACTTTTAATTGCTCTTGGTATTAAAACAATATTTTTAATTCAAGATTTTGATTGGTATGAGACTGTTGGTATTGTTATAGCGATATTTTTAGCATCTTTTATTTCAACAATCTCTGAATATGGAAGTGAAAAGGCTTTTTTAAAATTACAGAAAGAAGCGGAAGCGATTAAAGTAAAGGTAAGACGTGAGGGACGAGTTTTACTTATACCTATTGATGAAGTAGTAGTTTCTGATATTATTTTGTTAGACTCAGGTGATAGGATAGTTGCTGATGGGGTTTTAATTAAAGGAGAAGTTAGTGTAGATGAATCATCTATTACAGGGGAGAGTAAAGAGGTTTATAAAAAGGCTTTTGTTTCTGGCCTTAATCCTAGTACTAATAATGAACTTTTAAGAGGTAGTGTAATTTATCATGGGGTTGGAGAGATGATAGTTACAAAAGTTGGGGTTAATACTTTTTATGGAAAAATATCTTTAGAGTTGCAAGAAAAACAACCAGAAAGTCCTTTAAAGTTAAGACTTAGAGATCTTGCTAAAGTTATTAGTAGAATAGGTTATGTTGGAGCGTTTCTTGTCGCTTTTTCCTATCTTTTTTCAGTTTTAGTAATAGATAATAATTTTGAGATGACAAGGATAATTGCTACTATTTCTGATACATCGTTACTTTTTGCATATTTTCTTCAAGCATTGACTCTTGCTGTTACAATTATAGTAGTATCTGTTCCTGAAGGTTTACCTATGATGATTACTTTGGTTTTATCTAGTAATATGAAAAGAATGTTAAAAGATAATGTGTTAGTTAGAAAACTTATGGGAATAGAAACAGCTGGAAGTTTAAATATATTATTTACTGATAAGACAGGGACACTTACCAAAGGGGAACTTGAAGTAGTAGGGGTTATGTTTGGTAATTTAGATTATTATAAAGATAAGAATAGACTTGAGAATAGTTTTAATTATTATAATATTTTAAAAAAAGCAATTCTTTCTAATACTAGTTGTGTTTATGATGATGTTAAAAATATTTGGATTGGAGGAAATTCTACTGATAGGGCAGTTGTTAATTATTTAGAAGAAGGAAATTACTCTTTAAAAAAAATTAAAGAAGTTCCTTTTGATAGTAAAAATAAATATTCTTATACTAAAGTGTTAGAAGAAGGTAAGGAAATAACTTATTATAAAGGGGCTCCTGAAGTGTTATTAGATAAATGTAAATATTATATAGCACCTAATGGTAAGAAAGTAAGTTTTATTAATAAAAATAAAATAACTGATATTATTAATGATTATGCTAGTAAAGGTATTAGAGTTTTGATGGTTTGTTCTAATGATGGAAGTGGTCTTTGTTTTATTTCCCTTTTATTTATTAAAGATGAGTTAAGAGAAGAAGTTAGTGATGGTATAGAATTAGTTAGAAAAGCTGGTATTAGGACAGTTATGATAACTGGAGATAATAAGAAAACAGCAGTTGCTATTGCAAAAGATGCTGGTATTATAAAAAGTGATAAAGATATTGTTCTTACTAGTAGTGAATTAAATAATTTAAGTGATGAAAAGATTAAAGAGATTATTCCAAATCTATCTGTTGTTGCTAGGGCTTTACCTACTGATAAGAGTAGATTAGTAAGATTAAGTCAAGAGTTAGGTCTTGTTGTAGGTATGACAGGAGATGGTGTTAATGATGCCCCAGCTTTAAAAAAGGCCGATGTTGGTTTTAGTATGGGAAGTGGGACTGAAGTTGCTAAGGAAGCCAGTGATATAATTTTACTTGATAATAATTTTAATTCTATTGTAAAAGCGATTTTCTATGGAAGAACAATCTTTAAAAGTATTCGTAAATTTATTATTTTTCAATTAACAGTTAATTTTTGTGCTGTCTTTTTATCGATAGTAGGCCCTTTTATTGGGGTAGATAGTCCTGTTACTGTTATTCAAATGCTTTGGGTTAATATGGTTATGGATACTCTTGCCGGTATTGCTTTTTCTTATGAAGCACCTCTTTTAGAATATATGGAAGAACCACCTAAGAAACGTGATGAGAAGATTCTTAATAGTTATATGATTCATGAAATTGTGTTTACTAGTATTTATTCCTTTTTACTTTGTATTTTCTTTTTAAAAAGTCCATTTATTCATTCCTTCTTTAGAGAGGGAAGAGATGATATTTACTTTATGAGTGCTTTCTTTGGGTTATTTATCTTTATGATGATATTTAACAGTTTTAATGCAAGAACAAGTCGTCTTAATATTTTTGCAAACCTTTTATCAAATAAAGTCTTTATGATAGTTATAGCCTTTATAGTAGTAGTACAGATTATTCTTATTTATTTTGGAGGAGATTTGTTTAGGACAACATCTTTAAGCTTAAAAGAGGTAGAAATTATGTTATGTTGTGCTTTTTCCGTGATACCAGTAGAGTTTTTTAGAAAATTATATCTTAAAAGTAAAGGAAAACTTGGTTGTGTTTAGAAGATATTTGTATTATAATAGAGGCACATTTGGAGGAAGTTATGGAAAATTTAAAAATATTTAGTATGAATTTAGGAAGAGGTTTTATTCCTATTAAAGATAAAAGAAAAAAAGAGTTTTTGAGGGAGAAAATTGATACAGAAAAATATGATGTTGTTATGTTACAAGGTAATGGAGTAGGAAGAAATAGTTTTTTTAAAGATTTAGGTTATGATTATGCTGATTCTTCTAAAGATGTTCTTACTCTTGTATCTAATAGATTAATTGTTGAAAGTAGAGCTACAAATATACTTAACTGTTCAATTATTTCTAATATTGATAGACCCGTAATTCTTGTTAATGTAAATTGTAAGGATTTAAAAAATATTGATGAATTATATGATGCGTGTGATCTTTATTCTAAAGAGAAAGATGTTCATTATGTAAGAAGTAGAATAGTTGCCGGTAGATTTCCTAGGGCTTTTGATACAAATCTATTTTGTGATCAATTTGATTTAGATGATGTTTCTACTTTAATTGGGCTAGATACGCATATTAAAAACAATAGAGATATGGTAAATCATTTCTTTATATCAAGAAACTTAGAAGCAGAAAATGTTCGTAAGTTAGTGGGATTGACAGAAACATTAAAGTTAGGTGAAGCTTATCCTATTGAAGCATCTATAGTACGTAAGAAAGTTTTGAAATAAATTAATTTGGAGAAAGATTATGGGAAATATTAGAATACTTAGTATGAATTTAGGAAGAAGTTTTGTTCCTATTAAAGATAAGAAAAGAAAAGCTTATATAACAGATTTTATTAGTGAAGAAGGTTATGATATTGTTATGTTACAAGGCGATAGTATAAAAAACAATATTAATTTAAAACAACCACAGTTAAATTCTTCTTATAATAAAATAGTTTATAATGATAAAGTTGCAACACTATATAAATCTAGTTTGCCTTTTGATGATGAAGTTATGGTTAATTTTTCTTATGATGTTCCTGTAACTTCTTCTATTTTTCCTTATAAAGATTTTCCTATGGCATTTATTAATGTGAATTGTGAAGATCCTTATAATATAGATAGTGTGTGTGATATTTGTGATCCATTTGGTAATGATCGTTATCTGCCAACTAGGGTAGTAGCAGGAAGATTTCCAAGAGAAGTTAATATAAATAGATTGTGTCAGGTGCTAGCTTTAGATGATATCTCTACTTTAGTAAGACAGGAGATGTATGTTAAGAATAATAGAGAGATGTTAAATCATTTCTTTATATCTAGAAATTTAGAATGTATGAATGTTCATAAATTAACAGGAATGACAGAAATATCAGGAATAGGTGAAGCTTATCCTATAGAAGTTACTTTAAAGAAAGTATTAAAATAACTTTCTTTTTCTTTGGTTTTCTGTTAAAATTTTAATTGTTTTGAGGTGATGTTATGTTACAAGTTAATAATGTTAGTTTAAGGTTTGATAAAAGAGTTTTGTTTGAAAATGTTAATTTAAAATTTACTAGTGGTAATTGTTATGGAATAATAGGAGCGAATGGGGCTGGGAAAAGTACATTTTTAAAACTGCTTACAGGTGAAATTGAAACTACTACTGGGGATATTACGGTTAGTAAGGGAGAAAGAATTTCGGTTTTAAAACAAGATCACTATCAGTATGATGATATGAGAGTACTTGATGTTGTTATTATGGGTAATGATCGTCTTTATAAGATTATGAAAGAAAAAGAAGAGTTATATTCTCATACAGAGTTTAGTGAAGAAGATGGCTATAGATTAGCAGATCTTGAAGCAGAGTTTTTAGATATGGATGGTTGGAATGCTGAAAACGATGCGGCAATTTTACTTACTAATTTAGGTATTAGTGATGAGTATTTTGATAAAGATATGAAAGATATACCTGTTAAGTTAAGAGTAAAAGTAATGCTTGCTAGTGCTTTATTTGGTAATCCTGATATACTTTTATTAGATGAACCTACTAATAGTTTGGATATTGATGCGATTAGTTGGTTAGAAGAGTTTATAATTAATTATCCTAACACTGTAATAGTTGTTAGTCATGATAGACATTTTTTAAATAAAGTTTGCACACATATTGTGGATATTGATTATGGTAAAATGAATTTGTATATAGGTAACTATGATTTTTGGTATGAGTCAAGCCAACTTCTTTTAAAACAAATGAAGGATTCAAATAAAAAGAAAGAAGAGAAAATTAAAGAATTACAAGACTTTATCGCTAGGTTTAGTGCTAATGCTTCTAAAAGTAAACAGGCAACTTCTAGGAAGAAGATGTTAGAAAAGATTGAACTTGAGGAAATAGTTCCATCTTCTAGAAAGTATCCTTATATAGATTTTAAGATTACTAAGGGAATTGGTAAAGAAGTATTAAAAGTTACTAATTTAGTTAAAGAAGTAGATGGTAAGAAGATTCTTAATAAAATATCATTTACAATTTTACGTAGTGATAAGATTGCGATTGTTTCTGATAATGATTTAGCAAAGACTACTCTTTTTGAAATATTAGCAGGCAATATTAAGGATTATGAAGGGGAAGTAGTGTTTGGAAAAACAATAGATCCTTCATATTTACCTCAAGATAATAGTAGTTATTTTGATCAAGATAAAAATATTATTGAATGGTTAGGACAGTTTAAAAAGATAGATGATGAGACACACTTAAGAAGTTTTTTAGGAAGAATGTTATTTTCAGGAGAAGATGTATTTAAGAAAGTTAGTGTTTTATCAGGAGGAGAGAAGGCAAGATGTATGTTAAGTAAATTAATGTTAGAAGAGCCTAATTTTCTTATATTAGATGAGCCTACTAACCATTTAGATTTAGAGAGTATTACATCTTTAAATAAAGGATTAGAAAATTTCCAAGGAGAGTTAATCTTAACTTCAAGAGACCATGAATTAAATCAGACTGTTTGTAATAGAATTATTGAAATATTAGATGATGGTTCTATTATTGATAGGAGACTTAGTTTTGATGAATATTATGAAAAGAAAAGTAAGTAGTTGCTTTTCTTTTTTTGAAAATTGAGATTGATGTAAATAACTTACTTGTATTACCCTTAATGTTTGTTGTATAATTTAATAAGAATAACAATATGTATATTGGATATATTAAAGGTAGTAGGAGTTTGGTAATATGACAAAGAAAAAATATATAGTAATATCAGTAGTAATAATATTAATAAGTGTGTTAGCATTAATAGGTGCAAGTTATGCCTTATTAACTATGACTATAGAAGGAGATAAAGAAATAACACTAACAGCAGGAATATTAAAAGTTGATTTTAGTGAAGGTGATAATATAAGTATAGAAAATAGCGCTCCTATGTCTGATAAAGAAGGTCTACAAACAACTCCTTATACTTTTACAGTAACAAATACAGGAAATATAAATGCTTATTACCATGTATCATTAGAAGAAGATAGTAATAATACATTAAGTAATTCAAATTTAAAGATGAAAATAACAGGAAATAATGGCTATGATAGTGGAGTAATAAGAGTAAGTGATTATGGGATAGGTTCTTTTGAAATAATAGGAGAAGATGTATTAGAGCCAAGCGATACAGTAACATATACTTTGTATATGTGGTTAGATGAGGATGCAGGGAATGAGGCACAAGGAACAATATATCAAAGTAAGATAGTAGTAACAAGTTATGATAGAGAACAGAATAGTCCAAATGCACCAATGTTAGATGAAGGAATGATACCAGTAAGTTATGATGGAAGTAACTGGGTAAAAGCAGATAGAACAAATATA
The DNA here is from genome assembly GCA_944358305.1 of uncultured Bacilli bacterium. Lineage (GTDB taxonomy): Bacteria > Bacillota_I > Bacilli_A > RF39 > UBA660 > Onthousia. The sequence continues at coordinate 48,888 of CALVQK010000009.1, read as the reverse complement.
AATAATAGTTGGTATAATTATGAAGAGTTGATGTGGGCAAATGCTGTAACAGTATCAGAATCAACAAGAAGTGCATATAAGAATGCAAGTGTAGGAACAGTAGTAAATATGGATGATATAGAGACAATGTGGGTATGGATACCAAGATATTCATATACAATAGGAAGTGAAGATGGGACAAACTATTATGGAAAACAAGGAACCTATTTAGATACAACTCCAACCCAAGCACTACCAGGAGAAATAGATGTAAAGTTTGTTAGTGAAAATACAAAAGATAGAGGAAGTGCAAAATACATAGTAAGTGAAGGAATAAGTGATGATAGTTGGTATACACCAGCTGCTTTTACATTTGGAGATGAAGAGTTAAGAGGAATCTGGGTAGGAAAGTTTGAGACAAGTAGTAGTGATCCAAGTGAAGTAGATGGTGGTGGCAATACTGCTAATTTGGATGTAATTATAAAGCCTAATGCCTTTAGTTGGAGAAATATAAATGTAAGTAATGCTTTTAATGTGAGTTTAAAGATGAATAATGCGGGTAATAGATATGGGATAGAGAGTACAACAGATACGCATATGATGAAGAATAGTGAATGGGGAATAGTTGCATATCTATCTCAATCTAAATATGGAAAGTTAGGTAATGAAGACTTTAGTGGAACGAATAAAGAAATATATCAAAACAAATCAGATCAATTTATAACAGGCTGTAGTTATGGTGCTCCAAGTAATGATAGCACAGATTATGGATGTCAATATCAATATAATGTAGATATAAATGGAACAGGCGCATCTACTACTGGAAATATCTATGGGATATATGATATGAGTGGTGGTGCTCATGAATATACAATGGCAAATTATAATGATTTAATTGCAGATAGTGGTTTTTCTTCTATGCCTGACTCAAAATATTATGATAAATATACAACTGATAACATGTTAACAGCTTGTAGTGGAAATGAATGTTTGAGCCATGCTTTATACGAGACTAATAATTGGTATAGTGATTATCGTGGTTTAGTAAGAGAACAATACCCATGGCAATTACGTGGAGGAATTTATAATTATAGTATTGAAGCGGGAATTTTTAATTTTGAAATTAGTAATAGTGCTGTTGGGGGTAATAGTAGAAATGATGCTTTCCGTTTAGTAGCAACAATAAGGTAGGTGAATGTAATGAAAGAAGCAATAAAGAAAAATAAGAAATATATAATAATAGGGCTTGTAATAATAATTCTTCTTTTAATAGGAATAGCATTCGCTTACCTAACAACAACACTACAAGGAGATAAAGAATATTTGGTAAGAGTAGGAACTCTTGATTTAGTATTAGAAGAAGGAAATGAACTTACTTTAGAGAAACAAATACCACTTTCAGATAATGAAGGAATGAATCTTAATGGTTTTAACTTTAGTATAGTAAATAATGGAAAGATAGATACAGATTATACAATCTACTTAGATGATATAGAGTTAAGTGAAGGAGAAAGTAGAATCCCAGACTCTAGTATAAGATATAGTCTAACAAGAAATGATGAAACATTTATGACTAGAAATATGACAACTATGGGAAGTAATCCTAATAGAAGAGTAGACTTTGGAACAATCGCACCTGATGAAACTATTAATTATACCTTAAGAATCTGGATAGACTATGATGCAACTACTGAAGAAGCTAGTGGCAAAGTCTTTAAAGGAAAGTTAAGAGTAGTAGGAAGTCAAAGTGTAGGAGAAGAGGCAAGTACAGTATTACTTGAAAATATTCCTGAAGAAAATAAGTATGATGATGGAATAGATACCTTTATAACAGGAGAAAATCCAGATAATTATATATGGTATAGTGGAAAGTTATGGAGAGCAGTGTCTGTTAATAAGGAAGCAGGAACAACTAAATTAGTAACACAATGGAATATAAGTGCTATTTCTTATAATGCAAGTGGGAATACAGCTTTTGAAGAAAGTTATATGGAAGAGTGGTTAAATGATACCAGTGTAGATGGTTTCTTAGGTAATTTAAGAGATTACGAAAACTTTATTGTAACAGATGCTAAGTGGAATGCGACAATGGATGCTACTGATTTAGGAAGCATAACAAGACCAAGGGACGATGGTATGATAGTAACAGATGCAGTAGGGCTTTTAAATATGTATGAGTATCAATCAAGTTATAGAGGAACAACCTATAGTAATGGTTATTTAAATAATGGACTTTATTGGTGGACTTTAACCCCATATAGTTCGTCAAGTGTTCGGAATGTCAACTACAATGGTCTTGCATTCTACTATTCGCCTTCGGGCTATGTGTACGGGGCTCGGCCATCTATAAATCTAAAATCTAGTGTTCGTATTGTAGATGGTGATGGAACAATAGATAATCCTTATCGCTTAAACGGAGATAATGATACTAACCTTTCAGGAACATTGTTATCAAGTAGATACAGTGGAGAATATATAAAATTTGGAAATGATGAAAATAATTTATACAGAATAGTAAGCCACGAAAATGGAACAGGAACAAAGATAGTCAGTGCCGAATCACTAAAAAGTTCTGGTACATTTATAACAATGAATTTTGGAAGTAATACAACATTCTCAAGTACAAATACAGTAGATACATTTTTAAATGGAGAATATCTAACAAACTATGTAGATAGTATTTATGCTAATATGATAGAAGATAGTACTACATGGTACCTTGGAACTGTAGGAAGCGGTAGTTCCTACTCATATAAGAATGCAAAATATACAGATGCAAGTGGAACTGCAACAACCTCAAATGTAGCGGAAGCTAAAGTAGGGTTATTGAGATTTGGAGAATTAATGTCAGGACAATTTGAAAGATATGCGGTAAAGGGAGGAACATCTAGTACAGGATTAACAATATCTTATTGGATTTTAACACCATATAGTTCGTCGAGTGTTTGGTGTGTCGGCGGCAGTGGTAATGCTTATTACTATTCACCTTCGAGTTATTCGCTCGGGGCTCGACCATCCATGAATCTAAAATCAAATGTCATAATAACATCAGGAACAGGTACCAAAGAAAATCCATTTATAATTGCTTTATCAGAGTAGAAAGGAGTAAATAATGAAGAAAGATAATAAAAAGAAGAAGATAATTACTTTAGTAATAAGTATATTGATAATAATAATATTGATTATTGCAATAAGTTATGCTTACTTTTCTACTCGTTTAAACGGATCGGATCAAATAGTAAAAGTAGGAGAATTAGAACTAGTCTTAAATGAAACAAGTGAAGGCATAACTTTAGATAATGCTATAGGACTAAGTGATGAAGATGGTATGAATTTAACACCATCAACATTTGAATTAAGAAATAATGGTGATAAGCCAGTAGATTATACTATTTATTTAGATGATAACACTATTGGTGATGCAGATACCAGAATAGATGATATGTATTTAAAATATAATTTAAATAAAAATGGAAAGAACAGTGGCGCAACTTTACTTACTATAATAGGTGCTAATTCAAATAGAGTGTTAGATAGTGGAACCATAGCAGGAGGAGAAACTAATACATATAGTTTAAACTTGTGGATAACAGATGAAGTAGATGGTAATTATGGAGGACAAGTATTTAGCGGAGTTTTAAGAGTAGAAGTGTCTCAAGAAAGAGCGAAAGAAGCTGGAACAGTATTACTTGATAATATTCCAGAAGAAAACCAATATGATGATGGGGTTGCTACTTTTATAACAGGAGAAGATCCAAATAATTATATATGGTATAGTGGTAAATTATGGAGAGCGGTGTCTGTTAATAATGAAGCAAAGACAGTTAAATTAGTAACTCAATGGAATATAAGTGCAATTAATTATTCAAGTGGTAGTACAGATTTTGCAGGAAGTTATATGGAAGAGTGGTTAAACGATACAACAGTAGATGGTTTCCTTGGTAATTTAAGAAATTATGAAAACTTTATAGTAACTGATGCTAGGTGGGATGCCACTCAAGATAATAGAGAGTTAGGAAGTATAACAAGACCAGATGAGTCAACATCAGTAACTTCTGCCGTAGGATTACTTAATATGTATGAATATCAATCTAGTTATTATGGAACAACCTATAGTAATGGCTATTTAAATAATGGACTTTATTGGTGGACCTTAACACCATATAGTACGTCTTACGTGCGTGACGTGAGCAGTGATGGTTATACGGACATCTACAACCCTTCGGACGCGATCGGTGTCCGTCCATCAATAAATCTAAAATCTAATGTTAAAATTGTAGATGGTGATGGAACAGAAGAAAATCCCTATCGCTTAGAAGGAGACAATGATAATAGTTTATCAGGCACTTTATTGAATACAAGATATAGTGGAGAATATATAAGATTTGGAAATAATGAAAATAATCTATATCGCATAGTAAGTCACGAAACGCCAGGGTTAACTAAGATAACCAGTGTCGAGCCATTAAAGAGTTCAGGAGAATTTATAATAAGTGCTTTTGGAAGTAATACAACGTTTTCAAGTAGTAATACTATAGGAACGTTCTTAAATGGAGAATATTTAACAAGTTATCTAGGTAATGATTATAGTGATATGATAGAAGAAAGTACGACATGGTATTTAGGAACAGTAAGTAATGGTACTTCATACAAGTTAGCTAAGTATACAGATACTTCTATGAGCAGTGCAACTATGTCTACTACAAGTGCCAAAGTAGGTTTACTTCGTATGGGTGAATTAATGGCAGGACAATTCGAAAGATATGCAGTAAAGGGTGGAAGTACTAGTACTGGATTAACAACAATTTATTGGACCTTAACACCATATAGTACGTCTGGCGTGCGTCGCGTGTACAGCGATGGTGCTGCGGACTACGGCACTCATTCGCTCGCGAACGGTGTCCGTCCATCCATAAATCTAAAATCAAACGTTATAATAACATCTGGCGATGGAACAAAAGAAGATCCATTTGAGATTGCATTGCAATAATAAAGAGTGATTAATTTTTTTGAAAATTCATCACTCTTTTACTTTTAAAGCTCCTTTATCACATCTATTACCCCAGTAATCTAATATTTTATTATCTTTTTTAACTACTATAATCTCACAGTGATTAGGACACCCTTTACATTCTATGCCTGTTGTTTCAAAGTTAGCATCTTTTATTTGAAAACTAAATTCTTTTTTTATTCCTGTTTTCCTTGCTAAAATAGCACTACCGATTGCTCCCATTAAATGACCATTATCATCTACAATAATATCTTCTTTTAATAAGTCTTCAAAAGCTTTCTTTACACCAATATTTTTTGATACTCCTCCTTGAAATATTATTGGTCCTACTATTTTTTTACCTTTGCCTACATTGTTAAGATAATTAGAAGCAACACTGTAGCATAATCCTGCAATTATATCGTTTCTTTTGTAACCCATTTGAATTTTGTGAACAAGATCAGACTCGGCAAAGACTGTACATCTTGCCGCAATATTTGTAGGGTTTTTACTGGTTAATGCAATTTTACCAAAATCTTCGACATAAAGTCCTAATCTTTTTGCTTGACTAGATAGAAAACTTCCAGTTCCTGCTGCACATAATGTATTCATCGCATAGTCTGTAACAATACCATTATCAAGTAATATAATCTTAGAGTCTTGTCCTCCTATTTCTAGAATCGTTCTTATATCTGGATATTTTGATAAAGTACCTATAGCATGAGCTGTTATTTCATTTTTTATACTTGTTGCTCCTAACATTGTACCAATAAGCTTTCTTGCAGAACCTGTGGTACCCACTGCTGTTACTTTTATATCTTTTGTAATTTGACTTTCTAAATCCTTTAATACTTTTTTAACAGCTTTAATAGGATTACCTTCAGTCCAAAGATAAGTAGAAGCTAGTATATTATTGTCATTATCAAGAATTACTCCTTTAGTAGAAATAGAACCTATATCAATTCCTAGACTTGCTTCCATTTTCTTCCTCCTTCTTAAGTTTTAATAAATCATAAAAAGCCTCAATTCTCGTATTTAATCCTTCAACTCCTGTTTGTTCATCAAAAGATAAAAATATAATTGGCATGTTATTATCTTTAGCAATGTTCATTATTATAGGCATAGCTCCTATTTCAGGAGTACATCCTGTGGGTTTAGTATGAATGATACCATCATATTTATGCTTTTTTAACCAGTAGACTCTATATACATTATCAAGTCCATCTGCTCCTAATGTATATTTACAATATTTTCTTACTTTAAATTTCATAAACCAAGTCATTAACTTCTTTTGCCATAATAAATAGCTAAGATTAGTAAATCTTTTTATTTCTATATTAAAACTTGCTAGTAGTTTTTCAAGTTCATAATTAGAGAATGGTTCCATAGAAGTATATAATTCTCCAATAATACCTACTTTTAGACAGTTTTTAGGTTTATTAATTTCTACCTTTTTTAATTTTCTTTTAGTTTTATAATATAATTTTGTTAATTTAATAACACTATTTTCTTTGTCTGCTTTCTTTATAAATTCATCTTTTATTTTTTTAAAACTATTTTTTTCTTTTTCAAAACCAACTCTTTTTCTAATAAGATCATCTATTTTATCTAAATAATAAATATAAAGAATAGTATTAAATATTTCTTTTATTAGTTTTTTTCTTGTAAGATAGGGGTTTAACTTTAACATAGTTTTGTATAGTTCACTAAATCTAACATGATCTTTTTCTATTATTTGATACATTGTAAAGTTGTATCCTAAATCTTTAAGAATTGTTTCTTGTACTTCTGCATAATATCTATATCTACAACCACCACCTGCTTGAAATAATACTGTTGCTCCTTTATCTAAAGCTTCTATAAAATTACCTAAATTATATTTAAAGGGTACACAGACAGTATCAGGGGAATTTTTACTACCAAGAGAAATTGTTTCTTTAGTTATTTTAGGCATTTCTATTACTTTTAAATGCGTTGTGTTAGTAACTAATTTTCTTAAAGGATTAAAGTAATTGCCCATCCTTGGAAATGCTACTAATTGCCTCATAAGTGGATTCCTCCTTTTAACATATCTAAGAAACTTTCTAGTCTTGTTATAACAGCGGTATTATTAGTTAAATCTTCAAAAGTTAATAAAAGAATGGGATTTTGTTTCTTTTTTCTTATAATCATTTCATTAGCAAGTGAATCTGGTCCACATGGGAATGCTGTTAAAATAATAGTGCCATCTACTTTGTCTTTAAAATAATTAAAGGCTGAGAGTAGTTTTTTATTCATAGTGAAATGGATTTTCTCTGATATTTTGCTACAGTTAAATTCTATTAAGTCTCTTGGCATTTGGTAACTATAAATTAAAGAGATATTATTTTTTTCAAGATAGTTAGTTATATTTTTCCCAATAAGATTATCTTTTAAAATATATGGGTGTCCTAGTAAAAGTATTTTAGTTTTGTTACTTTTTAATGCATCTTTTGCTTTTTTCTCTTCATTTTTATAATAATTATTTTCAATAACTTTTGCTTTATTATAAGCATTAAGAGATTCTATGATACTAAAGCCTAATTCTTTTCCTATCTTTAAAAAAGCACTTTTTTCACTGTGATGATGTTTAAGATCAATATTATAATTTAGAATCTTTATGTCAGGGAAAGTATTTCTTACAAGATCATATAGACAGTTAAAATTAGTGCATACTTGTTCTGTTTTTACTAAAGAATAGATTCTTGGTACTAAAATATAGTCACATTTATCTTTTAATTCTTCAATATGGCCTAGATATATTTTTAAAGCAAGACATGATTCATCTATACTTTTTTCTTTACCTAGTATTAAAGTCTTGGTAGTTGTATTATTGCTTTCGATATAGCTTATTTTTAATTCATCAAAAAATGCTTTCCAAAGATGACTATAATAATGATATAGTAATGCTTTAGGTAGTCCTATTTTCATAATTTATCATACCTTTCTTTATACTTTATGAAAGAAAGTCTTTTTATATTTAATTTTTTTTGAATTTGTAATATAATAATTTTTAGTCCAAGGGGGTTATTATGGAAAAGAAAGATTTTATTAGTGAAATGAATGTGGAAATTAGCAAAGTTATTACTTATAAGAAGCCATGTGTAATAGCTTTATCAGGTTATGCTTTTAGTGGTAAAACAGAAATTGCTAGGACTTTATCTAAAGAGTTAGGAATATTTCTTTTGAGTAATGATTATGTAAGAAATTATTATTATCAGTTTACAAAAGACTATAGTGAAAAGAAGCGTTTAGAAATAGAAGATAAAGTTAGTAGTATTAATAATCTTAGATTAAGAACTTTAATTTTTTCAAGGACTTCTTTTGTGTATGATCGAGATTTTAATTTAGAGAAAGATTTTAATAGGTTAGATATTCTTTTGCAAATTTTAAGAATGAGGCTTATTAAAATTAAAGTTAATTCTACTGATTATCATAATTTAAGCGAAATATCTAGTATAGTTATGGATTATGATAAAGTTTATAAAGGTGTAATTGGTGATAAAGTAGAGTATCAAAGTTCTTTTGATGAAGAAACGTATTATCAAATAAAAACGAGAAAACCCCCATACTTTACCTGATCAATTTTTTGATTTTGTAATTGATAATGATGATCCTTTAAAGTTTAAAGACCAAACAAAAACTTTGGTAAAAATAATAAAAGAAAATTATTTAGTAAGAAGAAAGTGAAATTTATGAGAAATTAATTAATAATACTTAATTTTTGATAAGATTAATGATATAATTATGGGCAGGAGGGAAGTTTATGAAAAAAGAAAATGTTGAAAAATTAAAAAGTGCTACTATAGTGGTTTTAATTTTAATTATAGTATTTGGTGCAAGTTATTTTACATCAGAATTACAAGAATGTGATAATGGAGGTAGTAGTACAACTACAAGTTCTACTAACAATAGTTCTAATGATTCTTCAGATAGTTCTTCTACTAGTGATATTCCTGAAGATGAACAAGGTGAATTAAATGATATTGATATTGATGAGTATTTAGATCTTAAAGAAGGTAGTGATGCTTCCATCATTTATATAGCTAGACCTACTTGTCATTATTGTCAAGAGATGGAGCCTATTGTTAGAAATATAGTTTATGAATATGATGTTGAAGTTAATTATTTAAATACTGATGAATTAGATGATGAAGGACAAGCTAAATTAATTGAATCTGATGATTACTTTAGTGAAGGTTATGGTACACCACTTTTATTAGTAGTACAAAATGGTGAGATAGTTGATATTCAAGAAGGACTTTCTACAAAAGATACAACAGTTGATTTCTTTAGAGATAATGGCTTTATTGAATAAGGTGAAGCATGAATAATAAGGAAATATTAGAAAGCCAACTTTCTAGTTTTAAAAGTAAATATCCATTAACGATAGGATGGAGACTTAAGAAAAATTCTAGAGTGTTACTTGAACATTTACATGATGATGAAGTTATTAAATATGCTTTTTATGCTCAAAAGAATAAGAGTTCATTTGACATTTTAGGAACTGGTATAGTTGCGGTTACTAATAAAAGATTGGTAATTGCAAGAGATAGGGTTGTAATAGGTTATTTCTTTGATAGTATTACTCCTGATATGTTCAATGATTTAAAGGTAAGAAGTGGTATTATTTGGGGTAAGATATTAATTGATACTGTTAAAGAACTTGTGATTTTATCTAATATAAGTAAAAGTGCTTTAGTAGAAATAGAAGGGGAAATAACTAGTACAATGATGGAATTAAAGGATGAGAAATAAAGCTCATCCTTTAATTTGAAATTATTATAATATTAAATAGTGGAGATTTTTTTATGAAAAATAAACAAAATATGATAGAGATGTTTAAAGGTTATATAGATTATTCAAATAATGAATATAAAGATATATGGCAGAATGCTATGATTGTTGTAGATTCTAATATTCTTTTGAATTTTTATAGATATTCTGAAGATACAAGAAATAAAATTTTTGAAATTTTAGAAAAGTTGAAAACACGTCTTTGGATTCCTTATCAGGTAGGAAAAGAGTTCTTTGACAATAAAAATAAAGTTATGGTTAATTCTTATAATGAATATGATAATTTAATGTCTTCCCTTGTTAAGAAGTTACAAGAAGCGAAAGATGAAACTAATAAAAGAAAAAATAATCAGTTAAAATGCAAAAAGGATATTAATGAGATTTTAGATAAAAGTATAGAGGAGATAGGAAAACTATTAAATGATGAAAAAGTAAATAAAAAGCCTAAATTTAGTAATGATGATATTGAGAAAAAAATTATAAAACTATTTAATAATGCTATTGGTGAGAAAATTAGTGGTAGTGAATATGAAAAAATGAAAAATGAAGGCTTAAGAAGATTTAAGGAATTAATACCTCCTGGTTATAAGGATAATGCTAAAGAAGAAAATGGGGACTATTATATATTTTACTCTATTATAAAAAAGACTAAGGAAGTTAATAAAGATGTTATTTTTATTACTGATGATGTTAAAGAAGACTGGTTTAATGAAATAAATGGAGAAAAACATGGTGGTAGATATGAGTTGTTAAATGAATTTTATAAAGAAACAGGGCGACTTTTAATTATGTATACGTCAGATGGCTTTGCTGAAGCATATAATAAAAATTTGGATAAAGATTTTGCAGATGAAAATACTATTAAGGAATTAAAGTCGGTTAGAACTGTTGATTCTTATAATTATGATAGAGATTTTTTTGATGAAGTTAATAACTTTAGAATGAATGGGGATAATGTTTCTGATAAAGAAACTTTAAAGCGCAGAATAATTTTTAAAGTGAGGCAAATGAACTTAACTTCAATAGAAAGAATGAAAGTGTATAATGATTTATCATGTATGGAAAATGATAATTATTTTGATTTAGAGATGGAAAGTGAGTCTTTAAAAAATATAGCAGCTAATTCTACATTATCAACGGATGACCGATTATTTATAATTAATAGACATTTTGTAAAAAGATATGATGATCGTTTAAGAAATTTGAAAATATGTAAATCAAAATTACTTAGATGTTGGCTTTATAAAACTTTGCAAATTGATTTAGATGAACATTTGAATTATTTATTATATTATGATAATAATCAAACTGTAAGATTGATAGATAGTGCTCGTAAACTTTTCTCACAAGTTAGTATATCTATAGAAAAAAGTGCGTTTTATAATATATCTAGCGTAATTGAAAATTTAGAAGCGATTATTGCTGATTTAAAAATGCTTATTAGTGTTACTGTTTAATTTTATTTATTTGGAGGTAGGCTATGAATTATGACTATATAAAAGAAAGTGCATATGAATGCTTGCAATGTATTAAAAGTCCTTGTCAGAAAGGGTGCCCTTTAAATAATGATATTAGAGGTTTAATAAAATTATTTCGTGAAGAAAAATATAAAGAAGCTTATAATCTATTATTAGAAACAACTATTTTACCTTCTGTTTGTGGGAGAATATGTCCTAAGAGTAGACAATGCGAAGGGAAATGTGTAAAGACAAGAATTAATAATGGCAAATCTATTGAGATCGGTAAGATAGAAGCTTTTATTGGAGATATGGCACTAAAGAATAATTGGTCTATTAATAGTTTGCCTTTAAATAATAAAAGAATTGCTGTTGTAGGAGGGGGTCCAGCTGGTTTAACTTGTGCAGCCTTTTTAAGACGAAATGGTTATAATGTGACGATCTATGAAAGACATGATTATTTAGGTGGTCTTTTATATCACGGAATACCTGATTTTAGATTAGATAAGACTTTGTTAAGAAAAGTAATTGATAAAATTTTAGAGTTAGGTATAGATGTTAGGTTAAATCAAAGTATAGGTAAAGACTTTACTTTAGAGGATTTAGAGAATGAGTATGATGCTGTGTTTTTAGGGTTTGGTGCGAATGGTTCTAGTAAGATGAATATACCTGGAGAAGATTTGAAGGGGGTATATGGTGGTAATGAGTTGTTAGAAACTGGTAATCATCCTGATTATGAAGGTAAAGTTGTGGTAGTAAGTGGTGGCGGCAATGTTGCTATTGATGTTGCTTGTACTATAAAAAAAGCCAATGCTAAAAAAGTTTATGTTATTTATAGAAGAAGTGAAAAGGAGGCTCCTGCTGAAGAAAATGAGATAAGGGAAGCGAAAGATGAGGGAGTAGAGTTTTTATTTCAAAATAATATTCTTGGTATTTATGGAGATAAAACAGTTGAAAAAGTTGAAGTTATTAAGACAGAACTTGTGAAAAAAGAAGGTGATGATAGATTATCGCCTGTTAATATAGAAGGATCTAGCTATTATTTACCTTGTGACTATGTAGTTATGGCGATAGGGAGTCATCCTGAGGAATTTATTGTTAATAATTTAGGATTAGAACTTGATAAAAGAGGAAGAATATTAATAGATAAAGATGGATATACTTCCAAAGAAAAAGTATTTGCAGGAGGAGATCTAGCAGGAACTATTGGTACAGTTGCTTTTGCCGCTAGATCAGGACGTGATGCGGCTTATGCAATTATGAAATATTTGGAGAAAATGTAAAAAGCTGTAGATAATTGTAATCTATATTTATAGAAAACAATTCTTTAATATTAAAAATTTGCAGTGTTGAACAAAGTCAAGATGATGTTAATAAATTTATGATGATTATCTAACTCTAACTAATTTATGTATAAATTCTAGTGGTAGTTTGCAAACGTATTTGATTAATAATGCAGATATTGATGTATTAAATGAATATAATAAAATGGAATCGTATTTGGATTATTAATTTTAGATTTATTTTATAAAATTAATATTTATATTCTTTGTCAATTTGATATTATGATAAATAAGAGCCTTAAGATAATACATTTAAGTCTCTTTTTCTTTACTATTAAGATTTTATATATTAGAATTAAATTAAGATAGAGGTGGGAGTTATGTGGATTTATGTGGTTATAGCAGTTATTGTTATAATTGTTGTTTATGCTTTATTTTTATTTAATAGCTTTGTTAAGTTGAATAATAAAGTAAAAGAAGCTTTTTCAACAATGGATGTTTATTTAAAGAAAAGGTGGGATTTAGTTCCTAATTTAGTAGAGCTTGTTAAAGGGTATGCGAAACATGAGAAGGAAACATTAAAAGAAGTTGTAAGTTTAAGAGGTAATGTTTATGATGATATGTCTAATGATGAAAAGATAAATGCTAATATAAAATTATCCAGAGGTATTAGTAAAATTATGGCTTTAGCAGAGGCTTATCCCGAGCTCAAAGCTAGTGAAAATTTTAAAGATTTAAGTGATAAGTTAGTAAAAATAGAAGATGATATTGCTAATTCTAGAAAGTATTATAATGGGACTGTTAGAATCTTTAATAATAAAGTAGAAATGTTTCCTAATAATATTTTTGCGAGAATTTTTGGATTTAAGTCAAAGTTAATGTTTGAAGCAAAGAAAAGTGAAAGAGAAAATGTTAAAGTAGAGTTGTAATGGAGGATAAAATGAAAAATATTATTAGAAAGATAATTTTAGTTACTATAATGTCTATAGTTTGTATTTATCCTTTGAATACTAATGCTATAAGTGGAGAGATATCTTATACTGATATAAATGATGTTAAGAATTTAGATGTTAGAGAATTATCTTTTTCTAATATTACATTTGAAGATTATTCTGATACTTCAACTATGGCTTTTGGTTTAACTGGAGAAGTTGTTAATAATTCTAATAGTTCCATAACTTATAGTGCAAATGTTTATTTTTATGATGAAGGATATAACTTAATAGCAGAAGCGGATAGTTCTAATATTGCTTCAATTGGTTCAAATGATTTTAACTTAATGTTTAATTTAGATGTATTGGGGGAATATAGTACTAATGATATAAAGTATTATAGATTAATTGTTGATGTTAATGATGATGAATTAATTTTTAATAGTAATATACCTAGTGAAAATAGTTTGTATAGTACGTATGATTATGTTATTGATAATTATGATGTTAATATTATTGTAAATGAGAATAATACTTTTGATATAACTGAGACAATAACTGCTTATTTTAATATTCCAAAGCATGGAATATTTAGAACTATTCCTTTAAGTAATAAAATAGTAAGACTTGATGGAAGTACTTCTACTAATAGAACTCAGGTTACTGATTTGAGTGTCAGTGAAGAGTATACTACGTCAAGAGAAGATGGTAATTATAAAATACAGATAGGTTCAGCTAGTCGTACTTTAACAGGAAAACAGACTTATACAATTAAATATACTTATAATTTGGGTAAAGATCCTGTTAGTGATTATGATGAATTATATTACAATATTATAGGTAGTGAGTGGGATACAGTAATAGGTAATGTGACTTTTGATATAACAATGCCTAAAGAGTTTGATGCAACTAAATTAGGATTTTCTGCTGGCAGTGTAGGTTCTACTGATAGTAGTAATATTGAATATACAGTAGATGGTAATGAAATACATGGAAGTTATAATGGTATTCTTGATGCAGGGGAAGCATTGACGGTTAGATGTGAACTTCCTGAAGGATATTTTGTAGGGGCAGGACTTGATGTTAATCCTATGCTTTATTTAATGTTTATTATACCAGTAGTATCATTATTAGTTTCTTTAATATTATGGTTTATCTTTGGTCGGGATAATCAAGTTGTAGAGACAGTAGAATTTTATCCGCCAGAAGGTTTTAATAGTTTAGAAGTAGGATTTTTATATAAGGGAAAAGCTGATAGTCAGGATGTAACTTCTTTATTAATATATTTAGCTAATAAAGGTTATATTAAAATATCTGAATGTGAAGAGAAGTCTTTATTTACAAAGACAAATAATTTTAAGATAACTAAATTAAAAGAATATGATGGTAATAATGCTAATGAAAGATTGTTTTTAAGTGGATTATTTAAAAAAGCAGTGAAAGAAGATGAAGTAACATCAACTGATTTATATGATAGTTTTTATGTTACAACTCATAAGATATTATCTAATATAAATAATAAAGAAAATAAAAATAAAATATTTGAAAAGAGTACATCTATCAAGTCTATAATAATTATTTTATTAATGCTTATTTCAATAATAACAACTATTGCTGTGCCAACAATTGAATATGCAGGTTTTGCATCTCTTGGAATGACTTTGTTTATTTGTGCCTTTTATATTCCCTTTTATGCTGTTGGTATATTTGCAAAAATACCTTTATTGTTTAGAATTATATGGTTAGGATTTACAGTTTTTCATTCTTCTGTTTTCTTTAGTACGTTACCTCTAGCAGATGCTATTACAACAGATTCTCTTTATTTGATTGCTTTTATAGTAGGAATTTTATGTTTAATTGGAATGATAATATGTTTTAAATTAATGCCAAAAAGGACGACATATGGTAATCAATTGTTAGGTAAATTAAGAGGATTTAAAAACTTTTTAGAAACAGCAGAAAAAGATAAATTAGAGGCAATGGTTTTGGAACATCCAACATATTTTTATGATATTTTACCATTTACTTATGTTTTAGGAGTATCTGATAAATGGATTAAAAAATTTGAGTCAATAAATTTACAGGCTCCATCATGGTATGATAGCCCTAATACTTTTAGTGTTGTGACTTTTGGTTCATTTATGAGTTCTACATTGACTTCGGCACAATCTGTAATGTCTTCTAGTCCATCATCATCTTCATCAGGTGGTTCTTCATCTGGTGGAGGAAGCAGTGGTGGAGGTTCTGGAGGTGGAGGAGGTGGCTCTTGGTAGCCATCTTTTTCATTATATTGCATTAATTTTAGTTTTTCTATATAATCAACATAAAGAGGGAAGCATGATGGATAAGTTAAAAAATTTTTTAAAAAAAAATGATGTAATAATAGACTTTATATCTAAAATAATTTTTGGAGTATTCTCATTAATATTATTAGTAATTGCTAATGATTTAGTAAAAGATCAGACAAGAACTGAAAAAGAAAATACTGCTCCTATATTTTATATAGAAAAAACAAATGATATAAAAGACAGGGAAAAAGTTTTTAAACTTGAAAATAAAGGAGGAAAGGTATCACATCTGAAATTTGAACGTATTGATATATTTACTATAAGTATAGGTTGTAATAAAATGAAATATACTATATATTATAATAATATTTTAAATGAGAGCAATGTAAATAGAGAAAATGTTTGGTATTTTTCCCCTAGTCAAAAATATATTGATACTTGGTATTTTGAAGAGAATATTCAAAAAGCTTTAGAAAATAGATATCAAGGTAGGAGTATTATAGTGACTGTCCCTGTTAGCTATTATAAAATATCTTATCATGATTATTTAAATGTTTATAAAGAAGACTATTATTATGGTTATGAAGATTATGTATCTTATGATTTTAATAAAAGTAAAGAAATAACAGAAGAGGATAATCACGAATATAGCTCACATAGTTTTGTTATAGCTAACTATAAAAGTGATAGAGAGTTAATAGAACAATGTATAAAAATGATAGTAGATTATTATGATAGATATTATACTGAAAAAGAGTTTTGGATTTGATTTTTTAATTTGTTATTGGTAATAATATTAATGATAGAAGGAAATAATGATTTTTAATAAAGAAATCGCTGACTATGAAAATGAAAAAGAATTTGTAATTTATTGTTAATGAAAAAATTTATTTAAACTACCTAGAGTATTGTAGAAACTTTTTATAGGAATAAAAAATTTCTTTCTTCCAAGCTGACTACGGGAGATAATAAAAAAGAACTTAGTACATAGCTAAGCTCTTTTTAGTTATCAATTGGAGCGATAACTTTACTTATATTCGAAAATTTATACTCCCAAAGTTGCATTGATTAAATCAACTAAATAAATTATATATTTTTTATTATTAAAAATCAATAGTTTTATTTTTCTCCAATCATTATAAATGATACACCTTTTTGATTTTCAAGTATCTTTACGGCATTCGTATTTTGAAATGTATGCATATAGCAATGATGAACAGAAAGTATAGCATCTTGAAGTTTATCATCTGACTCGAGTGCTTTAATTTTAAGACCAATTTCTTTGGCTTTATCTATACCAATATGTCGTGAATGCATTTTTGTATGCTCATTATTATTTAAATAATTCATTATTTTAGTTATTTTTTGTTCTTTCTTGTTATCATTTTCAAACATACTACCTTCTTCAAGCCATTTTCTTACTACATCAGATGATAATTCAATTGCTTTATAACATTGTCCTATAAAAGTAGGTGGATATTTACCTATAATTGGTTGCCAAAATGGAATTGATTGGGGATTGCTTATAATTTCTTCTTTTGCTTGTTCGAATTCTTGAATTACCCCATATGCTGGAACACCTCCATATTGAGGATCGATTGGACCTATACTTGAGTGTTTCCCCATATATATTTCATTTCCAATACAAGAAAGCATAGTGCCACCAGACATTGCAATTTGAGGAACAAAAACACGAATGTTGTTTCCAAAAATTTTTCTTAAATAATTTCCTATTGCTTCAGTTGCAGCAACTTCACCACCAGGAGAATGAATGATTAAATCTAGACCTTTAGATTTATCCATTTCATGAATAACAGTCATAAACCCATTTAAATCTCTATCATTAATAGCAGTATCTGGATGATCGGCACAATTTAAAAATCCGGAATAATAACATATTGTATTTCTTTGAGTTAAATCAGAAAGATTTTTTATATATTTCTTTCGAACAGTATCAATAGGAGATTGAAACTCCTCATCTTGTATTTCTTTTAAAATTTTATTCCAATCCGCCATAATAACCATACCTCGCCCTGACACTAGTTTTATTATCTAAATAACTTTTTTTGTTGTTATCATAAATACCTATTTTTTTTGAAAAGTTAATGTTACTTTTATCTACATTGATTACTTTTTTTTCAATTTTTAGATCTTTATAAACTTTATTAATTTCTTTCATTAATTTTTTTTCACTTTTTATCATTTCTACTCCTCCATTTTTTTTATTAATACGAAGTAATACATAAATATAATTGTCGTTCATAATATCAATCCCTTCTTTAAATATTATGAACGAAGCTAATAACATATAAACATAAAAATGATTGAATAATGTTAATAAAATTATATCAAAAAATAATAATAAAATAAATAGCTTATTAGAATTATTACAAAATATTACAGTTGTATTGACTAAATTAGAAGAAAATAATATAATAATCTACCGAAACGAGGGGATTTTATGTCAAAAGAACAAAATGTAATAAATTACTATGTTATATGTAATAGGTTAAAAAATGTCATTAGAACTGGTTGGAAAAATTGGAATGTTCAAAGAGAAAGAATTGAAAGTGTTGCAGAGCATATATTTGGAGTTCAAATGCTTGCGATTGCTATGAAATCAGAATACCAATATGATGTAGATATTATGAAAGTAATATTTATGCTAGCCGTTCATGAACTTGGAGAAACAGTTATTGGTGATTTAACACAATTTGAAATTTCCAAAGCAGAAAAAGAAAAAATGGAGCATGAAGCAGTTAGTAAAATACTAGGTGGTTTATTAGATGGAAAACAAATAGAACAATTATTTTTAGAATTTGACTCTCATAGCACAAAAGAGTCAATGTTTGCTTATCAATGCGACAAGTTAGAATGCGATTTACAAAGTAAATTATATGATGAAGAAGGTTGTGTTGATTTAAATAAACAAGATGGAAACGATACAATGAAAAATGCAAGAGTTCAAGAATTGCTTAAAACAGGTGCTTCTTGGTCAACTATGTGGCTTCAATTTGGACAACAAGTTTATCCATACGATGATAATTTTAGAGCTGTTTCAACTTATGCTATAAATAATGAAATTGGTGAAAGTAAAGGCAGAAAAATATAAGGAGTAATTAAAATATGAGATTTTTTGGTGAAGATAGAGATACACTAATTCAAAAAAGAGTTCGTTTAGTACAAAGTGGGCATTTTAGAAGAAATGTTGATGATATAGAGAAAAAAGATATAAATGGTCTTGATGATATTGTAGGACTAGACTATATGGGCTCTGCTGAATTTGAATGGGGTTCATTACCAAAATCTTTAAGAAGAATGACAATAAATAAAGATTTTTACAAAGTATTTGTTTTCAATCAATATAAAGACGAAAATGGTAATTCATTAAAAGTTTATGCCCCACATGTATTCTTTAAAAATATACAAAATATAGTTGATAGACTAGCAGTAAATGGATATGGATTACAAGAATATTGTTCCTTACATAGACACATTCAAAAAGAAGAAAAAAATGAAGAAGACACATATTTTGGCTATAAAGATGATAGAGATTTTTGGTGGGATATTGAAAATGATTTCTTTATGTTCTTTGAGCATACTGATAAAGTTCTACATGCAATGGATGCTTTGAGAAAAAGAAAGTTTGGATATGAAAGAAATAAGGCTAAAAGTGCTCTAAATAGACTATATATGGAATTATTAAAAAGACCTAACACTTCTCGTTATATGGATTGGAATACATCAATAAAAGATTATCATTATGATAAAAATACTGAAGTTCATTTTATTGAATTTCTTGAAGATGCAACACTAGAAAATATTTTTATGGAAGCAATGATTATTGCAAAAGTGGATAAAGGTACAGTAGTATTTAATATAAATGGAATACCATTTAGTATTAATGAAGATTCTATATTAGATAATATTATAACTGAAAATGGAATAAATCTAGTTGATAGTTGCACTTATTCTGGAAAAATAAATGAATTAATTTCACAATATAATGAAGAAGTTCAAAGAAAACAAAAACAAACAGAATTAGTACATGTATTACGATTAGTTAGAGATAAAAAGTTACATAATTAAAAAGACAATTTAAAGAGTCACATTGACCTAGAATTGTCTTTTTCCTTTTGTATATCTTTATCAAAATTATTAAGATTATTTTGTATGCCTTCAGCTCGTTTAATTATTTCTTTACAATACTTATCATACTTATTAAGTTCTTTGATTTTAGGTTGGATATCATTTATTTCATCAAGTATTTCATTTTTCTTATCTTCAGTTTTTGCTCTATGGTATTTCTTCCAAAGATTTTCTCTTTTACCTTTTAATTCACTTAATTGTTCGTTATTACTTTTAACAAAATTATCTAAATCTTCTTTTGTAACAATATTGTTCTCGTGCATAAATCTGACTTGCTGTGAGGTTTGCTCCAATTTATAAACTTCTTTTCTAATGGAATAAGGAAGATATTGTTTAGGATGTTTCTTTGGAAATACTTCTAATAAATAGCAATAGTATAAATAGAGTCCGTAGATGCCTTTATGTGGTTTATTAATTTTAGAATATTCTTCAAAGATAGATTTTTGTGGCATAGGTCTAAATATTATTTGTTTTGATAAATATAATTTTTGGTTTAATTTATCTTTTGAATATTCTTCACCAAATACGTTTTCTATTCTAACTTTATCTTCACCATCTCTATAAATAGTTATAACACCATTACGAGAATATACTTTATAACCTAATGATCTCATTCTTTCAAATAATTGTTTTAAAGTAACTGAATAACTAATAACATTATCTAAATCTTCTTTAAGAGTTTTGTAATATTCATCGTTTGATATACTTTTGGTGTAAGTCTTTTTATAAAACTTATCTTCATCTAAAACCGAAAGACCATATTCAGAACATAGTGAATCAGAAATGTGTCTTATCTTTGATATATTGGTTAGATTGTTATTATATTTCTTACCACTTTTAAAAGATACAGAGTTTATTATGAAATGGTTATGAATATGATTAGTATTTTGATGCGTTGCAACAACCACTTCATAATCTTTAAACATTTCTTCAGCAAACTTAACTCCAATCTCATGAGCAATATCAGGAGTAACTTCATCTTCTTTAAATGACTGATAACCATGATAAGCGAGAACTCCGTCTTTCTTTCTAAATATTTCTTTAGTGAACTCCATATCATCACAAGGATTATCTTCATCACAATTTAAGCAACTGACATAACAAACTTTTTCTTGTTTAAAATTACAATCTTTAATAGGTTCTTCTAAATAACTATATGACTCTCTATTACCATAATCTTTATTAAGAGTTTTTTCTGGATTGATAATATAATTTATAGACTGCTTTAAATTATTCTTAATACTCCAAATTGATGTTGTTGCCATTATAGGTTTATCCTTTCTTTTGGAGTGGTGGGAGTAATACTACCTTGCTTGCTTATGACAACATCAGACATAAATTAACTCCTTTAAGATAATTTCTTCAGCAGTATTTTTATAATTATTCATCAATTTTGCCCATTCAATTTGATTATTTTCTTTACTTTTTTCAGATAGTTTTTCATCATTTTTAATATAATTATCCATTAAAGTTTTTAATCTTTCTTCACATTCTTTACTGACTGAAAGAAGATGATTTGTTAGTTCATTTTTCATTAAAAGTGCCTGATATAATCCTTTTTTGTGTTCCTTAATATAATTTAATCTTAGTAATCCATACTTGTTTATTTCTCCATAATTTTGATTTTCTATCACCAAATTAGGTAGTAAATAATCTCCAACTTTTTTATAATCAATATTCATAATTTAATCAAATCCCTTCTAATTTTCTAATAATTTATTTGTTTTGTAGCTAATAATTCCATATTTATCTTTAACATTATCTACTGTTATAGGGAACTTTTCTTTAGGTGAAATTGCTACAAATCTTATAATTTTTTCATTTTCTTTTGGTTGATATTCTAAAATAACTTCATTAGTTTCTTCATCAATTGTTTCATACATTTCATAAAAAGATGTTTCAAAATGTTCATTCATTTTAGATAAATATTTATCTAATTGTTCTTCATTCATTCTGCTACCTTTAATTGTTTTTTCTTCATTATCAACCATAATAGGTACTGCGACATCAAAGATACCTCTTTCATAAACCTTTACTAATTGTCTTATAAATCCGTTTCTAAAATTAATTTTTTCTAATATCAAATTACCTTTACTATCTTTTCTAATCTCAATAGTATCAATAAATTTAGATATAAATTCTTGTTTTTCAGACTTGTCCATATCATTCCATTTAGTTTTTAAAACACTATTTAAAGTATCTAGTCTAATCATTTTTTCTTTTTCTAAATCTCTTTGTGCAAGTAATTCGTGTGGAGAGTAGTTAAAAGTTTCTAAATTAACTAACTCTAATTTTTTACTTTCAAGGTTAGCAAGTTTATCTTCAATTAATTTATAATCTTCTTTAAAATCGTCAATTTTTACAATGCCTTTAATATACAAATCTTTAATTCTATTTCTTTGTTTCTCTAAATCTCTAATCTCTTTATCAATAGAAGTAGTATCAATATTATTTGTTTTATCTTCTAAAACAGGTAGAAAAAACTTTTTAACTGCCATATCATATTCTAGTAAATCATAGATAAAATCTCTTAATAAATGTTCTACATGGTCTTCATTAAAGTTGATGTGACAATGCTCACAAGTATAATACATATACTTTCTTTTATTACCACCAGAACCTTTACATTTCATAATTCTATTGCAACTAGGACATTTTAATCTTTGAAAGAAAGTATAAACTCTATCTCTAGTATAAGTTCTTTGATTTCTTTCTTTTTGCCTTTGACATTCTTCCCATTTAGCACGAGATATAATAGGTTCTACGACATTCATATAAACAATAGATTCTAAATTTTCTTGTTTACCAATTCGTTTATATTGTTCATAATCTCCCATATAGATTTTATTATCAATAATCTTTTGAATAGTAGTATCTTTCCAATTCTTTTTAGGATAGATATTGCTTTCTTTAAAGTAATTAGCAATTTGCTGAAAACTTTTACCTTCTAAATACATATCAAATATTTTTTCTACATAAGGACGAGTAGAGTTATCTATAACCATTCTTTTATCTTCTGCACTCTTATAACCAAATGGTCGCTGTCCTGGAATATGACCTGACTTAATGGCTCCATTTAAACCAAATTTAGTTCGTTCCGATACAATTTCTATTTCTAATTGAGACAATACTGTTAGCATTCTTACAAAGAATCTACCATTAGCAGTAGAGGTATTAACATCATCTCTATCACATAATAGAAAGCAATTATATTGTTCTAATACTGATATTAGTTCTTCTAAATCTCTAACACTTCTTGTTATTCTATCAAGTTTGTAAGCAACAATATAATTAAGTTTTCCTTTCTTCATATCCTTAAGCATTTCTTGAAATTGTGGTCTATGTTCCATATCTTTTGCTGATATTCCTGCATCTTTATAGACTTTATAAACTTCTAACTCCTTAAACTTACATAACTGAAGTAATTTTTCTTCTTGTTCTCCAAGTGAAAATCCTTCTCTTGCTTGATCTTCGGTTGAAACACGAATATAAACTCCAGCAACTTTCCTTTCATTATCCATAATTATCAATCTCCTTTCTTTCTTGGATTTTTGAAAGGCACCAAAGTAAAAAGGTGTCACATAACAAGGACACCTTTGAAAATATTAGTTATTTATACGACAAAAACAACCAATATTGTGGGAGTATATAAACTCACCAATTCATTAATGCCTTGCTATGTACTCTGATAATTCAGACAATGGGATTTTCTTCTTTAAATTCCCTATATAAAAATGTTTCTGCTCATTGAAGAATAGGTATAACTTATCTCCAATAATTACTTTATGTGGCTCTACATACGCTAGATTGGTATGTTCCACAATCCTTAAGTATCCCTCAATTATTTGATAGGACTTCTTATTAAATTTGCAAGACCAATTAATTTTGGCTTTGAGTTCATCACTCATATTGATTTTCTTTTTTACAATATTAATCATACCACATCACACCCTTTCTTTGCAATAGCAACAAAAAAAATCAACTTGCGTTGATTTAATCATTAACATCGCTTGGTGCGACGATTTTATCTTATGGAGCGATAACAAAGGTTATTCAAAACTCTTAGAGAAAGTTGATAAACAACTAATTTCTATATCAATAATACCACAAATTATACAATATTTGAATATTGTATAATACATTTTTAAATTTTTCACACATTAAGTATAAATATAATAAAAATAAGTAAAAGCAATAATTAATATTTTCATTTTTTGCATTCATTAATTAATCATTGAAGAAAAATGATTTATATCTGCTTCTTTTATTTTCTTCATTAAATATTTTGCTGAATTTAGAATTTGTTCAGGATTTCTAGTTGACCTATGGGACAAAATATTACACACATCCAATAAAACTGGTATTTGAATATTATCGTTAGAGGAAGCCTCATTAACATTTTTACATAAAGCAATTTTAACATTATTAATATTATCTAATGTAGGACTAGAGTTAGAAACTTTAAATTTCATATATTCTTCTAAAACTTTTCGCATAATATTGGGATAATGATAAATCTCACAATCAGTTAAATCATCTGCGTTGGTTTTATTTGAAAAATCATAGATTTCTTTAAAATCATGTTTATATGGAGTTTCGTTTGTTTTTGTTTTTGTTAAATAACTTCCAGTCGAATTTTTCTTAACTTCATAAAATCTATATGGAGTTTCTCGATTGTTCGTATCAATATCTTTTTTTCCATAACACAAGTCACAAAAATCATCCCATACATGCGTAAAAATAAAAATTTGAGGGTATTCTAGATTTGAAATTTTTTTCACTAACTCTAAAATATACATTTTATTAATGTCATCTACACTAGAAATTGGGTCATCAATGACTAATATCTTAATATTGTCTTTATATTGTGTTTGCTTATCGTCTTCGAATAATTCATAATAGAAGAACAATAATGCAAGTAAATTATTTTCTCCTTCACTTATATCATCTAACGATAATGATATTCTATCTTGTCTATGTTTAATAATATAGTTGTTTTCAATAATATCTAAGTAAAAATCTACTCCCAATTGTAAAAGGAGATTGTTAAGGTAATCAGCAAAATCACTGGTAGTTGATTTACTATTTTTAAGTTTAGTAATTTCTTCTAATATTTTTTTGTTACTAATTTCCATTTCAATAAGATCACTATCGTTTTTCTTTTTATCTTCCATTAAACTTTTTATTAAAGAATTGTTAGATACTTCAAGTGCAATGGAGCCTTTTATAAGTATATTGCTTTTTTCTATTTTTTCATTTAGATTTTTTTTCTTTTTATTTTTTTCTTCATTAATACTATTTATTAAGCTAGTTATATTATTCATAATCTTAATAAATTCTTTAGTATTGAATTCAATTTGAATAGACATATTTTCAATTTTTGAATTAATTATTTTAATATATTTTTCTAGATTTAAAATATTTTCATTTAATTCATCATAATATATATTAACGTGATCTCCAATTATACTAGAAACTATGTTTTTATTTTCATCTATTTTTTCCTTGTTATTTAATATTATATCAATTTTTTTTCTAAAATTATCTAGTTTTTGTAAATCTTGTTGTTTTTTATTGCTCAAGTATGTTGTTATTTTATCTTCAATTTTATTTAAATCTAAATCTCCACTACAAAATATACATTTCTCTGTATTCTTTTTCTTGTGAATATGAAGGCCTGTTTTAAGCCATTCAATTATTTCTATTGATGGAATTTCAACTTTGCTATATTCGTTAGATAAAATTTCTGATATTGAAATTATTTCTTGTGCGTCAATCAAATCAATATTAATAATTTTTAAGTTTTCTATTTTTAATAATTCCTTTTCATATTCAGAAGAGTCTTTTGTATTTTTTAATTCTTCTTCATTATTGACAAGTTTAAGAGCTGGGACTAAATCTTTAGTATAAGCTTCATATAATTCTTCTATACTGTTTGCAGATTTCTTTTTTATTGTAGATTTACCTTTTTTTAAATTAAAAATATTATCAATTTCATTATTTATTTTTTTATTTATAATTTCAAGATTTTTAGATATTTCACTTGTGTCTTTCAGCTGCTTTTTTTTCTCTATTATTTCTTTTTCAACATCAACATTTTTCTCTCCAAAAGTGGCTACGATTCCTTTTAAACTATTGCTGTTTTCAATTAATAAATTATTTTTTATATAATCTTTATCATAAAATCTATAATTATTTTCTGAATTGCTTGGATCCTTTAAAAATTCTTCAATGATGCCTTTTGCTAAAGCAGTTTTTCCTTTGCCGTTGTACCCAAAAATCATATTTACTCTTTTAAATTTTTCAGTGCTTAGTGGGCCTGTATAGTTTTTAAATGATTTGTAAGTATAATTATTAATATTTTCTAACATAAAGTCACCTCATTTCGACTAATATTATATCATTTTTTGTCGTTATTTTAAGATATTCTAATTAATTTAGATTGTTTTTATGTTAAAATATAAATGTAGTGAATCTTTGGAGGTGAACTATGGCATTTAAATCATACAGTTGGTCTATTGGGACGACTAGTTTTCGAGTAAGCCAGCTAAACTATAAGATTGAAAGACAATTAGAATTATTAAAGCAATTTTGGAACAATAATCCTGGTTTGAAGTGGAATGAAGAAATAAACGATTCAAATATAGTTGGTTTGGATATTCAAAAAGATGAGAAGTATCCAACACAAATTAAATATTATAACTATTTAAAAGAGAATGAATTTTTAACTGGTACTGCAAAGTTAAGAGATAAAGATGCAAGAGAAAAGTTATCGGGTTTGGCTGAAATTGGATTGGTAGATAGTAATAGAAATTTAACTGAAATTGGAACTCGAATAGAAAGTTTATTACATAAAGAAAGAACTAAAAATAACATTTTCTACATTGATGATGATAGTTATGATTATTTATTACAATTTTTGAAACTAACAATAAATAAACCTGGATTTAAAATAAAACCATTTATAGCACTTATTTATATGATTGAAAAATTAGGTTATCTTTCTTATGATGAATTTACTTATTTACTTCCATTATGCAAAAATAAATATGATGTAATAAAAATGGTTGAAAATATAAAAGACAATCGTATGGGATTTGATATTGATGAAATTATAATTACTAAAATATATGAGATGGATAATTATTTAAGAGCATTAGAAGAATTTAGAAAAGATTATCCAGTAACAGAAGAAACTATGAATATTATTAGTATGAATAGAAAAAGTACTAGTTATAATTTGCCCTATGTTAACGTTTATAATGAATTAGTAAATTTAATATTTCATTTGAGACATAATACCTTTGAAGAACGAAAAAATTCATATAAAAAATTATTTGATTATGTAAATAATATTACTGGTAATTCGAAAAAACATTGGAAAAATTATTTATTTATGGGATATTCTATTAGAAATATAGATGAAAAATTTGATAAAAAGTTTAGAGAATTGGATATATCCATAGTAAAAAATATAATTGATTTTAAAAGAGTATTCTTTGAAAGAATGCATATTATAAAATGGAAAGTTAATCTTAAAGAATATTTTGATTTAAATAAAAGATATTTTTCATTAACTGATATTATAAAATTTGAGGACGATAAAATAGAACTAGAAATGTTACCAAAATATTATTTTAAACACATTATTGATGATTTACTTCAAGAGCCAATAATAACTGATAAAGAAGAATATAATAAGCTTTTATATTCATATATACCAATAGATAAAATATCAGATAAATATACAACAAATATAGAAAAAGTAATTGATACAATTAATAACGAATTAAACACTCATCTTTCTATTTCAAATATCAATAATTATTTAGAAGACGAAAGATTAAAAGAATTTAATAAGCTAATTGATGAAAAATTTGATGATAATACTTTAATAACTTTACTAAATTATATAAAAACAAGAAATGATAACGAGGTTATTTCCTATGTAACTGATAATGCTGATGTCCCTACAATATTTGAATATATTATTGGAATAATATGGTATAAAGTTAGCGGTAGGATTGGAAATATATTGAAATTTATGAATTTAAGTTTAGATGCCAATCTTTTGCCAAAAACCCATGCTGGTGGTGGAATGGCAGACATAGTTTATGGATATGAAAACACAAATAGTTATCCAAAACATAATTTATTAATTGAAGCAACCATCTCCGAATCAACAGGGCAAAGACATATGGAAATGGAGCCTGTATCTAGACATTTAGGAGAAGATATTAATAAAACTAGTAACGAAAAAGATTACGCATTGTTTATAGCAACGAATCTAGAAGAAAGAGTTATTTTGGATTTTAGAAATATGAGAACTAGATTTTATCCTAAAACTGATGGAAGCTACATAAATGGCTTAAAAATAATTCCAATTGATTCAGATATATTAATAAATATTATTAAGGATAAATTAAACTACAACGAGTTATATATGATGTTTGATAATGCATATAATTCGATTGTTCCAGATCCTGAATGGTATAACAAAGAAATTTTAGAAAAGTTATAAAAAGAAGTTGTTATACTTCTTTTTTTTTGATATAATTGAATAGTAGATACGATGCCGAAAATGGAAATGGGGATGTAAAATATGAAAACAATTTCAATTAATAATAGAAGATATATAGGTAGTAAAGCACGAATGATTGATTTCATTGAAAATACTATGAAAAAAGAGAAAATTCAATTTTCTTCATTTTTGGATTTGTTCGGTGGAACTGGTATAGTTGGAGATTTTTTTAATAACCAAAAAACTAAAGTATATGTTAA
Organism: uncultured Bacilli bacterium; assembly: GCA_944358305.1. Lineage (GTDB taxonomy): Bacteria > Bacillota_I > Bacilli_A > RF39 > UBA660 > Onthousia. The sequence goes on along the minus strand of CALVQK010000009.1, from coordinate 20,214 downwards.
TGATTTATTGAAATCTAATTATTTATCTTATTTATCATGGTTTGGTAATGAAAAAATAGATAAAAACAAAATAAAGTTGTATATAGAAAAATATAATTCACTTTCTAACTTAGAAGAAAACTATTTTTCACTTAATTTTAGTGATACTTATTTTAGTAAAGATAATTGTAAAAAAATTGGTTATATAAGAGAAGATATTGAAATAAATTATCTTTCTAATAATTTAAATACAAGGGAAAGAGCCATACTTATTACCTCTTTATTGTATGCTATGGATAAAATTGCAAATACAGTTGGACATTATGATGCATACAGAAAAAATGGAGATTTAGATAAAAAGTTAGAGTTATGCATGCTTGATTTAAAATCTAATACAAATAATAAAAATAATAAAGTTTTTAATGAGAATGCTAATGATTTAGTGAAAAATATTAAAGCCGATGTTGTTTATATTGATCCACCATATAATTCAAGGCAATATTCAGATGCGTATCATTTATTAGAAAATGTTGCGATGTGGGAAAAAAATGAGGTTCATGGGGTTGCAAAAAAAATGGAGAGAAATGGGATAAAAAGTAAATATTGTTCTGTATCAGCTCCACTTGCTTTTAAAGATTTAATTGAAAATATAAATGCAAAATATATAATTGTTTCATATAACAATATGGGAACTAAAGGAGCTGGTAGATCTCAAGCAAAAATTAGTGATGAAGATATTATGAATACTTTGAGAATGAAAGGTAAAGTCAAAGTATATGAAACTGATTTCAATCAATTTAATACAGGTAAAACACATATTGATGGTCATAAAGAAAGACTATTTATATGCAAAGTTGGAAAAACCACAAAGAAAAAACAAAAACAAGAAGTTCCAATAATTGATAAAGTTAAATCTCCGCTAAACTATACCGGAGGTAAGTATAAACTATTAAATCAAATAATCCCTATTTTCCCAACTGAAATAGATTTATTTGTTGATTTATTTTCTGGTGGTTCTAACGTAGGAGTTAATGTTAATGCTAAAAGAATTGTATGCGTTGATAAGCAAGAAGAAATAATAAGAGTTATGGATTTATTTAAGAAGTATGAAGATGGCTTTATTATAAATTCATTAGAAAAAATTATTGAAAAATATCAATTAAGTAATTCATTATTAAATGGTTATGAAGTTTATAATTGTACTAGTGACAAAGGACTAGGTTCTTATAATAAATCTAGATATTTAGAATTAAGAAAAGATTATAACAATATGAAAAGTAATACTACCGAAAAAGATTTAATATTCTTAACACTTGTTATTTATGGATTTAATAATCAAATTAGATTTAATTCTAATGGTGAATTTAATATGCCAGTTGGCAAAAGAGATTTTAATAATTCTTTAAGAAAAAATTTAAAGAATTTTATAACAAAACTTAAAACTAAAAATATCGAATTTATAAAATCAGACTTTAGAGAATTTGCAATTGAAACAACAGATAATACTTTAGTATATTGTGATCCACCATATTTTTTAGGAACAGCAAGCTACAATGAAAATGGCGGTTGGACAGAGCAAGATGAAATAGATTTATTAAATTATTTAGCAATTTTAGATAGTAAAGGTATCAAGTTTGCTTTATCAAATGTTATTGAACATAAAGGAAACAAAAACAATATTCTAGAAGCATGGATAAAAGACCATAATTATAAAGTTCATATCATTGATTGTGATTATAATAACTCTAACTATCATAAACAAAATGGCAATATCTTGAAAACAATTGAAGTATTAGTGACAAATTATTAAAAGATGACTTATCTTTCAAAGTCATCTTTTTCTTTGTTTAAATTTAAATCTTCTAAATCTTCATCATCTAGAATATCATCTTTATGCATATCATTAACTACATCAATATATTTATCGTCTTTATCATACCAATTGTGTAATTTGCTATATAAGAATGATATTAATTTATCAAATTTATCTTTCCAATAATTAAGAGTACTTTTTATATCAATAATAATAGAATTTAATCTAGATATTTCTTTATCTTTTTGTTTAATGATATTATTTAAAGATTCAACTCTTAAATTAAGTGCTTTATTATTTTCAGTAAGAGTTTTAATCTTATTATTCTTATCTTTTAATTGTTCATTAGCATTAACTAATGTGTTAGATAGCGTTTGTATTTTATCATATTCCTTATTTGTACTATCAACTTGATTGATAAAGTCGATAAAAGAGTCTTTATCTTCTTTTGATAAAATATAATTATCTTTATTAAGTTTAGATATTTTTAATTTATCAATTGTATTTTTTATTTCTTTAGAATTTTGTTTTAATTCTAAGGATTTTTTGTTTGCCTGTTTTAAGTTTTCATTATTCTTTTCAATTTGCTTTTTCATTTGAATATAATTATCCATATCAGATATATGAATGTCTTTATTTCTACCTTTTTGTTTTTGCTTTAGTGAATGATCTAAATTATATTCTTGATTAAATTCTTCAATACATAATGTTCGCATTTTATCTTGTAATGTTTTTAAAGATTCTTTTGTGAATACATCAGATTTACCGACTTGTTTTTCCATACCATTTTTATTTTTATATTTAATTGGAACACCAACAATATGCATATGTGGACTAGTTTCATCATAATGAATAATTGCACTAGCTACTTTAAAATTTGGAATAAGCAATTCTAAATCATCTACTTGTTTTGTATAAACGTTTGTCATTTTCTTTTTAAAAGTTTCATCTTTAGTATCCCAATATTCTTTGTCTCCTAGTTCAATAATAATTTCACAAGCAAGATCTTTCTTTTCATTGTTAGATATATTTTCAAAGTAATTATCTATCATACGACTTGGTCTAGTTTGTTTAGAGTTATATTCAAGTCTTGCTTCTTCAAATTCATTTAAATATAATTTTTTAACATCTTCAAAAGGAGAAGAAGTGCCTCTAACAATTTCTATTAGTTCTTGTTCGTTATCATATTTTCTATAATTATGTTTATCTACTTTAGATAATTGTCTTGTATTTTGAATAGCATTATTACTTAAAGAAGTATTACCACTAATATTATTTTTACCATTTTTTCTTGATATATTTTTCCTATTTTTATCACTACCTAAATGCAATGAATAAGCAAGTTCTTCCATATAAATCACCATCCTTTTGATAGGAGTATATTTTGACATCCAAAATTTCTAACCCCCTAGGAATTTTGTACGTACCATACAAAATATCCAGTGGGCTAAGGTTTAACACCTTAGAATCCGTTTACTTTATTTCGTAATATTTCAAAAGCAAGCATTAGAAATAAAACTACATAAAGTATTAATTTTTAAATTGCTATCGCCACTTTCATTGAACTAAGTTCAACAAAACGTGCCACGCATTTTAAAAATTTTCTTCGGTAACATTATCGGGTATTGTTTCAAATACCTCTCTAATGTTAACCTTTATATCATTCGGATTATTCATTGTAGTAAACATTCCCATTGATACAAAGGTTTCATTTCCATTATTATCTTTTTGTAGAGGAAAAGCCCTTATTGGTATTTCATTTTTAAGAAATGGCCCAATCTCTAACTTTTCAGTTTCCTTATAATAAGTTCCTTTATAAAAATTAACTTCATAATATTCATTTAATCTATATAAATGTTGCATAACTTTTCCAATTGGTAAGTATTCACTATATCTAATTTCACTATTAACACATATTCCGTTAAAATCATAAATAAATGGTCTTTTTCTATCAATGAAACCTTGTTTATAGAGTTCTTCATAATCACTATAAAACGTAGATCTAAAATTAATTTGTTTAACGACATATTTTTTATTTGCAATTTCAAGTTCTATATCATCTACATATCTCATAATTATGTCTGCTTTTGTTTCTCTATCAAGTAAATTCCAATTATCATTAAAAGCGTAATAACTAATTGGTAATTTAACTTTATTAATGAAATCCATATCTCTTTTTAGTAATATATCATCCATAGTAAAGTTTAATTGTTCTGCTTGTGTATTTTCTAAAAGTTTAGAATTAATTAATTTAATTTGACTTTCAATTAATTCAGATTCTTCTTTATATTCATCTTCAGTGAATAGTGAATCTATATATGCTTTTCTTATTCTATCTTTTTTATTATTCAAACTTTTTAATTCCTTTTCTAAATCGTCTTTAGGATTATTAATTTTTGATTTTAATACTGGTAAGAAAAATTCATTAACAACATTATCATATTCAAGTATATCTGCAAGTAATGTTTTTACAGCATCTTCAATTTCTGTTTCTTTAATATTATTTTTACAATCTTCGCACCTATAGTAGAAATACCATTTATCTGCTTTTATTTTATGACTAGCTCCACCTGCAAGAATTCTTCCACATTTAGGACATTTTAATTTTTGTAAAAATATATAAGTTTGTGTTCTCATATAATTTTTTTGGTTTTTCTTTTTTTGTACTTGGCAGTTTTCCCACAATTCTTTTGAAATTATAGGCTCTACAACATTTTCATAATAAGTAGGATGATTAGTTCTTTTTCCGTGTACATAATCACCTTTATAAATTTCATTTGCTATTATTCTTAGTATTCCTGTATCTTTCCAATTTGTTTTGCCTAATACTTTTTCTTCGTTAAATATAGTAGCAATATTAAAATAAGTTTTTCCTTCAAAATACATATTATATATTCTTACAACAATATCTTTAGTTAATGGGTCAGGTACTAATAATTTGTTTTCGTGTTTATAACCTAAAGGTGCTCTTGCAGGAATGTGTCCTTGCTTAATTGCTCCAGATAAACCGATTTTAGTTCTTTCACTTGTTCTTTCTATTTCGTTTTGTGATACACTCATCATAATTCTTGTAATCATTTTTCCATTAGCAGTAGTTGTATTAATATCATCATTTGCACATATTAAATCAAAACCATATTTTTCAGATGTAGTAAGCAAGTTTTCCCAGTCATATATACTTCTAGATATTCTATCAAGTTTTAAAGCAATAACAGTATTTATTTTTCCAGCTTTAGCATCATCTATCATTCTATCGAATTCTGGCCTATGATTACCTGTTTTAGCACTTATTCCTGCATCTTGGTAATAGTCATATATCTTATAATCTTTAAACTTGCAAAGGGCTTCTAATCGTTCTTTTTGTTCTCCCAAACTAAAACCTTCACGGGCTTGATCTTCGGTACTTACTCTTAAATATAATCCACAAACTCTTTCTTTATTATCCATAAATTTCAACTCCTTTTTTTACAAAAAAGGGAGTCAAAAATACTAGCTACTAAAACTAATACTTTTGACTCCTCTTAAATAACAAATATAACTTTTTTTAATCATATAGAAAGATCTCCTTTATTGGTGTATTACTATATATTTTTATTTATAATTTGTCAATTACATATTTATGTAATAGTTTTAGTCTTAATATAATCTTCTAATTGGGATAATTTAATCTTATTAGATAAATTTTCGATAAATATGTCATTAGAATAATTAAAGGCAAGAAATGTAGTGTTATTAATAATTATTCTATGTGGTTCAATATAGGTTAGATTTGTTTTTTCTATTTTTCTAACATTACCATTAATAATAGTGTATTTTACTTTACAAAAATCACATATGAATTCAAGTTTGTTTTTTAACGATTCTTCAACTAAGATTTCTTCTTTAATAATATTTACCATAATACCATCCTTTCTTTTTAGAGTAGGATAGTTTCTTATAACACAAAAAAACTAATCCATTTCTGAATTAGTTATTTATCAAAACTCGAAAAGTTCGAGCACATTTCACTATGGAGCGGATGAGGAGAATCGAACTCCCGTAGTCAGCTTGGAAGGCTGAGGTTCTACCATTAAACTACATCCGCATAAGTAAATATCAATTTGTATTGACATTTACAATTATATGAAAAGAAATCATTAATGTCAACAGTTTTTTTATAATTTTACTGTTATATTTTCTTTTCTCTTGCCGCCACAAATATAATTTAAAGGAATATGATAAGTTTGTGCTAATTTTACAAGTTTATTAGTCGGTATCCTAGTTTTGCCATCTTCATAATAAGAATAACTAGATTGTCTAATGTTTAAAACATTTGCAAATTCTCGTTGCGTCTTTTTTAATTTAAGGCGATACCTTCTTAATTGGCTTCCAATAAATTCAACAGTTATGTTTTTTTCGTATATTACTTCGCGCTTGTCTGAGGTTAGATTAAGCATATATTCTACATTAGTATGAAAGTATCTAGCAAGTTCTACTAATTTTTCTATTGGAAAATTAACATCGCCTAATTCCCACATAGCGTAGGTAGTTCGTTTGACGCCTAGAATTTTAGCAACTTCGAATTGTTTTAAATCATGATCTTCTCTTAAATCTCTAATTTTCCCAAACTGCATCTTTACCACCTTATTTTTATTTTATTACAGTCATTTGAATATTAAGAGATTTGTCAAGATAACTGATAAACAAAATAATGGAGCAAAAAAATAAATTTGGTTAATTATTATAATAGGAGGTGGTAATAATAAAAAGATTAAAATTTATTTTTCAAGAAAAAAGTTATGACTGTGGTCTTGCTTGTTTATTAATGGTTGCTAGATATTATAACTCTAATGTTTCTCGTGATTATTTAGAAAAAGTTAGTATGGCAACTGAAGATGGTACTACAATGTATGGTTTAATGAAAACAGCCCTTTCGCTTGGCTTTGAAGCGACTGGTAAAAATGGAAGTATTAATGATATAGAGAAATCAGTATTACCAATTATTGCACATGTTAAAATAAATGATTCAAAGAATTTATATCACTATGTTGTTATTACTAATGTAGTTCGTAATAAGGTTACAGTTAAAGATCCTTCGTTTGGTACTAAAGTAATGTCTAAAGAGAAATTTAGTAAAATTGAGACTGGTAATTACTTGTTTATTAGTAAAACTGCAAGTATTAAAAGATTTATTAGAAGAAAAATTATTAGAGAAGAATTTAATAAATTGTTTTTTAGTAATAAAAATAGTTTTATTTTAATAATTATTTCTACTATTTTTATAATTATTCTTGAGCTTTTAAATTTATTTTCTTTAAAAGTAATTTTGAATAATGCTTTAATAGTTAAATCAGTTTATAATTTGTCTATATTATTATTTGTTTTTGCCTATCTTTTGGTATTAAAAACACTTCTTTCATATCTTATGCAACTTTTAGTACTAAAACTTAGTAAGATGTTTAGCTTTAATTTGAAATCTAATTTAATTAAACAATTATTATCACTTCCAAATTTATATTATCAAACTAAAGAGAGGGGGATTATGGTATCACTATTTAATGATGTTGATATTTTCACAGAATCTTTATTATCGTCACTTTTAACTTGTGTTAATAGTATTGCTATTTTAGTTTTTATTTATATTTTCTTTTCTAGTTTATCTTATCTTTTAACTATAACTTTATTAATTGGTAGTGTATTTTTATTTCTTTTTATCTATTTACAGAAAAAAGTAAGTAAGTCTTTAATTTCTAGATATTATTTAATAAAGGATAGTTATGATAGTAAGTTGCAGCAGGTAATTATTAATAATGACAAGATTAAAGGATTACATTTAGAAGATTTAATGTTAAAAAAAATTAGGAAAATTACTTCTATAAAAGAAAATGAAAACTATAATATTGCTAAATATAGTGAAATTGTAAAAGCTAGTTTAAGTTTTTTAGAAGGAATTATTTATTTGATAATTTTAGGTATTAGTGGTGTTATTTTAATATCTAGTACTAGTATGAGTTTATCAACATTTTTATTATTAGAAAGTTTTGTTTTTATGGCATTAAAAAATGTTGAAAACTTGAGCCTTCTTGTCTTGAAGTATCAGAATATTAGAAAAATTTGCGAGAGGTTAAATGATATTTTTAATCTAGAAAAAGAAGTGTTATTGCCTTTTCATAATTATGAATATGCTACTAATAATATGAGACTTGTTATTTCTAAGTTATCTTTTAAATATAAAGATAATGTTGTTCTTAATAATATTAGTCTTAAGATTAATCCGAAGGATAAAGTATTTATTTATGGTAATTCAGGTAGTGGTAAAAGTACTCTTGTAAAGCTGTTAGGGAGATTCTTACCGCTTGAGTTTGGTCATATCAGATTAGGAAATATAGATTTAACACATTATAATTTAGCAGATCTAAGAAATATTATTACTTATGTTTCTAATAAAGAAATGCTTAGTAAGGGAAATATTAAAGATAATATTTATTTGTCAAGAAGTCCTAAGGTAAATCAAGATGTTCTTTTGCAAGTTACAGGAGTTAAGAAATTACTTAGAGAAAAGAAATATACACTTAAAACAATGCTTTCAGAGAATGGAGAAAATATTAGTATGGGTGAGCGAAGTAGAATTAGTTTAGCCCAAGCTTTGTTTAGACCCAGTGAGATTTATATTTTGGATGAATGTCTTAGTAATGTTGATATTGATTTAGAAAGAGAAATAATAGAAAAACTTTTAAGTTATTATAAAGATAAAATAGTTATTTATATTTCTCATAGACTTAATAATAAAGATTTATTTAATCGAGTCTTTTACTTAGAAAAGGGAAAATGTTATGAAGAATTATAGAAAAAAGAGTCTTTTGAACTTATTCTTTGTTACTACTTTTGTTCTGCTATTTATTTTCTTTTATCTTCTAAATACAGTTAAATTATGGACATTTAATAGTTATAATATGGCTTTAGTAGATGATAACTATATTAAAGTTGTTGTTACTTTAGACGATACTTTACTATTTCAAGATAATAATTTTTTCTATTATGATAATAAGAAGTTTTTATATAAAATAGAAAATAAAGAAAAATTAGAGGATGAAGTTATCTTGACTTTAAAATTAGAAGATAATTTTAAGATAGATGGTGATGATACAACTTTGTTATTACCTAATATAAAAAAGAGTATTTTTAGTTTGATAATCGATAGTTGGAGGTCAAAATGAGAAAGTTAACAAAAAATGAAATGAAGAATATTAAGGGTGGTGCTGGTATGTCAGTAGCAGTGCTTGGAATAGGTATATCAGTAATTATTTCTTTTATTGTAGGTGTAGTTAGTGGCTTTACAAATCCAGAACCTTGTGGAGGTGAAGATTAATGCGAATTTTGACAGAAAAAGAATTAAAAAATATAAAAGGAGGATTTAGTCTTACTTCTACAGCAATAAAATATGTTGGAGACTTAATAGAAATTTTAATTTTAGCAGGGAGAAAATTAGGTAGTTCTATTAGAAGAATAGGAAGTGGTAATATATGTCCCTTAGAATGAAGAATATTTTTAAGTTAACATTTCTAGGGTTAATTAATTGTTTTTTAGTTATTTCTTTTTATAATTTTGGACAATTTTTGGGGATAATACTAGAAAAAAGTCTTTAAAAGTGTAAAAAGTGTCAAAAAAATGTTGTCTTTTCAAGGTATGAGGTGTTATAATCAGTTGTAGAAAAAAAGCGAAGGGAGGGATAGTAGTATGGCACAAGTACCTGTTAAAAATGGTAATTTAGATGGTGCGATTAAAAGGTACAAACAAAAACTTGCAAGAAGTGGTGTCCCTTCTGAAGCTAAAAAACATGATGCTTATGATAAACCAGGAGTTAGAAGAAGAAAAGCTAAAAAAGAAGCCATTAAAAATGCACGTAGAAATGAGCGTAAAAGAAGAAAGGAAAGAGACTAATGTTTCTTTCCTTTTTTGCATATTATTTATTAGGTGAAGTTTTATGGCTTATAACTATTTGAGAAACTTTCTTGATCCAAGGGAATTTCATATTAATATTTATGATAAGAAGATTTATATAACTAATTACGAAAAGATTTTAACACTTGGTAGTAATAAAATAATAATAAAAGCTCCTTCTAAAAAACTTACTTTAGAAGGTAGAGAATTTTCTCTTAATAAATTAGCAGATAAAGAGTTACTCATATTAGGTAGACTTGATAATTTGGAGATAAAATATGAGTAGTTATGTACTTAAAATTACTGGTAAAAGATTAGATACTTTTATAATGTTATTAGCAAGATTAAATATAGGCTTTAAAATTTTAAAAAGGACTAGAGAATATCTTATAATGGAAGTATTAGAAGAAGATTATGCTAATCTTTTAAAAATAAATACTACTTATAAAATAGAAGTTGTTAAAAGAAAAGGACTTCTTAATTTTATTCATTTCTTTAAGATGAGGAAGTTATTTGTAATGATCTCTTTAATTGGTTTTGCTTTTTTTAATTTGCTTACAAATTTAACTTTTTCTATTAAAGTTATAGATACTGATAGTGAATTGAGAGAGATTATATTAAATGATTTAGAAGAATTTGGTTTAAAAAAGTATAATTTTAAAGTTAGTTATAATGAGAAAGAAAAAATAGAGAGTAAAATTTTAGAAAAGGAAAAAGATATAATAGAATGGATTGAAATAGAAGAGAAAGGTGTAAGTTATGAAGTTAAACTAATTAGAAGAGTTAGAAATGATACTGAGAAAGAAACTGAGCCTCGTAATATAGTTGCTAAAAAAAGTGGTCTTGTTACAAGGATAATTGCCGAGTCTGGGGAAGTTATTACTAAAAAGAATGCCTATGTTAGTGCAGGGGATGTTTTGATTAGTGGTCTTATTAGGAATAATGGTAATATTGTTAGTAAAACAAGGGCAATTGGAAAGGTGTATGCAGAAGTTTGGTATAAAGTATCTCTTGATTTACCAGCTAATTATCATGAAGAAGCAAAAACTGGTAATAATAAAACTGTTCTTGAAATTAGTTTTTTAAGTGATGATATTAGTATTACAGATTTTGATAAGTATGCTTATTCTAAAGATAGTAAAAAAATATTATATAAACATCCTCTTCTTCCTATTAGTATTAATTTAACTAAAAAAGAAGAAGTTAAATTAACAGATATTAACTTTGCTGAGAATTATGATAAGAATATCAAACCGTTGGCAATAGAGAAATTAAAAACAAAATTAGGTGATGATATTACAATATTAGAAGAAAAGGTTTTGAAAAGAGACGAAAATGCTGATAGAATAGATATAGAGATTTTCTTTAAAGTTGAGGAAGATATAACTAGTTATAGCTCATTAAAAGATTTTGATATTGAAAAAGAAAATCAACGCATAGAAGAAGAAAATAGTTATAGTTAAAGATGAAAAGGAGGGAAGAGCATGTTTTCAAGTTTAAGTAGGACTATTGGTAATGTTTTTGAATTTAGTTTACCTATGATAATTATTTCTGTAGTAGTTGCTATTACTTTAAGAGTTGCAGATATTGTTAAAAATAAAAAAGATTTTTCTTTATATAAAGAGCTTATCGCTTTATCCTTCATTATTTATATATTGTGTTTATTCCAAGTTGTTACTTTTCAAGATAATAATAATATTTCTAGTAATAATTTAATTCCATTTAGAGAAATGTTTAGATATGATTTTGGAAGTAGATTATTTTTAAAAAATGTACTTGGTAATATCATTATGTTTTTACCATATGGTTTTTTTACTAGCTATTTTTTAAAGGAAAAGAGATTTTTGCCTATTTTTATTTTAACTGTTATTACATCTTTAACAATAGAATCTACACAGTTAATGATAGGTAGAGTCTTTGATATAGATGATATTTTATTAAATATTGTAGGAGGAGTTTTGGGCCATTATTTATATATTTTGATTTTAAAAATAGGTGATATGTGTCCTAGGGTATTACAAAGAGAGTGGTTTTTAAATTTAGTGTCTATTATGCTTTTAGTGGGATTAATAACATTACTTTAAAAACTTCTTTTTTTATGATACAATATGGGCATTGAAAGGGCGTGTTTTGTTTAATGAATGATATTAATATATATAATGAAACTAATGATGAGTTCCCATATAATGATATAATAGAAAAAGTAGTTAACAAAGCTTTCGAAATTGAAAGAGTAAAAAATGCAAGTTGTAGTATAATAATTGTAGATAATTCTTATATTCATAAATTAAATAAAGAATATAGAGGTATCGATAGGGTAACTGATGTTATTAGTTTTGCTTTAGAAGATGATAAAAATATGGTTATTCCTGATGGAACTAGATTATTAGGAGATATTTATATTAGTTTAGATAAGGCCAGGGAACAAGCGAAAGAGTATGGTCATTCGTTGGAAAGAGAATTATGCTTTTTAGCGGTACATGGAATTTATCATTTATTAGGATATGATCATGAGAAGGAAGAAGAAGCAGAAGTTATGTTTAAGAAACAAGAGGAGGTTTTGATGGAATATGGCATCACCAGATAGAAATAAGAAAAAATTTGGATTTAAAAGAATTATTTCAAGTATTAATAACTCATGGAATGGATTAAAGGCAGCTTATAAAAATGAACAGAGTGTGTATATACATTTAGTATGTACAGTTATTTTGGTATTACTTAGTTTTTTACTTAATATATCAACTACAGAATGGTTGATTATAATTGCTATTATTGGGTTAACTTTAGTAGTTGAGCTTATAAATACTTCAATAGAAAGTACAGTTGATCTTGTTACTAAAGAATTTCATCCACTTGCTAAAGTTGCCAAAGATACAGCTTCAGCAGCGGAGTTTGTTTTGACTTTAACCAGTGCGATTATTGCCTTAATGATTTTTATACCTAACATTATAGAATTGTTTTAATTATAGAAGTTACTTAGTTAATTATATAGAGTATTATTTCTTAAAGATGTAATACTTTATTGGGTTTAGATGGAATTTTGTAATTTAAGTAAGGAGGTAAATTTATGAAGTGTGGCGTTGTTTCAATTATGGGAAGACCTAATGTAGGTAAGAGTACACTATTAAATGCAATACTTAATATGAAACTTGCTATTACAACAGATAAAGCTGGTACTACAAGAAATATTATAGAAGGTATTTATCAAGATGACGAAGCTCAGATTGTTTTTATTGATACTCCTGGTATTCATAAACCTATGAATAAACTTGGTAGTGTGTTAAATAAGAAAGCTTATCAAAATATTGATAATGCTGATATCATCCTTTTATTAATAGATGCGTCTAGTGGTATTGGTAAAGGAGATAAGTTTGTTTTAAATAAGATTAAAGAAAATGAAGAAGCTAAAGTTTTCTTAATTTTAAATAAAATAGATAAAGTTGGAAGCGAAAAATTAATTAAAACAATAGATGAAGCGAAAGAACTATATGGCTTTGATGAGATTATTCCTATATCTGCTTTAAAGAAGAAAGCAATAGACGATTTAATTAAAACATTGAAGAAGTATTTACCGCTTGATGAAGTCATATTTGCAAATGATGAGCTTACCAATGTTTCTATTAAGTTTATTATGGGGGAATTTGTTAGAGAGAAAATAATGATGTTAACAAAACAAGAGATTCCTCATAGTGTTACTTGTTATGTGGAAAATTTCGAAGAATATGATGATCTTGTTCATATACAAGTTTTAATTGTTGTAGATAAGATGAGTTTAAAGAAAATTATTATTGGTAAGAATGGTAATATGTTAAAACGTATAGGCATCCTTGCTCGTAATGATATGGAAGATTTCTTAGGAAAAAAAGTGTTTTTGGAAACACATGTTAAAGTAATTGAGAATTGGCGTGATAAAGAAAAGTATTTAATAGAACTTGGAATTGATAGTAAAGATGAATAAAAAAATTACTTATTAATCATTATATTAATAGGTGATAATATGAATAATTATGAAAAACTATGGAATTTATTTAAAAAGACTGGTGATATTAGATATTTTCTTTTAGCAAAGTCTATAAAGGAAAGTGATACTTGTGAAGATAGTGGATGTAAAGGGACTGGTCTTAAATGAAACTAATTATAGTGACTCTAGTAAAATTTTAAATGTTTTGACTAGCGAATATGGTCTTATTGGAATTATCTCTAAGGGATGTCGTAATTTAAAAAGTAAGCTTAGAGGTAGTTCTAGAAAGTTAGTATACGGAACTTTTCATTTTTATTATAAAGAGAATGCTTTATCAACTTTAATTAGTATTGATGTAATTAGTGACTATCCAAAAACAGTTATGAATTTAGAAAATGTTGTGTATGCATCATACCTTTTGGATCTTACAAGACAAGTAGTTAAACAATCTAAAGATAAAGATATACTAACTTTAATAATCGCAGCTTTAGATAAGATAGAAGATGGGCTTAATCCTGCAGTTATTACTAATATTCTTGAACTTAAATATTTAGATTTTTTAGGGGTTAGTCCGATTGTTACGGGGTGTGCTGTTTGTGGAAAAACTACCAATATAGTTAGTTTAAGTCCAACCGCAGGTGGATTTATTTGTAAAGATTGCTATCAAAATGAAGGATATTATAGCGATAAAGCAATTAAACTTTTACAAATGTATTATTATGTTGATCTTGAGAAAATTACGAAAATAGATGTTAATCCTAAAGTAAATGAAGAAATAAATAAATTTTTAGAGGATTATTATGATAGGTATACAGGAATTTATTTAAATAGTAAGAAAATGTTAAAGAATGTGTTAAAATTAAAATAAGGTAGTGATGTTTATGAAAAAAAGATTAATAATTCTTATAAGTTTATTTGTTATTTTAACTTTAGGGGTTTTATTAGATGTAACTTTAGTAATAGATAATAATGTATATAATTTCCTTTCTCATAATCAAAGTGAGTTTTTAATGACGGTTTCTAATATAGTTACATCATTTGCTTCTAGTCAGGCGATAATTATTATTACAATGCTTTTAATATTTTTACTTAATACTAATCATCAGAGATTGTTTGTTATAATTAATACCTTAATTAGTGCAGGTATTATTATTGTTTCTAAAAATATATTTTTAAGAGAAAGACCTTTAATAGGTAGTGAGCTTTTATCTAGTTATAGTTTTCCTAGTGGTCATAGTTTGATTGCTACAACTTATTATGGCTTTTTAATATATTTGCTTAGAAGAAGTAAATGTAAGGAAGAATATAAAGTGATAGGTACATCTTTACTTACAACTTTGATAGTTTTGATTTGTTTAAGTAGATTAATACTTAATGTTCATTATGTAACTGATGTTATAGGTGGGGTTATTTTAGGCCTTATAATTCTATTGATATTAATATACTTTTTTGAAAAAACTCTTAAGCCTAAAGAAAAAGAGAAACCTTTACTTAAAACTTTATCTTATGGATTTAATGGAATACTTTATACTTTAAAACATGAAAGAAATATGGTTATTCATTTTCTTGTTATGATTCTTGTAATAATTGCGGGTATTGTTTTTGAAATTACTTTTGTAGAATGGGGTGTTTGTTTTGTTCTTTTCGCATTAGTCTTATCACTTGAACTTATGAATACAGCTTTGGAAAATGTCGTTGATCTTGTAACAGAAGAAAAGAAGCCTAAGGCTAAGGTTGCTAAAGATGCGGCAGCGGGTGCTGTACTAGTGGCAGCGATATTTTCAGTAATAATTGGTATATCAATATTTTTACCTAGACTTTTAGAATTATAGTATATATAATATGAAATATGAACAGAGGTGAATTAAATGAATGTAGGAATTATGTGTGGAAGTTATTCTGGAACTATAGATACGCTTAATGATAATAATACTATAGCAGAACTTGTGACAAGACGACCTTATAATATAGTTATGGGTTCAGGAGAGTCTGGTTCTATGGGACAAGTTAAAGAAATTGTTAGGGCAAATAAAAGAAAGCTTATAGTGGTTGGTAATCCTTTTGAACTTGTTAGAAGTCATGCTGATGAAAAAATACCAGTAAACTCTACTTTTGAAAGAACAGCTAAGATTTATGAAAAAAGTGATGCAATATTGGTTTTGACTGGTGGGACGGGAACTTTATCTGAATTTATGGCTTTTTTAAATAATAAAATAGAAACTAAAGATGAAAAACCTTTAATTGTTTATAATGAAAATGGTAATTTTAAAGAAATATTAGCTGATTTAGAAAATAGAAAGAAAGCAGGACTTATCGATGATAGTTATAGTTTATATTTTAAAGTAGCTCGTAATATTAATGATTTAGCAGTATTTTTGCAAGAAGCAGAAGAGAAGTTTGCTAGAAAAATGGCTAAGACAGGAGGAAAGGCAATATAATGGAAAATATTAAGATGGAAGATTTGGTTAATTATTGTAAACAGTATGGAATAATATTCCAAGGAAGTGAAATATATGGTGGTCTTGCTAATACTTGGGATTATGGTCCTGTTGGAATGTTAATTAAGAATAATGTAAAAAATGCTTGGTTAAAGAAATTTATTCAGGAAGATATTAATAATGTTGGACTTGATTCAGCAATTTTAATGAATCCTAAAGTATGGGAAGCAAGTGGACATTTAAGTACTTTTTCTGATCCTTTAATTGATTGTAAAAAATGTAAAACTCGTCATCGTGCCGATAAATTAGTAGAAGAAGATGGGGTAGAAGATGCTGGTGGTATGAATCATGAAGAGTTAATGAATTATATTAAAGAACATAATATAGTTTGTCCTAACTGTGGAGCTATGGATTATACTGATATTAGAGAGTTTAACTTAATGTTTAAGACTTTTCAAGGAGTTACAGAAGATAGTAAGAGTACGATTTATTTAAGGCCTGAGACTGCTCAAGGTATATTTGTTGATTTTTTGAATGTACAAAGAAGTATGAGACTTAAGATACCTTTTGGTATTGGCCAAATTGGTAAGAGTTTTAGAAATGAAATAACTCCTGGTAATTTTATTTTTAGAACAAGAGAATTTGAACAAATGGAGCTTGAATTTTTCTGTAAACCAGGGACTGAGTTAGATTGGCATAAACACTATAAAGAGTATTGTTATAACTTTTTATTAAGTTTAGGTATTGATAAAGATAATTTAAGACTTAGAGATCATAAAAAAGAAGAGTTAAGTCATTATAGTAATGCTACTACAGATATTGAATATAAATTCCCATTTGGATTTGGGGAATTATGGGGGATTGCTAGTCGTACAGATTATGATTTATCTAGTCATGAGAAAGTATCAGGAGAAGCTTTGGAATATTTAGATCCTGTTACTAATGAGAAATATATTCCTTATGTTATTGAGCCTAGTGTAGGCGTTGATAGACTTTTACTTAGTATTATTTGCGATGCTTATAAAAAAGAAAATTTGGAAGATGGCAGTGACAGAGAAGTATTAAAAATACATCCATTTTTAGCAGCTTATAAAGTTACAATATTACCTTTAATTAAGAAAAAACATAATGAGAAAGCTTTGGAAATATATAAAATGTTATCTAAAGAGTTTTCAGTTAGTTATGATGAAGCTGGTTCTATTGGTAAAAGATATAGAAGGCAAGATGCAATTGGTACACCTTTCTGTTTAACTGTTGATGATAATACCTTAGAAAATAATATGGTTACTTTAAGAGATAGAGATACAATGGAACAGGTAACTTTGAAGTTAGATGAAGTTATTCCTTATATTGAAGAGAGGATTAAATTTTAATGGGGCCTATTATTGGTATTTTAACAAGAAGTGATGTTAGTACAAAAGGAGCACCAATACAGTGTTGTATGGAAAGTACAAGAAGAGCGATTGTAAAAACTGGGGGTGTTCCTTTTCTTTTAACTCCACCACAGGATATAGATTACTTTTTTACAAAGCATGCAGATTTTCCTGATTTAACAGGTAGAGAAAAAGAAATTATTTTATATCAGATAGAACAGTTAGATGGCTTATTTATTCCTGGGGGAGATAAAATTACTAAATATGATTATTATGTTTTTGAAGAATGTTTGAAAAGAAATATTCCTATATTTGGAGTTTGCTTAGGAATGCAGTTGATTGCTAATTATAAAATAGATAACTTTAAACTTTTAGATGTTTCTAATAAAGAGTTACATTATAAAGAAGATTATAAAGAACAAGCTCATACTATTATGATAGATAAAAATAGTATTTTATATAAGATATTAGGCAAAGAAGAGATAATGGTTAATTCTCATCACTTAAGATGTGTAGATTATACTAAAGAATGTAATGTTACAGCGAAAAGTTCTGATGGAGTTATTGAAGCGGTTGAACTTAAAAATTATGATTTCTGTTTAGGGGTGCAATGGCATCCAGAGATAATTATTGGTGATGATATAAATTCTAAGAAGATATTTGAGTATTTTATAGAGAAAGCTAGCAAAGTTAAAGAAAGAAAGGAAAATAAGAGCTTTAATAAATAGGGAGGTTTTGGTTGTGGCAATAAATGCTTATGAGAAGTTTAAGGACTGTATAGCTGAAAATATTGGTAGTAATATAGTTTTTTCAAGAATTGTTAAAGATGAAGTGGAATTAATAGAGATGTTAAAGATGGTTAAGGGTTCTGGTTTTTCACTTGATATGATAAAAAATCTTTATCGTTTAGGTAAAGTGATTGGAGTTGAAACTATTTATGATAATGGGTTAATTAAGTTAGAAACCCAAGTTGCTTATAAAAAAAGAGAAGTTAATAGTAAAGAGGAGAAAGTTAATCAACTTTCAATTTTTTCTTCATATGATGAGACTCCTCTTGTTAATATGGTGGTTAAGTCAGATGCTAAAGCTTTTGAACAATTATTAATTAGTGGAGATTCACGAGATGACTTATTTAGAGAAAAGGATGTTTTTGTTAGAGAAGTTTCTATTGATTTAAAGGATACCGCTTGTGGATCTTCTTTTAAAAGCTATAGAAGAAGAGATGATGCTTCTTTAATATTAGAGAAGTATAGACAAGTTTATCCTTTATCAAAATATAGGTTTAATAGTAATGATTTGTTTAGTTTATGTGGATGTAATAAACGTGATTTAGATATAATTTATAAAAATAATCAACCTATTTATGCTCAGTTTTCAGATGAATGTAGTGTAGAGGCGGCAAACTTTAATCCTAATAGTAAGATTGATGCTAAATGTATTGTTGATAAAGTTAATGAAGAAGTAGATGCAATTTGTGATGCTATTAAAAATAATTTGGCAGAGTTTACTAAAAAGAAAAAGGGAAAAGCAAGAACAAAAATAACAAAAAGTGGTAAAAAAAGTTGACATTTATTAATTTTTATCATAAAATATATGAGGAAAAGGAAAGAGATGGGTCTATTTATTAATATTCACCACCACCTGATTGACTAGAGTCAATAGGTAAAAAGCCAAGACTTAATATAAATAATTTAATATTATTCTGGTTTTTTAGTGGGTATATTAATATACTCACTTTTCTTAATTTATGGAGGTGTTAATTATAGCAAAAGATAATAAGAGTCAATTAATTAACGAGCAAATTAAAGCTAGTGAAGTATTAGTTATTGGTCCTAATGGAGAGCAAGTAGGAATTAAATCTATTGAAGATGCTAGGACTTTAGCAAAATATGCTAATTTAGATTTAGTTTTAATGAACCCTAATGGAACGCCACCTGTTTGTAAAGTAATGGATTATAATAAATACCGTTATGAAAGACAGAAGAAAGAAAAAGAAGCTCTTAAGAAGCAAAGAGCTAATCAAGCAGAGTTAAAAGAGTTTAGATTATCTCCAGTTATAGATGTTGGAGACTTTGAGACTAAACTTAAAAATGTTATTAAATATTTACAAAAAGGTGATAAGATTAAACTTACAATCAGATTTAAAGGACGTCAAATGGCTCATACTGAATTAGGTAAAGAAGTATTAGAAAAATTTGCTAATAGGACTCTAGATTATGCAACAATTGATCAACATCCAAAGTTAGATGGTCGTACTATGACAATGTTTTTAGTACCAAAGAAAGATAAGTAGAAGGAGGAATTATAATGCCTAAATTAAAAACACATAAAGGTAGTAAAAAAGTATTTAAGAAAAGAAAAAATGATTATAAAATAGGACATCCAGGAAGTAGACATAATACTGGTTATAAGTCAAGAAAAGTTAATAGAAAGAAAAGAAGTGCATCTAGCTTATCTAAAGCAGATCAAAATCGTTTAAAGAATATTATTTAATTTAAGAAGGAGGATGTAAGAAATGGCAAGAGTTAAGAATGGAGCTACTACAAAGGCTCGTCATAAGAAAGTATTAAAACAAGCTAAAGGTTACTTTGGTAGTAAACATAGACTTTATAAGAGTGCTAAAGAACAATTAATGCATTCTGGTCAATATGCTTTTCGTGATAGAAAGCAAAAGAAAAGAGAATTTAGAAAATTATGGATAACTAGAATTAATGCAGCATGTAGAGAAAA
>CALVQK010000008.1 GCA_944358305.1 uncultured Bacilli bacterium | reverse complement strand
CCTACTGGTCCTACAGGAGCAACCGGAGCCACTGGTGCCACAGGTATGCAAGGCCCTACTGGTCCTACAGGAGCAACCGGAGCCACTGGTGCCACAGGTATGCAAGGCCCTACTGGTCCTACAGGTGCAACAGGTGCCACAGGTCCATCAGGTGGATCATTCAATGCTGCCGCTATGGTTCATGATGAAACAAATGCTGTAGTACCGGTTAATGAAGCAATTAAACCAACTATTACTAACCTTTCTAATGGTATTACTTATGATCCAACAACCGGTGAATTTACAGTACCACAAACAGGACAATATCTAATTAACTGGTGGTTCAATGCTAGAAGTAAAAATACTAACACCGAATGTGAACCAGTCGCTTTAGGAATAGAATTACATCAAACTTATCCAGGATTTAATCTTATCGCTCATTCATCTACTCACAATAGACTTTCTTGTTGTGATACTGGAACAATTAGTGGTAATGCCTTATTCGCCGCCAATGCTAATGATAAATTTAGATTTGTTAACACTTCAAACACAGACTTCCAACTAATACCAAATGATCGTTATTCTGCATCATTCTCAGTTACAAGAATAAACTAACTAAAAAAGTTCATACCAAATCGTATGAACTTTTTATTTTCTTTTCTTATAAGTAAGAACAACATTATCACTAATAATCCCATTATTCTCTTCTACACCTTGAATAAAATTATAAGAATAATGATCCCATTTTTTAATAAGGCCTGAACAAATACCATTTTTCATATCTTCCTTTATAGCATATCTACTAATAGGATTATCGTTAGAAATATTCTTATCAAATGGAATTTTTAAAGTTTCTTTCAAGGCATCAGTTGCAATTTCAAACCCATAAGCTGCTTGTATAACACCATCATCTGTTAATAACTTACTAAGCTTCTTATCAACAAATCTATTCGCTTCATATACTGTTTCAATTCCTTTTATTTTCTGATAAGTTTGTAAGATATTATCTAAAGTAATTAATTCATATTGCTCATTAAACATAGTCGGAACATCTGTTAAAGAACATGTATAATAATTCATCTCCACATTCTCTTGTCTTAATATTTTTTGTAATTTATAATATTCTTCTTCATTATAAAAAGAAACAGTTCTTTTTAAATAATCAATATTAATAGGATGTTCAAATCTAAACAAACCAGAAAGTATTAAATCAGAACTATAAAAATAATCAAACAAAGGGCCAAAGACAAATTCAACATCATCATCTAAATAAAATCTTAACTTTTCATATAACTCATTTGATAATAAATCTTTAATTTTATCTTTAGGCATCATTGTATATTGTTCTTTTAAAGTAAAATGCTTAATAAAATTTTCATAAGATAACACTTCGATAGCCGTCTTCATATATAGAAAAAATAATCTCTGTAATTCATTTATATCAAACAAATCTACTTTAACAGCACCATTTAATAAAGCTTCATAACCAATAGCACCAGTTGATCCTTCTGCTAAAACAGTTCTAGCATCTTTATATAATTCCATCATTTTTTTAGTATTAGAAGTAGGTGCCAAATAAATACCACTATATTGTGTAAAATCAGTATTGCCTACCTTATATTTTGAATTAGCTAACTTAAAAGCTTGTTCTCTTAATTTTAGAAGTTCAACCATAATAACCCCCTAGAAATTTTTCTTTTAAATATTATAGTTAAAAAAAATCTAAAGTCAATAATTATAACATTTTATAAATCTTTATTATCATTACTTCTAAGCAAAGCATTAACTAAAGTTAAAATATCTTTTCTTAAAAAAATTATATCTTCATAAATTAAGTTAAAAAACTGTTCATCTGACATATTTTCATCTAAAACCTTATTATATGACTTAACAGAACTAGGCAGTTTTTTTATTCCATACTGTTGATGAATACTATCTAATAAATAATACAATTTCTCAAATTCAGCACTTATCTGATTTCTTTTTTCATTAACATCTAACTTTTTAAAAGCATCAATCAACTCTTGTTCAATCACTTCTTATCCGCTCCTTTTAAATTAACATCCTCATATTCCATACTTAAAGCATTTTCCATATTCATCTCTTGTAATTCCATACTTTCGCTTAAAGATAATTTTTTCCTACATTCTATAAATTTCTTATATGCTTCAATAGAAGATAAATCATTTATAGAAACCTTCTCTGAATTATACATCTTATTATTTTTAAAATTATCTACTAATTCTTCATACTGTATATCATAATTATTAGCCCTTCGTGGTGATTCATCTCTAGAAACTATGAATTTTTCTTTTTCATTTTCTATACTACTAACAAATACTTGCATTGCTTCTATAGCATTGGCTTTTCCTTCTTTTAAACCCAAATTAATACAATCATACAAAATATTTATATTTTGCTGTCTAAAATCAGTACTAAAATACTGCTCTACTAAATCAGGACGTCCTAATCTAAAACCAGCTCTATTATTTTCTTGTTCGCATACTATTGATGATATTAAATTAGGATCTAATGTAGACTTAAATTCTTCAACCATATTAACAATTTTAGAATGCTGTCTTTTAGCAACTTTTTCTCTATCTATAAAGACAATAGGTATACCAAATTTCTCTGAAGCTACTCTACTTTCATCATTAATCTGATCAAAACACACAATATATGAAGGTTGAAGTTTTTCTTCCGTAAACTTACCTTTTCTTCTTCTAGTAACAATTTCATTATGACCATGCCTTGTATTATCTTTTAACTCTTTAGAATTAAGAAATTTACTTTGTCTACGACTATAAATATCTGCTGATACCATATCCATAGAACTCATTACTTCTAAATAATCATCAGGTAAATCTGCAAAACCCAAAATAACAGAATGACTATTCATTAAAGCTGTACCTAAATTATCAGATGATATAAAACTAGTAGAAATTGAAGTAGATGATGTTCTTTCTTTACTATTCCAAGATTCATATATATCCCCATCTGGTGTTTCTCCATAAGCACCTACAACATGAACTAACAAATTAAAATCTATATCAGAAACATCTATAACGCCAGATGCCTTATCAGTTTTAAATAAAGAATCTTTTATTTCTTTACCATAACTCATTTTTATCTTATTAATAGTATTCTCTATATCAACAAAAGTAACTCGACTATTTTGATTAGATAATTGCATTTCTATTTGATTTAAAGTCTCTATATTATCTGCAAAAACTATTTTTTCTAAAGCTTGTTTTAAATACAATATATCGGGATTGTTTTTATATAAAGAAGAATTAGCATCAGAACTTAAATATGAATGTAAAACATCTTTAGCAATAGTTAAATCTATTTGAAAAAATTGTAGTAAAAGCCTATGCTTCTTATCATTTATATTATCGTTTGGAATCTTTTCTATATTAGAATCTATAAACTTATTAAAATCTTTTAATTCTGCTAAATTTGAAACTGGACATATTACATTCAAGCCAGTTCTAACATAATTATATACATTTAATAATAATGTGTTATCAAGCACATCTATATTTGTATTTTTCAATATATTAACTAACTTACTATCAGAAAATAAACGCTCTATAAAATCAACTGTTTCATACGGATTATTATTCCAATCACTAATTTTTAAAAATATCTTATTAGCAAAAGAAATAGTATTATTATCACTATTAAACAAATTAGAAGTACATATAAGTTGTAAAAAATATAAGTTATCATCAGTAACAGTAATATCTCTTATTCCTTCAGCAAATCTAGAATTTCTTAGCTCAGAGTTCATAAACACTTTAAACATATCCCCTAATTTATTACTCTCTATTCCAATTAAAAGATTATATATTTTATAAAAACAGTCATAATTTTCAAAAGGAGATATTGTCCCATCAAGCATTTTATGAGTCTCATCTACTTGTTCTACCCAAGGAAGTATCTGCTTCCAATTATCTTCTACCATTTTATTTATGTATTCATAACTTAAATTTTCTTTAAATGAACTAGATAAAGAGGATAAAAGTTTTGCTAATTTTGAAGGACTATTAATCTTATTAAAAGTCGTTTTAGATACCTTATTAATAGAATGTATAAGCATCATAATATCTTTTTGGTTTCGCAAAGTAAAAAGAGTACTCACGTTATTTTCACTGGTAAAAGCTAAAGGATCTAATAATATAATATCTTTTATCTCTTCAAAACTCATATTTTGTAACTTTTTAGGGTCATCTGATAAAGCATTAAGTAAGATTTGGTTATAAACTTTTTTACCTGCTTTATTTATAATAGTATTTTTAATAGGTGTTTGATTTAAATAATCATAATCCATACCTATCAAATAAATTAATAAAGTTGCACTAGGAATTTTCTCAATAAGACTAATAACATAATCAAAGTCATATTTTAAACTATCAGGAAGAGATGTTACATAAAAAGGATATTTATCAAAAAAAGCTTTTATTACTTCCATAGAATAAGGGACTCTACCAATAGAACGTAAGAAAGCAATAGGATCCTTATCTTGAATGCTAAGTAAATATTCAGGATCATTGTCTAATTTAGATCCCAAATATTTATAAAATGAAAACTGTTTTTCTCTATTGTAAGCACCACTATCCATTTTCTTTTGCATCTTTTCTATATATTCTCTATCGTTTCTTAAAACATCACTTGCCCCACTAAACAAATTTGGTTGTTCCTCTATTAATTTTTTTTGAATTTCAATGCTCAATTTAGAAAACACATCACTAATAAAGTTTCTACTCAAATATATATTAATGAACAAAAAATTATTTAATAGTATATCAAACAACTCTTCATTATCTCTATTTTTTAACAAAAGTTTTGATAATTTGTCATATTTTTCTTTATTAAGATAATTAATAGCTTTATCGGCAATTTTATTATTATTCACAACAATCCCCCATTTTTACCATTAATTTTTTCCTTCTAATTCATAAGAATCATATCTATTTTTAGCATTATCTTCATTTTCTTTTAACAAAGTATCTGCTTCTTCACTATTTATAATCTTTAATGATTTATATCTATCTTCACAGTCTAAATAGTCTTGATATTTATTAAAATCACTTTTACCATCCATCTTAAATTCTTTAGTTAAAGGATTATAATGGAAAATTGGGAAATATCCACTAGCTGTTGCTTTTTTCTCTTCATCAATAGAATTACTCATTCCTTTTAAGATACCCCAAGCGATACATGGAGAGTATGCCACAATTATACTAGGCCCATTGTATTTTTCCGCTTCTAGCATTACTTTTACAGTAGCAGCAGGATTAGCTCCTAATGATATTGCTCCTACATAAACGTTAGGATTAGTTAAAGCTATTTTTAATAAATCTTTCTTAGGTGTTTTTTTACCACTAGATGCAAATTTTGCAACTGCACCTATTCTACTAGACTTACTAGCTTGACCACCAGTATTAGAATAAACTTCGGTATCAAGAACTAAGATATTAACATTCTCTCCACTATTTAAAACATGGTCAATTCCGTTATAGCCAATATCATAAGCCCAACCATCTCCTCCTACAGCCCATAAAGATATAGGCATAATATATTTCTTTAAAGATTTTAAAGGTTTAATCTTAGTATGAGGAATAACAGATAACAAAGCTTTAGCAGTATCAACATTAATATCATTTACATAATCTAAATAAATATCTTTTTCTTCTTCATCTACTTTAGAAATATTCTCATTTATAATATTCTTTAATTGTTGTTTTTTTACTTCATCAGCTATTTTCATACCAAAACCAAATTCAGCATTATCTTCAAATAAGGAATTAGCCCAAGGAACACTATATGGAGTTGATGGACTAGATGCTCCATATATTGATGAACAACCTGTCGCATTAGCAATTACAAGTCTATCTCCAAATAATTGTGTTAATAACTTAAGGTATGGCGTCTCACCACAACCAGCACAAGCTCCACTAAACTCAAATCTAGGCCTCTTAAACTGGCTACCTTTAACTGTACTAACGCTCATTACATCTTTCTCAGTCACTTCATTAAATAAATATTCTGTTTCTTTTAAAGTAATATCATTAACAAGTTTTTCTTTACTTACCATCTCAAGAGCCTTAGAGCCTTTCTTACCAGGACATATATTAGCACAAAGTCCACAACCAGTACAATCTTTATAACTAACAGCAATAGTAAATTTTAAGTTATCTCCTAAATGACTATCAAGTAGTTTATCATTTAAACTATTAGGAGCCTTTTCCACTTCTTCTTTATCAAGTAAAAATGGTCTAATAACAGCATGAGGACAAACTAGGGAACATAAGTTACAACTAATACAATTTTCACTTTTATATTTAGGAACAACTTCACTAATATCTCGTTTTTCAAGGCGTGATAGTCCTCCATCAACAGTACCATCAGGTCTATCTAAGAAAGCACTAACAGGAAGAGTATCTCCCTCTCTTTTATCAATAATATCAAATAAACTAGAACTAACTTCACTTACCTCTACATAGTCATCAGTATTTTCATCTATTTTAAGTAAATGCGTTGTATTAATAGCATTATCAACAGCATTTTTATTTTTTTCTGCTATATTATTTCCTTTAAGTTTAAATCTAATATCAAGATTTTCTTTCATTTTATTAATAGCATAATCACTATCAAGAATATGACCAAATTTAAAGATTAAAGCTTCCATAATAGCACTTATCTTATTACCAAGTCCTTCTTTTTTTGCAACTTTATAAGCATTAGTTATATAAACCTTAATATTATTATCAAGAATATATTTCTTATCTTCGTAACTTATCATAGAAAGTATCTCATCATCAGTCTTACTACTATTAAGAAGAAATACACCATTCTTCTTTATTTTATTAATAAATCTAAATTTAGTAAGATAAGCATCTTGGGTACAAACTAATAACTTAGCTTTACCAACATAATAAGTAGATCTAATAGGACTCTTAGAAAATCTCAAATGACTAAGAGTAACTCCACCTGATTTTTTAGAATCATATTGAAAATAACCTTGGACATAAGCATCAGTAGCATCTCCTGTTATTTTCATTAAATCTTTACAAGCAGAAACCATTCCATCACTACCATAGCCATAAACAAGGAATGATGTTTGATTACGATGTGGTAAGTTAAAGTTTTTATCATAAGGAATACTTAAATTAGTAACATCATCTTCTATTCCAATAGTAAAATTATGATTTATAGATTCTAAATTATCATAGATTGCCTTAATCATCGCAGGATTAGTATTTTTACTAGAAAGTCCATATCTTCCTCCTACTACTTTAATATCAGTATCTAATGACTTAATAATATTATCTACATCAAGGAATAGTGGTTCTCCAGTACTTCCTGCTTCTTTAGTACGGTCTAGCACTGCTATCATTTTAACAGTCTTAGGAATACTCTTTAAGAAATACTCTCTTGAAAAAGGTCTATATAAATGCACTTCAACAACTCCAACTTTTTCTCCGTTGTCATTTAAGTAATCTACTACCTCTTTAATAGTCTCACAAACACTACCCATAGCAACTATTACTTTAGTAGCATCCCTTCTTCCATAATAGTTAAATGGAGCATAATTTCTTCCTGTTATTTTATTAATCTCCCCCATATATTCATTAACAATATCAGGTAATTCTAAGTAATATTTATTTCTAACCTCTGTCGCTTGAAAATAAATATCATCATTTTCACTAGTACCACGAGTCACAGGATTATCTGGATGAAGACTTCTCTTACGAAAAGCATCAAGTGCCTTTTTATCTACTAATTTCTTTAATTTATTAGTATCAATAACATCTATTTTTTGTAATTCATGACTTGTTCTAAAACCGTCAAAAAAGTTCATAAAAGGAACTCTACCTTTAATAGCAGATAGATGAGCAACGCCAGTTAAATCCATAACTTCTTGAACTGAAGATGATGCAAGTATAGCAAAGCCAGTACTTCTTGCCGCATAAACATCTTGATGATCTCCAAAAATTGATAAAGCATGAGTTGCAAGACTTCTAGCAGCCACATTAATAACACAAGGAAGTAGTTCCCCTGCTATTTTATACATATTAGGTATCATTAAAAGTAAGCCTTGACTGGCAGTATAAGTAGTAGTTAAACATCCTGCTTGAAGCGAACCATGAACCATACCAGCAGCCCCTGCTTCACTTTCCATCTCAACCACTTTAACAGGTTGATTAAAATAATTAAGTTTTCCTTCATTAGCCCATTTATCAGTAAGTTCCGCCATAGGAGATGCCGGAGTTATTGGGTAGATACCTGCTACTTCTGTAAAATTATATGAAACATAACTACAAGCTTCATTTCCATCCATTATTTTTTTCATATCATCACTCTTTTCTATTATTTAAAATAATTATATAATAAATTTACTTTTTTATCTATCTATTTAGAAAAAATTATGTTACAATATACCCATGAAGAGATTCTTCATAAATTAAAAATGAATACATCTATTAGAATAGATGCTTTCATTAAAATATGGAAAGACATCTAATTCCCAAAGGAATTAGATGTTATTATTATCTGTAGATAAGAGAGATAATAATAAATAACAGGATTAGAATAATTATGAAATAAAATATTTCACGTTTACTCATATCTCTTGCTCCTTTCTATAATTCTAAATTATAGAAAGCTTCTAATTCCAAATAAATGCATTCATATCTAGTATAACATTAAGCCCATATCTTTCATAGTACGGACTTTCGTAAAGATTATATATTAATAGATTTTATACCTTTCATCGCATCTCTATTATTTTTTATTAACTTTTGACTTAAAGTTAGGCAATCATATTATAAACCACTTTTGATAAAGCTATAAATGCTTGTTATGTATTAGCCATTTCTACTAAATTAAAATTTTGACAAAAGTATATATTTATGATACTATGAATATGTAAAAGAAATTTTGTATAAAATAAAAAAGAGGGACATTTGATTTCGCAAGTAAATGTCATCTCCAATTGTTTGGTTAGACACTCTGATCTACGCTGATTAGAGTGCCGTTTTTATATTTTAATAGCTATTACCAGTATGGCAAGGCTTAAAATAATAAAAGCAAGAGACTTAAAAAGTCTTAATATAAAAGTTTTGATTTTCACTTTTATCAAGCCTCCTTTCATAAGTTGGAAGGAGACGACACTCACATCAAATGTTCCTATAAATATCGTATCAAATTAAATTCTTTATAACAAGAAAAAATGTAATAAATTAGTTACGAGTTTTCATAAATATCAACCTAATACTAAATTACTAATATACTCTACCCCAAAACTACTTAAAATAGGATAACGAGGTATTTTATAGGGATCTATTCCCTTTTTTATTTTGGTAGAGCCACCAATAAAAGCCATCTCAAATCCTGCTTCTTTTACTAAGTTAATAGAATAATCACTATACTCATAAAATGGAAAACAAAAGGCTTTAGTATTATTTAATGTTTCCCTACTAAGTTTTAGATCATTTAATATTTCACTTTCAGGCAAACAATTTATTCCACCACCTTGACCTGTAGGACAAACACCAGTTGTATGCATATCATGAGTATGACTTGCTATCTCCAAGTAAGGTGAAGAAAACTTACTAACAGGGTACCAAGAACTTACTAAAAATAAAGTTGCATTTAACTGATACTTTTCTAAAAAAGGAATAAAATTTTCTGCCCTTGATCCATCATCAATAGTAATTAAAATAGACTTTTTAGGCAAATTAATCTCACCTTTAATAAAGCTTAAAACTTCACTAGTGTTTATTGTAAATACATCATTATCAGCAAGAAATTTAAAATGAGAATCAATTTGTTCTTCACTATGACAAATAGTTAAATTACAAGTATTATCACCATCTAAATATATAAAATGATAAAGTATAGCCGGAATACTTTCAGCACTCTCTATATCAGTATTAACTTCTACAGTATTATTAATATCTTCTTTGTTTACATAAACTAATCTTGACAATAAGGAAATACCATAATAATCATCTAAATTAACTATCACTTTAGTAGTTACAGGACTATCCAAAGTAAATATCTGATTAAAACTATCATCATAAAAAATAGTATTATCTTTAGTCGTAATTTCAAGAGGAAATTCAACATAATTAAGATACCTTTTATTAACAGTATCAGTAGTAGGAATAACATCTTTATAAGAAACGTAATATTCACTATCTAACAGTTTAAAATACTGATTATCTAAACTAATATTATCAATTGTTTCAAGTTCTAAAACATTACCTTCATTTATACTACCACTCTCTAAATACTTACCATTATCATTTATATAAAGTTTAGTATCTTTGGTAGTCTTAACAACACTACTATAATTATCTTTAATCCTAACTAACTTATCCTCTTCTTTTACTAAAGATTCTCTTGTCTTTATAACACTATTAGACATATCTGCTCGTACTTTCATATCATTATAAATAAAGATTCCACACCCTATAGATATTACACTAGTAAATATAGTCACAATAATCAAAACTCTTAAAGGTTTACTCCTCATAGAATTCACCTCAGTATTATTATTTACTAAAATTATACTTAATATTTATGAGATAAACAATTATTTTTTACATATATTTAATTAAAGGTGATTATATGGACTCTTACATTACTTCATTAATGACTAACCTAGGATATTTTGGAATGTTTCTTGGCATGGTACTTGAAGCAGTTATAATTATAATACCTAGTGAACTTATTCTTGCAACAGCAGGAATACTAGCAGGTAGAGGAATATTTTCTTTTTCTATGGCTCTACTAATAGGAGTTCTAGGTAGTGTATTCTGTGCCATTATTATTTATGCTTTTGGATATTTTGGTGGTAGACCCTTTATAAAAACTTATGGCAAATTTTTCTTCATGAAAGAAGAAGATATAGATAAATGTGATAGATGGTTTAATAAATATGGACCATGGGCTGCATTTATCGGAAGAAACTTTCCTATTATTAGAACACTTATCTCCTTACCTATGGGAGTTAGTAAAGTACCTTTTCTTAAATTTGTCATATATACAACATTAGGTAGCATTCCTTGGACCTTCGCTTTCGTTTATGTTGGTTATGCTTTAGGTAATAACTGGATTATCTTAGATAATTTTGTTAAGAAGTTAAAAGTACCTATTTATATATTATTAGGTGCATTATTAATTACATATATTTATAAAAAAGTAAAAGAAAAGAGAAATTAAAAAATCAAGCATATTTGCAAATTTATGTAGTTTACATAAATTTACTATTATACTTGACATAAACTATTGGCCTAACCTTGCCTTTAGTTTTATAAGGTTAGATAGTGTATAAATAGTTTCATAAACATTTACAATTCTATTATCTATCTAGTCTTTAGTGTTTAACACAAGAAAATTACCTGAACACTAACCTATTCTATATAGACTTATCTATAATGCTAGGTTTAAAAGGAAATGCCGGGCCCCGTTCGAATTACTCGAAGGCGAATTGTTGTTATTATTACCATTGTTGTTGACATACCGAACGTTTGACGAAGATTTTGGTAATCCCCTACTATAATTTATTTAAACTAATTATAGCCTTTTTAATTTAGTCACGAAAGAGAAATACCATTCTCTTTCGTGACTATTAACTTCCTAACTGTATTTCAAAAGGTGAATTCAACGTTCCATCACCATTTATAATTTGCACGTTAGATTTTAGATTTACAGAAGGCCGCACGCCATCCGAATCGCCCGAAGGCGAATAGTAGTACGCATAACCATCGTTGCGGACGAACCGAACGCGCGACGAAGAATATGGTGTTAAGGTCCAATAATTTGTATTATTACCATATCTATCAAATTGTCCTGCCATTAATTCTCCCATTCGAAGTAACCCTACTTTTGCATTTGTACTTGTAGTATAGCCTGTCATATTAGCATCTGTATATTTTGCTAACTTGTATGAACTACCACTTCCTACAGTTCCTAGATACCAAGTTGTATTATCTTCTATCATTGAACTATAACTGCTATCTACGTAACTTGTTAAATATTCTCCGTTTAGGAATGTACCTATTGTATTTGTACTTGAAAATGTTGCATTACTTCCAAAGTTCATTGTTATAAACTCCCCAGAACTTTTTAGTGGTTCGGCACTTACTATCTTTGTTCCTGTTCCATTTTCGTGGCTTACTATCCTGTATAGATTATTTTCATCCGTACCAAATCTTACATATTCTCCACTATATCTACTTGAAAGTAGTGTTCCTCTTAGATTGCTATCATTATCTCCGTTTAAGCGATAAGGGTTGTCCACTGTTCCATCGCCATCTACAATTTTCACGCTAGATTTTAGATTTATAGATGGCCGAATGCCTTCATATGAAGATGCTACATACCATGATGAACTATCACCTTTTTCATCAACTTTAATTGCCATACTATCCCAATCTCTACTGGCTGTTAAAGTCCACCACTCAAGCCCATTGTTTAAATAACCATTATTATATGTTGTTCCAGTATAACTTGTTTCATATTCATATTCATTTAATAGTCCTACAGGTACGATAGAAGCTACGGAAGATGAACTCGTTTTTTTATTATAATACCACTCATAATCTTCAACTATAAATTTATCATAATCTCTTAAATTATATAGAAAACCATCTACTGTTGTATCATTTAACCATTCTTTTATTATGCTTCCTTCGAATGTAGCATAATCATCTTTCTTAACATATGCACTTGTACTTATATTCCACTGCGTTACTAATTTAGTTGTCTTAGCTTCTTTATTAACTGATACTGCTCTCCATAACTTTCCACTATACCATATATAATTATTAGGATCAGTTCCTGTTATAAAGGTATCTGTTCCATCATCAAATGTATCTCCACTTGTTAAATTCTCTAATACTACACTTGAAGCAGGACCATTTACTGGCATCTTATCTCCATCTTTACCATAAACATTAATTCTTACTGAGAAAGTTAAACCTCCTCCATCTCCTTGGGGATTATATTCTTCTGTTACATACATTCTAAGTCTATATCTATTTGTCTCACTACTATTCATACTACTTGTATATAAACTCATCTCTCCTGATGGTCTTCCTGTATATGTATTTTCACTTGTCTCCTCATTATAAGTCTCTGGTGTCATCAATTCTTCTTCACCATCATCTGTTAGTCTAGTTAGATATAACTTTATATTACTTCCATCTATCTTTCTTTCACTAGTTGTTACATCTTTTGCGCTTATTTCATAATTGATATTTACATCTCCTGCTATCTTACTACTTACTGTAAAATCAAAATACTCTCCAGGATTTAATCTCACTTTCCCTGTCGCATCCGTTGTAGGTAGGGCTCCACTCATACTTATTATATTATCATCTTCAGTATACTCCATAGTAATAGATCCTGTAGTTATAGAGTTTACTTTAGTCCCCAATCCACTATAACTAAAAGCCGCATAACTTACTCCTATTATTGCAATTACCATTATTAATAACACTACTATTATTATAATATTTTCTTTCTTTTTAAACATATTCTCACTCCTACTTCTATTCTTTACCAAATTATTACTTTTAATACTATTTTACGTCTATTTCCCCAAATATTATCTATTACAATATTAACACATTGTATTAACTTTAGTAAATAAATTTTTAAACAAATATCATTTATTTACATATCTTATAATAGGTGTTGAATATGACTATTGACTATAAAGATATAAAGTTATCTTATCAAAAATATGGGGACTCTAAAGAAGTAATTATAATATTACCTGGTTGGGGAGAAACAAGAAATACATTTTTAGAAATGATTAATATCTTAATGATAGATTATACTGTTTATATTATAGATTATCCTGGTTTTGGAGAAACTAAATTTCCTAATTATAATCTAACTATGGATGATTATACAGAAATGATTATTACGTTTTTTAATGACTTAAACATAACTAATCCTAACATAATTGCCCACTCTTTTGGAGGAAGAATTGCCATACTCCTATCTTCTAAATATAATGTCTCTATTAATAACTTAATATTAATAGATAGTGCAGGAATTAAACCTAGGATGACTTTAAAAAAGAAAATTAGACTAGAACTATATAAGACTTTACAAAATCTTGCAAACTATCTACCTAAAAAAATTAAACATAAATTTAAGACTTATTTATTTAATAAGTTTTCAAGTAGTGATTATCAATCTTTAGATGAAAATATGCGTGAGACTTTTAAAAACATTGTTAATTTAGACCTAACTAATTACTTATCTTCTATTAATACCAATACCCTAATACTATGGGGAGAAAAAGATACTGACACTCCTTTAAAAGATGGTAAATTAATGCATAAAAAAATAACAAATAGTGAGCTTATTATCTTTCCTAATTGTACTCACTATTGTTATTTAGAAAATACTTATGTAATTATTAAAATTATATTATGTTTTCTTGAGGATTAGAAACGGCCTCCACCGCCTCCACCACCAAACGTTCCACCTCCGCCAATGGAACCGCCACCAAAGCCACCTCCACTTGATGCTTGACTTGCAGCGATAGATGAACGTGATGATGCTACTGCTGTATGTATTCCACTATTTATACTAGAATAAAGATTAGTAGTTATAATATAATGAGTCATATAAGGATTATAACCTACATAAGCCGTATCATCTTTATCCATATTAGGCATCTTAAGTTCCATTTCTTTAGAAAGTTTATCAGCACAGTCTAAAACTACTGCATAGACTAAATATTTATCCCATAAAGTTACTTCAGGTAACTCTTTTTCATTAAATCTACTAAAGTCTTCTAAAAATCTCTTATGAGCCATCCATTTAGCATAATGTTCTGCTCCTTTTTTAGTATAAAACTTTCTAGTGATTACAAAGATAATTAATGCTATCATGAGAATAATAATTATCATACCAAGCCAAGATAAATCTAACTTAAAACTAATAAGTGTTAAGATAAGACCTAATAAACTAAAAATAACTGAGGAAACAACTAAACTCGGAGTTGTAGCAAAGAATTTCTCATTTTTACCTAAAGTTTTACTAGTTTTAATAAAATGATTATATAAATCCATTACTCTATTAGCATTACTCAATGTAGAACAATGTTCTTTTATATGAGATAAAAATGCCTCTTTACTATTACCTATCTCATTAATAATAAGATCTAAAGCTATTTTTTCTGTTTCTGTTAAAGCAGTCTCATCATACTCTTGTAATATTAATTTATAATCATCTTTTAACTTTCTATCAATAACTTCTACTTTTAATACTTTCTTATATATTAGATTTAGTATAGTAGCAGATAAACTCTTCTCTGTCACATTATTATCTAAGAGATATTCTAATACTTCAGGTCCATAACTAGCAGGAAAATCTCTAAAGTATTCCATATTAAAGGCTGTCTTCTTCATCTTTTTCTCTCTTGAATAAACACTAACAGCAAGGCTAATTGCAATTAAAGCCCAAACACTACTTACTATTATTAAAATCATATTTTCTCTTTGAATTCGCTCTCTTTCTAGATTCGCTTCATCACTTAACTCTGTTTGGTAATCTATGATTGCATCTTTTGCAGTCAAACCACTAACTTTAGTAGCATTAGGTACTAAATCTTTATTAAATATTAATCTAACACTAACAGGATTATATGCTCCTAAAAAGTTAAATGTACCAATCGCTTCCTTATTATTAGTTCTTTCCATATTACCATTCAAAGGTCCATGTAACCATACTCTATAATCACTATCGCTATTAGGAAGTATTACTTTAACTTCATAATCTCCTATATTTTCTCTATAACCATCACCTAAGGTATTCCATGCAAGTTCTGCCGTATCTTCATGAACAACCACTACATCAGTAACAGTATACTCTATATAAAAGATTTCATCTAAATCACTAGGATTATATATTTTTAAATAATCTTCACCCATATAATAGGTATTAGTATATTTTTTAGAATCCCCATTATTTGCATAACTAACTTCATCAAAATAATTAACACTTCTATTAAAATCATCAAAAGTAAGCTCGCCATCATCACTAATAGATCCTACTCTTAAATCTATAATTTCATCACCATCATACAAATCATTATTACCTTCAATATCTTTAATAGTATAACTTCTTGTATTATTATATAAGCTTCTAGCAAGTATAGTTCTATCCATACCATTAAAGTCCCCATTCATCTTAATAAGTTCTCTCACCTTAATAGAACCATTATCAAGTATTTCTATCTCACTTAAAAACTTATCAGTAGGCTCTCCACCTAAAAAAGAAAATCCTACTGGTAAAAAAACAATAACAAGTACCGCTATAACTATTATAATTGAGATTTTATTTTTACTCATGTTCATTCACTCCTTAGAAAAAAAGCTTGCATAAAGCAAGGCTTAAAATGATACTTTTGGTACTTCTTTATCTTTTTCCTCTATTTCAAAGAATTCTTCTTCCTTAAAATGAGCAATACTTGCAACTATATTACTTGGAATAGATTGTACTTTATTATTATAAGTAAGCACTGTATCATTATAAAATTGTCTCATTGTACTTATTTTATCTTCAGTATCTCTTAAATCATTTTGAAGTGAGACAAAGTTCTGATTAGCTTTTAAATCTGGATATGCTTCAGCAAGAGCAAATAAACGATTTAACATACCTGTTAACTCACCACTAGCTTTAATTTCTTCTTCTTTAGTTGAAGCTGTATTAAAACTATTACGAGCATTAATTACTTCATCTAAAGTAGATTTTTCATGAGTAGCATAACCTTTAACAGTCTCTACTAAATTAGGAATTAAATCAGCTCTTCTTTTTAATTGAACATCAATTTGACTCCATTGATCCTTAACTCTATTTCTAAGATCAATTAATGAGTTATATGTTACTACATACCAAATAACCAAAATTACAATAATTGCAACTATTACTATTGCCACAATTAATCCTGTTGACATATTATCCCTCCTAATAAAATTATATATGATAATTATTAAAAATTATAGTATAAATTAATAAATTTTGGTAAACATATGTCTAGGAGATGATTTTATGAGTATAAAAGACTATATTTTAAATAATTTTAAAAATGATAATAAAGAAGGAATAAAAGAAGCGATAAATGAATCCATCGCTTCAAAAGATGAAGTAACCCTTCCTGGTATGGGCGTATTTATGGAGATAATCTGGAATAATGCAACAGATGAAATGAAAGAAGAAATGTTAACAATACTAGAGAATAATTTAAAAAAAGAAAATTAATAACTTTATTATGTTCACAAAGTTAAAAGTTCTTTACTAATTTAACATTAGACTAATAAAAAAGAAGCTTATTTTTTAATAAAGCCTCTTTTTCATTAGATTTAACTTTAAATAAACATTTCTATTATCAATAAAACTGCATAAAATATATAATTAATTAACATTTTCTAGTGTACTTAAAACATCAAGATTATATTTTAAACAATCATCATCATTAAATCCACCATAAGAAATTATACTATATAAATAAACTTCATTATTATCTTCATGAGCAAAAAACAAATAAGTATCATCATCATTATATACACAAAAGTATTCAAATAAAATATTATTAATATTTAAGACACTACCAACGCCTAAAACTTCATAATCATTTGATAACTTAGCAACAATATCTTCTATCGAATTATAATTTCTAACTTTAGTAAATATCGCTCTACACATATAATCAGTATCATCATTAGAAGAATCATGAATAAAATCATAAAAATACTCACTGTCGCTGTTTCTATAAAAATTATTTGTACGATAATCAATTATATAACTATTTTCTATTAAATTTGTAGTATCTAAAACTATATTCATTTCATCTAAAATATCAAAATTTTGTAATCTTTCATCTTTATCATTAGGAATAATAAAAGTATCTGCATTAGTTTCTGGATTAACTGTATCTTCCCTATTATCAGTTGAAAGATTTTCAAAACTATCTATTACCGTTTGAAAACCAAGTAATTCAAACACTAAAGAAACTACAAAAACAGTTAAAATTCCTAACATTACAGATCCTAAACTTGTTCCACCTTCTTTAGAACATAAATTAGCAAGTTCTTCTCTAGACAAATTAGGATTATCTGCTTTTATTTTTCTTATTTTACCCTTTACATGAATCATATAAATTTGATTAGTAAAAACCCCAACAACAAAAAATAAAATAATAGATACAATGAATCCTAAATTAAATAATATTAATATAATCGTATTTAAGATTACAATAATAAAACCAATTAAATACATTTTTCTATAAAAGAAATAAAAATTAGTTAAAAAAGCTGCTGCAAAATTAAAACTGCCACTTCTAATTTTCTCATAATTAGGTCCTATATAACTAGATAGTAAAAGTTCATCTTCACTACCATTTCCAAATAACACTTTATTTATGTCAACATCTTTTTGATATTTTTCCTCTTTATTATTATCTGATACCCTATTTTCTATAATTTCAGTTTGTTTTTGCTCAAAGGATGGGCTATCAAATATCTGATTATTATTAACTACTTTAACTTGAGAACTAATTTCAGAATTATTAGCTACTTCAGTTGAATTTTCATTATCATTTTGAATTGTATTTTCTTTTTTAGACTCATCTGTAACTTTTGGTTTGTTCACTTCAGTATTAAACATGCTAAAAAAATCATTATTATTTTGTTTATTGTCCATATTAATTACTCCAATACTCTTACCTTATAAATTTATTATATAGTTATTATAAATTTATAGCAAGAAAAAAACTTATCACTTAGATAAGTTATACTCCCATAGTAACAGTCTCAGGTAATGTTGAACCACCATCTATTACAATACTTGTTCCTGTTATATAACTAGATGCATCACTAGCAAGGAAACAGGCAAGTTCTCCTAACTCACTAGGATCTCCTAATCTTTTCATAGGAATGGCACTAGCAATACCATTAATTACACTTTCTGGATCATTTGGATTAGTCTCTTTAGCCATACCATCAACCATAGGTGTTCTAATATATCCAGGTAAAATAGCATTTACTCTAATACCATGATCTACTTCTTCACGAGCAAGGGCCTTAGTAAAACCAACTAAAGCTGCTTTAGTAGTTGCATAAGCAACCTCTCCAGAATCAGCTACCATAGGACCAGTAACACTAGATAAATTAATAATACTAGCTTTACCGCTTACTCTTAACATAGGAAGTAATACTTTAGTAACGTTCCAAGTACCTTTAATATTAATATCAAAATGTAAGTCTCTCATCTCATCAATCATATTTTCAAAAGTCTCTAACTTACAAATACCAGCATTATTTACTAAAATATCAACATGATCATAATATTTTTTAATAATATCAACTACTTGAACCAACAAGTTTTTATTACTTATATCAACATTAATACCTAAAACTTTATATCCTTTAGCACCTAACTCATTAACAGTATTAGTAAGTTCACTAGATTTATCCAAAATAACAACAGAAGCGCCATATTTAAGTAATGATTCTACAATACCTTTACCATTACCCATCGCACCACCAGTAACAACTGCAACTTTTCCTTGTAAATTCATATTATCCCTCTTTCCTATTCTTTTTTATTATACTACTATTTTTCATTTTATCATACTGTTTATACATATATTGCACACTATTTTCTAAAAAGAAATAATGATATACATAAAAGCCATCAAAAACAAGCAAAATAAAGAAAACAATAAACATCATAAAAATATATTTAGTCAAAAACAAAAATAAAATTGTAAAGAAAACATATGACAAAGTTATTACCAAATGAATAACCCTTTCTTTCTGAAAAAGATTCATTTTAAATAAAAAATCTTCTATCTCTTCATTACTAAACTTATGATGATCATTTATTTTATCATCAATTTCTTTAATATATTCTTTCATATACTCTTTCATCTTTCATTCCTTTCTACATAATTTAAATACCCCATAATAGTAACCTTACTATCTATTAATATTATATCACAATTAATGGGCAAAAAAAGAAATATGTGTTAAAATAATAACACTACGGAAAGAAGGAGTATTATGCCAAATACAATTGAAGTATATAAAGAAAAACTAAATAATTATAACGAGGCCAGAATAATCTTATTTTACAAAGAACCAACAAGTGAAAAAGTAGATACAGTTATCTTTCCTTATCCTACTATTAACTTTGAACATCCTAAACTAATAAAGCCTTTTTTAAGAGAAAGAAACTTACTTAAAAAATTAGACAAAAGTTTAATCAGAGGTGATATTTTTGATATTTCTTGGGCTCTTGCCAAAATAGGCATTGCAACTTTTGTTAATATAACCCCTAGCAGTGAATATGTAGATTATGCTTTTATTACAATTCCAAGAAGACTTTCCAAAACACAAATTAATGCTATTAACAAGTTAGACTGTATCTTAGAAGAATATAAGAAAATAGAATGTGCCAAATTACTAAATGATAACTCCATCTTTCCTATAGATGAAATAAAAAACGGCAAAACACTTATAGAATATATAAATAAAGAAAAAGAAAAAATGCTAACGAAAAAAAAGGAACAAACCAATGTATAATATAAAGAAAAATATAGATAGACTAAAAAATGGCAATTATACTTTTTTCCTTGATCCAAATGAAGCAAAAGAAGTAACTAAATATTTTAAAAAGAATGAATATAATATATTTAAACCTTTCCCTGAATGTGAAAAAATAATTCTTTATAAAGATAAAATCCCTGAAGTAGTATTATTTAAAATTGTCACCAAAGATAATTTTAAGCACCAAGACATTCTAGGAAGTATCTTTTCTTTAGATATAGAAAAAAGTGTCTTTGGAGACATTATTATAGATAATAACAATTATTATTTTTATTTATTAGAATCTATGAAAAATTATTTTCTAACTAATTTTACTAAAATTAAAAACAGTTATATTGAACTAGAAGAAATAGATATAAACAGTTTAAAAGACTATAAAAGAAAATATAAAGAAATAGAATTAATCGTTAAAAGTGAAAGAATAGATACTATAGTTGCAAATATTACTAACACCTCAAGAAATAAAGTTAAAGATAAATTTAAAAATAAAGAAATTATTTTAAACTATAACATTATGACTAATCCTTCTTATCTTTTAAAGGAAGAAGATATTTTTAGTATTAGAAAATATGGTAAATATAAATATATTGGTAAAACGAAAGAAACTAAAAAAAATAATTATATTATTAAGATATACAAATATCTCTAATATAATTATTTTAAAAATTTTTCATTAATCTTTTTAATCATATCATAGTCATTCATTCTAAGAACTTTAATTTCTTTATCCTTCATATAAGTATCAACTCTAACTACATCATTATACTTATAATTATCGCCATCTATACTAATAAGTACATTTTTACTAGTAACTTCTGGTCTTATCGAAATTATTTTATTATAAGGAACAATCAAGGAATTAAGTAAGCTTCTATAACTTTTAGAGTTTAATGGAGCGATAGGTGTAAGTTGTAAAGTATGGAAAGTATTATAAACAATAGAGCCACCAAAACTAAGATTATAAGCAGTAGAACCAAATGAAGTTGAAACTAATAAACCATCACCTACGTAATTTTCTAACACTTCATCATTTATCAAAACTTTAAACTTTGCGGTATTAAGATCTTGTTCTCTTAAAACTATCTCATTTAAAGTAAAATGTTTAAAAGTTACTTCTTTAGTTTCTACTTCTATTTCCCCAATTCCAATTTTTTCACATTTTAATTCTCCCAAGGTAAGCTTTTTAATAAAAGTATCTATTTCATCAAAACTAATTTCCTGGGCAAAGCCAAGTGTTCCCGTATTAATACCAATATAATAACATTTACTGTCAAAATTACTTTCTTTAACCATCCTTAGAAAAGCACCATCACCGCCAATAGCAATTCCTAAATCATAATTTTTAGTTACTATTTTAAATCCATTTTCTTTTAATTTAGATTTTACAATATCTGCTATTTTACTTGACTTTAAATTATCATTAACAAATAATTTTATTCTAGTTATCTTTATCAACTTTACCACTCCTATACTTAAACAATACAGATGGCCTATGCCCTTCACCAGTTTTCATTTTATCAGTTTTTACTACTTTATCTTTAATAATCCTTCTAAAAGCAGGATCTAATAGCTTTTTATTAAGTATTACTTCATATACTTGTTGTAACTCACCTAATGTAAAATATTCTGGCATCATATTAAAAACTATATCTGTATAATTTACTTTATTTTTTAAACGCTCTAATCCTGCTAATACTACTAAATCATGATCAAAAGCTAAAGTCTTTTTTAATGACTTAAAACTATATCTATCCGTAGTCT
Source organism: uncultured Bacilli bacterium (assembly GCA_944358305.1). Classification (GTDB taxonomy): domain Bacteria; phylum Bacillota_I; class Bacilli_A; order RF39; family UBA660; genus Onthousia. The sequence continues at coordinate 46,355 of CALVQK010000008.1, read as the reverse complement.
TTTCTCTTAAGACTTTTTTTATTGATAAATTAATAGACTCAACTCCATTAGTTAAAGAAATATCCACTATATCATTTTTCTCTTCTATTAGTATAACATCAAAAAAACAAGCATTAGGATTAAGCATTTCTGTTAATCTATTCTTATCAACTAAAGCAATATAAGATGTTGATACTACCCTTGTCCTTGGATCTCTATCAAGAGCATCATAAGTATATAATTGTTCTAAATAAATATTAGAAAGATTAGTTTCCCGTTTTAGTACTCTCTTAGCACACTCTTCTAAAGTTTCACTCTTAGGATCTAAAAAACCTCCAGGTAAACACCATTTACCTTTAAAAGGAAAATCATCTCTTTTTACTAAAAGAATACTCATCATCTTTTTACTATTTTTACGATAATTATTTACCTCTTCACTAGATACACTAATCAAAAGAATATCAGCAGTCATCGATAACTGATCAAATGTTTTTGCATCGTAATGTTTTAAAAATTCTTCTTCAGTTTTATATACTTGTTCCATAAATAACTTCTCCTTACCTATTTAATCACTTTTGATGATTCACTCATATATATTTCATCTTGATGACCAGCATCATAAATAATAACCTCTTCTATATTTTGCAATGGATTATAATGTTCAAGAGATACTGCATAACCAATAGATGAACTAGGACTTATAATTTTATCAAAAACATAGTCTGGTATTTTACAAACCAAAGGTGATATTTCTCCATCTCTTATAGTAGGAATAGTAGCATCAAAAATATAATGTTCCCCATTTGCTAAAGTAATAATATTATAAGCATGAATTTCTTTTTCATTATTTCTAATAATACCTGAAGCTTTATAATAAGAATCTATTCCACAACTTCTAAGTAGATTTTGTGATAACATAGCTCTTTCTACACAAACCCCAGCATTTTTCCCCTTAAGATTTGCTACTTTACCATGACTAATTCCTTTTGTATAGACATCATCATGATTAGGATAATTTTTCATTCTTTCTTTAACATTATCAAAAGTTCCAAAATACTCATTTACTACCTGAAAAATTAAAGGAATCACCTCTTCTACAGTAAGAGGGGTATACAAAGCTATCTTTTCCTCTAACATTTTATAGGCAGAAGAAACATTACCTAAAGTACAGCTATAAAGATCACCCAACCCTGTACTAATACGAACTAAAACCTCATCAGTAAAAATACCATTAAAGGAAGAATCTATCCCTCCAAATACCGTACCATTTGCACTTTTGTTACAACCAATTTCTCTTTTCATACATTCATCTCTCTTTATTACAGTTTCTTTTTCATAAAATGATTATAACATAGTTCTAAGAAAAATGTTACTTTATTATATCTAGTAACATTTTAATAATCTTATCAATAATATGTTCTTTATTTAACTCTCTACTTTCTTTATTAACAGTCATCTTCTCTTTATAAAATTTATTATTATCTCTATCATAAATACAAATATAAACCGTATTATCATCACCACATGGATTATTTGGATCACTTCTGTTAAGTTTACCAGTAATACCAATTCCATAATTACTATCTGCAAATCTACAAATAGCTTTACTCATTTCTATGGCTGTTTCCATACTATAAACAGTATATTTATCTATTACCTCTTTTGGAACACCCATCTTAACTTTATACTCATTAGAATAAGTAACAGCACTAAATTTTAAAACTTCACTAGCACCCTCACAATTAGTAATAGCATTAACTACCCCACCACCAGTACAGGACTCCATTGTCGCAATAGTCTTTTGTCCTAATTGTAAAATGTGAATAATTTCTTTAAAATTCATAAAATCACCCTTTCAATTCATATTCTTTTTGCTTAAAATACCTATTCTTTAATAAATTATAAGTATCTTCATCAAGTAAAGCTGCAAGTTTTTCTTTTAATTCTAAAGGTACACCATAATAAGCTTCTGCTAATGCCCCTGTAATACTTGCAATAGTATCAGTATCTCCTCCTATAGAAATAGCTTTTCTAATAGCATCTTCAAAATCATTAGATGAAAAGAAAATAAAGAACGCTTGTGGTACTGAATCTTTAGCTCTACTAGTAAAAGTATAATTATGTCTTAACTCTTCTAAATCAAAATCAAGTTTATAATAATTGCTTTCAATATAATCTTTTAAGTCGCATCTTTCCATACCGTCTCTAAGTAAATAAATAGCAACGGCCACTGCTTCAGCACTTTTAATCGCTTCAATATTATTATGAGATGGTACTGTAGCTTTATAGCTTTCTTCTTTTATTTGTTCAAACGAATCAAAACAAAAACCAATTGGACTAATTCTCATCGCCGCTCCATTACCATAACTTTCTCCTTGATAATTTCCTTTAAGCCATTCTACTGATCCCCTACCAAATCTACTTCTACCATATATATCTTGCCCTTTATTTAAGTCTCTCATACCATATTCTCTTAAATATTTTTCGTACTCAAAGTCTCCATTTATAATAGCATCATAAATAGCACAAGTCCAAGAAGTATCATCAGTAAAAGAAGAATTAGGAGAAAATAAAGGTACAGTTTTATCCATTATTTTTATTCTTTCATCATATGGTCTAGGTAAATGATTCTTTTTCCAATATAAAACTTCTTCTACTTCATAGCTAGAACCTGCTAAATCACCAATAATTGCACCTAGCATAAACATCACCTCAAATCACTAATACTATTATAGCAAATTTTAACTAAAGCAACTATTTAAGATATAATTTATTATCTACTATATAATTAAAAACTTCTTTTTCAACATAACTTTCAATATTGTTAATATTTCCCCTCTTTATTTCCCTTCTAACTTTAGTAGAAGATATTTCATTTTCTAAAATATTAGTAACAATAATATTATCCTTATAATCTTTAAATTTTACTAATAAATCATTTATACTATCAGTACTTCTTTTAACAACTAACAATTTATTATTAGCTAAAACATCTAAACCATTCTTCCACTTATCTATATAACTTAAGTTATCAGTACCACATATAAAATAAATATCATCATCTTTATATTTATTCTTAAAATAATCTAGAGTCTCATAAGTATAAACAACTTCATCTTTTAATTCATAATCACTAACTTCTAAATTTTTATTATCAGCACACATCAACGTTAACATTTTAAATCTTATTTCATCACTTAAAAGATTAGTTTTATACTTATATTTATTTCCCGTAGGAACAAATATAATTTTATCAACATAATTATTTTTAATAAGATCTAAAGCTATTTTCTTATGCATTTTGTGAGGAGGATTAAAACTACCTCCAAAAATACCTATTTTCATAATACATCACACCTTTTAGATTTTATCTAATTCTTTAATAATCGCTTCATAACTAGCATCACTTGGCATTCTTAAATCACCTCTTGGAGATAAAGATATGCTACCAACTTTAACCCCATCAGGCATAGCATTTCTTTTAAATTGTTGTGTATAAAAGCGCTTAACAAATACCTTTAACCACTTCTTAATTTCATCAGCAGTAAAACTATCTTTAAATGTTAATTTTGCAAGTAAATATATTTTTTTAAAAGATGCTCCATATCTTAATAAATGATATAAAAAGAAATCATGTAAGACATATGGACCTATACTAGATTCTGTCTTTTGTAAAATATTACCAGCTTCATCAGGAGGTAACAACTCAGGTGATATAGGAGTATCTAAAATATCTGTTAAAATCTTTTTTCTTTTATCCGTACTATTATCTTTAACATAACTAACTAAATATCTTACTAAAGTTTTAGGAATAGATGAATTAACTGAATACATACTCATATGATCCCCATTATAAGTACACCATCCTAAGGCAAGTTCTGATAAATCTCCCGTACCAATAACAATACCTCCCACCATATTGGCAATATCCATAAGTATTTGTGTCCTCTCCCTTGCTTGAATATTTTCATAAGTAACACTTCTATCATTTTCTTCTAAACCAATATCTTTCATATGTAATAAAGAGGCTTCTTTTATACTAACTTCTTTTAGAGTCGCTCCATATTCTTTTACTAAATTAATAGCATTATTATAAGTCCTATCTGTAGTACCAAAACCAGGCATTGTAACTCCAATAATATTTTTAGTATCAAGATCTAATTTTCTAAAAGATCTAACTATAACTAAAAAAGCAAGAGTAGAATCAAGGCCTCCAGACATACCTATAACACATTTAGTATTATTTAAATGAATTATACGCCTAGCAAGAGCACTACTTTGTATTTCTAATATTTCTTCAAATCTTTTATCTTTATCATTAACTGGTATAAAAGGATACATCTTATAAGTTCTATCAAGAGTCTTTATTTTATCACTAACATTAACTTCTACTACTTTATAGTCACCATCATAAAGACTACCAGCAAAACTACTATTACGACATCTTTCATTAATTAACCTTTTAACATCAACATCTGCATATATTAAATTACTTTCTAGCTCAAATCTTTTATTCTCTTTTAATAATTTACCATTTTCATAAATCAAACTAGCTCCCCCAAATACTAAATCAGAAGTTGATTCCATAATTCCACTACTTGCATAGATATAAGCCGATAAGGTTTTAGCAGATTGCATAGAAACTAAATTTCTTCTATAACTATCTTTACCCACTATTTCATTACTACTAGATAAATTAAAGATAATAGAGGCTCCATTTAAAGAATGACTATTACTAGGTGGATTAACACTCCATAAATCTTCACATATTTCAATAGCAAAAGTAAAAGAAGAATTTTCTTTATCTCTAAATAATATTTTTGAAGAAATAGGGACAATTTTATCCAATAATTTAACCTCATTAACTTTTAAAGCCAAACTAGATACAAACCATCTTTTCTCATAAAATTCAGAATAATTTGGTATATAAGTTTTAGGTACAATTCCAAGAATATCACCCTTAGATATTACAACGGCACTGTTTACTAGTTGATTATTACATTTTAAAGGCATACCTATAATAGAAATAATATCCAAATCTTTAGTTTCTTCTAAAATAATACTTAAAGCCTTTACGGCACTATCTAGTAATTCATCTTGTAAAAATAAATCAGAACAAGTATAACCCGTAAGAGCAAGTTCAGGTGTTGTAACAATAGATATATCATTCTTATCTGCTTCTTTAATCATTCTAACAATCTCATTTGCGTTAGAAATAGGACTAGCAAGTACTAACTTATTAACAATCGCTCCCACTCTAACAAATCCATATTTTTTCATAAAAATCCTCCTTTTTATAGTGTGCTAAACTTCTAAAGTTTTTACTAATTTTTTTTCTTCTTCAATCAATCTATTTTTCTCCTTCCATAATGAATAACTTAAATCAACATGTACAGGATGAGGATTAAAAAACCTTTTATTTTCATCACTTAACGTTTCCTTTTCTTTAGTACAATAATCTCTAAGCTGCATCACACTTTCACTTTCATAAACACATTCACCGTTTATAAATACTGGCTCTAACAACTCTCTTACTGTATAAGTACCTTTTTCTAGCTCTTTTCTCTTCCAAGTATTTACAGGATCAAACATTGTAGTTGTATCATCCTCATTATATTTTTCATTTATAAACCCAATAATATCTCCTCTAATTTTACCTGTTTTCTTATCATAAAATCTAAATACCTGTTTATCTCCAGGGTTTGTAATTTTCACACTCTCTTCACTAAGTTTAATTTTAGGAATTACAACTCCAGATTTTTTAATAGCTGCAAGTTTATAAACGCCACCAAAACTAGGACAATCTTTTGATGTTATTAAACTTGTACCAACTCCCCATAAATCTATTTTTGCTCCTTGTTTTTTTAAATCATCTATTAAATATTCATCTAAATCATTTGAAGCACATATTGTAGCATCATTAAATCCTGCTTCATCTAACATAATTCTCGCATTTTTAGATAAATATGCTAAGTCGCCACTATCTAATCTAATTCCAAACTTTTTAGGCATCTTACCTTCTTGTTTTAACTCTTTAAATACTCTAATAGCATTAGGTACTCCTGACTTTAAAGTATCATAAGTATCTACTAGTAAAGTTGCATTATTTGGAAATAGTTCTGCATACTTTCTAAACGCCTCATATTCACTAGGAAAACTCATTATCCAGCTATGAGCATGAGTTCCAGCAACTGGAACATCAAACTTCTTACCACATAACACATTACTTGTAGCAACACAACCACCAATCATAGCAGCTCTTGCACCATATACTCCAGCATCAGGGCCTTGTGCTCTTCTAAGCCCAAATTCCATCACACCATCACCTTTAGCAGCTTCACACACCCTAGATGCTTTAGTAGCAATTAAACTTTGATGATTAATAATATTTAAAATAGCCGTTTCTATAAGCTGAGCTTCTATAATTGGTGCCTCTACTTTTAATAAAGGCTCCATTGGAAAGACAACTGTACCTTCTTTAATTGCATAAATATTACCTGTAAACTTAAAGTTTTCTAAGTATTTTAAAAAGTTATCATCAAAAAGATCTAATTCTCTTAAATACTCTATATCATCACTATCAAAGTGTAAATTTTTAATATAGTCTATTACTTGTTCAAGTCCTGCGACAATAGCATAACCTCCACAAGAAGGATTTTTACGATAAAAGACATCAAAAACCACTCTTTCATCATTTTTAATATCATAATAACCATTCATCATAGTAAGTTCATATAAATCTGTTAATAATGTTAAATTTTCTTCTTTCATTTTTACCATTCCTTTCTTTTTATCATTTTATTAATATCAAACTCTAAATTTTTTTACTAACTGAATTCCTTGTAATTCCATCAATAAGCAAGCAGCATCTACATACTCTTTTCTATTTTTTTCATTAAAAGTTGCAATTGCATCAAGATGTACTCTAATTAAAGCATCCCTATTATGCTCATCAAGATAATTTGCCAAACCAATAGATCCATTACATATACAAATATCAGTACAACAACCTACTACATCAAACTCTTTTATATTAGTAGCAGTCCCAACAACCTCTCTAAAAAGTGGGGCTTCCATAAAACTTGTAGAATTCTTAGGAATACAAATAGCATTATCTAAACAACTAAAAGGTTTTAATAAATCAACAATGTCTTCTTCACCACTACCTTTAACACAATGAACATCAGGAAATCTTTTATGTTCTGTTGACTCTTTTGTATGTGTATCTTGAATAAAAATTACCAGTTCTCCATTTCTTTGATATTCTTTAATTAATTCTATCTGTCTAGGTATAACTCTAGCAATAGATTCATCATGCAATACTCCTTCCTTAACAAAGCCATTAATCATATCAACAACAATTAAAGCCTTATTATAAACTTTTAAATTCTCAACTTTCATAACCATCTCTCCTCTTATTAACTTTTTATTAATATCAAAAATTAAGAAATAAGCAAGTTATTTAACTTGTTATTAACATTATATTAATAACAAAGAAATTTGTCAACAATAAATTTAAATTTTTTCTATAACATCTTAAAAATCATGATACAATATATACAAAGGAGAATTATTATGTTGGATAGAATTTTTGATCTAGCTAAAATACAAAATAAAATTTCTAATTTTAGCAAACCAGTAAAAAAAAATATTATAACTATTTAATTAATCACTTTGGCGTCCTATTTACCTTTCATTCTAACCGTATAGAAGGTACTAATATTACTTTAACTTTAAATGATACTAAAGAAATACTAAATAACACCTATGATTTTAAAAAAATTAAAGATATTAATAAAAAAGAAATTAATGAAACTATTAATCATCAAAACGCCTTTAAATATATTTTTGAAGTATTAGATAAAAATATAGATATTATAACTATAATTAAAAATTTACATCAAATTATCGGTAATAATATCATTAAAAATGCCGGTAACTATAAAACAAATGAAAATTATTTAATAAATAGTAATGGTGAAGAAATAGAATTTACGCCCCCTCAACTTGTTTCTAAAAGAATGAATGATCTAAAAGAAAAATATGAAACAGAATGGCAAAATTTAACCGTATTTGAAAGAGCTGTTAAACTGCATATGGCAATCACAAATATACATCCATTTAGTGACGGAAATGGACGTGTTGCAAGATTAATAATGAACTATGAATTAATAAAAAATAATTATCCACCAGTTAATATTAATGAATCACAAAAATTATCTTATTATGCTGTAATTGAAGAAATTAATATTAATACAGATTACAAAAATACTCCTTTAGAAATTGGTGATATTAAAACATTTACAGAAACAATAGAACAACTATCAATAATAACATTTAAAAATATGCAAAAACATTTCAACAATAAATAAAAGAGAAATCTAAAGTTCAAATTACTTAAGAATTTCTCTTTTTTAGTTATTTATATTTCTACTCATCAAAAAAATCATCAAAGAAATCATCATCATCGTCATCATCTAAACTTAAGTTAACTTCTTTTTTAGGCTGTTCCTTAACAGTTGCAGTACTTGGCTTCTCCGCATTAACAACTTCTTTAACTGGAGAAACTGAAGTAATAGCATCTTTCGCTCTTTCTTGTTCCAATTTCTGTTGTTTTTGTTTATTCATCTCTTCTTCTTTTTCTAATTCAGCAATCTTAGCATCTATTTTCTTAACTAATTCATCTACATCAAAAGTAGGTTTCTTAGGAGCATTATTATTAATATTATTAGACTCTAAATTAGGATTGAAAAAGGAAGGCATAGCATTATTTCCTATATTCATAGGGTTAGTTGTTGGTCTAGGCATTTGTCCATTATTACCAACATTATTAGTACCAGGTCCTATACCAAATAAATTAGGTGGTGTAAATCCAGCAGGAGCATTACCATTAGGAGCACCAGGAGTACCATTAGGTCCAGCACTATTCATCATTTCAAGTAATTTTTCTTTTTTCTTTTCTTTAACAAAAGTTTTTATATCAAAAGTATGAACAGCTAATTTATCCCTAACCGGATAAGTTGATTTAGGATATTCTTTACCCCAATCAAGTTTAAAATCTGGAGTAAACTTAGTCTTAAATGGTTGTTTTCTAATTCTTAATATAATAACATCAAAAGGTTTCATCCTCTGTAAATCAGAAATAGTAACTAACGGAGTTGATGCTGTCTTATCTTCAGATTTAGATTTAACTTCACCACACATTTTAGATATTTCTTCAAGAGATGCTAATTCTGTTGATAACAAATAAATTATATTACCACAGTTACCTCTAATAGTTTCAGCATTTTCTTTACCATAAATTTGATTTAATTGTGCATAGTTTTGAATAATCATTGTAAATCTTATATGACGAGAACGAGCCGCCGTAATCATTGTTGTAACATCTTTTAATGGTGGCATATTAGCAAACTCATCAAGTAAAAAGTTAGTTCTAACAGGAAGTTCTCCCCCATTTTCTTGAGCCACATCAATTAATGTTTCATAACACTGTTTCAAAAGAATTGTAACTAAAGAATGATAAGTTTTCTTCTCATCTTGAACAACAATAAACAAAGCTGTTTTTCGCCTACCAATATCTGCAAGTTCAATATCACTATGACTAAGCATCTCTGATAAATTTTCACGTGATGCAAATAACTTAATTTTTTGTCTAAACACTGATAAAATTGATCCTTTTGTATCTGTTGGTGCATTAATAGTACTAGATGCATTAATAGAAGCCGCACTAGCAGGATCTTTAAATGAAAAGTATTCTTTAATATAAGTAGAACCACCAAACTTTTCTTCTCCTACTGTCGTCATTAAACTAATACTATTAATATTAATTTCATCTTCTTTTGCATCTTCAAAAAGTCCTAAAGCAACACCTGAAAAGTAGTCAGCTGATGTCTTTTCCCAGAAAGGATCGCTATTATTACTAGATTCATCATACAAAATATTTAAAGCAAGGTCATCTAAAAGCTCAATTGCTTTATCTTGATTACCATTTTTATACATTCTATAAGGAAGTGATAGTGGATTCCAACTACTACCATTCTGAGGATCACGGAAGTTAAGAATCTGAACGTCATACCCTTTATCACGAAGCATATTAGCAGTCGCTTCATAAATCTCACCCTTAGGGTCAGTAATAATCATAGATTCACCTGCTTTAGCAAGTAATTTGACTGTAGGCTTAATAACAGTTTGAGTTTTACCTGAACCAGTAGAACCTATAACTAAAGTATGATATTCTCCATTATCAACCCAAGCTTCTTTCTCATTTAAAAGTAAAGGAACTCCTGCTGCATTACTACTATCAGCTTGCAAAGGAACCATAACAAGCTCTTCTTTCATTTCTTTATCTTTAGCCCATCTAGAATATCCTTTATCTTTTTTCTCAGTTGTAAAACCAAATCCTTTCTCCACTTCAAAGAAATAAGATTTAACACTAACAAACATTCCAATTAAAGTAACAAAATAAATAAGTAATGTCATCCATAAAAATCTAGGAGTAAAAGCTGGAAATGGATTTAAACCACTAAAATACCCCTCTGTAGCAAAACTATGTAAATTAACAATACCTATCGCAACTATATAAAGTAAAAATATAGCAAAAACGACGAAAATCATTACATCATCTTTATCAGCTCTAAATTTTAACTTCATGACGATCCCTCACTTTAAATTCTATTTTCTATATATTTAATAACTAATAATAGTCCCAAGTAAAATCACAATTATTTTATCACTTTTTATTATAAAAATAAAGGTTAAATTTTATTATTAATTTTATTCCTTAAAGCTATGAAAATAATTACTAACAATATAATACCAACAATAATAGCAATTGGAACTAAAATTCCATTAATATCTAAAAAGCTAGTAGGAGAAGAATCACTCATCACTTCAGTATTTATTAACATATTAATACTCTTTTTACTATCTCTATCAAATACCCAAGTATATGTATTATCTAAGACTTTATCAGCATCATTTTCTTCTACTAAATAATCAGTAGTAATATTTACTGTAACTTCTTCTAATTCTGGATAATTGTCAAAATATATCAAACCAGAGCTATCAGTTGAAATAGAAATAGTATTATTATCATTTACTTCTATATTATAAGATCTAAAAGCTTCTTTAACAGTTCTTGCCTCTTCATATGAACTAGTATCAAAATCATAACTATAATTAAAACGATAACCATTTCCTAAATCAGTCACATTTTTCCTATAATACAAAACACCAGATAGTGGTACATCAGGAGCTTCATCCATAATTAAATCTTTAGCAAAAGCAGGAATATAATCTCTAAAAGACGTTCTTAAAATATCTTTGGTATAAACTGCATTTTGATAAGCTGTAATACTAACACTTTCACTTACAGTATCTTTACTTATATCAAGATTAACTTCAGCTGTACAACCACATACCATAAAAATTATAAAAACTAATATTAAACACTTAACTTTCATATTCTAGCTCCTTGCCTGCCCTTCTCTATTATAAAAGCCTTCCATATTAACACCCCAATAATTTTGATTATTAAAAGCTTTCCTAGAGAATGTTACACCAGATTCTAACCCTGACGCTTCAGCACAAATATATTCACCTGCTTCTTCATCTATACCAACAACTAAAATTACATGGGAACCTGACTCTAACAAATCACCTGGTTGTAAAACTGCACTACTAGTTAAAGATACATGCTCTGCTCCTGGTAAATTTTGAAAGCTTCCTGCTGTTCGTGCCGCAACATTAAAGCCACCATTCCAAATAGCCCAAGCAACAAAACCAGAACAATCAAGGCCACAATAATTATAACTTCTACCATTGGCATAAGCATGGCACTGCGTACTCCCCCAATTAGCTTGCGCACCATCAAACATTGCACCATGACCTCCACCCCAAAAGTAAGGTATTTTGACATCATAATTATTACCAAGTTCCGCAATCAATGTAACAGCAGAAGCCACAACTCCAGCCCTAGTACCATAACCAGCATCTTCAACATTAGAAGCAATCAAAGCATTAAACTCTTCTAAACTTGTTCCATTACTAGCTAAAAAAGTATCCAAAGATTCATGTAATATTGAATGCCCATCAGAAACTAATTCATAATCTCCATAATCAATATTACCAGAACCACCACCAGATGCTAAAGAATTATCCGCACCAAAAAGGCCACTAAAAAAACTAAAAATAATTATAAAAGGAGCTAATATAATAAATAAACCAAACAAAGGAACTCCAATAATTAAAATAAGTTTAAGTGGCATTGGCAATCTTCCAAAAAAACTAAATCTACCAGCTAAACCATCACTACCTAAAAGCGAACTTAAAGGATTAAATGAACTACTGCCTTCATTAGAAGTCGTATCATTATCGACGTTATTAGCAGTATTATTAGCAGAAGAACTAGTAGAATTAGAATTATTTTTATTAGTAGTATTATCTTCTTTAGTATCAGTACCCTCATCTTGTGTAGAATTAGTACCAGCACCAAAGACGCCACCTACATTATTTCTTCTCCCACCAATTACATTTCTAGCCGTATTTAAAGCCTTTAAAGCAGGATGTAAATTAGATGCTTTATTAAGCATCGCATTAGTAGCATTACGTTTTAAATTATTAGAAGGATTAACTGATTTTTTAGATGGAAATTGAACAATATTATTATCTGCATTATTTTTAGAAGAAGTAGATGAAACAATAGGTTTCTTATTTCTTCTACCTTTATGCTCATTAAAATCTATAATATTATTCGCTGCTTTACTAACACCATCCTTAAGTGGTGAACTAGAAGAATCACGTAAATCACTTTTTTTATTTTCTCCACTATTTTCAACATTAGTTTCTTCTAAATTTTCCGCTTCTTCTGGCATTCTATCACCACCTTAACTCTCACAAATCAACAATAATTAAGTTATTTGATTATTCTTCATATGTTTTTTCTGTACTCTAAAATATATTAATATACCTATACCTATAACAACTAAAACTATAATTATAATAGGTATTACCTGTGATACAATAGATTCTTTCTGAAAATCTTTTTCTATTTTTATATAAATAGGTTTATTAGTATAATTTTGATCATTTATATACCAAGTATAAACATTATCATTAACTTCATCAGCATTATTTTCTAAAACTATTAAGTCCGTTCTAATATTAACAGTAATATCATCAATTTCTCTTTCTCCATCTTTAAAAAGGCAAGCTACTTGATTATCAGTATTAATAGTAATATTTTCATCAGTAACATTAACTATACGCTTATAATAACATCTACTCGCAGCTTCTGACTTATACAAATTATTACCTGTATACTCATAATTATAATTTAAAATTATATTATTATCATCTTCACGCTTATTAAATGTATAATACTCATTTTCTCTAGTATCAAAATTATAATAAGCAGACCTCCTAATAGTCTCCATTCTACTAGCAAGTTCACTTTCTGAAGTCTTATCAAAAATAGCATTAATATCTTCTTCCATAGTAGTTTTATCAATAGTTAAATTATATTCTACACTACACCCTGATAATAAAAACATACCACCAATTAAAACTAATATTTTTAATTTTTTCATAACAGTCTCCTATCCTTGTAATGGATAAATATATCCACTAAAGTTATAATTTCCTGTATAATAAGGCCCATAACTATTATAAAACTCATCAAGAGTCATAGTCTTCATATTAAAGTTTATACAACTCCAATCATTAGGGCAACTTGTAGTATTAGTAGCCCAACCTTCTGTAATTGTAACACTATCATTAGTAACTTCTTCAATAAAAGCGACATGGCCATAACCTCCTGGTTTAGTCCAAGAAATAATAGCACCTGCTTCTAAATCATTAATATTTGTACTAGTAGGTAAAATACCAGAACTAGCACCTACCCAATCACCAGCATTAGCATAAATAGAAAATAATTTATCTCCCATACTTGTAGCTTGCGCTTCTGTAATAGTGCCATTTTCAGCAAGCTCTAAAATAACTTCATAAGCACGAGCTTGCGCATACCAAACACATTGACCTCTATTATCACTTTTTCTTGTAAAAGCTACATCACTAGATGATGGAGCAACTGTTCTAATAGTCCACTGTCCCTCTCCAGTATAACAAAGATCACTACTTACATTAGTAGGAACATCCCATTTATCCAAATCATATGTTTCTATAGCACTAATAATATCAGAAGCATAAGTCGGAGAAGTTGCATAACCAGCACTATGTATTGCTCTAATTTGTTCTTGAAAAGTTGTAGCATCAAATACCCCTGCTGCTGTATATCTAGAATTTTCTTTTAAAAATAAGGAATGATCATTAACAGAATCTTCAATACTATTATATTTTCTAAAATTAGCATCCGTCAAATAATAACCACTAGAACCATATTCACCAGTAGTCATATTTATACATTCTCCATCCCAATTAGAACTACATTTAATACCAAACATATTATTAGCTTGTTGTGTTAACCCTGATTTACCCCAACCACTTTCTATAATAGATTGTGCTAAAGTAACAGAAGCAAAAATTCCATTTCTACTATAATCAGCTTGAGCAATAGGTCCCATAGTAGCAATATATTCATCTGTAGTCATATTAAGGAAAATAGTTGCCTGTGTATTACCAGTAGAAAGACACATATCACCAGTACCCTCTTGACTTTGAGTAAACTCTAAATAGTCTTCTACATAATCATAAACATCTTGAGCCATTCTCTCGCAAGTAGCTTCAGAAAGACTAAAATCCATTCCTTTAAAATATTCAGTTAAGCTTTCCTTTGCAGCTTCCTCAGTTTTAGAAGTAAAAGTAATAGTACCATCTTCATGCTCTACCTCATCAAGAAATAAATCAGCAACAGTTCTCATCATATCACTAGACATATCATCATAAGAAAATCCCTCAACATGTGCAGACAAAACTGTAAAAGTAGAAGTAATAACTAACTCTGAAAAATCTTTATCTTCAGCATTATATTCATTATATACGCTCTCTAACCTTTCATAATATGCTTCTTGGGCATTACTATAAGCAACATAATTAACATCATTAAAACTTCTATTACTATCATAAAATAATACTAAACCTACTAAAAAAACAGAAAAAAGTAAACCTATTAAAACAAGTTTACCTTGCCAAAAATATATAGGTGACTTGGAAAAAGATTTCCTACATCTATTATCTTTATTTATAAATTGTCTTTTGCTTTTTCTATTATCTTTTTCCATATTACCACCACCTTTACTACATCAATTAGTATATAATATTAGAAGCCACCACCTGAACCAAATGATTCTAATTCTTCTTGTGTTACTACGACATTAATACGCATTCGTCTATTTCCACAGACAAATAAGGCTTCTCCTTGAGAATAACGTTTAATACTATCTTTCTCATTTTCATTTAAATCTATAAGTAATGATAAATCTTCAACAGCTTGTTTTCTAAGTCCCATAACTAAATAATAAGAAGAGTTATCAAATATCGCTTTACCTTGAGTTATAATAGCAGGATCAGAGAAATCACTAGGTTGTTGAGTAATTATAATTGTACCTGTATTATATTTACGAGCACGACGTTGAACTTGAGCAAGGAAATCGGCTCCTTGTTCATTATTATTACTAAGTAATACATGGGCTTCATCAACCATTAAAATCGTATTAACATCAGGATTAAGACAAAGTCCCCAAGCATATTTTAAAATATTAAAGAATAAAGCATTTCTAATATTAGTATCAGAATTCATAAATTCTTTGATATTAAATACCATAAAATCACTATCAGCAGTAATTGTTGTTTTACCATCAAAATAGAATTTTAATTCTTTAATTAAAGGTCTAATTTTAAGTTCCAACCTCTGAATAATATCTTTTTCTCTAGTCTGTTCAGTTAAAGATAAAAGTCTACCTCTAATAGTTGCATATACATCTGAAAAAGTTGGATAATCAGCAGATGTAAATTTAGAAAAATCAGAATTAAAATCAATACCAAATCTTTTATAAGTATCCTGAACAATCTCACTAAACATATTAAGAACATCTTCTTCAATAGATGGATCATAATACTTCATAAAAGCTCTTAAAGATTGTAAAGTTCTAGTTAAAACAGTATAACCTAATCCTTGAGAAATCTCTTCATCATCAGCATCAATAATAACTTCTAGTGGATTAATAAGTCCATATTCTCCACCTTTACCAATATCGATAACATCTCCACCAAAAGTTCTTGTCATCTCTTCAAGTTCGTTTTCAGGATCAATCGCTACTATTTGACAACCATTTCTAATATGAGTTCTAAGTAAAAGTTTAGCAGCTGTACTCTTACCAGAACCAGAAGTACCAAGAATAATCATATTAGCATTATTTCTATTATTTTCTTTTCTAATTTGATATAAAAATTGATTGAATAGAATAACACCACCAGAGAAATCAACTCCAAGTAATACAGAAAGTCCAGGATCTTTAATACTATCAAAGATAAAAGGATACATCGCTGCAATAGTTGGTGTTGGTATTGGTGTACCAATTCTCTCTTCTATATCCTGATTAGGAAAGATTGGTAAAATACTTTTCAATACTTTTTCTTGTTCAAATCTAAGTGATACTGCTCTAAGTTCCATAGCATCTAAATAGTTTTTAACATTAACTTTCTTTAATTCAAGATCTTCTTTCGTATCAGCATTTATCATAATATGCATTTGAAAGTCAAAGATACGAGATTGACTAGATGCAAGCATAGATACAAAGTACTCAAGACTTTCTGCATCTTGTCTAATTCGCTCTTTTGTAGTTTGATCTTTCTCCTGACGATATCTTTCCCTTAAATCTGCAACTTGCCTATTAATCATTTTAGACATAGTTGAAAAAGGAACAGGAATATGTTTAATTACTATTTTAATACCACTCATAGATGTAAGTGTAGATAAATAACCAGGAGAAATATATCTAGGATAAGATATTACTGATAATATTGTCGCATATTTATCACTAATATTAAAATCACTTGGATTAAACTGTAGACCTTTAGGTGCTAACTGGCTTTTTATACTTATACTCATACAGGCATCACCGTCCCAAATTCAGTATTTACTCCTCCATTTAAGAAGTTTTCCATAATTATTCTAAGATCATCATTACTAACTTGTGAAGCATTAAGACCACAACCAGCAAGACCATTTATTAAAAGACGAACTCTTTTTTGTAAGACATCTTCACTAGTATCTTTAAATAGAATAAAATACTCAGTATCAACAATATTATTAGTAGTAAACGTATTACCTTTATCAATATCTTGTAAAATTAATTTACGTACCGCAGGAGATGCAGCATCATTATATAAAAGTTGTAATTGTGACATATAAACTGATATATCAACAGGCCTATCTGCCACTACTAACCAGAACTCAAAATCAATCATATTGTAAAAGTTTTTAAGACTAATTAAAACATTATCTTGTGATTGTTGATCAAGAATAAAGATATTACGAGGAACAATCTTAACTCCAGTAACTTTTTGTTTACCTTCACAAATTATATAACCGTTTTGAATACCTGTAATAGGAAGCCAATCTTCAGTATATTGACTACTTACTATCTTTGATTTCTTTGACATCTTTTACACACCAACCTTTCCATGTATAATTTCTTCTATTTGTAAAGAATTTATAACACTCTATAATTATAGTTAAAATATTATGATAATTAGGTATAGGAATAACAAGGCAAGCACATGTTAAACCTGGTAAAACCACCAGAATAACTTGCCATGTAGAAGCCATTGGAAAAGTCATTAAAAGTGTTAAGGAAAAAAGTACTCCTGTCCCAAGAATTATCAAATCAATTGGCCTAAATATTCCAAGTATTAAATTACCTCTTTTTGTATTAGCAGGTATTAAATAATTATTCACTATATACCACACTCCTTTTATATCTACGACTATTTATTATTATTATTAGTTGCTTTATCATTAGCAATTTTCCATTGAGTCCTTGGATCAGATTTAATATCACGAGCAGAATTGATAGAAGCACCAATAACACCTTTAATACCTTTAACTTCATCATCAGGTTTACCACCATATTTATAAGCATCTATATCCATTTCAACCTTAGCAGCAGCATATTCAAGGTCTTTAGCAGTACCAGCAACTTTATGATTGTAATTCTCATCATCTGAAGATAAAGTTTTCTGCCAAGTTAAGAAATTAGAAGCTTGAGATTCCTTAAGCTTTTTAAGAACATTATCATTAATTCTACTTATATTATCAATTCTGTTTCCATTTGATAATACCATATAATCTCTTCCCTCAGCTCTAGCTTGTTGAAGATTACTTACTATATCTTGATAATTACCAGTAATTACATCACCATTAGCAAGTTCATATGTACCTACAAGGTCATTATTTTGAATAGCCTCATCTTCAACCATAGACTTATGTGCTTGAGCAGCCTTAGTAAGGCTATCAAATAAATCAGCCTTTTGTGCAGCTTTACCACCTAAACTACTTCCAAGAAACATCGCAGAAGCATTTGATCCTACTCTACCTAACAATGTAGAACCAGTACCACGCATTGCATTTCTCTTTTGCATAGCCGCCATAACAGCACTAGGAGCTTTTTTATCAGCAGTAGCAAGTGCCTTAGTTCCAACAAAGGCTCCACCAAGCAAGCCACCAGCTCCAGCACTTAAGCCTCTTAAAACACTTCTACCAGTTCCATATCCTAATTCTTTACCTTCTGACATACCTGTTCTAAAACTACCATAAGCAGAACCAGCTAAACCACCAGTTAAAGCAGCAGCACCTAATATAGTACCAATACCACTGAATAATTTGCCATCACCCTTAAGTCCAAACATATCTTGGAAAAACTTAGGAGCTTCTTTCATAAACATTAAAATACCAATAATAACAAAGATAGTAGCAAAAGCTGAAGTAAATACACTTGTACTACTTTGTAAGAAACTAAAATCATCACTACCATCCGTTAATAAAATTATTAAATAAGCACCAAAATAAATAACGATCAATCTAACAAAAAGACTAATATATGTAGAAGTTAATGTCTTAACCCAATTTCCAAATGCACCATCTTTTTCTTGTCCTGGATCAAGATAAGAAATAATAGGTATTGGTGCAATAAGTCTTAAAATAGCAAGTTTAACCGCTCTTACCGCTACATCAATAGTAAATCCTAAAATAATAAGCACCATTATAAGTGAACAAAGTAATCCTCCCAATACAGTATAATCAAAAACATAAACCTCACCATCATCAGAATTACAAGTATCATTAAGATGATCAATAAGAGTGCCTGCCGTAAGTCTACTGTTAAAGTACGGTGCTGCTTCACTACTACAAGCAACATTTTGAGCATAGTTATCAGAAGTAATAGTATCATCATCAGCTGTACTAATTAAAGTAGGCTTAATAAAGGCTTTAGCAACTGTCGCCGCTAATTGAGCCCCAACATCTGCCATACCACTAAGCTCTGTACCATTAGAATCTGTCTGTCCACTAGTTGAATCAACATTTGAACCTAAAACTAATTTACCTAAAACATTATCTTCAATAACAGTATTTTGTATCTGATATAAAAATCCAAATAAAATACCATTACTAGCAATTTGTTCATTTAAAGGGTTCCCAGCAATCGTTTCATCATCAAGTTCTATAGGTACGATTAAAGTCAAAAGTATAAGTATAACTGCTACTCTTTTTACTAAAGATCCTGCCCCTTTTTGTTTATCTTTATACATATCAGGATTAACAATCATTTGTAAAAGCGTTATAGAAAGTTTGAATATCATAAACACTCCTAAAATCAATTGAACCCTACCATAAAATGTATTAATCACAGTACCTTGAAAAACATTAGAGTTAGCAACTGTAAAAAAAATATCATAAACAGCATCAAGTAAAAAATAGCCAAAACTATCAAACATACTACAAATCGCTCTAAGCGCATCTGATAAAAACCATGGTTTAACATTTATCACAAATAATCACTTCCTCTATAATCTAATATTTATTATAAAGCACATACTGTCTGATTAATAAACGACAACAATACTTGAACTAATGTAGGTACCAAAAATAAAGCTACTGCACAAATTAGTCTTATAACAAGTTTAGATTGTGCCTCTTTCATTGCCTTTTCATCCGTTCCAAGAATTGCTCTTATAAAATCTATTGCACTTAACAAGACTACTAAAATTGGTCCAACTACTCTAATATAGCCAAGAATCAAATTAAGTAACCAACCAAGTTCTCCTTCTTCTTGACCAAATATATCATCACAATCTACAGGCTTGTTAAAATCTTCTGTTGTAACAGCATCGCCAAGTTCTTCCCACTCTTCTTCTTCAGTAGGAGGAACACCATTTTGTCTATCTATATTAGTATCAATATCATCTACTTCTTCTTCTAAATTATTTATTTTATTTTCATATTCTTTATATTCATCACTATCTTCGTCTAAACAACCAGATTTTGTATAATCATTTAAAGCACTTCTAGCATTAGAGACTGTAATACCATAATTATCTGTAATTTGTTTACATTCACGTCCCCATTGAATCTTATCAGCACTTGCTACTGTATCACGTTCTTCCTCTGTCAACTGATAATTTTGACAGTCCTTTTCAATTAACTTATTTCTATTTCCTTCCAATAATGCCATAGCAGCATCTAAAGCCTCTTTCTTATTTGCACAAGCTTGAGCCGCTTCACTATCAGGATCTTCTTCTATTTCTTCATCCCTTATACTAGTTTCAAGATGTGGAGTAAATGTAGCACCATATCTATCTCTAATTAAATCCACTTGTTTATCAGTATTAGCAGCATATGTAGAACCATTAGATGATAAATTCTGAGAATCAAAAACTAAATATCTAGGACAAGATTCATTTTCTCTAAACCAATCTTCCAAATTAAACCCTGTTTTCTTCTCACTAGTATCATTACCTATCATGATTGTCATATCACCTTCAGGGCCATTATCATATCTACATCTATAAGAAAAAGCACCTTCTCCCCAAAAAATCCAAAAAGGGTCCCCTATCGTAAAAGTACAACTTATGGTTCCACCACCGCTACCACTAAGTTGATTTTCACTAACGTAATACTCACATGACTTACTAGTTTTAGCATCAACTACAAAAGGAGAAAAGAAAATACATATTACAACCGCTATAAAAAATAAGATTTTATTTTTCTTCATACTAAAGCACTCCCATCATGATATAAGTATATCATTAGAGGAAAAAAATAGCAATTGCAATTGCTATAAAACATTTTACAAAGCAAAATATTTACAAAGAACAAACTGTTTGATTAATAAATGACAATAATACTTGAACTAATGTAGGTACTAAAAATAAAGCTACTGCACAAATTAATCTAATAACAAGTTTAGATTGAGCTTCTTTCATTGCCTTTTCATCAGTTCCAAGAACTGCCTTTATAAAGTCTATTGCACTTAACAAAACTACTAAAATTGGTCCGATTACTCTAATATAACCAAGAATCAAATTAAGTAACCAGCCTAAATCTCCTTCTTCTTGACTAAATATATCATCACACCCTATAGGTTGATTAAAGTTCTCTGTTGTAAGAGCATCCCCAAGTTCTTCCCAATCTTGTTCGTTATTCTCTGGACCTGATCTATCTTCATCACTTTCTCCACCAACATCATATATTGTATATGTATAATTAGTCAAATCTCTTCCACCAGCTTCAATTCGTGCATAAATATATTCAGGACAAGTAAAAGTATTATTGCTATAAAATCTATCTTGAACATCAATAGCTACTCGACAACTAGTAGAAAGATAAACATCACATGTACCACTAAGAGAATTATTATTGCCACTATTTATTGTAATAGTATCAACTCTTTGATTATTGTTATACATATCATAAACACGCTCATAAGAACAACTACTATCAGTGGAATCTGTTAACCTAAATTGCACTCCAGCCCCAGTCTGATCAGACTCAGAAGAACTAGAATCTCTAACAGTACCAGACAATTCAAAACAATTATTATTACTAGTAAGCCATCCATCATGACAAGAATTCATCGTTTTATATATTTTATATCCACCCATTACTCGCTGATCATAAACAACAATATTAGGACATGTACCATCATCATTTAAATCAAGACCTTCACCATTAGCAAATTTTGGATCACCCATATCAACAGAAGTATCAGCAAAAAGTGTTACTTTTGTCAACTTACTATCATCATCTTCAGTTTCTAAAACGAAAGTAACTGGTATAAAATCTTCTCTATCTAGAACATATTGACATTCTGTTTTTGCTTCTACCACCATAGGACCAAAAAAAATACTAAATAAAATTATAAAAGAAATCATTCCTTTTTTCTTCATATCAGCGTTCTCCTTAATACTTAGCTTACCTTTATCTTTTATTCTTATACACTATCTATTGCAATTTTAACACATACAATCCAATATTTCAAATAAAAAACTAATATTAAAGAAAATATCTGATATAACAATCAAAACTTACTTAGTAAAAAATATCCATCTCAAAAAAAGTGAAAGTAAACTTTCACTCCTCAAAACTATTAATCAATATTTTCTACTCTTCCATAGGATAATTCCAACAATTACTCCATCTAATTAAATCTTCATTTTCTGTAATATTACCAATCATTGTAAATACTAAATTAACAACTGTAACAAAAAAGAAAATTAAAATAGCATAAATAAGCCTTCTAATTAATCTTTTTATAGTTTTTTTATTTTCTTTATCATCACTAGAAATAACTGCTTTACCCAAATCAAAAGTGCAAAGAACTATTAAGATAATAGGTATAGCTATTTGTAATATAGGAAATATTCCTTCTTTTATAACTCTTATTATAGAATCGAAACCATAACAATTACTTTCTATATTAATAGCCTCATCTAATATTAGAAAAAAAGTCATATAAAACCTTCTTATAATAAATAAATAGCAATTTAATTGCTATTTATATTATCCTTCATCCGGATTACTCCAACACTGACTCCAATCAGTAAGTCCTGGAGCTGAATCACCGGCAATATTTCCTACCATTGTAAATACTAAATTGATAAGTGTAACAATAAAGAATACTAATATTGCATATATACATCTTTTAATCAATTTAGACTGTGCTTCTTTAACTGCTTTATCATCAGAAGATATAACTGCCTTTGCTAAATCTAAAGTACCAAGAACTATTAAAATAATTGGAATACCAATTTGTAAAACAGGAAATACACCATTTTTAATAATTCTAACAATAAATCCAAAGCCATGACAAGGACCCTCAGTATTAACAGTATCCAAAACCTGTACTAAACTCATTAAATTTAAACCACTCATAATCATTCTCCTTTACTACAATAATAATATATAAAATATTAAGATTTGTCAATTATTATCTTTTAAATAGTCCAAATATTTTTCCACCTTCTTCTTTTTCTTTAGGCTTATTTATAAGACCTATTTTAGATAAAAAATCACTAAGCACAGGATTTTTTACTCTATCATTAAGAGGTGGTATATTATAAAAGACTTTAGTCTTCCCTTCATATTCAAAATCCATAATATCACTATTAGAAAGTAAACTCATATTAAGAACTATCTTTCTACCTTTTAGTTCTTCAAATATTCGCCTATCTCTCCTCATTAGTTTATTTAATCTAATACTTGAAGGTTCAAGTAAATATAAAACATCATTACATGCACCTTCATTACTAGAATCATTCAAATCTATCAAGATTATTGCCACATCTTTATGTTTCACAATCTCAGTCATTAAATGTTCATCATCAACAGAAATCATATTATTACTATTAAAGTAAAGGAAATCATGTCGATTAACTTCAATAGCTACTACGCTCATGCCATAAGTCTGCTCTAACTCTTTTTTTAACATATATATTAAAGTTGTACTTCCAGCATGATCAGTAACATTTTTAATACCAATTATTCTATTGCCTGCAACTACTTTATCATTAATAGTACTAGACAAATCATTAAGCTGTTGAATATGAGCTACATCCTTATAAGTATTAGGATGATCTAAAAAATATTTAATTCCATCTACAGTAGTTGTAAAGTTATAAATTCCCATTGAAATAATTTTAGATAAATAACTACTAGAAGTAGATGTTTCATTATTAGGAAGTAAAAGAATGATTTTATCAGCATCAAGACCAATAGATATTTTTTGAATATTAGTAATATCTTCATAGTCCTTAATTGCTGTTATATCTAAAATCATTCTTGCATAAAAGAAGTTTTTGAACATATCAACAATTTCATCAGCTGTATGAACACCATCTACACTTTTAATAACATCTATGTCTAAAGTAGATAGCATCGCTTTCGCTTCATTAGCAATAATAACGTTCACTTTATCACTTCCTTTTTCTAATCATAAATAGTTCTAGTTTCACCCACAACTCTTAAGAAATCTCCTAAGCCAACTATATTATTAATTACAGGAATATTAATATTAACAAAAGTAACTACTGAATAATACTTACCAGTTCTTTCACCATCAGCTTCATCAATAGAAACATCATGGGCTATATAGCACCAGCCATTTTGACAACTCTTCTCATCTACATTAGCATAATCATCTAAGAAGTCCTGTGTAAGGCGTGGAGGAACCTCATAAGTCATTTGATCTATAATAGCATTAATTCTAGCAATAGCTTCATCGTTATAAGGCCCTTCATACTGCTCGATAATATTAACTATCTGATTCTTAACTCGAAATGCTCTAGTATAATTAACAGAATACGCCATATAACCATTAATTAATAAAACAAAAGCTAAAATAACTTGTAAAGCAAATACTTGACCTATCGCATCTCTCATTATTAATCACATCCTCAAACTAATATTAATTTATATCGTCAATAGTACCTACATTACTTTCCCAATTGTCTTCAATTGCAGGTTGAATAACATTAGGCCAGAAAATTGCAAAAAAAGCTGCAATAACACCAATTAATACAATTGTAACTACAGTCATGTTTAACTCTCCAGTCGCTTCTTTCACAGTAGCATTCACTCCTTTCCTAAATCTTACAAATTAATTATACCAAATAATTATCGTTTTGTAACCTATTTTTATGCAATCATTGTCAACATAGACGCTAATATTACAATCATAACACTAACACCTGTAACAACAAGCATAATCATTGTTTGATTTCCCATATGATCAAGTCTCTCTTTATACTTAGTTTCTCTTGCTTTCGCTTGTAAATTAGAAACAGTACGAGAAAACATCAAAAGCCTTTCTTGTTTTTTCTCTTGACCACCTAAACCAAGACGATATAAAAGTCTCATCATTCTCATTGAATCCCTAACAGGATATGTATTAGCAAAATCCATATAAGGTGTAATACTAGAGTCACCTGAATTAATCTTTTCGATTAATTCTCTAAGACCTGGTTTAAAAATATCAGGCGCATCATTTATACTCTTACCTATTGCAACAGGAACAGTATAATGCTGTATTAATATTTCTAAACTCTTTAAATAGTATGGCAACATTATATCAATTTGATGCAAATGAGATTTATAATATTTCTTTAATTGCATATATGGCATTTTAAATACAAGGCCTGCAACCAAAACTGCAAGTATTATATTTATCAAACTAACATCATCAATAAATAAAAACATAAATACAAAGAAAATACCAATTGCATACATAATTCTTTTTTGAAACAAAACATTAGGAGTTGCTGTATCACCATATTTAGCATAAACTAAAAAATCATAATCATCTTCTCTTAATATTTCAAAATACTTTTTATTATCATTAATAAATTGGTTCTTATCTATGGTTCTATTATAAATTAAAATAAACAAAATAATAACTGCAACAAATACTATTTCCATAACCTACTCAACCCCCACATTCTCATTATAATATTTTTCTCCTTTTAACAAGAAGTAACTATTAAAAATAATAATAAAGTGAAGGACAAGTTGAACCCAAATACTCTTAATCAATTCGATATAACTTTCACTACCTAACATATATTGAATTAACATAACAAGAAGAAATAACATTATACCATATTGTAAAAATTTCTTATGGAAAGTAGCCCTATCCATTCTATCACGATAAACACTCTCAACAAGTGTATCGATATCAAGTTGCATATTTTCCAAACTCTCTCCAGTATCTTGTGCACCTTCTTTAGTTATTTGTAAAAATAATTGATGCATATTTTTAACAATATAGTATGGATACTTATCACTAAAATATTTTAAAGCTCCATCAATCGCTCCTTCTTCATAAGCCATATCAATCATATGATTAACATCAGCTAATACAGGATCTTCCAAAATACCAGAATCTCTAACACCTTCTAGAGATTTAACAAAGCTTTGAGTAGTTGCAAACTCCATAATAGTATTAGTAGTATATACTTGAATTTGTTCAAAAATAAATTCACTATACACTCTCTTACATCTTAAAAAAGACAAATAAGGAATAAAAGAAACTGCTATAACAATATAGATTATAGAAACAATTAAGTTATAAAAGTACATATATGTTACAATACCAGCAAAGCCACCCATAATCAAAATTTGAATTAAGTATTGTCTTGCAGTATACTCTTGACCTAATTGCTTAGTCTTTTCTCTTACTACTTTATAAGAGTATGGAGCAAATTTATCATATATTGCCTGAACTTGATCAGTAATATATTTAGAAACATTTTGTCCTTTGTAATTTCTATATAATAATACTACAAAAGCAATTATAATTAGCAAAAAAAGTACCATAAAACCCCTCCTCTTTCTAAACTATCTCTGTAGGAAATGTAGCTTTAGGTTGTAGTGCCTCATTAAACTGAACCGCATCAGTATTCTGATTATACTGATTTATTTCATTAACACTATCTACACTAGTAGTAAAATTAGGAGATTCTACTACGTTAACACTTGGTTGCTCACTACTAGGAGAAACAACTTTATTAACCTCATTATCAATATTATTCATTGAATCACCTTTAGTAAATAAATTATCAATAAAAATATTTTGATTTTCCAAATATTCTTTCAAATGCTTAGTAGGCATATTTTGTACAGGAACTTTACCAAAAGTCTTTTGATAAAGAATATGACTCTGTGGTTTATTATCATCATCAACATAAAACTCTACTACTTCATCAACTTCACGATGGAACTTTCCATATTCTTTACTATAGTATGCTTTAATATGAACACCTAATTGAATATAACGATAAATTGTATTTAAGAACTGATCTACATCAATATCACTTTCAAGAAGTGAATACATACGATAAGGAATAGCACTAGCCTTATCAGCATGAATAGTAGATAAGATATTATGTCCTGAAGAAATCGAGTTACGAACAGCTGTAACTGCTTCGGCACTACGAACTTCTGATAATAATATCCATTTAGGATTCTGACGCATACAAGTAACTAGTACTTCTGAGTAACTTGCTACATTATTAGTCTTCATCGCTACAATATCACGATGTGGGAAAATCTTATCAAGATGAAGTTCCAAAGTATCTTCTATTGTAATAATTTTCTCATTCTCTTTAGTATGACTTGCTAAATATTTAACAAACTCAGTTTTACCTGAACCAGTCTCACCACTTACCATGATATTGCAATGTCCTTCAACACATTTCATTAAAATATCGTGGATATTAGCAGTAAAGTAATCTTCGCTTAATAATTTCTCTCTTGATAATCTAATTTTGGCAGGAGTTTTACGAATAACAACTGCTATTCCATTAGTAGCAATAGATTCATGCACAAAGTTTAAACGTAACTCTGTAGACTCTGCATCCAAAAATGGTTTAGCATTATTAAAAGTCGTTCCCATAACATTAGAACATTGAAAGGCTAACTTTTCTACAAAAGTATCATTTAACCCTTCAATCTCTACTCTTTTAGAACCTTGAGTTAAAGAACGAATCCAAATTTGCCCATGATTACAATAAGAAATATCTGTTATATCATCATCCTTAATTAATGGTTCAAAAAGTCCAAAGTCCAGTTTATCAAAAATGGAATCGTTCATTTAAATTCATCTCCCTTTCTATTGTTGTGTATAAGATAAATCTTCTTCAGTCATCGCTGTAACATTATTAATAAAGTTTCTCAAATCTTCACTAGATAATTCCACATCTCCTGGCTCATCCTCTAAAGATTCAGCTGTAGGAACTGGAATAATTTCAGATTCATAAGCTCTTAAATATTCAGCTTTACGAAGTAAAATATGATATTCTTCAGGTACTGCAAATACAATTTGTACTGGTGCAGTCTGCTCTTCTACATTAGCAAAAACATTATTACCATTACTATCAAATACTGCTAAAACCTTAACATTAGATAACAATTTACCTACCATAATTCTATCATCAGCAACAGTACCATCAGCACTCTCAGTATTTTGAACTTTTAAATAAATATCAATATAATTATCTGGATAAATAGAGTTACTATAAGTACTAGCCATATCAACAGCTAAGTTATATAAAACATAACCCTTAGGATAATCAAGAATTATACTATCAGGCAACTGATCACGGGAAACAACACATCTTTCATAGAATAAACTACCCGCAGGAATAAGTGTATCAGCATTAGTATACATATCAATAACATCAGCACTATTAGTAATAATATCATCAGTTACCATTGATTGTGGAATTTCCATAGTACTAACCATATCTTCAGTTATTTGCGTTCTAGCATTAATATCTTCTACTGCATAAGGAACAGTAACAGGAGTAATCGCTTGATTAATACGCATATTATAACCAACATATAGAACTATAATTGCAAGAACAACACCAACAACCGTAACTGTATTTCTATTTGTAAAGAATTTTTTTATTCCAACAATTAAATTACTCATTAAACATCCTCCTTATTCTCTTTATTGATCAACTTCGCTATAGTCTAATTCACCTGCTCTAGTCATATCAGTTACATATTTATTTTCATGATATCTAGACTCTAAAATTACATCTACTTTATTAGATAAACTTAATGACTCACCATTTATAGAAGCAGCTGTTTCAGACTTAACTAAAACACTAACTTTAGGTGGGGTCTCATTAATATCATAAAAACCAATATCATAAGTACGACTATTAGAAACATTTTCAGAAAAACGTCTAACGAAACTTTCAACAAATTTTTCTTTATCTATTCTAAGCAAACCGCTTAAGCGGTAATAACCAACGTCTACTGCGTCAGTCATTGCCGCTTCGGTGGTCTCTCTTAATAAGTAGTAATCAAGTTCATTACCAGTTTGATAATTTTGAACAATATTTACAACTCCAAAAGTAATAATAGCTAAAAGGATTATACCAACAATTAACATACCTTTACTCATAATTAATCAGCACCTCCTAATATAGCAGCTTCAGCCATATATTCATTATAACAGCTTGTACTTGTATCAATTGTATTATTACAAGTTCCATTATCTTCATTATTACATCCTATAACACCACTCTTAAGTAATTCATTACTATTAAGAACTTTATGAAGTAAATAACTACGATAAACTGTAATACCTGCTGTCTTACTAGCTCCTGCTGTTAACACTTCATTACCATCATCAGCAGTAGGTTGAGCATAACTATCATACTGATCATTATAATTTCTAACTTTTTGCATAGTTTCAGGAGTTAATCTAATATGATAATCCAAATATTCTTCTCCATCATATATACTATCACCTAAAGCTTGAATTTCATTCATAACAGTCACAGGTTGAACTATATAATCAGGATTTTCTAAGCTAGTTGCCGCACAAGTCCAGTTAAATCCAATTTCTCTTGTTGTATCTGCAACTAAAGTAGCATCATTGTTACGCATACCTTCAACAGTATTTATTAAGTTAGATGCTGTAATATCTTTAAGATCACTAGAACTATTTGTAACCCCACTATTAGGGAACATATTATCCAAAGAAATAGATCTAAACTCATAATCATTTATAGGAGTATACTCATATTCTTCTGGAGGAACACAAGTAGGATAATATGGATCATCAGGTGAACAGCATCTCGGATAATCAGGATCATCTGGAGGACAACCACCATCTTCATCAGTTGGAGGTGGAACATCAGGTTCTTCTAAAGCATAGAAACAACTAACATCAAAGTCCCAACCAAAGTAACCATAATTTTCAATATGACCATTAATGTTCATCTCAAGATTATCTTCAATTTGATTTTTAGCTTCATCAGTTAAAACTGAAGTATCTCCATTTTGATTAACTTTCCAGTTATACCAAGCAGTATTAACAGGAACAGAATTTAATTTAGTACAATATGAATTACCAGCATATGTATAGAAATCTTCATGCCCTGGATCCATTGAATGAACTGTTTGACCAGTCTTGTTATTAATCCAAGTACCAGGGAATGTAATTATATTATGATAATGCCATGGATCATCCTCTCCATCTTCACAACTACCATCAGTAAGTATAACCATATCTGGGAAACTACCAGTAACATTAGTACTATTTAATCTTTGTGAAGATGAGAAAGTCTCTTCATCATCACTAGTGTCAGAATCATTATCTACATTATCAACTACAATTTCATAATTTGTAGTCTCATTAGTACAAGTAGCTGCTCTATTCTCACAAGCTTCTTTTTCAGCTAAATACTTTTCAACAGCTTCTTCGTATTGTTTTTGAGCAATAGCTTCTGTTAAAACAGTATCAGATCCACAAGTTCCTTGCCAAGAACAACTATCATTACACCAAGTATTATCATTATGAACAGCCATTAAAATACCATTACCATGAGGTCTATAATAAGCACTAAAAGAACTATAAGTATAAGTACCATTCCACATAGCAATTGTCTGTTGTGTTTGAGCAAGACTTCTAAAGTAATAAGGACCTAAAGAACAAACACTTTGACTATTACTACCATAATCAGAAATCCATTTACCACCACTATAATATCCACTAGGATTACTTTGCATGTAATTATATAAAGCAGTAGCATTACCAGTTCCTGGACAACTATTAGCAAGTTTTCTAGCTTCATAGAAACTATCGCTAGGAATATATAAACCACTAAATGCTTTTACATCATCTTTAGTTATAGTATTACTATCACTTGTCTTAGTAGTTTTTTTACTACTAGAACCTTCATAAACTTTACTATAACAACTATCTATACAACTTTGAGTGTATTCACCACCATCGCAATCAGAAACACAAGCATCAAATTCATCGCTAGGACCACCTGCATCAAAACCTCTACCACCATTTATACAAACTGGTGATGGATAACATACGCTTTTTCTAGTAGGTGGCGCAGCTTTATAACTTGCATTACATACAGCTTTAGATTTAATCTCTATTAAATATTGGAAACACATACCAGCTTGTGTCGCTACTGGGTCACTAAAATTAACTTCTACTTCTTCCTTACAAGTAACTTCACAATCATTTACATTTTCAGTTTCAATATGATAATACTTGTGCATAGTATCATAATTATTTGTGCTGAATGCATCACAAACTAACTTTTCAGTATTCTTTACATCATCAACTTCCTGATAAGAGCTATCAATTGTAATATCAGTACTACCACTAGAACTATTCATAGCTTCATATAAAGACTCTGCAGTATCTATCCAACCTTGAACTTCTTCTCTGGAATAAGACTCATAAGTCTTAGCAGAAAAACAATAAGGAACGGCATTTTGCATTGTTTCATTTCCACTCCAACTATTACGATAGTTAACACAAACAGAATCATAATAAAGTGGATTATCTATAAGGCCATCTACACTAACTTCCATCGTTCCAACTTCATTGCCAACACTAGCGATACAAGGATCTTCCATATCTTCTTGTAAAGCAAATAGGAAAAAACCACCACTTTCAACTGTAACAGTTGCTGAAGCACCATTAGCAAAATCACCAGAAGCTACTACATTATCAGTGTCACCATCTGCATAAAAAGTATAGCTTAAATGAAGACCAGAATTATTTGTAATAGTAACGTTATTGTTATCATAATTAACATTAATTTTAGAAATATAATCATCCCTAAACTTTTCTGGAGAACAAGTTTCATTATTAGCAGCTTCAGTCATATCCATATTGGATAACATAACACCAAGAAAAGCTGCAATTCCTATCAATGGAATCATTAATAAACTAGACTTCTTCATCTTTCTCACCTTCTTTCATCCTTTCTTCAATCACTTTGTAATTATTATTTACTTCAACCTTAGAGTACTTCATACTTTCACCCTCCCGTAATTCTCTAGCATCTACTCTAAATGAATAACTATTGCCATCACCATAAAACCTTGTACATGTATATAAAGTTAACAACATATCATTTGAATTAACATCAACATCTATATCATACATACTCTCATCTTTAGCCTTCTTAATATATTCTTCTAACTCTTCATCACTGAAAGTATCATAATAAGAAGAATACTGAGGTTCATCTATTAAAGTTACTCCAAATATTTTATAGATAGATGTTTCTCCATCAGGATTTGTAAACTCTATAAACTGATTTTCTTCTATAAATTCCGGATAGATAAATGACATTAGTTGTTCAAAATAAGTCATACTATCATCACCTACAATTGGATTACCAGAAACATTTCTAACATTATGTGATATGTAAGTAAAATGATTACTGTTTTCATCAGGAAACGAATTAGTCCAAGCATATTCATAATCCCTATTTGAAATATCCATTTCATTATTTCTTGCAACTAAAGCCATATCTATATTAGTTCCTTCAACTCTAATCCAGCCAGTTACATCATCACCATAACTCTCTGCTTCTTCTATTTTAGCACTTTCATCAATAACTGTAAAATCACTTGTTTTACCAAAGTTTTGATAAATAAGCAAAATACAAGCAACAGCAAAGATAATGATAATACCTAAAATTATTAAAAACTTCTTCTTTACTTTCATAATTTACTCCTTTTTATTAATCAATTAGTGTATAAGGATCATCTATAGTACCACTTCCTCCTCTTATTATAACATTATCTCCAAAATATGCTTTAATTTTTACACCAGCTGTTAAATTATCAGGAGCAGATGTTTCTGAATAAGTAACTGTACCACTAGATCTAACAGCAGCTTTAGTATTAGAGCTTCTTGAAGAATCTATCAACCAATAACCTGAATCATCAGCATTAGACCCTCTAGCACTAAATATATCAAAAGTAGATGGAATAGTAATCAAAAGATTATAATTTTTAGTATCATGATCACCTTGATATGTAATTCTTCCACCATATATAGGAACACCTATATCTTTACTAACAAATAAATTTGTATCTATATATCTCGTCATATTATTTTTTATTTTATAACCAATATTACCTTCTTGATTAGGATTATAAACTTTTCTTTCCTGAGTATTAGTATAACTTATATTAACCTGTTGATTATCACTTTTAAGTACAGAATCCATAATAACTTCTGTTGTACCATCTTCTAAAATATTACTAATTCTAAAAGTATAACCTGAATATGTAACATATTCACCTATTTCTCTTTCATTAAGATTACTACTTCTTCTTCCCTTAGTAGCTTCAAGTACCATATAAGGATCAGTATAAGTACCATCACCATCTAATACCGTTGTATCTGCTTTTAAAGTAACAGCAGGAACCACATTTAACAAATTAGTTTCATCAGATGCTACCAAACTACCAGGATAAGCTGCAACATTAGTAATTGCCCAAGCAGTATCATCACTTGCTAAATTAGAATACCAGCTAAGATTAGTCTTATCAAGATAGCTAGTAATACCATCATAACTTAAATTATAATCTTGTAATGATAAAATACCAACTCTCCTTTTAGCAGTTTCTCTTGTACACTCCGTAGTAGCTGTATTATCAGAAGAAATAACATCATCACACCAAGTACTAGACTTAATTAATTTTTGATAACGAGGTTCTAATAAATTATAGAAATAATCATTTAACCATTTATCTAAAGAACTATCTGCAAATCTACCATCGTTTGTATAATCAACATTAGCTAGAGCATCATTACTAACAATAACTACAGAACCATCATCATTTGCTTTAACTATTCTAAATAACATATTACTAAACATTATATAATTAGAAACATCATGACCTACATAATAACCATTTTCTGTATTTTCTGCTACTACCGTTGATAACCTTTCTTCTACACTAACTGTTCTTGTTACAGTAGTTGTATTATCAAGGCTATCTCTAACTGTATAAGTAATTTCATAAGTACCAACTGTAGAAGTATCAACTTCACCACTAACAGTTACAGAAGAAGTATCCATCTTTCCATCTTCATTATCAACAACACTTTTAATTCCAGGATCACTAAATTCTTCTCCTCTACCAACTGTTATATCTTTATCACCATTCAAAGTAATAACAGGCCCTTCATGATCAACATCAGATTCAAAATTACCACATTTTAAATAAGTATAATACTGATATTCCCCATCTCTATTAACTGCTTTAACATTAGATTCTCTTATATCACATAGTTTATTACCGTAAGCTTCATATAAACCATCTAAATAATCTTGCTTAATCAAAGTATCTAAAGTAACGGAAATAACTCGTCCTTCATCTTTTGGAAGGCGAGTACTATTTATTTGATAATATCTTTCTCCAGCTTCAGAAAGCAATCTTTCATTATCTCTAAAAACAATGCGGGGATAGAAATATAAAAACCAAACAAGCAAAATAATAATCACAACTATAGCAACCGCAACAATAATTCTAATTATTTTCTTCTTATCGAAGTTCTTCTTTTTATTCTTCATAACCAGCTCTCCTTTAATTTAAATTATAAATATACTGCTCATTTCTAAAAGTAAAAATCAAATCTACTTCCCCATCATTATTAGCGTCATTTGGCAAACTAAAATACGCATAATTTCCATTATAACTGTTAACTAAAGAACTAGGAATAATACTATGCATTTTTCCATTATTATCCTCATATCTAATTTTAGCATATATTGAAGAAAAGTCAACAAAACTTTCACCCGTAAAATTATTACTTGAAAAAGCAATCTCCAAAATTTTATTACTAGAACTTAAAGGTAATTCTCTAATACCACAGCCATTATCATCACAAGAATATCTACTATAAGTAGTTTCATTAGAAATATTATAATCAGTTACTGTAAGAGTATTATCATCAGGGAAAGTTAACTCTTCAGTTATTTTTACTTCAGATGCTGTTTCTAATTCACTAACATCTTGAACACTAAGTTTTACTTTTCGAAGCAAAACTCCATTAGTAACATCTGGATAATAAAGTACATATCTACTAGCACTAAGATCTTTAGGAACTCTATATACTAAAATAAATGTTGTAGAATCCCCTGTATTTAACTCTCTGTTATCATAAGGACTACCTAAATCTGTAAAATTATTATAAAGTCTCGTTGCATAATGAAATTCTTCACTTCTATTCATAACTCTAAAACGATCTAAATTAATACCTCTTTTTGAAGAATTATTCTCTATTGTAAGATTAATAACTAAATAATATTGATCATCACTAATAACATCACCATGACTATCTCTATTAGTTAAGTAACTACTATTAACAGTTATATCATAATAATTAGCAGTAAATGTATTTCCTTCTCTATAAGTTCTATGTAATACTCCAAAATAGTAATAAGTATAACCAGTAAGAGAAACGGCTAAAATTATTATAATAGTATTACATACAAGACGATGTTCAAAATAAACATATTTAACATTTCTAAAGAATCTTCTTATATTTCTAGTTATCTTGTCTTTATCAAATTCAATATTAACTTCAAATTCTTCTCTATCTTCTTCTTTAATAGATAAGTATTCTTCATCATCCTTAAAGCCAAACTTCTTTAAATCTATTCCTAAAAATCTAATACCTAAAATAATAAAGACAACATACTGAGGCAAGGATACTATATTTAATAAATCTCGGCCAGCCATTATCGCAGTAACAGTAGACATTTCATCATAACTTTCAAAATAACTTCTAACAAAAATTAAAACGCCTAACATCAAAACATATTCAATAATAGGGACTAGATAAATCTTCCAAGGTTTTTTCTTATATCGCAATAAAACAATTAAAGTTATACTAATCGCTACCACTGCAATAACAGCAATAATAAGTAAAATACTAATATGATCACTTATAGGTTCATAATATTCATTATAGCTTTCTGTATTTAAAAAATCTGCCACAAAACTACGTAATGACATTATTTTATAAAATATATATGCACAGATTAATATTAAAAGCAAATGTATCCTTTGAAAATATTGTATTAAAAGAGCATATGGTTTTCTTAATATCATAAGCTACACCCCTTTACTATTATCTAGTATAACTTAGTTTTAACATTTTGAAAAGTACTAACTTGTTTTTATTAAATGAATAGTGCTATAATACTTAAGGAAAGTAGTGATCAATATGAAAAAGAAATTTAAATTTTTACTAATAGGTATATTTATAATATTTTTAACAGGTTGTGGTAATAATACTTCTACAATCACAGATATTAGTTACAGTGAACTAGAGGAAATGATTAATAATGATGAAAGTTTTATTTTAGAAATAGTTCAAACTGGCTGTAGTCACTGTGAAGAATTTAGTCCTAGATTCAAAGCTATATTAAAAACACATGACCTAACAGCATACTCTCTTAATTTATATAATCTAAATGAAGAAGATGCTAAAAAGTTCAATGAACTTACTACAGTTTCTGGAACACCAACAGTTTTATTCTTTGAAAATGGAGAAGAAACAAATAATAGAATAAATGGTGCCGTAAATAATGACAAGGTTGAAGAAGAATTACAAGAAGCAGGATATATAGAAGAATAAAGTAAAACCTAGTATTCAAAACATACTAGGTTTTTATTAAAATTCAAATAAATTAAGACCAATCTCTTCATCAAAATATCTATCAACGCTACCATCGATAATATTAATAATCATCTCACAAGTTGCACTAACTATAGCTTTATTTAAATGTCCTCCAAATACTTTTCCAGTATTATCACCAGCACTCATATGCAAATGTGAATAAAACTCTCCATTCATTGTATTAATAGTTCCTGTCAAAGAAACAATTTCATAAGCACCTTCAAAACTATTAGAATAATATTTCTTTTCTTTAGTATCAAAAACACCAACTACAAACTCTGAAACAGCCCCAAGTGCATTTATATTAGCAAGTTTAATATTTTCTTTTAAAGCAATCTCTTTTATTTTTTCTAATATTTCTTCACCCTTATCAATTCTAGCAACTATAGTATTATTAAATCTTCTATATTCCATAATTTCACCCACTTATTATTTATTCTTCTTAGCATCTGCTTTTTTTCTTTCTTCCGTATTTAAAATACGTTTTCTAAGTCTAATAAAGTTAGGAGTAACTTCTACAAGTTCATCAGAATTTATATAATCAAGTGCATACTCTAAAGTTATAGGACGAGGTCTTTTCAAAACAACAGTATGATCACTTCCAGCAGCACGCATATTAGTAAGTTGCTTACCTTTAACAACATTAACTGCTAAATCATTATCACGATTACACTCACCTATTATCATACCTTCGTATACTTCTGTACCAGGCTCAATAAACATTGTACCTCTATCTTCAAGGTTACCAATTGCATAAGCAGTAGAGTTACCGTTTTCAACTGATACTAGCACTCCAAGTTTACGTTCTCCAATATCCACATTTTCATAAGGTTTATATTCACTAAAAGTATGATTCATAATACCATATCCTTTAGTCATCGTCATAAAGTCTGTTGAAAAACCAATAAGTCCGCGAGATGGAATACTATAGTTAAGACGAACCTGATTTTCAAAGTTAGTCATATTTTCCATAACACCGCCACGAGTACCTAAGTGTTCAATAACACTACCTACTACATCTTCTGGAACTTCTATTTGCAATTCCTCCCATGGTTCACATTTAACACCATCTATTTCCTTAATAATTACTTTAGGTTTAGATACTTCAAGTTCAAAACCTTCACGACGCATATTTTCTATCAAAATACCAAGGTGTAACTCCCCACGACCTGAAACAAGGAAACTATCACTTCCGGCAGACTCTACTCTTAAAGAAACATCTTTTTGGGTTTCACGAATTAATCTTTCTTCTATCTTTCTAGCAGTTAAAATTTTACCATCACGACCAACAAATGGACTAGAATTAGTACCAAAAGTCATTTGTAGAGTTGGTTCGTCAATATGTAAAATAGGTAAAGGTAAATTATCTCCCATATTACATATTGTCTCTCCTACTGATATATCAGCTAAACCAGCAATAGCAACAATATCACCTGCTTCAGCTTGTTCTATTTCAATACGATTATAACCATAATAGCCAAATAGCTTTTGAATTCTAAAATTTTTAATAGAACCGTCTAATCTAATACAACTAACCATTTCTCCAGTTTTAATAATGCCATTATGTACACGGCCAATTCCAATACGCCCGACAAATTCATTATAATCTAACAATGCTGGCTGAAATTGTAATGGTTTAGAATTATCTCCAGTTGGAGCAGGAATCTTTTCTATTATTAAATCAAGTAATGGTTCAAACCCCTTTTCTTGCGTACTTATATCGTCTGATAAACTACAAGTTTCATTTAAAGCACTAGCATAAACTACAGGGAAATCAAGTTGCTCTTCATCAGCACCAAGTTCAATAAATAGATCAAGCACTTCATCAACAACTGCACTACATCTTGCACTAGGTTTATCAACTTTATTAATAACAACAATTGGTTTAACTCCCGCTTCAAATGCTTTCTTCAAAACAAATCTTGTCTGAGGCATAGCACCTTCATAAGCATCAACAACAAGAATGACACCATCAACCATATTCATAATACGTTCAACTTCTCCACCAAAGTCAGCATGACCTGGAGTATCAAGAATATTAATACGATAACCGTTATAATCTAATGCCGTTGTCTTCGCAAGAATTGTAATACCACGTTCTTTTTCTAGAGCATTAGAATCCATTGATACATTACTTACATCTTCATTATCACGAAACATACCAGAAGTTTTTAATATACCATCTACTAATGTTGTTTTACCATGATCGACATGAGCAATAATTGCCACATTTCTTTTTTTCATACTTATCACACTCCAAAATACGTTGTAAATTATAACACAGTTTAAAGAAAAATACTAGTAGTTTCTAGTATTTTATCAAATAGTTAAATCAAATTATTTATTTGTTTTTCTGACAATCCCGTATACATAGATACTTTAGATACAGATAGTCCATCTTTTAAAAGATTTTTAGCAATAGATTTTTCTCTTTCTCTAGCTCCTTTTTTCTCACTTATAGTCTCTCCCTCTGCTCTAAGACTATTCATCATTTTTTTCCTATCTTCTTCTTCATCATATAATCCTATCGTATTAATATCTAGACTCAAATCTTTTAATTTATTAGCAACTTCCATTAACTCAACATCTCCTTTCGCTATATTCTCTATTTCTTCTATCCTTCTTAATCTTAATATTAATAATTCTTTTTCTAATTTAGTAAGTTCTAATCCCCTCTTATATTTCGTATAAATCTTCCTAAAACTTATATGATATTTCTTCCATTTAACATCTTCTACTACCCCATTTTTATCTCTTGATTTAAAGACTTCTATTTCATTCTTTCTATTAAGATGATTAAAATTATTTAAATTTATCTGTATTGCTATTGGTATTGTCTCATATGTATACATATGATTTGCTATATCTATTTTTACTTTATCTAAATAATTATCATTTCTTTGTATTAATGATAAACTATACTTATTATTTAATTCATAGTTTATAATATAACCTTTTACACCAAATAATATATCAGATCTTTTACCTTTCTCAATTGCATTATTTACAGCATATTCTGTATTCTTTTCATAATAAGTATTTAGTATTAAATCTTTAGATATACCTGTTATTCTATGAGTTATATCTGCTTTAAAAAGAAAACAATCAGACATAACAGCTTTATAAATATAATCATTACTTGCAGAAAGAACTTCTCCTTTTTCAAGTAATTCTTTTATTCGCTCTTCAGCGGTAAGTTTATTTTTTGGACTCATTACATCATCTCCTCTCTGCAATAGTTGTAACATAGGTATAAAACTAAGGCAAAAAAGGAAATTTTTAAATTGATAATAAAAACACCTATCAATTTTCTTAATTCACTAGTTCAATTTAAAATATTGTTATCTAAAAACACATCCAATTTTCAAAATTACAAGTTTTTTAGCTTTTTTTCTTCCTCCTTCCTTTTCCATCTTTCTTACAAGTCTCCCATCTAATATCAATGTATCATATTAGATAAAATAAATCAATAAAAAAGAAAGCTATTTAATGCTTTCTCTATTAATTATTGATTATTACTAGCTAACTATACTCATCACAAGACGGAATGAGTGACCGTTATAAGCTCCTCCCATATAATTAGTTGTACCAAAGTGAAATACACCTGCACTAGTATTATCGCTATTGCTACCGCCACGCACCATCCATGGATTTGCATCCCTAATCATAGTTCTGTAATCATTATACCATCCCGTTATTTCTGATAAGCCTTGACTTAAGCAAGCGCTTCCATTACAGGCTGTATTTACATCACTTGTTGTATATTTATTATAATATTTTGATTCTGGCATAGATGTAAATCCTGAACTTGCAATTGTATCATTATAATTTGCCATTACATATTCCCAAGCTCCTCCTGACATATCATATATTCCATAGATATTTCCGGTAGTTGAGGCTCCTGTTCCACTTACATTTACATCATAGGTATATTGACATCCATAATCTGTATTTCCATTTGAAGGTGTACCATAACTACAGCCTGTTATAAAACTATTTGATTTATTTTGATAGATTTCTTTATTTGCTCCACTAAAATTACTGTTTCCTAACTTGCCATATGCACTCTGTGAAAGATATGCTACTACTGCCCATTCACTATTCTTCATCATATGTGTATCAGCATTTGTTGTTAAACCATATCTATTACCATTATCATTCATCTTCTGGGCTACTGCAAAAGCATTACTTACATTTATATTTCTCCAACTCGTTACATTTGGTTTTATCATCGCATCTAAACTTGTTGTATTATCTCCTCCATTACTTGCACTTGGATTACTACTACTTGTCTCAAACTTTCCTACCCAGATTCCACTTAGTTCTGTATCTCCAAAAGTAAAGGCATCTGGCGTATACCAACTACTATCTTCTATTCCATTACTTACTATGTATTTGGCTGTTCCTCTATCTTTTGTATTTGTATCAACAAATCTTATATCTATCTCTCCTGGTAATTCTTGGGTTGGTGTTGTATCTAGAAACTCTCCTTGTTTTCCATAATAGTTTGTTCCATCTTCACTTCCGATTGTATATGAATATCTTGGTATCCATACCCACATTGTCTCTATATCATCCATACTTATTTCTGTGCCTACTTCTGCACTTTGATATGTACTTCTTGTTGTTGATGATACTGTTACTGCATTTGCCCACATTCCTTCACTGTAATTATACCAATTATTACTTGTTGCATCTGCTTTCTCCCAACTACTTCCATTATAGGTTACTGGTATCATTCCACTATCTAATTCCGGAGCATTCTCTTCTCTTTGGACATTCTCTCCTTCTACTACTATCTTTCCATGATAATGTTTATTCAACACATCATTTCCTACTCCTTCTCTTATCCATACATATAAGGTATATGTTACACTTCCTCCTGCTTCTAATGAACCTGTCGCTATTCTATAATTACTTCCTGCTATTGATGATAGATTAGCAGGACTTCCTGTATCTAGCTTATATCTTATATAATCTTTATTTAATTGATTACTAGAGCAATTATCTTTACTTATCATATCTTGATCATCTTGTATAAACACTTCATAATCTGCTGCTAGACTTCCTGTATTTGTTATTGTAAATGTATATGGTGTTAATTTTAATCCTTCTTCATCACTCATAGGATATTGTCCTGTTAAGTTAATAGTATTACTACTATCTGCTCCAAAGTCTATATTAAGGGTTCCTACTTTTATTACATTATATTCTGCTGATCTTGATACTGAAGTGAATACAGCATAGGCACTCCCTAGGGATATTACTGTTACTCCTATTATTGATAGTAATGTTACAAATAATTGTCTTTTTGCCATCTTTGTTAAGGCTACTTCTTTAAAGTTATAATTTTCTAATCTTTCTTTTGTTATCTTCTTTTTATTATTAAATCTCTTCATTATGATCAACACCCTATCTTTATGTATAGTATAACAGATATTTCAGTTTTACAACACAATAAATTTATTTTTATTTTCAATCATATTACAACTATATCGTATTTATTATTTTAGAAACAGCACTATCTTATTGTCGCTACAAGTCGGAAAGTACCACCTTTTTCAGAAGAATCAAAATATGAAACTCCAGTAACATAAAAAATACCGACGTGAGAAAGCGTATAATGTCCTCCTCGAATCATCCAAGATCTTTCTTCATCAAGCATATTATAATGATCATTATACCATCCTGCTGTTTCTGTTAAAGCATGACTCAAACATACACTACCATTACAAGCAATATTATAATCACCATCTATATATTTATCATAATATTTTGACTCTGGCATGTTGACAAAGCCTGAGTTTCCTAATACATCATTATAATTACCCATTACATATTCCCAGGCTCCGCCACTCGTATCATATACTCCGTAAATATTTCCAGTGGTTGAAGCTCCTGTTCCATTTATATCTATATCATAAGTGTATTGGCATCCATAATCTGTATTTTCATTTGATGGGCTTCCATAACTACATCCTGTTATATAACTATCTGATTTATTCTGATATATTTCTTTATTTGATCCACTAAAATTACTATTACCTAACTTTCCATATTTTGATTGTGTGAGGTATGCAACTACTCTCCATTCGCTATTCTTCATCATATGGGTATCGGTTGTACTCTCTATTCCATATCTATTACCTGCATTATTCATCTTTAAACTCACATTAAAAGCATTACTTACAGTTATACTTCTCCAACTAAAGGCATTAGGCTTTATAATTACATCCAAATTAGCAGTATTCCCTCCTCCATCTTCTTCATTTGGATTACTGCTACTTGTCTCAAATTTTCCTACCCAGATTCCTCTTAACTCTTCATCTCCAAATGTAAAAG
Source organism: uncultured Bacilli bacterium (assembly GCA_944358305.1). Taxonomy (GTDB): domain Bacteria; phylum Bacillota_I; class Bacilli_A; order RF39; family UBA660; genus Onthousia. The sequence continues at coordinate 3,048 of CALVQK010000008.1, read as the reverse complement.
CATCTGGAGTGTACCAATCATCATCACTTATTCCTTCACTTACTATATACTTGGCACTCCCTCTATCTTTTGTATTTTCACTAACAAACTTTACATCTATCTCTCCTGGTAATTCTACAGTTGGTGTTGTATCTAAATATGTTCCTTGTTTTCCATAGTAATTAGTCCCATCTTCACTTCCTATAGAATATGAGTATCTTGGTATCCATACCCACATTGTCTCTATATCATCCATATTTACTACTGTTCCTACTGCTGCACTCTTATATGTGCTTCTTGTTGATTCTGATACTGTTACTGCATTTGCCCACATTAAATCATTATAGTTATACCAACTATTATTTATATTTGTTCTATCTGCTTTTACCCAGTTACTTCCATCATATGTTACTGGTATCATTCCTTCATCTAACATTGGTGCATTTGGACTATTCTGTTCTCTATCATAACTTGTTACTACGATCTTACTTTGATATATTGTTCCTTGTGCCTCATTCCCTGCATCCTCATCTAACCACATATACAAAGTATATGTTACTGTATCGCTTGGCTCTAATACATCTTCTCCTATTATTTCAAAAGAACCTATCCCATAATCACTTACTCTTATTACTCCACTATCATAGCCATTATTTCCTGTTATTTTCATCTTTAAATTTGAATTACTTAATGTATTATTACTATCTTCTTCTAATGATACATGGTAATAAGCATTTATATTTCCTGTATTTGTTACTGTAAAAGTATAAGGAGTTGTTTGTAGACCTTCTTTATCAGACATAGGAGCGCTATTTTCTATACTTATATTATCACCTTCACTAAAATCAACTTTTAGTATTCCTGCTGTTAGAGTTATTTCTTTATCTCCCTCTATAGTCATTGTTAATAAGGCATAACTTGCACCTATTAATGCTATTATACTTATTAATATTATTACTACTGATATTACTATATATTTTTTCTTTGTCATATCTGTAACTCCTTTACTACTTAGGTTACCCATTTTCTTATACTTATATTCTATCTATTAATAATATTAACACATAGAGTCCAATATTTCAATTTAAAAAATACTAGATATCTCTATCTAGTATTTAAATCTAAACTATTTATTTAGCAGCATTTATTTGACTCATTACTTCATCAGCAAAGTTCTCTTCTTTTTTCTCAATACCTTCACCAACAGCATAACGAATCATAGAAACAATAGAACCACCATTTTGTTTTACATAAGCTCCTACTGTAACATTAGAATCTTTAATAAATGCCTGTTCTTCTAAACAAACTTCTTTATAAAATTTATTTAATCTACCAGTAACCATCTTTTCAGCTATGTCAGCAGGTTTACCTTCGTTCATAACTTGTTCTTTAATTACTTTAGATTCATGTTCTACTAACTCACTTGGAACATTTTCTCTATTTACACAAACAGGTGCCATAGCTGCAACATGCATTGCAACGTCCTTAGCGATGTTCTCTGTAGTATTATCAACTACTACTAAAGCACCAATCTTACCACCCATATGTAAGTAACTTCCAAATACCTCGCTATCAGTTTTCTCTACTAATTCACATCTTCTAAAAGAAATTTTTTCTCCTATTTTAGCAGTTAAACTAACAAGCTTTGCTTCAACAGTCTCTCCATTATCATCAAAAGATAGAACATCTTCTCTAGTTTTTAAATCATTATTAATAATAGTAGTAGCTAAATAATCTACAAAATTAGTAAACTCTTCATTCTTAGCTACAAAGTCAGTCTCAGAATTAACTTCTAAAATAACTGCTTTATTATCTTTAACTTCTATTTTACATAAACCTTCAGCAGCAACTCTTGATTCTTTCTTAGCAGCCTTACTAATACCTTTTTCTCTTAACCAATCAACAGCTTCACTCATATTACCATTACAAGCTTCTAAGGCTTTTTTACAATCAAGCATTCCTGCTCCAGTCTTATCTCTTAATTCTTTTACATCACTTGCTTTAAACATAATTATTCATCCTTTCCTTTATTTATACAAAAAGGAAGGAGATTCCCTCCCTCCTTCCTCATTTTACTTAGATAAAGCTTCAATAATTTCAGCTTTCTTTAAACCAGTTGTAGAAATATTTTTAGATTTAGCTATTTCTTTTAACTCAGCTACTGTCATTTTACTATAATCTACAGCATCTTCTTTAGTAGTTTCTTTCTCTTCTACTACTTCTTTTTTATCTTCAACTTTAACTTCTTCTTTTACTTCTTTCTTATTTTCTTTTTTAGCTTCCTTAGCTTCTCTTTTTACTTCCTTCTTAACTTCTTTTTTATCCTTTTTAGCTTTATCATCTTCACTAACATAATCAATTACTTCATTACCATTAACTTCTGCAATTGCATTAGTTAAAGCGCCAATTAATAACTTAACACTTCTTACAGCATCATCATTACCAGGAATAACATAATCAACCATATCAGGATCACAATTAGTGTCAACTACACCAAATACAGGAATATTTAAGATTCTAGCTTCTTTAATAGCAATCTCTTCTTTTTTAGGATCAACTATAACTAAAGCTTGAGGAAGTTTTTTCATATCTCTAATTCCTCTTAAGTTCTTATTAAGTTTCTCATATTCTTTCTTAAGACCAATAACTTCTTTCTTAGGAAGTAAATCAAAAGTACCGTTTTCTTCCATCTTTTCAATTTCTTCCATTCTTCTAACTCTTGATCTAATAGTTCTAAAATTAGTTAAAGTACCACCTAACCATCTTTCATTAACGAAATACATGTTAGTTCTAGTAGCAGATTCTTCAGCAGCTTCCATAGCTTGTTTCTTAGTTCCTACAAATAAAACTTTTCCACCATCTTCTACTATTTTCTTTAAAGCTTCATATGCTTTATCTAAACATTTAGATGTTTTTTGTAAATCGATAATATAAATATCATCTCTTGTTGTATAGATGTATTCCTTCATCTTAGGATTCCATCTTCTTTTTTGATGTCCAAAATGAACACCAGCTTCTAATAAATAATTCATTGATACTACGCTCATATTCTAATCTCCTTTTCGTTTT
>CALVQK010000007.1 GCA_944358305.1 uncultured Bacilli bacterium | reverse complement strand
TTGAAATCTCTGTTTGCAATATCTTAATAATTATAACTTCCTTAATTTTAGATACATTAACTAAATACAGGGTGAGTGTATAAGTATTATAAATACAGGCTACATTCAAATGAAGAACAAAAAATTAAGTGCGGTAGCGACTATCGGAATTTAAGCCTATGGAGAATAAGGGTTACCTTATCTATGAAGTAGGAATCCTTGGAGGTAACGACAAGGGCGAAATAAAACTTATTTTTTTCTTATATTCTTTACTTAATTTTACTTATGCTTTTTAAAATAATTTGTAAATTAAACTTAACTATGCTATTATTACTTTATAAGATAAAATAAAACAAGGATAGGTGAGACTATGGTAAAGAAAGATGTAGTTGTAAAAAGCGTATCAGGATTACATGCAAGACCAGGGAGTAATTTAGTGGAACTTGCCCTTACATTTAAATCAGATATAAAACTAATTCATAATGAAAGTACTATAAATGCCAAAGAAATTTTAGAAGTTATGATGGGAAATATTAATTGTGGAGATAAATTAACTGTCGTAGCAGAAGGTGTTGACGAACAAAAAGCCTTAGATTCTATATGTGAGTATATAGAAAAAGGTGATGAATAATGAAATATCTAGGTAATAAAGTAGGTAATGGCCTAGCTTTAGGTAAAGTTTATATAATTAATACCAAAATTCCTAAGATAGAGAAAAAGACACTAATAACTGCTGATGAAATTAATAGTGAAAAAGAATCTTTAAAATTAACTTTAAATGAAGTTGTTAAAGATTATGAAAAACTAGAAATAGAAGCTAGTGAAGAAGAGATAAGACAGTTATGTAATTTTTATAAAATACTTTTAAATTCTAATAGTCTTATTACAGCTATGGAAGAAGAGATAGAAAAAGAAAAATGTGATAAATTGACTGCTATTACTAAAGTTATGAAAAGAAAAGCTGATGAACTAGCTTTAGTTGATAATGCTTATTTAAAAGAGCGAAGTAAAGATATAGATGATGTAACTAATAAGCTTATTAGAAAAGCTTTAGGTATTAAAGAAATAGATTTAAGTACGATAAAAGAAGATACAATTTTAGTAGCTGAAGAAATACCACCATCAATTTTATTATCTAGTAACTTAGGATATATAAAAGGAATAGTATCAGAAATAGGTGGTAAAACAAGTCATGTGGCTATACTTGCTTCCACACTAGGTATCCCATCTGTTTTTGGAATTAAAGAAATAAGTAAAACTTTGACAGATGGTGAATTAATCTATGTTAATGGTAATGAAGGTTATATTGAAAACAATTTAACAGATACTAAGATTAGTGATATTAAAGAAAAAATAAAAAAAGAAGAACTATTAAAAGCATCTTTAGAAGAAATGAAAGATAAACCTTCTCTTACTAAAGATAATAAATCATTATTAATAACTGCTAATGCTGGAGAATTATCAGAACTTGATAAATTATTAGAAGTTAATTCGGATGGAATAGGTCTATTTAGAACAGAATTCTTATTTTTAAATAGAAGTGTCGCTCCAGATGAAGAATATCTATTTAATGTTTATAAAACTTTCGCTGAAAAGTTTAAAGAAAAACCACTTATTATTAGGACACTTGATATAGGTGGCGATAAAAAATGTTCTTATCTTGATATTAAAGAAGAACAAAATCCTTTCTTAGGATATAGAGCGATAAGATATTGTTTAGATAATAAAGAATTTTTTAAAGTTAGTTTAAGAGCAATACTTAGAGCCAGTCATTATGGAAACGTTATGATAATGTATCCGATGATTTCTTCTTTAGAAGAAATATATAGAGCAAGTGAAATACTCGATGAAGCAAAAGCAGAACTTGCTAGCAATAATATTCCTTTTAATAAAAACATTAAAGTAGGTATTATGGTAGAAGTTCCTAGCACTGCTGTTATGGCAGATATGTTAATAGATGAAGTTGATTTCTTTAGTATAGGAACAAATGATTTAATTCAGTATACAGTAGCCGTTGATAGATTAAATCCTACAGTCAGTAATCTTTATAGTTTTTATAATCCTGGAGTTATTAGACTTATAAAAAATACAATAGATGCTACCAAAGATAAAAAGGATAAATTTGTTGGCATGTGTGGTGAGATGGCTGCTGATCCATTAGCAATTATCCTCCTTGTTGGTCTAGGGCTACAAGAATTTAGTGTTAATGCTAGCATGGTTTTAAAAGTTAAGAAATTAATATCTATGATAGATAGTAGGAAAGCGAAAGAGATTGCAGATTATGTATTAACATTAAAGACTGCTAAAGAAGTAGAAGCTTATTTAGATGGAGAAGCTAAAAAAATATATGGTAAATATTATTAAAATAAGATAATCTAATTGAGGAGGTTCATTTTATGAAATATAAAAATGGAGAAGAGTTTTTAAATAGTCTATATAATAATATGCATATGGAAGATGTCGTTATGCATACTGCAGAGAAAAGTGATAGCCCTACTGAAAAGATAAGTAAATATTTAGAAAGACTAGAAAGAGCTCATGATATAGCAAAAGATAATCCTCATAAAATGGAGATATTAAAGCAGTTTTATTATGATAAATATGTAATAAAAGAACTGCCTGAAAGTTATATTAATTTACAGAAAAAAATAGCAAGAGAAAGAGGCTATGGAGATGTTCCTGTAACAGATGAAATGAAAGAAAAATTACTTTCAACGGTACAAAAAGAGCAAGAAAAATCTCTTGATATGTGGATAGACTATCTAACAAGTGATGATGCAATGTATCCAATATGGTTTAAACATTATGCCTTTAGAGGAATGCTAAAACTAAATAAGTTTGATAAAGAAAAAGGAGAGTTTGGAAGAAGAAGTAAAACAACAACAGAGCCTTATATAGAATTAAATAGAGAAGCACTAGCAAGAGTATATGATACTTTGACAAAAGAAATAGGAACTAATGAAGAGATAAGTGAAGAAGCAAGTAAAGCTTTAGAAAATGGTGAAAGTTTTAAGAAACTATATGAATATTACTTAACAAATACTGGTTATGTAAATAGAGGCAATGATACAGATGGAATATGGGTAAAATATGACCAAGGAAGTGATTATAGACCATTATGGGAGTCATTGCAGGGAAAAAATACTGGCTGGTGTACAGCAGGAGAAGAGACTGCTAAAATGCAACTTTCTATGGGTGATTTTTACGTATATTATACAAAAGATAAAGAGGAAGAATATAAAGAACCTAGAATTGCCATTAGAATGGATGGTAAAAATAATATAGGAGAAGTAAGAGGAGTAGGAGAACATCAAAACTTAGAAGGATGTATGACTCCTTTTGCTGAAAAGAAACTAAATGAATTTCCTGATAAGGATAAATACTTAAAGAAAGTTAATGATATGAAATTGTTAACAGAAATAGATAATAAAGTAAGTAATAATATAGATTTAACGAAAGAAGAGTTAAGATTTTTGTATGAGGTAGACTCAAAAATAGAAGGATTTGGTTTCAGCAAAGACCCTAGAATTAAGGAAATACATGATAAAAGAAATAACAAGAAAGATTTAGAATTTATATTTGACTGTAAAGAAGAAAATATAGGAACTGCACTTTCTGATTTTGATAGTAATAATATTATAATATTTTATGGAAATTTAATGTATAGAGGAAAGGAGATACCATCTAAATTAAAAACATTAAAATATATAGTTGGAAATGCTTTTTTTGGTAATATAACTAGTGCCAAAGGTTTAGAAAATTTAGAAATTATAGGTGGAAAAGCTAGTTTTACAGAATTAAGAAGTGCTAAAGGTTTAGAAAATTTACGAAGTATAGGTGGAGATGCTTTTTCCCTTTATTTAGGTAGTGCAGAAGGTTTAGAAAATTTACGAAGTATAGGCGGAAATGCTTTTTTTGGTAATATAACCAGTGCCAAAGGTTTAGAAAATTTACAAAATATAGGTGGAAATGCTAATTTTGATAATTTAATCAGTGCAGAAGGTTTAGAAAATTTACGAAGTATAGGCGGGAAAGCAAATTTTTATAATTTAATTAGTACCCAAGGGTTAGAAAGTTTGCAAAATATAGGTGGAGATGCTTCTTTTTCTAATATAACCAGTGCAGAAGGCTTAAAAAGTTTACAAAATATAGGTGGAAATGCAAAATTCGAGAATTTAAGCAGTACAGAAGGTTTAGAAAGTTTACAAAATATAGGTGGGAATGCTATTTTTTATAATTTGACTAATGCAGAAGGTTTAAAAAGTTTACAAAATATAGGAAAAACTATTTGGGCTAATAAATTAACTAGTGCCAAAGGTTTAGAAAATTTACGAAGTATAGGTGGATATGCACATTTTACCAGTTTAAGTAGTACTAAATACTTAGCCAGTTTAGAAACTATAAATGGAGAAGATACTACAAAGTTTGAAGAAGAAATAAATGGTAAAAATAGTAAAACAATATAAGGAGGATGAAATAATGGCAAAAGACAATAATATTTTATTAGCAAGAATTGATAACAGATTAATTCATGGACAAATAGTTTGTTTATGGGCAGGGGCAGTAGGAGCAAATCTAATTGTAGTAGCAGATGATGAAACAGCAGAAAATGAAATAGAAAAAAGTGTTATGAAAATGGCCGCTTCATCTCTAGGATTTGATACAAGATTTTTCACAATACAGAAGACTATTGATATTATAGATCAAGCATCAGATGATCAACATATTTTATTAATATGTCAAACTCCTAAAGATTTAAGGAGAGTTATCGAAGGAGGTGTAAAGATTAAGGAGGTAGATATTGGTAATTTATACTATGATGAAGGTGAAGAAAAATTAACAGATAAAGTATCTGTTAGTAAAGAGGATGTAAAAGATTTAAATTATATCAAGAAACATGTTGATAAAATTTATATTCAAGATACTCCTGACTCACCAAAAGAAGAATTTTAAGGGAGGAAGAAAAAATTATGGAAATAACTTTATTACAAGGAATAATTATTACTTTAGTAGTTATGGTCCTAGTTATTGATAGACACCTTGAAGCATTATTCATCTTTAGACCAATTATTGTTTGTCCTATTGTCGGTGCTATTTTAGGTGATTTAAATACAGGGCTAGTAGCAGGTGGTATGGTTGAACTTGCTTTTGCAGGTATCGCTGGAATTGGTGGAGCTTCTGTTCCTGAAGCATTACTTACAAGTGTTATGACTGTAGTATTTGCCCACATTACAGGAAATAATGTAGCAACATCGCTAGCTTTAGCATATCCATTTGGAGTATTATTACAATTCTTATGGACTGTTAGAAATACAGCTTTTGTTTCTTTCAACCGTCCTGCAGAACGTTATGCTAAAGAAGGAAATATTAAAGGTTTATTCAAACTATGTTTTTATGGAATAGCTATTACTAGTATTGCTACAGGAATATTAACATTCTTATCAGTATATGCTGCTCAAGAACCATTAAGAGCTTTAGTAGAAGCAATGCCAGATTGGTTAATTAATGGATTCCAAGTAGCCGGAGGCTTACTTCCTGCTGTTGGATTTGCTATGTTACTTCGTGTAACTTTAAAAGCAAGATATGTACCTTATTTACTTGCAGGATTCCTATTCGCAACTTTCATTCAAATAGACAACGTTTTACCAGTTGCTATTATGGGTGTAGCATTTGCTTTAATGGAATATTATAGAAGTGGTGAAAAAGAAGTAGCCGTAGCTACTGCAAGCACTAGCGGAAAGGAAGGTAAGAAGAGTGGCATCTAAACAAACAAAAAAGCGTAAAAGAGTTGTAACAGACGCTGATTTAAATGATTTAGCTTTACTTTCTGTTTTAAATCAATCTTGCTTCAACTATGAAAGAATGCAAAGTATTGGTTTTACAGCATCAATGGGACCAGCTTTAAAGAAGATATATAAAAATGATCCTAAAACTTTATCTAAAGTATTAAATGATAACTTAGAGTTTATTAATACCCATAATACTTTATTACCTTATTTACAAGGATTAATGTTATCTTTATATGAAGGTGGAGAAGATCCTGAAACAGTCAAAAAGATTAAAATATCTTTATTTGGACCTTTAGCAGGTATAGGTGATGCCTTATTCTGGTTTACTTTATTACCTATAACAGCAGGAATTTGTGCATCTTTATCTGATCAAGGAAATGTATTAGGACCAGTATTATTCTTCTTAGTATTCTTAGTAGCTTTCTTACTTCGTTTTCCATTAGCTAGAATGGGTTATAAAACAGGTACTGCAGCATTAGATAAAATTCAAGAGAATACAAAAAGAGTAAGTAATGCTGCCTCAGTTTTAGGTGTTACAATATTAGGTGGATTAATCGCTAGTTATGTATCACTAACAGTTAAGACAACTATTGATATTGGCCATGATGCTACTGTAAGCTTACAAACAGATTTCTTCGATAAAATTTTACCTAACTTATTACCATTTGCTTTTACTTTCTTAGTTTATTTCTTATTAAGAAAGAAAGTAAATACAACTGTATTAATAGTAGGTATTATAATAGTATCAATTGTATTCTCATTCTTTGGAATACTTTAGTAAAAAGCCTCTTAAGGCTTTTTCTTTTTGTCTAAAAATGATATAATTCTTTTAGAAAGGTAGTGTTTTATGAAACAAATTATAATAATAACAGGACATAATAACTTTGCTAGTGGTATTTTAAGTTCTCTTACCATGATTGCTGGTACTAAAGATAATGTCTATGCAGTTGATTTTTTAAATGATGATAATGATAACTCTTTAGAAGAAAAATTTAATAAAATAATTGAAGACAATAAAGATAAAGAAATATTATTTGCATGTGACTTAATGGGAGGTACTCCCTTTAAAGTAGCATCTAAATTAGCTTTTTCTAATAATACTTATGAAGTAGTAACAGGTATTAACTTAGGAGGATTAATAGATACTTCAATGAAATTAGATAAGATGAGTATAAAAGAATTAAAAACATCTTGTAAAGATGCCTCTATTAAATCAGTTATCCCATTAGAAAAAGTAATAAATAATGATGAAAAAGAAACTAGCGAAGGAATCTAGATTTCTTTTTTCTTGACACTAAAATTAATTCTTAATATAATAAACAACGATTTAGAGGTGTAGTATATGGAAGAAATATTAGAAAATAAAGAATATTGTACAGCTTGTGGAGGTTACTGTTGTAAGAAATGTGGTTGTGATTATTACCCCGAAGATTTTAAAGATTTATCTTTTAATGGTTTAACTAAAATTTTAAGTGAAGGGAATATTTCTATTGTCGCAGCTTTAGATTTTCAACGAATGCCAAAAGGAAATTTAGTTTATACACCACTTCTTTATTTAAGAGCGAGAAATATAGATAGAGATATTGTAGATTTAGTCTCAATAAAGAAAACATGTAGTATGTTAAGAGAAGATGGCTGTTACTATGATTTTAAAAACAGACCAAGTGCAGGTGCTAATTTAATACCTGCTACTAGTAGATTTGATTGTCATCCTAAAATAGCACCAACAGAATATTTAAGAAGTTGGGAAAGCTATCAAAAGGTTTTAACTAGGTTTGTTAAAAGATATTGTGGTATGTCATTAGAATATAAATTAAAAGAAGACATTGAGAATCTCTTTTATGAATGTCTAAGTGGAGTCTTAGATACAGTTCCAATTGAAGAAAAATATGATGTTGAATATAACTTTCTACCAAACTTACTAGAAACGTCACCTTTAGAATACGAAAAAGCTTATAAACGTTATAAAGAAAAAGGTCTTAGTAAAAAATTAAATTATCCAAGTGATAAAAGAAAGCAAAATAAAAATGAAGATTAATTCTTCATTTTTTTAAAATGTATTAGTACGTCCTTTTAATACAGGCACATGATCTTGATAAGTTCCTTTAGTAAATGCCATTTCACAAGAAAGTAGTTGCATTACAATAGCAGCTTGATAAAAGGCATAAATACTTTCAGTTTCATCTATCATAATAGCCATATCACTAATATCAGCAATTTCTTTATCATTAGTGATTACATAACTTTTAGCTTTTGTATCTTTTAAATAAGTAACAACTCTTTTAATATCTTCATTTGTTTTATCATCTACTGCAAATAAAACTATAGGAGTTTTGGAACTTGTTGAAGCAAGAGGACCATGACAGAATTCACTTGCTTTATATGGAATAACTGGAACTAGAAGGGTTTCCATAACTTTTAAGGCAAATTCCTTAGCAAGAGAGTAACTATAACCTCTAGCAATAGAAAAGCCCATTTCCATAGAAATTAATTCATTAGCCATAGGTTTAACATCATCATAAAGATCTAAAGCTCTTTTAACTGCTTCAATATATTTATCATCATCAAAACTATTCTTTTCACCACTTAAACATAAAGCTAGTTTAGTTAAGATATATAAAGTAGTAGTATATCCTTTCGTAGCAGCTCCGGCATTAGTTTCACCAATTTCATTAAAGATATGTTTATCAGTAGCCTCTGCCACTAATGAATCAGGATTATTAGTAATAGCAAAAGTGTAAGCTCCGCTTTCTTTCGCTTTCTTTAAAACAGTACTAACATCATATCCTTTACCAGACTGAGAAATAGCAATAACAACCGTATTTGATAAATCCATATTACTATCATAAACAGTAAATATAGATGGATCTGCCATTTCTACTGGTTTTTTATAGTGTAGTTCTAAGAAATATTTCCCAAATATACCTCCATGAGTAGAAGTACCCCTTGCTACTATCATAAAGTTTTTAGGATTAAATTCTTTAATTTCTTTAGCAATAGTAGGAATTACATCTTTATTTTTTTCTATACAGGCCTCTAAAGCTGTAACTTCTCTAATTTCTTTTAACATATTTGTATCATTCATTAACATCATCTCCTTATTTTAATTCTAGCACATAATAAGGAGTTAGTAATACTAAATTCTTATTCTTTACAGTCTAATATTAAATTTTCTCATCATCAACGATTCCATTTTGAATAAATCGTTTTATTTTCTTTATTTCGTTTTCTGCTAATTCTCTTAAGTTATTATTAGTTATAATTTTAGTAAAAGAAAAACTATCATTTAGTGGATATTCATAAATAATATTAGTATTAGAATTAGAAAGTTGCCTTTTTATCTCCATTCCAATTCTTTTTAAATGTATTTGGTTAGAAACTAAGACAATAGTTTTATTTTCTATCAAATTTTTACTCTTTAATATTTGTATAGAGTTAATTATATTTTCTTCTGTAGTAGTTGACTTATTTTCTATTAAAATTTTATTTTCTTCTAAACCATTATTTAGTAGACTTTCTTTCATATATTCTGCTTCATTAAAATTTCCTTTAACACCAATACCGCCACTTATTAACACTTTGTAAATTTGTTTTTCTGCTAAAAGATTAAGAGCACATTCTAATCTTTCATCAAGTATTGATTTTATATGGCAGCCAAAAATTATAAGACAATCTGCTTTGGAAAAATCTTTTTCTGTTGTATTAAAGAAAACTTTTTTAATTATATCATCTGATATATTTTCTGTATTTATTTCTGTTAATTTCATAAATCCCTCCATATTTATTTTACCATAATAATATATACATACAAACTAAAAGAGGGAAAAATAATTAGCTAGCTTTCTTCTTACATATTAAAACAATTTCCGTAGGGAAGATATTACCACCATAATACCTTAAATAAAAGTTATAATTCTTATTGATACTCTTAATTAATTTAGGTATCCTAATTAAATCATCAAAACTATGATAAATAGATATTAATAGAGTAGGGCTATCATTCTTAATATGCTTTTTAGCTCCCTCTAAAGCTTTAAACTCTGCACCTTCAATATCCATTTTAATAATATCTACTTTCTCTTTTATATCCTCATCTAAAGTAACTGCTTCAATATCACCTTTATCATCACTAATAGTATTAGCAGAATTATCAACACTACTAGTATTAAGACTTAAAGTAGTAGGTTTACTATATAAGGCTTTATCTCTTATAATAATATCTTCATTAAAGATAAACTTCTCTTTTAAAGTAGAGACTGAAGAATCTGTAACTTCATAACAATAAATCTTCTTATATTCTTCTAAATAAGTATCTAAAAAGTCATCAACACTATCTCCTATATAACTACCAACATCTACATAAACTGTATCTTTAGTAGTTTTAACTAAATCAGGATCAAAGTAATGTTTATAACAAGTATCAATAACTTCATGTAACATCGTAAAATCATAGTAATAATAATTTCTAAGTATTGCTAGTAATATCTTTTTAGATTTATAATCTTTTAGATTCTGATAAAGTACTACTAAATCAGTTAAGTTGTTTTTTAAAAGATTAACTACCATTTCAATTTCTTCATAGTCATTATTAATATAATCTAACTTACCCCAGTAGTTAAAACTATTAAGAAAAATCTCAATATTATTTCTTAACTCTTCATTAAGACTTAGATATCTATTCTTAATATTTAAATATACTTCTTCTTTACTCATTAACTCTAACTTCTTAATTAAACTATAAAACTCATAATCAATTTTATTCATTATATCACCAATATAATCTATGTAAGAAGAGTTTAATTGTTTAAAAAATTAATATAGAAACAAAAGAATAATCACATTATGAAAAAATCTAAAATAAAAATGTTAGAGTAATGATTGACAATGGAGAACATTCAATGTTTATAAATGTACCAAAATGTAAGAAAGTAATGCTTGAAGATGGTACTTTTATAAGGGCAGGGATTACTGCTGAAGAAGCTAGAAATGAATTTTTAGAAAGAGAAAATAAAATTATAAAAGATATTGAAAAAGAACAACTAAAAGAAAATGTTAAAAAGAAAGTATTATCAATTTTTAAGAGAATTTAACGAACATATTTTTTATAAAAAATGTATCATGTTCGATTGATTTAGCGAATTATCTGTGATACTATTGTTGTAGGAATACTTAGCTAGTTAGGTACTATCCCCCTAAACTTATCTAATAAATAATGTGAAAGGGGAGCTGATAATATGAGAAAAACAGAAAAGTTTCTATGTTATATCATATTTTCACTTATTTTCGTAATAATAGTTTTATTATTTATGTTAATAAAAATAGTACCTACTCCTTAGTAGGTACCTAACCAAAAATTTTTTAGGGATGGTACCTAACAGAGCAAGCTAGGTATTCCCTTTTTTATAATATGTAAATTTCTTTTACATATTCATAGTATCATAAATATTAATTTTTGTCAAAATTCTATTTTCTTTAGCATATTTAATTAAAAGATTAGCGTCATAACTAACACTCCATTACATTTTACTTATCTCAATTATCATATCCATATCATCATCATTAGCCATAATATTTTTATGTATCTCTTTACATTTTTCACACTTATAAATAATTTTATAAGTATCTTTAAACTTTTCAATACCAATAGGCTTTAATAGACCTTTACACTCATTTAGTCTATCACCAGGCATAATATCAACATGTTTTGAGTAAAGACAATAGGGACAGTGATCTCTTGCACTATACTTTAAAGGTAATACTTTCTTACCACAATTTTCACAAATAAATTCTTCATCTTTCATTGTAAATCTTTTCATAACTACTTCCTTTTTAATTTAATTTTTTTATATCTTCTTTAATAATTTCACACATATTTTTTAAAGAATCCTTTTCAAATGGGTTATCTAAATTATATTTATCAATAATCTCTTTTAACAATAAAGAGCCACCATCTTTACATAAATTTATATATAAATCAAAAGCTTCTTTAATATCTTCTTTTTCTTTTTTATAAAATGATAAAGCGATTAAATTGTCAAGGGAATAATCTATTGTATAGAAAGGATCAACTATTCTATTAGTATCTGCTTGATATTCAGCACCTCTTTTGAAGTATTCATTATCATAACTATCTAAATTATATTGACGTCTTATATCTAGCCATTTTCTTTTTCTTTCTTTACTATCTAAATTATTATCATAAACAAAACTCCAAAAGTCATCAGCGATAGCCATATTTATCATTAAAGAAATATTATTAGTTAGATGTTTAATTTTATATTTAACTTCATCACTACCAAAGAATAAATCCATAAAAGGATACATTAAATATTCCATACTAGTAGAATGTATTTCACAAATATCAAAAGTAGGCCACCTATTCTCATGAAATAATAAATCTTTACTTAAATATAGCTGATTAGAATGACCAAATTCATGAAAAATACTAGTTATATTACTTTCTAATCCCATATACTTCTTTATAAATAAAGGCACTTTATAATCGGGAAGGTAAGTAGTAATACCACCATTTGATTTATTTTCTCTATTATCTAAATCTATTAGACCTTCATCTAACATCATACAAAATAAATCATAACTTACAGTAGCATGTTCTTTCAAAACTGATTTAAAGTTATTTAAGACATCATTTAAATTTCCTTTTATTTTAGCATTGCCATCTTTAAATAAGTAATTACTATCATAATATTCTAACTTTTCTAATCCTAATCTTTCTTTTTGTTGTTCTTTTAATAATTTAAATAGGGGAACAACATATTTTTTTATTTCATCTTTAAAGATAGCTAAATCTTCTTTACTATAACCTAAACGATTCATTTTTACAAAAGACATTTCACTATAAGAATTAAAACCAAGAGTTTTAGCCATAGAATTTCTAACATTAATTAATTCATCTATAATTACATCTATTTCTTTTTCTAAACTTTCTAATATTTCAAATCTCTTATCATATGCTTTTTTTCTTAAGTCTCTATCATCACCATTATAGTAGATACTAAGCGAAGAAAGATTTATCTCTTTATCTAAGAAATTAAACTTTGTACCAATAATTAATCTTTGATACTTAGAACATAATTCTTTTTCTCTAGTTTGTAAAGAAACAGTTTTATCACTTTTTAACTTTGCTTGATTAGCTGCTATATCAAGAGTTTTCTTACCAACAAACTTTTCTAATTTTTCTTTATTTTTAGATGAAGATAAAGCTTTATAATAATCGTATATTAAGTTATTGATAATAGGTTCATATTTCCCCATAATCTTTTCTGTTTCTAAATATTTTTCATCTTTAGTATCCTTTAAATAGCCAATATAACTAACCCAATATAAAGTTAAGTAATGATCTCTAACTTTATTAAATTCAATAATTAGTTCCTTTTCTTTATCAAAATTAGGACAACTCTTTAATCCTTCAAGAGTTCTTTTTAAACTAATTTCTATATTGTTCATTGTATCTTCATTAATAATTACTTTTTCTAATTTCTCTTTTATTTTCATAATTAACTTCCCATCTAATAATGATATTATATAATTATTTCTTATCTTTATCAATTAGGGAGTTTTAAGTTATTATCTTCTGTTAATTTTATATAGTTTTCGCTAGTAACAGTAGGCTTTTTTAATTTTCTTTCTATTTCTTTTTTATCACTATTTATTATATCGTCAACTTTTAGTTTCAGTCATACGATTTTTTCGTACAACTGATTATCATTTTTTAAGAAGAAAATCTCAAACTTTATAGAAAAATATTTCTTTATAATCAAATATCGACACCTGAATTAATGTAAATAATTTGAAAAAAGTCTTTATCCTTGCTATAATACAACTAGAAAGGTAAGGAGCTTATTATGGATTTAAAATTAGACGTATTTGAAGGACCACTTGATTTGCTCCTTCACTTGATAAAAGAAAATAAAATGGATATTTTTGATATTGAAATAGAAAGTATTACTAAACAATATTTAGATTATATTCATAAAATGAAAGAACAAAACCTAGATATAGCATCATCATATTTAGTGATGGCTAGTGAACTTACATTAATAAAAGCAAGAATGCTTCTTCCTAAACCTAAAATAGAAAGTGAAGAAGAGGAAGAAGGAGATCCTCGTGAAGAATTAGTGTCAAGGCTATTAGAATATCAAGCTTATAAAGAAATAACAAAAACTCTAAAAGAAAACGAAAGTAAACGTCAAAAAGTTCATACTAAGTTACCTGAGAATATAAATAACTATCTTGAAGAGAATACAGTTATAAAAGGAGAAGGCTCTCTTGATTTACTAGTAGATGCTTTTAAGAAATTTCTTGAAAGAAAAAATGAAGAAAAGCCTTTATCTACTAAAGTAACTATGAAAGAAATAACTGTATCAAGTAGAAAATTAGAGATAAGAAATATTTTAAAAAAAGAAAAGAAAGTAAGTTTCTTTAAACTTTTTCCAATTACAACAAGAGAATATATAGTTGCAACCTTTCTAGCTATTCTTGATATGGCAAGAAATAAAGAATTATTAATTAAACAAGAAGACTTATTTAGTGACATAATTTGTGAGGTGATGTCTTGATGAATTTAAAAGCAGTAATTGAAGGCTTACTTTTTGTAGTAGGAGAAGATGGCCTAGATTTAGATGAGATAAGTAAAATATTAGAAATATCTAAAGAAGAAACTAAAGAATTAATTAAAGAATTACAAAACGATTATCAAAGTAATGCTAGAGGTATTAGAATAGGTTTTCTTGGTGATAAATTAAAATTAACTACTAAAAAAGAACATAATATGTATTATCAAAAATTATTAACTAATGAAGATAATACTACACTTAGCCAAGCAGCATTAGAAACACTTGCTATTATCGCTTATAATGAACCTATTACAAGAATTAAAATAGATGAATTAAGAGGTATATCAAACAGCCATATTATAAGAAAATTAGTAGCAAAAGGTCTTATTAAAGAAAGTGGTCGCAGTAATTTACCTGGTAGACCGATTCTTTATGAGACTACTAGTGAATTTTTAGATTATTTTGGCTTATCTTCTATAGATGATTTACCTGATATGCGAGAATTTCTACAAGAAGAAGTAGAGAAAGAAGAAGATGTTGATCTATATCAATCAAAATATAAAGAAACAAAATAAAGGACCTATTATTTTCTTATAGATCCTTTACTTTTTTCTTCTAACTTTTTAGCAATCTCAGTTATATTAACAAATCTATCGCTTTTATCGTTTTCAGCAACTTCCACGATAACCATATCATAACTATCATTAATAACAGTGTATACATCGATTATACTTATTAACTGATTAATAGATAATTTATCTAAATCATTAATATATAAAGAACCACCACTATATTGTCTTGTTCCTGACTCACAGCCTTGATAAGGTAAAATATTTAATTGTTCTAATAATATTTTCATTAAAATGGCTAAATTATCTTGACCAATTAAACTTCTTGCATTAAGACCCATTTTTCGAAATTCTGGTCCTATTATATTTTGAAAAAAAGTAGCATGGTTCTCATCTTCCATTGTTATAATACTACCATCAGGCTTAATAACAAGACCAGGTGTATGTGGATCAAGATCCTTCTTATCTCTTATAAGCATAATAATCACTCCTTGTATTTTTAATTTTATCATATTTTTTTACTAAATTTAATAAAAATATGTTATAATCTAAATATGCCTGTATGGCGGAATTGGTAGACGCGGTAGACTCAAAATCTACTTCTAGCAATAGAGTTCCGGTTCGAGTCCGGATACAGGCACCATTTTTTATATTTCTAAATATATTATCAACTTATAAAAAGTTGATTTTTTCTTTTAAAATAAATAAAGAAATTAACTATTTGTAACATTATGTCAAGTAACCAATTGTTTCTACCTTTAAGCTTTTTCTAAATATCTATTTATGATAATATTAAAAAAAGGTAGTGATAAAAATAAGCGGTAAGAAGTATTTTTATAAAAATGAAACAGTTTATACCTATTGTAAAGCAAATGAATTAGAGTATCAAAATGTTGCAAGGTGTATTCGCTATCACAATAAAAAAGATAATGAATCTAATAAAAATTTAAATGAAATAATAGATACAGTTATAATAAAACAACTAAAGTTAAAAGAAATAAAAAGAATAAAAAAGGTCTTTTTCTATTTAAATAATAACAAAAAATTAAACTTAACTTATATTTCTAAAGAATTAAATCTAAACTATAATGCTCTAAGAAAAATAGAGTCTTTTAACTTTACTAAAGTTCAAGCGATTAAAATATTATGGTTTTTATCTGATAAGAAAGATAAAAAAGGTAAATTAGCTATTTCTACCAAACAATTAAAAAAGATTTGTCAACTTTTAAAGAATAAAGATATGGGTGAAGTAGATGATTTGTTTATAATCTGTTTTATAAATATTGGGTATAAAGACTATTATGACTTTTTCCTTGAAAAAAGAAAAAACTATATGACAAAATTAATTTTTAAATATCTAACTTTATTTGATTTAAACAAAGATTTATTCTTTGACATATACCAAGAGTTACTATTAAAACAACTAGAGATTTTTCATAAAAATTGTAGTAGGACTATCCCCGAGATTATGAAATATTATAATCTTCATTTAAGGGGCCATTTAATAAATTTATTAAAAAAGCTCAAAAAAGAAGATCAAGCTTTATCATTATTTGCGAATAAATATGATGATGTAACATACTTAGAAACAATTTCTAATGAATATTTATGAAAAATAATTAAGCAATTGCTTTAACTCTGTTAAAAAATATTTAATAATAAGAATAGAAAGAGAAAAAATAATGAATGATTTAGAAAATTTAAATATTTATAGTTATATTAAAACAATTCTTTTAAATTTAGAATCTACTACAAAAAGTGATTATTTTAAAAATACTGTAGTATTAGATACAATTAAGTATAACAAAAACTTATCTAAATATACTGGACTTGTAATTGCCAAAGAATTAATGTTTAAAAGTGATATAACGCCATCTTTAAATAATTTAGAGTTTTATTACTTTGGAAGAGATTATATAGATCCCTTTAAAATAATAATAAGAAAAGAACAAGTTTTTTGCGTTAATAAAGCTTTTAATACTTTACCTAATAATTTAAAAAGAATAATAGATTTACATCTTTTTCAAGAATATGATTTTTTATCTATTGCTAAAAAAATTAATGATACTATAGACAATATAATAAATCTTTACTATTTAGGTATATCTTTAGTAAAATATTATTTTATAAAGTATTATCACTATAATTCTTGCTGTATTAAAGATTATTGTTAATGTATTATATAGTTTAAGGAGGTTCTAATGAAAATATATTTAGTAAGACATGGTCAAGTAGATAAAAATTTATATAAAATATATAGTAATGAAGATGAAGATTTAAATGAAACTGGTATAAAAGAAGCTCTTGAACTAAGAGAAAAAATTAAAAATATTGATTATGATATTATTTATTCTTCTCCCTTATTAAGAGCTAAACACACTGCAGAGCTTATAAATGTTAATAATAAAGAAATTATAATAGATAAAAGATTAGAAGAAAGAAATCCTGGTAGCCTATCAGGACAACCTCTAGAAGTAACTAATCGTGAAGAGTATTGGAATTATTATTCAACTATTAAATATGGTACTTCTGAAGATATAAAGTCTTTCTTTAATAAAATATATAATTTTTTAGATGATTTAAAAACAAAAGATTATAATAGCGTTCTAGTTGTAGGTCATAGTGGTGTTTCTAAAGCTTTCTATGCTTACTTTAATGGCATTCCTAAAGATGGACATTTTTTAACTCTTGGGTTGAACAATTGTGAAGTAAAGGAGTATAATTTAAAGTAGTTAAGTAAGGAAGTGATAAAATGATAACACCTAATAATTTTAAAGATTATGAACTTATAGATGCCTCTAATGGTGAAAAATTAGAACGTTTTGGTAAATATATACTATTAAGACCAGATCCAACTATAATATGGGATAATGGCAATTTACTAGAAAAATATAAAGGTAAAATAGATGCTGTATATTATCGTTCTAATAAAGGAGGAGGACACTGGGAAAACTTAAAAAAGATTCCTAGCACTTGGACTATTAATTATCAAAACTTAACTTTTAATATTAAACAAATGGGCTTTAAACATACTGGAATATTCCCAGAACAAGCCGTTAATTGGGATTACATGATGAATAAAATAGAAAAAGCTAAAAGGCCTATAAAAGTATTAAATCTTTTTGGCTATACAGGTTGTGCTTCCATCGCTTGTCTTAGTAAAGGAGCTCATGTTACTCATGTAGATGCCTCACGTGGAATGGTAGAAGTTTGTAAAGAAAATGCCATATCTTCTAATCTTAAAGATAAACCTATTAGATATTTAGTAGATGATGTTCTTAAGTTTGTTAAAAGAGAAATAAGAAGAGGTAATACTTATGATGCTATAGTTATGGACCCACCAAGTTATGGG
This sequence comes from uncultured Bacilli bacterium, assembly GCA_944358305.1. Taxonomy (GTDB): domain Bacteria; phylum Bacillota_I; class Bacilli_A; order RF39; family UBA660; genus Onthousia. Next base: position 59,151 of record CALVQK010000007.1, on the reverse strand, counting down.
AGAGGTGCTAATGGAGAAGTATGGGATATAGAAAAAGATCTTGCTAATCTTGTTAATCTTTGCTTGTCTATTTTAAGTGATAAACCTTTATTTTTTATTATAAATTCTTATACAACAGGCTTGTCTAAAACATCTTTAGAAAATCTTTTACTAACAACAGTAAATAAAAAATATAAAGGTATTGTCTCTAGTGATGAAATAGGGCTTAAAATAAAAGATAATAACTTAGTATTACCTTGTGGTATTTATGGAAGATGGGAAAGTTATGATTAATATTTTATATGAAGATAATCATTTATTAGTAGTAGAGAAAAAAGTAGGAATATTAAGCCAAAGTGATGGTACTAATACTCCTGACATGTTAACTATTTTGAAACAATATTTAAAAGAAAAATATCATAAACCTGGTAATGTCTATTTAGGACTAGTTCATCGCCTTGATAAAAATGTAGGAGGAGTAATGGTCTTTGCTAAAACTTCTAAAGCTGCTAGTAGACTATCAGAACAAATTAGAAATAAAGAGTTTTCTAAAAGCTATTTAGCTGTTTGTAATGGTATTATTAAAGATGATGGCAAGTATCTTGATTATTTAAAAAGAGAAGAATATCGTAGTTTTATAGGAACTAAAGATAATGGTAAACTTGCTAGTCTTACTTTTAAAGTTCTTGCTAGTAAAGATAATACTACACTTCTTAAAATAAATTTAGAAACAGGACGCCATCACCAAATAAGAGTTCAGTTTGCTTCTCGTAATCATCCTTTATTAGGGGATGATAAGTATGGTAAAAAAGGCACCTTTCCTATCGCTTTATACGCTTATAAATTAGCATTCACACATCCTACTACTAAAGAAAAACTAGAGTTTACTTCTTTGCCAATAGATGGCTATTTTTCTAAATATAAAGAAGTTATAAATAATATTAAATAAGGACTGTGGTAACATGAATATAGGAATAGATATAGATGGCGTACTTACTGATATAACAAGATATATCTTAGATTATGGTAGTAAATACTTTTATGAAAAATATAAAAAAATAGATATTAAAGTAGCTTGGTCATTAGAAGATATGTATAATGTAAGTAAAGAAGATGATAAAGAGTGTTGGCTTGCTCTTGTTCATGATTATGCTACAAAAGAAAAGGCAAGACCCTTTGCTAAAGAAATTATTAAGAAACTAAAATCTGAAGGCAATAAAATTTATATAATTACTGCTAGATGTTCTGAAAGCTATGCTAATCCTAACAATGATATGGAAGACATTGTAAAACTTTGGTTAAAGAAAAATGATATTGTTTATGATAAATTGATATTAAAATCAGCTGACAAATTAAAAACTTGTCTTGAGAATAATATTGATATAATGATTGATGATAAAAAAGAAAATATAAATGCTATTGCTAAATCACTTCCAGTTATTTGCTTTCATGCTGAACATAATATATCTTGTAAAGGAAGAAACATCTATAGAGCTTATAGTTGGTATGATGTATATGATAAATATCTGTTAATAAAAAAATCTAATAAACATTGACAAATTAATAATTTAGTGATAACATCCTAGTATCTTCTTAAAAAGAAGTGCATATAATGAAATATAAAATATTATGATAAAAACAGTGAAGAAGAAAAGTATATAAACATTTATTTAAAGCGAATCTAGGATGGTGGGAGCTAGAGAAATAAAGTTTATAGAAAGAACACTTCAGAGTTGCTTACCGAAAGAATTTATTCAAGTAGACTAAGCCGGGAAGTATGCCGTTATCAAGTACAGGGTTTGATGGAACCTATAAAAGTGATCATAATATCTATGATAAATTGGGTGGTACCGCGGAAGGTTAAAGACTAGTTTCGTCCCAAAGTTTTGGGGAATGTAACTAGTCTTTTATTATTCTAAGAAAGAAAGGTATTGATTTATTATGGATGAGAGAAAAAGAAAAATTATTGTAGGAAGATCTTTTTGTGAATATTTAGAAGAACACGATATTCACTATGATTATTGTATTAAACATAAAGAAGTATTAGGATGCGATGAGTCTGCTAATTACTATGATCGCTATAAATATTTTATTGGTGATGACTATTGTATCTGTAAAAACTTATTTTTAAAAGAAAGAAAAGGAGAGAAGAGAACCTTCTTAGTAATAGTTCCAATGGAAAAACAAGTTGATTTAAAAGAATTAAAAGAAAGATTAGGAACTAGTAAATTAGAGTTTGCAAGTAGCGAAAAAATGCAAGATTTATTACAAACAACCCCAGGAAATGTGTCAATTTTTAACTTAATATTTGATCAAGATAAAAAAGTAAATGTCGTTTTAGATCAAGATTTATTTGATAGTGAATTATTGGCATTTCATCCTTTATACAATGGTATGAGTATATTTTTAAAAGAAAAAGAAATTCGTAAATTTTTAGACTTTTGTAATAGAGATTATTTAGTAGGAGAAATTCCAGAAAGAGAAACTTTACACGAAAAAACAAATGTTTTAACCGCATAGAATCAAGGCATTTTTACAACATTTGTCTAACGTTGTAAAAAAGATTTGCTTTTTACCCCTTTTTTTGCTATGATTTAAGTAGTATAAGATAAGGGAGATGGAAGTTATATGATACTAGCCGATTTTAATTTAAGTTTTTTCACAACAATTCCAGGAATGTTAATTACTGGAGGCGTTTTATTACTTTTAATTGCACTAATTATCTTTATTGCAACAGGAAGTAAAAAAGGAAAGAAAAATAAAAAGGAAGAGAGCGTTGAGCCTATAGTAAGTGAGACTCCTACAGTTGAAAATAGTGTTAATGCTGTAAATACAACCCCTGAGGTTGCAGCACCTGTTAATAATATGGATCCTAATCCAGCTGTTGTTGCAAATGAGGCAATTTCAGTAGCACCTGAAGTTCAAAGCGTAGAAGCTCCTGTTGTAGAGAGTACTCCTACTACACAAGTAGTAGAACCAAGTGAAGCTGTTGTAGAAACAACACCTGTTAATCCTATAGAGCCAGCTAATATCCCTACTGATATACCTGCTATGCCTGAGGTTCAACCTGTAGAAAGCGTTGCCCCAGTAGTTAATGTAACACCTGTAGCAGATTCAGCTGTTGCTGCTGTAGAACCTGTACAAATAGTAAGTGAAGAGCCAAAGGTAGAGAATATAAATGTTCCTACTGATAATCCTGTTAATGTTGTTGATAATAGTACTCCAACAGAGGTAGCAGATTCTCCTGCTATTACAATCGTAAATGAAGAACCTAAAGTAGTAGAGGAAGAATCTAAACCAATTTATGGTGGAGTTAGTCCTGTAATTCCTAAGATTGAAGTAGCAGGAGAACAACATCGTCCTATATATGGTGGAGCTAATCCATTAGAGAATACTCAAAGTATTCCAATTGCTAATAGACATGTAGAAGAAGAAACTTCAGCAATTCCTACTATCACACCGACTGTAGAAACACCAAAGACTCCTGAAGTTGAAAATATAGTTACTCCTACAGTTGAAAATAACCCAGCAGCAGAACCAGTTATCCCAACTGTTTCTTCTGAAGAGCCTAAAGTAGAAAAAGAAACAATTGTGCCAAATGTTGGGCCTAAAAAAGAAGTAGAAGTAGAAAGTTTATTCTAAGAGTAATTTTACTCTTTTTTTGTTCTTTCTTTTAAGACTTGCTCATACAATAAGTTAGAACAAGAAAGGATGATAAAATTATGGAAACACTAAAAGTTTCATCAAAATCAAACCCTAACTCAGTAGCAGGGGCATTAGCCAATGTTTTTAGAGCAAGTGGCAGTGTAGAAATACAAGCAGTAGGAGCAGGGGCTTTAAATCAAGCAATTAAAGCCGTAGCAATAGCAAGAGGTTTTCTTGCCCCAGCAGGTAAAAATATTGTATGCATCCCAGCTTTCACTGATATAGCAATTGATGGAGAAGAAAGAACAGCAATCAAATTAATAATCGAAACAAAGTAAAAAATACTTGTAAAAAATAAAAATAATGCTTATAATAAAATCAAGTCGATGACAAGAGACAATGTTAAGAAATTTTATTTAAGAGATACTGTGGTTGGTGAGAACAGTAATAAAATCTTAACTATCTCCTCTTTAGATGATTTTATATCCGGGCATTACCGTTATCTAAATTAAGTATAATAAGGATGGCACCGCTTTACTTTATTGTAAAGCTCCTTAAAAGCCATTCTTTTTTTGTTTTATCGGCTAGAAAGGGAGGAATTATGTTAGATATTAAATTTGTAAGAGAAAATAAGGAATTAGTTAAAGAAAATATTAAAAAGAAATTTCAAGATGAAAAACTACCTCTAGTAGATGAAGTAGTAGAACTAGATGAAAAGATCAGAAATTTAAAACAAGAAGGCGATGAATTACGTAAAAAACGTAATGAAGAGAGTAGTTCTATTGGTCTTTTAATGAAAGATAAAAAGATAGATGAAGCTAATAAAAAGAAAGAAGAAGTAAAAAAGATCAATGAAAAATTGGTAACTATTGAAAATGATGAGAAAGCTCTTAATGATGAGTTAAGAAGTAAAATGATGGTAATTCCTAATATTATGGATGAGAGTGTTCCTATAGGTAAAGATGATAGTGAAAATGTAGAAGTAGAACGTTTTGGAGATGCCTATAAACCTGAGTTTGAAATACCATATCATGCTGATATTATAACAAGACTTAATGGTATGGATAAAGAATCTGCAGGAAGAACATCTGGTGAAGGATTTTACTTTTTAACAGGTGATATTGCAAGACTTCATGAAGCAATGATTGCCTATGCCAGAGATTATATGATAGATAAAGGCTTTACTTATTGTGTTCCACCTTTTATGATTCATAGTGATGTTGTAACAGGAGTTATGTCTTTCCCTGAAATGGAAGCGATGATGTATAAAATAGAAGGAGAAGATTTATATCTAATTGGTACTAGTGAACATTCTATGATAGGTAGATATAAAGGACAAATTATTAAAGAAGAAGACTTACCTTTAACACTAACTTCATATTCACCATGTTTTAGAAAAGAAGGAGGTTCTCATGGCCTAGAAGAAAGAGGACTTTATCGCGTTCATCAATTTGAAAAAGAAGAAATGATTGTTATCTGTAAACCAGAAGACTCTATGGACTGGTATGAAAAGATGTGGCGTTACACTGTTGAAGTATTTAGAAATATGAATGTCCCTGTTAGACAATTAGAATGTTGTAGTGGTGATCTTGCCGATCTAAAAGTAAAATCATGTGATGTTGAAGCTTGGAGTCCAAGACAACAAAAATACTTTGAAGTAGGTAGTTGTTCAACTTTAGGAGATGCTCAAGCAAGACGTTTAGGAATTAGAACTAAGGGAGAAAATGGTACATACTTTGTTCATACACTAAACAACACTGTAGTAGCATCACCACGTGGCCTAATTGCTGTAATTGAAAATAACTATAATGAAGACGGAAGTGTAACAGTACCAGAAGCATTAAGACCATATATGGGAGGTTTAGAAGTAATTACTCCTAAAAATAAATAAATATATTTAAAAGTCATCTTAGATGGCTTTTTTATAATCTATAATTTCTTTTCACTTTAACATTATTTAAGTAAATGTATTATATAGGTGAAAGGAGAATTTATATGAAAGAAAATATCTATTTAAGAAAAGATGGAAGGTTTGAAATAAGGTATCATTATGGCTATAAAGAAGATGGCTCGGCCAATTATAAATCTGTTTATGGCAACAGTAAAGAAGAAGTAGTTAAAAATTATAAAAATAAAATTGAATATTTATTTAAAAATAATGACTTATTAATATTTGATAAGAGTTATATTGGTTATGATATTAACTCTTGGATGCATAACTCTAAAATAAAAAATAAAAAGTCAACATATTCAAACTATCAATATATTCTTAAATCAAGAATAATTCCTAACTTTGCCAAAGTTAAGAAAAAAGCAATATCAATAGAACTTATAAATAAATTTACTTCGGATTTACTTAATGAAGGTTTAGCAGCGAAAAGTGTTAAAGATATACTAATAATTCTTCAACAAATTTTAAAAACTGGAAATATTAATTTAAAGATTCCAATGCCTAAAATACCTAAAAGTGAAATACAAATATTAAAGAAAGATGAGCAAATAAAGTTAGAAGGAGAATTATTAAGTAATTTAAATACAATGTCTTTTGGCATTTATTTTTGTCTTTATACAGGCCTAAGAATAGGAGAGTTATGTGCTCTTCAATGGAAAAATATTGATTTACAAAATAAAAAAATATATGTTAGACAAACTATAATTAGAATAAAAAATCCGGATGAAACTTCTAAAAAGAAAACAATTATTATTATTGATGAACCTAAATCTTCTGCTTCAATTAGAGAAATACCAATACCTGATTTCCTAATTCCATTAATAGAAAAATTAAACGTTAATATAACGCCTAATATCTTTCTAATAACTGGTACAGAAAAATTTATAGAAACAAGAACTTATTTTAATAAATATAAAAAAACTATGAAAAAATTAGATTTAGCGTTTTATAATTTTCATGCTTTAAGACATACTTTTGCCACTAGATGTATAGAAAATGGCTGTGATTCTAAAACACTTAGTGAAATATTAGGACATTCTAGTGTGAAAATTACATTAGAAAGATATGTTCATCCTAATTATGAAAATAAAGTCATAATGATGAATCAATTAAAACCTTTATATTAATAAAACCATTGATGGCATTAATTCCATCAATGGTTATTTTTTTATATCCTAAAGTACATTACTTTTAGAAAAGGGAAAAAAGTATGGGTACTTTCATGTTATTTATGCCTCTTGACCACATCTTTATATTAAAAGGCATTCTGAAGAAATTAAACTAAAAGTAAACTTTAAACTTGACTTTGCACGAAAAATATAGTAATATATAGGGCATTCAAAGGGGGAAATCCTAAAGTAATGTACTTTGAGAATAATAGGGGGATTAGAAATGAGTAATAGAAAAACAAGAAAACAAAAAATACTTGCACAAAAAAGAGAAGAAATTCGTAAAACAAAAATTAAGGAACTAGAAGAGTTAAAATTAAAAGTTTTAGAGCTAGAAAATAAAATATCCGAGCAAAAAAAAGAGAACTTTAAACAATTTAATATAAGAAATTTAAAAGTTTTTGCTAATGCCTGTAATTTTGCAGCACCTTTTGTCATATCAACGGGAATTACTATTGGTTTATTTAAATTATTTGGCGGCGGTTTTCCTTTTCATTCTGATGAAATAACTAAATATAAAGTTTATAATTTAGACTTTCAAACAGAAGGCAATATAACTATGGATGAAGAATATAGAACAGACCAACTATTTGATGAATTACTACCAGATAATAGTTTAGTCATCTATACACCATGGGAAGAACAAGATGAACAATATATAAGATATAAAAGAGAATATAATCTTGAAGATACAACAACCTTAGATTTATATAATGCTGTTTTAGATGAAGATTATAATTATATTTCTCTAAACTTAAAAGATTATCAAGAAGAAAAACAAATAGTAAATGAAATTAATCCTGAAGAGAAAAACGGTTACTTTATGGAAGCTAGTCTTCACATGTTTAATAAAGAAGATGTTTTAAAATATGATGAAACAGCTTTAAAAAATATAGTAATAACTATTATTGAACTAGTTCTAAGTTTAGGAATTGGTGGAGCAATTGCCCATTTTAGAGATTTTGATTTTCGTTATGAGTTAAGACAAACTAATGAATACTATGCTTATAAAATTTACGCAATAGAACCACTTAAACAAGAATTAGAAGAAACAAATGAAAAAATATTATCCCTTTTAAGAAAAAAAGGGGGTAATGTTAATGAATAACAATGAATTAGTAAGTAAACTTACCAAAGACGCCAATAAATTACAAAATAAAATACAATATAGAAAATTTTATAATATCCGTAATTTACTAGTTAAATCACTATTAAAAAGTGGTATAGCTTTAGATTATGCTCTTCCTTTTATTGCCGCTACTATAATTATTGGCTGGGCAAAAACAGCTTCTGGAGATGCTCCATTTCGTATAGATGAAATCGAAGAACCAGCTGAAATTGAAATGATAGATACTTCTTCTGGTATCCATATTGAACATATCTCTTATGATTTTAGTTATGAAGATGAGCTAATTGAATATTCAACAGGTTGGATTAAAAATGATAAAGGTCTATATGAAAGAACAGTTACTTCATATAGATTAAATGATGAATTAGATTTATCTGATACAGAAAAAATTATGTCTATGTCAAAAGAAGAAATAGATCAAGCTTTAGTTATAACAAATATAAAGACTATAAAGAAAAATACTTTAAATCCTGAAGATAGTATTTATGACAAAGATGCAACAATTGTTGTAAATCATTATGAATCTTTAGATGAAACTATTACAAGATTAGAAACATCAGGTGAAAATATTTGGAATTCTATATACTATATTGTTTTATCATTATGTTGGGGTAATAACTTTAAAAGTATAGGTAATTTATTTATCAAAACATATATAAGAGATAAATTAGAAGAATATGTACCTTTATTTAGACCTATAACTAAAGAAGAATTAGAAACTATGAAAAAGATTCTTAAAGTAAAACAAGAAAATTTAGCAATGATAAACGGTGAGTCAAATAATTTTGAAACAAGAGAAGGACATTCCTATAGATTAAGAAAATTATAAGGGGATGATTATATGAATAGCACATTTATAAACGAGAAAAGAAATGATGAATTTTCTCTTTTAAGAGGTATAGATTTACAAGATTTATTAGTTGAAACTGAAAATTATTTATTAGAGTATAGAGATAAACTAAATTTACCAGATGATATAACATTTGGTGTTGAAATAGAGTATGAAAAAGCTCTAAGACTTATAACTAATAGATTTGTAGATAAAAATTTAAAAGGATGGTACTCTGCTGGAGATGGATCCCTAAGTTCAGGAGGAGAGATAACTTCTCCTATTATGACAGATGAAATTAAGTATTGGCAGGAATTACAAAAAGTTTGTAACCATCTTTCAAAAAGAAAAGCTGATACCTTACATAATGCCGGTGGGCATATTCATGTAGGGGTACATGTATTAGGAGAAGATATAGAGGCATGGAAGAGTTTTTTAAAACTCTATACAGCTTATGAAAACATAATTTTTAGATTTGTATATGGAGATAAAATTAGTGGCCGAAAAAGATTATCTAAATATGCCCCACCAATCGCAGATTCCTTATATAGAGTAATGCGAAGTATTAAGGAAGCTTATACTTTATCAGAGATCAATTGGGCTTTACCAACATATGAAAGATATGCTGCTTTAAATTTCCGTAATGTAAGTTTTTCAAACCCAGGACAAATATATGAACATAATACTTTAGAATTTAGAAGTCCCAATGCCACTACTAATGCCGTAATATGGCAAAATAATATAAATACCTTTACTAAAATGTTAGTAGCATCTAGAGATAAAGTAATGGATGAAGAGTTCTTAGATTATAAATTAGAACATGAATACTTACCATATTCTGAAAATAAATATCTGTATAATAATGTTAATTTAAAAAATGTCTTAGAATTTGTTGATTTAGTATTTGATAATAATTTAGATAAAATATATTTTTTAAGACAATATTTAAAAAACTTTCAAAACAATTATGGAATAAAGACAGCTGTCAAAGCTAAAAAGTTTGTTAAGTAGGTGTAGTATGTTAAAAAAATATTATTTAGCTTATGGAAGTAATTTAAATTTAGAACAAATGGCATTTAGATGCCCAAATTCTAGACCTATTAGTACACTTAATTTAAATGGATATAGACTAGTATATAAAGGAAGAGAAGATAGCTTTGCGTATTTAACGATAGAAAAGTGTAAGAATTCTAGTGTGCCTTTAGGTTTATATGAAGTTTCTATGTTAGATATTTTCTCTTTAGATAATTATGAAGGCTATCCAAGCGTTTATTCAAAGTACTATATACCTATAAAAATAGGCGATAAAAATAAAAAAGCCTTAATCTATGTAATGAATAAGGACTTTGACTATCATCTTCCTTCAGAAGAATATATAACAACATGTATGGAAGGTTATAAAGACTTTGGCTTTGATAAAACAATATTAGAACAGGCTTTAACAGATACAATTAATAGTCTTCCAAAAAGATTAAAAAAATAAAATCTCAAGTGTTTGAGATTTTTTATTTTCTCAAAGTTAAAAACTTTGAGATAACTCGTTGATATGGCATAAATTCTAACATATAAAGCGAGTTTTGTCAAATTTTGACCACAAATTATATTTACTTTGTTATAACATTAGAAGTATAAATTATAATAATATCTTAAAAAACTCTATAATTTCTTTTAGTTTTTAACTTTGCGATAGTTAAATAAGGGGGAATTATATATGAGTAATGAGAAGATAACAAGTGATATGAGTATTATGGATCTAATGATGGTTATGTCAGAAGGCAATCCCGGAGCATTAACAGTCTTAATGCAAATGATACAAGACCCAAGAGGTTTTATGGATATTCTTCTACTAGACACACTAGATATTAGAGGATCAAAAGTTTGGATGCTTTATAGTGATAGTTGTGGTAAGAATGAAGGAAAGTTTAATAGAACTTTAATGGCTTTAAGATGTGGAGCTTATTCAGAAGAAGAAATTCAAGAAAACTTAGGATTAACTTATGCCTTACCTTTCTTAGATGATTCGATTCAAATAGAAGGAGTACCTTCATATGATGAGAAATTTGGACCAATGGATGCTAAATGGGATGAGTATCTTAAAGCTAATAGAGAAGTTGTAGTTCCAAAGATTCATGAAAGAATGGAAGCAGAAAATAGTAACAGAAAATCATTATAAACAAATAAAAATCTCAAAGTGTAATACTTTGAGATTTTCTGCTTGATATGGCATAAATTCTATCATAAAATTATCAATTTGTCAACTTTGACCACCTAAAGTTTGTGATTCATACAAAAGAAAACAGCAATCAACCACAAGGTAAATAGTATCTATTGCTGTTTTTCTTATAGTATTACACTTTGCGATAGTTGAAGGGGGAAAATTGATATGGAAAAAGTAACAAAAAGTTACGTTGAAAAAATTTATAGAGGTTTACTATTTAGTGAATCATCTGTAGAAGAAATTGAAAAGAAAGATCCAATGAAAGTTGAAAATGATGGAAAAATGCAAGGATTCCGTTTTTATGACAAAGAATTTGTTATAGACGGTGAAAAAACTTATGATGGAGAAACATCAAATTATTCTAACTGGATTTATTATGGTAAAAGAATGAGTTTTGATGAAGTTAAAGAGCAATATGGAAATAATCCAGATTACAGAACCTTAATTTTCAATATGGAAGCTAACGACTACAAATATGTTTGTCATACTCAAGTTGGTTCATTCTTACCACTTGAAGAAGGAGATATGACCTTTGAAGAGTTTGTCGCTACTAAAGAACAAGATAAAGAGGCCCTAGCTAAAGCAATGTTTGACAAATTAAGAGAGCATATTGGTGAAGATGTATCCTATACCGGTTGGTGGTATGGTGTTAAACAAGAAGAAACAGCAGAATTAAAAAATGTAACTGATTTCGTAAATGTAGAAATTGGTTGTAGTGGTATTCCATTTGTTGGATATGGTGCAGCAATTTCTAACATTACTTCAAAAGATGGTGAAGTATTATATTCAAACCCCAATATTGAATATGGTTATGATAGAAGATCTGATAAAGATATATTTGCTTCTAAACGCTTAATATTTGGAGATAGTATAGTTGATAAAGAAGAGGCTCTAAAAGCACAAAGAGATAAAGAATGGGCTGAATATAAAGAAAAAAGTGATTTAGAAGCCAAAAAAATGAAGTATACCCTTATGAAAGAAGGCTTAACTTTAATTAATCCGGAAACAACTGAAGAGTGGTTACAATTCGCTGATGCCAATACCAATGATGGTTATTCTGTATTTGTAGTAAAAGCGACTATTTCTATGATGAAAAAATTTGCAGAAGGAGTTTCTTTTGAAGAAGCAGAAAAACAAGTATATAGTGAAGAACTTGGTTTAAGTGGTTTTATGGCTAGCGCTACCGCTAATGCTCTATCACATTTCGCTAAAAATGGTGAAGCTTATAGAGTATATTGGAATAAACAATATGGTATTGAAGATGAAGAAGTAAAAGGTACCGTAAATCCAGCTGTTTTAACTATAAAGAAAAAATAATAATACGATAAAAATCAAGCTATGTATAGGCTTGATTTTTCGTATGTAACAATAAATTTATTATAATAAGAATGTATAAATATCAAGTAACTGTTCATACTGATAGTAGGTAGTAAAATTGACAAAACAACAGACGTATGGTACAATAAATACCGCACGTAAAAGAAGAGGTGTTTTAAATGTTTTACGATGAGACACAAGCAACTAATGCTTGTGAAGAAGACTCGTCCTTGATATTTGAACTTATAAAAGAAGGACATCTAGAATTAGTAGATAAACTAATAAAGAAGAAAATAGTTAGTTTAAATACAATAGACGAGGGTGGTAATACTATTTTAATGAGACTATTAAAGAGTAAAAAATATGATTTAGTAGAAAAGTATATTAATGATACTAATAGTGATATTAATCATCAAAATAAAGATGGTAATACTTTCGCTCATTTGCTTGCAACTAAAAACTATCTTCATACTGCTAATATCATAAAAAAATTAAAAAGAAATAAAGAACTTGATCCTAATATTAGAAATAATGAAGGAAAAACAATTCTTGATCTTGCTATTTCAACAGGTAATTTATGTACAACCTTAAAACTTCTAGAAGATAAAAGATTTAATAATATCGATTTAGTTTCATTTAATAATTTATATAATACATTTATTAAAAGTGATAACTTTGGTAAATATACTAAATTAACTAATTTAGAGACTATTGTAAAAGAATTATCTAAGAAAACTAGATTATTACCTAAAGTAAAAGAAATAGTAGATTTAGTTAAGAAGAATTTTGACATTATCAAAAATGAACTTATGAATAATAAATTAACTTTCATGGACAATATAGTAAAAAATGTCATAATGGAAGTTGCAGTTTAAAAGAGGAAAATAAATTCTTCTTTTTTTAATGCTTCTATGGTAAAATAAAACTGTTTAGAAAGAAGTGAAAGACTATGGGTAAAATAATTTTATTTATGGGACCATCTTCTTCTGGAAAAGATACTATTAAAAGAAGATTAATTAAAGAGAATAAATTTGCACTTAAAGAAATGATAATGTCTACAACAAGACCTATGAGAACAGGAGAAGTAGAGGGAAGAGAATACTATTTTAAGACTGTAGAAGAAATGTTAGAGTTAGAAAAAGAAGGTAAAATAATTGAAAAAAGAACATATAAGACCGCTTATGGTCCTTGGCATTATTTTACAACTAGTTCTAGTATTGATTTAGATAATTATAATTATGTAGGTAGTAATACTTTAGAAGGTTTAGATCAATTTGTAAAATTTTATGGAATAGAAAACATTATCTCTCTTTTAGTAACAATTGATGATGGCCTTAGACTACAAAGGGCTCTAGATAGGGAAAAAAGAGAAAAAAATCCTAAATATCAAGAACTATGTAGAAGATTTTTAGCAGATTCTCTTGATTTTTCGGAAGAAAATATTAATAAAAGACACATTACAAGTATTATCAATAATGGCAGTAATTTAGATAATACGATGAAAGAAGTAGAAAAAGTTTTAAAATTAAATTTGTAAGGACGTGATAAAATGCATTTACCAGATTTTAAAGTCGCTCGTAGTAGTACAAAAATAGATTATAAGAAAATTGATTATAAATTAGATTCAAAATATCTTAATAAATATAAAGGTAAGAAGTGTTATTTAAAAACTTATGGTTGTCAAATGAATGAACATGATAGTGAAAATATTAAAGGAATATTAGAATTATTAGGCTATACTTTTACAGATGATATGGATGAAGCTGATTTAGTTTTATTAAATACTTGTTCTATTAGAGAAAATGCCCATAATAAGGCTTTTGGATTACTTGGTAGAGCAAAGCACTTAAAACAGACTAAAAAGGATTTAAAGATAGGTTTATGTGGTTGTATGGCTCAAGAAGAAATAGTTGTTAATACTATTATAACAAAATATCCTTTTGTTAATTTTGTAATAGGTACGCATAATTTTTATGAGCTACCAGAAATATTAGAAAGAAGCGAAGATAAACAACAAATAGAAGTATATTCAAGAGAAGGAGATTTAATAGAAAGTCTACCTGTAGATAGAACTAGTAAATATAAAGCTTACGTTAATATTATTTATGGCTGTGATAAATTCTGTACTTATTGCATTGTTCCTTATACAAGGGGAAGACAAAGAAGTAGAGAAAAAGAAGATATTTTAAAAGAAATAGATAATCTTATTAAAGAGGGCTATAAAGAAGTAACACTACTAGGTCAAAATGTTAATGCTTATGGTAAAGACTTATATGATAATTATTCTCTAGCAGAACTTCTAGAAGATGTAGCTAAAACAAACATACCTAGGATTAGATTTATGACAAGTCATCCTTGGGATTTTACTGATGAAATGATAGAAGTAATTGCCAAGTATCCTAATATTATGCCAAGTATTCATTTACCAGTTCAATCAGGTAGTGATAGAATTTTAAAATTAATGGGAAGACGTTATACTAAAGAAAAGTATTTAACTTTATTTCATAAGATGAAAGAAATGATTCCTAACTGTGCTATATCTACTGATATAATAGTAGGATTTCCTGGAGAAACAGATAGTGACTTTGAAGAAACATTAAACTTAGTTAAAGAATGTAAATATGATAATGCTTATACTTTTATTTATTCACCTAGAGTTGGCACTCCTGCTGCAAAACTTCCTGATAATGTTACTAAAGAAGAAAAGGAACAAAGACTTTATAAGCTCAATGAAATAGTAAATTCTTATTTTAAAGAGAATAACGAAAAACTTGTAGGTAAGACTGTTCCTGTTTTAGTAGAAGGAATTAGTGATAAAAAAAATGAATATTTTGGTTATAGTGATACTAATAAGTTAGTTAATTTTACAGGTGATGATGTAGAACTTGGTAATATTATTCCTGTAGAAATTACAGAAGCGAAAACATGGAGTTTAGATGGAAAAGTTAGTAAGTAATGAGGAAATAGAAAACAAAGCGAAAGAGTTAGTTCAAGCTATTAAAGATGATGATAAATATAAAGAGTATATAAACTTAAGAGAAAAGTTAAAAGATAATAAAGATATTATGTCTAAAATGCAAGAGGTAAAAAGATTACAAAAAGAATATGTCAAAGGAGCATATTTAGACAAAGAAATAGAAACTAAGTTAAATAGTTTATTAAAAGAATTAGAACAAAATTCTTTATATCAAGAATATTTAGCAAAGGAAAAAGAAATAAATAAAATTTTAAATAATATAAATGAAGGATTAAATATAATATTTAATAAGCTTTTAAATGAAAGTAATAACTAAAGTTATTGCTTTTTTTTAAATTGAAATATTGGACTCTATGTGTTAATATTATTAATAGATAGAATATAAGTATAAGAAAATGGGTAACCTAAGTAGTAAAGGAGTTACAGATATGACAAAGAAAAAATATATAGTAATATCAGTAGTAATAATATTAATAAGTATAATAGCATTAATAGGTGCAAGTTATGCCTTATTAACAATGACTATAGAGGGAGATAAAGAAATAACTCTAACAGCAGGAATACTAAAAGTTGATTTTAGTGAAGGTGATAATATAAGTATAGAAAATAGCGCTCCTATGTCTGATAAAGAAGGTCTACAAACAACTCCTTATACTTTTACAGTAACAAATACAGGAAATATAAATGCTTATTACCATGTATCATTAGAAGAAGATAGTAATAATACATTAAGTAATTCAAATTTAAAGATGAAAATAACAGGAAATAATGGCTATGATAGTGGAGTAATAAGAGTAAGTGATTATGGGATAGGTTCTTTTGAAATAATAGGAGAAGATGTATTAGAGCCAAGCGATACAGTAACATATACTTTGTATATGTGGTTAGATGAGGATGCAGGGAATGAAGCACAAGGAACAATATATCAAAGTAAGATCGTAGTAACAAGTTATGATAGAGAACAAAACAGTCCAAATGCGCCAATGTTAGATGAAGGAATGATACCAGTAACATATGATGGAAGTAACTGGGTAAAAGCAGATAGAACAAACTTAAATAATAGTTGGCATAACTATAATGATTTAATGTGGGCGAATGCAGTAACAGTAAGTGAAAGTAGTAGAAGTACATATAAGAATGCAAATGTAGGGACAGTAGTAAATATGGATGATATAGAGACAATGTGGGTATGGATACCAAGGTATAGTTACTCTATAGGAAGTGAAGATGGGACGTATTATTATGGAAAACAAGGAGATTATTTAGATACAACACCAACCCAGGTCTTACCAGGAGAAATAGATGTAAAGTTTGTTAGTGAGAATACAAAAGATAGAGGAAGTGCAAAATACATAGTAAGTGAAGGAATAAGTGATGATGATTGGTATACACCTGATGCTTTTACATTTGGAGATGAAGAGTTAAGAGGAATATGGGTAGGAAAGTTTGAGACAAGTAGTAGTAATCCAAGTGCGGAAAATGGAGGAGGAAATACAACTGATTTAGATGCCATGATAAAACCAAATGTGACTAGTTGGCAGTATATAAATGTAAGTAACGCTTTTAATTTAAGCTCGAAAATGAATAATAATGGAAATAGATATGGGATAGAGAGTACAACAGATACCCATATGATGAAGAGTAGTGAATGGGCTGTAGTAGCATATTTATCTCAATCAAAATATGGAAAGTTAGGAAATAGTAGTTTTACTGGATCAAATAAAGAGATATATCAAAATAAATCAGATCAATTTATAACAGGATGTAGTTATGGGAGTTCTTCAAATACAAATACAGATTATGGATGTCAATATCAATATAATGTAGAGATAAATGGAACAGGAGCTTCAACCACAGGAAATATCTATGGAATATATGATACGAGTGGAGGAGCCTGGGAGTACGTAATGGGTAATTATAATGATGTAACAGGCAATAGTGGATTTATAAGAATGCCAGAGTCAAAATATTATGATAAATATGCAACATCAAATATAAATACAGCATGTAATGGAAGTGCATGTACAAGTCATGGCTTATCAGAAACGTGGGGTTGGGGTAATGATTATCATGATACATTAAGTGAAAATTATCCTTGGTTGCTACGTGGTGGTAGTTTTATAAATAATGTAGGTGCAGGAATATTTTCTTATAGTGTTACAGAAGAAAAGGGAAATTCACGTTCTTCTATAACTTTCCGTTTAGTAGCGACAATAAGGTAGGTGAATATAATGAAAGAAGCAATAAAGAAAAATAAGAAATATATAATAATAGGAATTGTAATAATAATTCTTCTTTTAATAGGAATAGCATTCGCTTACCTAACAACAACATTACAAGGCGATAAAGAATATTTGGTAAGAGCAGGAACTCTTGATTTAGTGTTGGATGAAGGAAATGAACTTACTTTAGAGAAACAAATACCAATTTCAGATAATGAAGGAATGAATCTTAATGGTTTTAGCTTTAGTTTAGTAAATAATGGAAAGATAGATACAGATTATACAATTTATTTAGATGATATGGAATTAAGTGAAGGAGAAAGTAGAATACCAGACTCTAGTATAAGATATAGTCTAACAAAAAATGATGAAACATTTATGACTAGGAATATGACAACCATGGGAAGTAATCCAAATAGAAGAGTAGACTTTGGAACAATCGCACCTGATGAAACTATTAACTACACCTTAAAGATCTGGATAGACTATGATGCAACTACTGAAGAAGCAAGTGGTAAAGTATTTAAAGGAAAGTTAAGAGTAGTAGCAACACAACCAGTAGGAGAGCCTGTCGCTGACGTTTTACTAGCAGATAGTTCTAATAATATAAATACAGATGATCCTGAACAGACATTTATAACAGGAGAAAATCCTAACAATTATATATGGTATAGTGGTAAATTATGGAGAGCAGTATCAGTAAATAATGAAGCGAAGACAGTTAAATTGGTAACTCAATGGAATATAAGTGCAGTTACTTATAACGAAAGCGGAAATACAGCTTTTGAAGGCAGTTATATGGAAGAATGGTTAAATGATGCAACAGTAGATGGATTTCTTGGCAATTTAAGAGACTATGAAAGATTTATAGTAACAGATGCAAAGTGGAACGCAACAATGATGAGTGATATAAGTAAACCATCTGAATCAACAGTAGTAGAAGATCCAGTGGGTTTATTAAATATTTATGAATATCAGACAAGTTATAGAGGAACAAATTATAGTAATGGATATTTAAATAACGAACTTTACTGGTGGACCTTAACACCATATAGTACGTCTGCTGTGTGGAGTGTGGGTAACTATGGCAACGCGAACAGTAGCAATCCTATCAATTCATATGGGGTACGCCCTTCAATAAATTTAAAAAGTGATGTGAAAATTGTATCAGGAACTGGAACAGAAGATGACCCATATAGATTAATGGGGGATAATGATGAGGATTTATTAGATGCTAAATTAAATACAAGATATAGCGGAGAATATATAAAATTTGGAACTGGAGAAAATAATTTGTATAGAATAATAAGCCATGAAACAAGAGGCTTAACAAAAATAACGAGTGCTGAGCCATTAAAAGAAAATGATAGTTTTAAAACAATATTATTTGGAGATAGTGTTAATTACTCTAGTAGTAATATAATAGGAGATTTTTTAAATGGCGAATATTTAACTAGTGGATTTTATATGAATAGTGAACAATTAAATATGATAGAAGATAACACTATTTGGTATTTAGGTACTATAAATAATGGAAGTAACTATAAATTAGCTAAATATAGTGATATAACTATGAGAGAGGTTGCTATAAGTACCAATGCCAAAGTAGGATTATTAAGATATGGAGAATTAATGGCAAGTCAAATTAATATAGCTCCTCTAAATACATCATATTTTAGTTTAACTCCAACGATCTGGAGTGTAAGTGGTAATGGTTATATAAACATTCATAGTTTATCAGTGCCCAATGGTATTAAACCATCTCTAAATCTAAAATCAAATGTTGTTATAACATCTGGGACAGGTACAAAAGAAGATCCTTTTGAGATTGAACTAAGTAACTAATTACTTAGTTCTTTTTCTTTAATTTTATGTACTTTTTATGGGTTAAAAGCATAGATTAAATTAGAGGAGGGAAATACATGCCAGCTTTTAAAGAAATAGTAACAAAAGCCGTTATTGGTAAAGGCAAAAAACAATTTACTGATAACTTATCATTACAAGTAACTAATAGTCCTAATACAATTCTTGGTTGTTGGGTAATAAATCATAATTTCTCTGGTAGTTTTTCTAATGGAACTGTTACTATAAATGGAAGTTATGATGTTAATATTTGGTACTCTTATGATAATGATACTAAAACTGAAGTCCTAAAAGACACTAAAAACTATACGGAAACTATTAATGTTCAAGGAAATTCTGATACCGAAAATGAAGAAGTAATTATCAGAAGTTTAAGTGGACCAAGTTGTAGTAAAGCAGAAATAAATGGTAGTGTTATTAATTGTACTATCGATAAAACTTTAGGAATTGAATTAGTAGGTGACACAAAGGTGCGTATAAACACATTAGATGAAGTAGATGATTGGGAAGAGATAATGGATAGTGATGCTACTATTGATGAAAAAATAGATGAAGAAGTAAATGAAGACTATCTAGATAATCCCACTGAATAGTTCCTAGAGACTGTCAATAAAAAAAGGTTGACAGTCTTTATTTGTTTGTGTATAATTATAACAGTAAAAAGAAAGGAGCTATTATTATGGCAGTAAAATTAAGATTAATGAGAATGGGAGCTAAGAAAAGACCATTTTATCGTATCGTTGCAACAGACTCAAGAAGTAGAAGAGATGGAGAATATCTAGAATTAATTGGCACTTATAATCCAATTAATAGTGAAAAAGATGTTAAAATCAATGAAGAAGTTGCTCTTAAATGGTTAAATAATGGAGCTATTCCATCTGATACTGTTAGAAGTCTATTTAAAGATGCAGGTATTATGAAAAAATTCGCTGAATCTAAAGATAAAAAGGAAACAAAATAATGACTTTAGTAGAATTAACAGAGAAAATAATTAAAAATATTGTTAAAGATGAAGAAGCTGTTTCTGTAAAAGAATTTCCTAGTGAAAACGATAAAGAAATTATTATAGAAGTATTAGTTTCAGAATCTGATATTGGTAGAGTTATTGGTAAGAATGGTAGGACAGCTAATGCTATTAGAACCCTAATTCAAGCTAGTAGCTCTCTAAAAGATGGTAAATTTGTAAAAATCAACATTGACAAGTTTTAGAATCACTGTTTAGTGATTCTTTTTCCATATAGGGGGATAAAAATGAATAGAGCCATAGTTAGATATATTAAAAGGAATTATAAAGATTTAAATAATGATAAATTCTTTAAAGAAAATAGTGACTATATAGAAGAACACCTTAGATATTTAACGTTTAATAGTCCTATAATGGGCCCTTTAAGAGCTATTAATAAAGAAGAATTTTACAGTCTAATAGATGAATTCTTCAAAAAATACTATGGAGATTCTGAATTTATAGAAAGTATAGATACAAGAATATTGATTTATTCAAGAGAACAATTATTAGAATTCATAGAATATAGTGAAACCATGAATATAGAAGGAATTATGAAAAGTCGTGTTAATATTTCAACAGAAGAATGTCTTAAATTATTAGAAAGTTTTGGTGTCTTTTTTTATCCTATCTATGAAGATTACTGGCAAATACATTTATTAGATTTAAATACTTTAGAAACAATATTAAACGCAGTCCATGAATATACTCATAAAATTCATTATTATAAATTAGGAGAAGAATTCAAAAATGATACTGATATAATTACAGAGATGCTTGCTTATTATAATGAAGCTTTATTTGCTCTTTATCTTTTTAAAAATAAAGTTGTCTCTTCATCTGATTTAAATTTAGCATTATCAAGAACAGAAGAAGAAATAAAAGAAGAGATGTTTTATAGCCATATCTGTTCTCTAATAAATAGTGATATAGACTTACCTAAGTTAAATCCTATAGCACAAGAAGGTCTAATTAAATACTATAAAGAATCTTATTTTCCTCCTAAAGATTATTCTCATCATTTAGGATATGCCTTATTTAAAGAAGCTTTTTTTAGTCATAAAGATTATACTTTAGAAGAACATACTGATTTTTTAAAAAATGCTATGGTAAAAAGAAAAATAAAAGATCTTTAATTACTAAAAACTTGTATAAAAACTAAATTTATATTATACTTAATATAAGATTGGAGGATATGGTGTTTATGAAAAAACGTATCTTAAGTGCTGTTATTATGATTTTAATTTTTGTACCTTTATTATTGATAGGAGGTATACCTTTTGCAATTCTCATGACCTTACTTGCTGTAGCATCTATGCATGAATTAATGACAATAAGAGAGAAAAAGAAAAAGTTTCCTCCATTAGTAAAAGTTGCATCTTATTTATTAGTTATTTTTTCTAGTGTTCTAACTTATAATCAAAATATATTTAGTTACACTATGAGTTATCAATTAATAAGTTTTATAGTTTTAATTTTCTTATTACCAATTTTATTAAATGATAAGAAAAAGATGAACTATGATATTAATGATGCGCTTTATTTAGTTGGATCTCTTCTTTTTATTAATATAGCTTTTAATTTAATATTAGTAGTTAGAAATTATAGTTTAGATTATTTGATTTATCTATTACTTATAACAGTTATAACCGATACTTTTGCCCTTATAACAGGTATGTATATAGGTAAAACAAAACTTGCACCAACCATTAGCCCTCATAAAACAGTCGAAGGCTTTGTTGGTGGAGTTTTAATGGGAACATTTGTCGCTACTACCTTTTATTTTACCGTAATAGATCCAAATATATCTTTAGCAATTTTAATTCTTACAACTTTTTTCTTAGCCGTTGTAGGACAACTTGGAGACTTAGTATTCTCAAGCATCAAGAGAACATATGATGTTAAAGATTTCTCAAATTTAATACCAGGTCATGGAGGTATATTAGATCGTTTTGATAGTCTAATTTTTGTTATTTTAGCATTTATATTAGTAATGGGATTGATTTAGGAGGAACTTCATGGTTACATTAATATTATTCATAATCTTACTAGGTTCAATTATCTTTATTCACGAAGGAGGACACTTCTTATTTGCCAAATTAACAGGTATTTATGTCTATGAATTCGCTCTTGGTATGGGACCTAAATTATTTAGTTTTAAAAAAGGTGAAACGGAATATTCTCTAAGAGCCATACCAATTGGTGGTTTTTGTCAATTAGCCGGAGAAGAAGGAGAAGATGAAAACTTACCGAAGGACCGAACTTTACCGGGTAAGAAACCTTGGCAAAAGTTTCTAGTAATGTTCTTTGGAGCTGGCTTTAATTTTATCTCTGCAATTTTAGTTTTATTTTTTATCGCTATAATATGGGGCGCAACTTCGACAGAACCAATTCTATCTAGTGTAGAGAAGGGTAGCCCTGCCTATGATGCAGGACTTAGGGCTGGAGATGAAATATTAGAAATTAATGGTCATGATATTTGGACTATAGATGATATATCATTATATATAACTATTTCTGATCCTGAAGAAGAAAATGAATTTGTTATAAAAAAAGAAAATGGCGATGTTGAAACTTATAATATAAAACCAGAAAAAGTAAAAACTGATGATGGAGATACTAGTTATATTTATGGTATAGGAATGCAAGGAGAAGAAGAACATGGCTTTCTAGCCGCTATAGATTATACGATTACAAAAACAGGCTCTTTATTTAAACAAATGTGGGTTACTGTTTTAAATCTATTTACAGGAGGAATTAGATTAAGCCAATTAAGTGGTCCTGTAGGTATCTATGAAGTAGTTGGTGCTCAAGCAAGTGGTGGGCTAGCTAGTTTGTTATATTTATTCTCATTTCTATCAATAAATGTTGGCTTTATCAATCTTTTACCATTACCAGCTTTTGATGGTGGTCATATCTTATTTATAATTATAGAAAAGATTAAAGGTAGTCCTGTAAAGCCTGAAACCGAAGCTAAGTTTCATGCTGTTGGCTTATTCTTGTTAATGCTCTTAATGATTTATGTAACATTCTATGATATATTGAGATTATTTTAGTATAAACATAAAATGAAAAAAATAAAAAGTGTATGAACTTTTGTAGTCATACACTTTATTCATTTATCACAAAATTATTATCACTTACTATTAAATTCATTGCATAATCTATACCAACAGTATTATTTTCAATGATCTTTCTATTTATAATGATATTACAATCAATATCATTATTTTTTAAATATTCTCCTAAACTTTGTAAATATTTATATGCATCATCTTTACTATATGTTGTACTAATTATAATTTGTGAATCGTTTAACCAATATATCTCATATATACTAGTATGTATAGTTATGCTATCAGCATTTAAATAATTGAGTGTATAATTATTAATGCTATAAATAACTTTATCTTTATCATTCAAATTATTTATAGTTTCATAATAATTATCAGTAACTATAATATTATTATTTTTAACATCAGCATTAGCTTTGAAAATTACATCTGCTGTAGTTACATCATAATCATCAATATTACATTCAAATAAACCACACTCATAATTAACTTTCACATCAGAAATTCTAATATTATATTTATTTTCAAGATATGCTTTTAAATATGTCTCTCCATCTGCTTTATATGAACCATCTTCTAGATAAACAGAAGAAAATTCATAGTTACAATCTTTATTAAAAGAATTAATCTTTTTTAATTTTAGATCATCTTCATATCCTTCTAATTTATGTTTACCATTTGATAAACAAATATATACTTTATCTTCATAATTAGTTATATATGAGTTTTCTTTTATATCAGTATTATTAATATTGCTATAATAGTTTGCTAAGTCATTATAAAAATAAACATATTTGTTTAGAGACTCTTGTTTTACTTCTTTTACTAATATTGTAGAAATATCTTCTAAATCTTTTTTTATAAATGAATTATAGACATTTTTAATAAACTGTGGTGCCAAAATACTTGTAAATAATAACAATACCAAAATAAATAACATAAAAATAATCTTTTTCTTAATAATCATATTTTGTTTAATATTAATTATCCCCATAATTATACATATAACTAACATTATAAGAGTTAATATTATAATTAAAATTGTAAAAATTGTTAGTAACAAATATGACCCTAAACTTTCAGAAAACACACTAAATAAATTAAAAACAAAACAAATTATAATTAAAGCTAGATTAACAACATATAAAATTTTAAAGCTTTTTTTCATCTTAAACTGACCTAACTATTACTATGATATAATTCTTCATTAAGAATATCTAAATTTTGATTCATCAAAGTTATATAATCTGCATTAGTTTCTCTTTCTGATTCTGTCAAAACTGTTATTCTATTAGAATTAACTATTTCTAAACTATTAGGATAAGTATTAATTAAATTTTGTACATTAGTAGTAGTTTCTATATCTTCGTAACTAAATATTTTTGTAATAGATCCTTCTTCTATTAAATTATTAATAGTAACTAAATCTTTTTCACTAGTATCATCATTTAATATATATACTGTTAATCCATACTTTTCTAAAAATCTATAATTATTATCAGTAGCAACTATAGTTTTATAAGGAGCATTTTCAACAGTTAATCTAATATTAGCATCTAACTCTGAAATGTCTACTTTTAAATCTTCATAGTTTTCATCAATTTCCTCTTTCAAGTAATTATTTTCAATATATTCATCTAATCCAATTCTAACATTTTGACTCATCATTAACATAAATGATGGATCTAACCAAACTTCTTCCATATTATAATCATTATCAAGGACATATGAACTATCAATTATTCGTAGATCATTATTATAATCTAATAAATCCACAGTAAGTTCTCTTTCTCTTTCCACTAAACCAGTATAGATAAATAAATCTTTACTAGCAAAGTCTCTTTTTTGTTTATTAGTAAAATCATAATCATTAACATCAACGCTATCAGGATAGATATTACTTATTTTAGCATGATCGCCATAAAGTCTTTCAATAATATATTCGTTAGGATAATTAGTAGCATATATTTCAATATCTTCCATATCATCACTTTTACAACCCGTTGCACTAAGCATTATAGCAACACTAAGAAAAGCAATTTTTCCTATTTTTTTAACACTTCTTTTCATTCTTTTCCCTCATTTCTAATAACTGGATCATATCCATATCTTGCTCCTGGATGACATCTTAATATTCTTTTAAAGCCAAGAAAACATCCTTTAATAGAACCATATTCTTCTATCGCTTCAATCATATAATTAGAACAAGTTGGATAAAAATGACAAGCCCCATGACTTGCTAGTGGCATCTTTTGATAAAGACGAATTAATTTAATTAAGATTCTCTTCATATTTAACACCTAAAAATATTGTACTATAAAATTTGCCTCATATCAAACATAACCTAAAATTATCCTAGTAAGAAATGTGAAATTAACATAAAAATAAAACCAACACCAAAGAAAACAAAAGTAAAGTTACGTCTTTTATAACTTAATGATTCACTTAATAACTCATAAATACTAATATGTATCATAATACCTGAGATTATTGACAAAATTATACTCATAATAAAGTTATTAATAATACTTGCAAGAAAAAAGTAAGCTAATATAGCGCCAAGAGGCTCAGATAAACCAGATATTAAAGTATAAATAAAGGCTTTAAATTTTGATTTAGTACTAAAGTAAATTGGTATAGCAATACTTATTCCTTCTGGAATATTATGAAAACTAATGGCAAGAGCAAGTGATAATCCTAAACTCTCATTAGTAGAACTAGAAAGAAAAGTAGCAACCCCTTCAGGAATATTATGCATAATAATAGCAAGCATAGATACAAGACCAAGCCTATATAGTTTTTTATTACTTACATTTTTATTTTCACTTTTAGGTAAGAATTTATCTATTAACATTGATATTATAACTCCAAGAGATATAAATATTAATAAAAATAAAAGGGCAGGGAAGGCTTTAAAAATAGATGTTAGTAAATTAAAAGATTCTGGTATTAGATCAGTTATCGATACACAAATCATTACTCCACTAGCAAAAGCCAAAGAAGCCATAATAATAGTCTTTTCATTCTTTAAATTAAAAAGTAAAGGAACAAAGCCAATTAAAGTAGATAATCCCGCTAAAGTAGACAAAATAAAAGCATAACTAAAACTAGCCATAATATCACCAGTAATAGATATGCTAAAAGAATAAATAATATTACAATCTTTTAGATTTTTCTTGTTTTTTAAAAATAGTTTCAGCTTTCATAATATCATCCCGAGTTAATCCTTTAAGAGAGTCTGTCCTTATTAAATTAGTATCTGTAAATTCTCTCATATCATTATCATCATCAAGAATGACAAAACTATCTATCAAAGGATGCTCTTCTAAATAGTCTCTAATAAAGTCTCCTCTTAAATAACCTTCATGCCTACCTTTAAGTTCAGTTCTACCATCTAGAGAAAGTCCATAACTATTAAGTTTTTCTATTAAATTTCTTCCAGGACTATCAAAGGAATTATCATTAGGGCTTAAATCTTCATTAAAAAACATACGCCAACTAGATGATAAAACTAATTTAGCCTCAGTTTTATCTACAAGCTCTTTTAAAACTATAAAATTATTGTCATCTAGTCTTGGTAAATACATATCTTTATAAACTCTAAGTAATTTCTGTCTCTTTTTTAAAAATTCTAAATTATTTAAAACTCCATCTACATCTAAAAAGATAACTCTCATAATTACTAACTCCTTTATTTGTTGTATTATAATATTACTTTAAATATTTTTCAATTATAAACAAATAATATATACTGCTTTTTAATTGATGTCATATGAGATTTGTGTTAAAATAATCACTACAACAAAGGGGAGAGTATCATGATAATAAAAGATAAAATAGAAGCAAGAAAACTAAAAAAAGCTCAAAGAAAATATCTAGATGATTATTATGGAAATGCTAAACAAGCATCTTTATTTAAAAACTTTGCTATATTTTTAGACAATTTCACATCTTTTGCTAATACCCTTAATGTTAAATCTGGTATATCTCTAATTACACTTACAGGTTATATGATTCATAATGGTATTGTTT
The DNA here is from genome assembly GCA_944358305.1 of uncultured Bacilli bacterium. Lineage (GTDB taxonomy): Bacteria > Bacillota_I > Bacilli_A > RF39 > UBA660 > Onthousia. Next base: position 31,743 of record CALVQK010000007.1, on the reverse strand, counting down.
CTGAAAAAGGAAGTTATACTTATAAGAAAATAGATGGTGATTTATGTACTATAGTAACCAAAGAAGATTTTAATATGGGTTTGAAAGTTTTTAGTGGGGAAGCTTGTTGCCGTCATACTGCTAGTTTTGGAAAACTTATTCTTGATAATTTCAATATTAAAAATGCAACAGTAAGTACTTACTATAATCAGGATCACCTTGATGACAATTTATTACAGATATTACGCTTTCTAAATGAAACTTGGCATAAGCCTGTATGTTATAATAGAAATAATCATACTTTTAACTATATAAACGATGGAGATTTAGAATTTTTTGCAGATATAACAATTGGAACTATGTTATTATTCTATGGTGATAAAGGCTTAGCTCATAATTTTAATTCTAAACTTAGTAATGTTTTACCTCTTTATAATTATAATAAGTTTGGTATAAAGAAATTTGATTTCTCTAAAGTTAAACCTCTTACTAAAGAACAATGTTTAGAACTAGATGCTAAAGTTAATCATGATCTTGAAAAATTTAAAATGAATCACAGCCTATTTTTAGAATTTTATTTACATAATAAAGAGCTTTACCACAATATTAATGAAGCTTATAATGGACTATATGAAGAACAGAAAAAACTAAAATTGATAAGGAGGCGAAAAGAAGAATGAATTATAACTTAGAATGTGAAAAAGTATTAAATAATATAGATTTAAATAACAAACCCTCTTTATTATTACATGCTTGTTGTGCACCATGCTCATCATCAGTCTTAGAGAAAATATCAGAATACTTTGATATAACTATTCTTTTTTATAATCCAAATATCACTGATTATAAAGAGTATCTTAAAAGGAAAGAAGAGTTAGAAAAGTTTATTAACCTTGTAGGTTATGATATAAAACTATTAGATTGTAATTATGATAAAGAAAAGTTTTTAGAAATGTCTCGTGGTTTAGAAGATTTAACTGAAGGAGACATTAGATGTTATAAGTGTTATAACTTAAGACTTGAAGAAACAGCAAAACTTGCTAAAATACACAATTTTGATTATTTTTCTACCACTTTATCAATAAGTCCTTATAAGAATAGTAAATGGTTAAATGAAATAGGTGAGGAGTTATCTAAAAAATATAATATTAATTATTTATATGCTGACTTTAAAAAGAAAAATGGTTATAAAAGAAGTATAGAGTTATCTCATATCTATAATTTATATCGTCAAGACTACTGTGGTTGTATCTACTCTAAAGTAGAAAGGTTAGAAAAATTAAAAAATGAGTAATTTTATAAAAGAATATAAAAAAAGTCAAATTAGAAGTGATTTATTCTATTTATATTTTTCTTATCTTTATAATTTAGGTAATCTTGGTAAAGATTTTAATATAGACGAAATAGGAGGACTCCTTGCTTTATATTATTTTGCTTATGATAATGGTTATTTATCTTATAAACATCATTTTGAATATAGTAAATCTAAAGCTTCTACTTTCCTTTTACCACCTAATGATTTAGGCTTTGTTATCTCTACTGGTTATGGTGTTTGTAGAAATATTTCTTTTGGCTTAAGAGATTTTCTATTTCTAAAAGATATAAAAAGTTATATTGCTAATGTAGATTTAAGAGAATATAATGCCAAGCCTGAGACAATGGCTTTACTAGTAAATATCCTGCCAAGACTATTTGGCAATCATCTTATTAACTATATAACTAGTGATAATTTATCGTTTCTATATAATCCCACTGATAATGACTTTCCCGAAATAGTAGGTTATTCACTTATGAAAGATGAAGATAGTGATAAAAAGTATCCTGTTTGGATTTTAAGTGATATTAACAATGGAATTATTATGCCAACAATAAGAAAAAAGCCAAGAGAAGAGGTAATGGAAAAAGTAAAACAAAACCTTAAGCAAAGCTTAGATTTATTTAAAGAAAATACTGATATGTTTGAAGAGTTTTATAAGGATAATAAAAATATATACTTAGAAATAAATAGTAAGCTTTCTAAAGTAAAAGAAAAGAAGTTATATTAAACTCCTTCAAGATCAAAAGCTGGTATAAACGATTCACTACAAGTACCACCTTCTTGTATATAAGCATTTTTTACTCCTAAATCTATTGCATAATCTATTACCTTATTATATTCATCATCACTAATAGTTTTATTTAAGTATGGATAATCTTTAATGTAATTAACTGGAGTATACTGATTCATAATACTAAGATAAATATTATCTTGGTATTTTTTATATAAATAATTTATTATTTTTTTAGTATCATCACTTTTAGTAGGTAAGACCAAACATCTAACAATAATACCTTTAGTCATTAATCCATTATCATTAAACTTATTTTTACCAGTTTGTCTATACATCTCTTCTAACGCTTTACTAGCTACTTCAAAATAATTAGAGCATTTTGATAAATCTTTACCTAACTTATTATCAAAATATTTAAAATCTGTTAGATAAATATCAATATATCCTTCTAATAGCTTTAAAGTTTCCACATTCTCATAACCACTAGTATTATAAACGATAGGAATAGATAATCCTTTACTTCTTGCAATTTTAATTGCTTCAATAATACTAGGAACATAGTGAGTAGGAGTAACTAGATTAATGTTGTTAGCACCGTTTTTCTCTAACTCTAACATCATTTCTGAAAGCCTTTCTATAGATATTTCTTTTCCAAAACCATCAGTTGATATTTCTTTGTTCTGACAATAACAACACTTTAAATTACAATTACTAAAAAAGATAGTACCACTACCATTAGTACCAGATATAGATGGTTCTTCAAAGTAGTGTAGTGCACTTCTTGCCACTTTAACTTTATCACTAGATTTACAATATCCTATAGTTTTAGTTCTATCTATTAAACACTTTCTAGGACATAAATTACATTTTTTATATAATTTTAACATCGTTATTACCTTCCTTTTATAGAACAAAAATTTTGTATCATGTTTGATTGATTGATAGTATCAGATATATTATTATATCTACTAGGAATACCTAGTATGGGTGTTTGGCCTCTTTCTTTCACTTTAATAAATAGGGGGTTAGAAAGGGGAAATGTCTATGAATAAGAAAGACTTTTTAATTTCATCATTGATTATAATTATCATACTCTTGATTATTTTTAGATAGAAAGACACCCTATTACAACATTGTAATTAGGGTGCTCAACCTATCTTTTAGAGGTAACACCCGACACAGAACTAGGTATTCCTCTTTTTTTATAATATGTAAATTTCTTTTACATATTCATAGTATCATAAATATATAATAATTTCAAGTATTAGCGAGTAAATGTATATTTGAAAATCTATATAACATAAGGTATAATGATTAAAGAAAGAAGGAGTCTTATGAAATATTATTGTATCGGAATAAAAGGAACAGGAATGAGTACACTTGCTCAGATGTTATATGATATGGGTAATGAGGTATCAGGTTATGATGATGCTAAGGATTATAAGTTTACAGAGAAGGGACTAAAGATGCGAGGTATAAAAATATTTTACGATGGTAATCATGAATTAGCTAAAGACACCATCGTAACAGCATCACGTGCTTTTAGTGAAGATCATCCTGAGATGAAAAGAATAAAAGAATTAGGCCTTACTTTTAAACCGTATAATGAAGTAGTAGGTAGTATTACTAAAGAATTTGATACTATTTCCATTTGTGGAACTCATGGTAAGACAACAACAACATCACTTTTAAAGCATTTATTTGAAAATACTATAGGTTGTAATTATTTTATTGGAGATGGAACTGGTCATATTGATATGAAAAATAGATTATTAATAATAGAGTCAGATGAATTTAATCGTCATTTTCTTGCCTATTATCCTAAGAAAGCTATTATTACTTGCATTGAACTTGAGCATACAGAAATATATAAAGATCTAGAAGACACTATTAAAACTTTTGAAGAGTTTGCAAATAAAGCTAAAACAGTAATTGCCAATGGTGATGATAAAAATATAAGAAAGATTAATTTTAAAAACAATGTGATATTTTATGGTGAAGATGAATCTAATGATTACATTATTAAAAATATTAAATTAGAGACTACTGGTTCAACATTTACTTTATATAAAAAAGATGAGTTAATCGATACCTTCACTGTTCCTTTATATGGTAATCATATGGTTATGAATACTGCTAGTGCTATTATTGAAGCTCTAGATGAAGGTGTTAGTAAAGAAAAGATAAAAGAACTATTACCTAGTTTTAAAAATGCTAATCGCCGTTTTGCTGAAACTATAGTAGGAGATACTATCATAGTAGATGACTATGCTCATCACCCAACAGAAGTTAAAGTAACTCTTGAAGCGATTAGACAGAAATATCCTGATAAAAAATTAACAGTTGTCTTTCGTCCTAATACTTATTCAAGGACATCACGCTTTAAAAATGAATTCGCTGATGCTCTAAAAGTCGCTGACAAAGTATACTTAACCCCAATTAAATGTGATAGAGAAAATCCAAAAGACTATCCTAAAATTAAATCAGAAGATATCATAGAACTAATTCCAAATAGTGAACTTGTCGATGATGATACTGTTAGCAAAGTTGTAAAAGATAAAAACGGTGTTGTTGCTTTCATGGGTTGTGCTACTGTATCTCATTTGATTGAAAATTTTACAAAAACATTAGAAAATATTGAATAATTTAAAATATATATGATATACTATAATTGTCTAAAGAAAACGATGCGGATGACTCAGTATAAAACCGACTAAAGAGACGATAAGGGAGTATTGATGATTGTCACGTTCGTGTTGAAGACCTTTCCACTGGTTAGGGATCCTAAGAACTGACTATATACACCCACCTGTACATAAGTATAGGTTTTATCGTAGATCCAAAACGTTTCTTTGGACTTTTTTTATTGCATTTTTTTAAAAAATAGTGTATAATATAAGAACCTTTAAAGGGGGGAGAATATACTATGGAATTTGATAGTTTTACTTCATTTGAAGATTTTCTTAATCATATGTCATCATTATTTGATGATCTTGAAGCTAAAGAAGAAAATGAAAAAAAATATGAAGAGTCTATCGCTTCACTAAATTATGAGTTAAATGCTATGAACAGTAAAGGTGAGCATGATCTATGTGCTAGAGATTATGTAACTATCCTTGAACTAATTAGAAATATTGTTACTTATATAAGTAGTAATTCTGTATTAAATGACAATCTAAAAGAAAAAATATATGGCAAAATATTAGAAGAAATAGAACCAGCTTTAGATGATTTAACATTAGGTACTTTACAAATTGTTATAAATCAATTTAATACTGTCCAATCTTTTGAACAAAATCTACTTCAAAGTCAAGGTAAAGCTCGTAACCACTATATTAGTCAAACTGAAACTAAAGTAGCAGAAGAGCACAAGAAATTTCAAAAAATAATAACTAAACATCAAGGATAATTTTTAGTTTAAAGGGGTATTATGAATAATAATCAATCTAAAGGAATAATAAAAGAGTTTACAGAAATATTAAGCCAAATTCCAATAACTAAAGAGAAAGTAGAAGCTTTAGATAAAAATATAATGCTTATAGAAGATAAAACTAAAAGAAATGAAAGTTTAAGTGCCATTGATTATGTAACCACACTAGAGCTTATAAGATATATCGCTAACTTTGGAGTTACTTATGTAGATAATAGAACTAACTTATATAAACTATATAAATTACTGTTAGAAGAAATAGAACCAGCTTTAGATGACTTAACTTTAGATTCTCTTTTATTAGTCATTAGTCAATTTAAAACTTTAAATGAATATATAAAAGAGTATAATAATCATCTAGCAGATGAAAGAAAAGCAAAAAAAGCTCTAAGGCCTATAAATGAAGAAATGCGAAAAAAAGATAAAACATTTAAAAAAATAATAAAAAGGGGGAATTAGTATGGAATCAAGAGTAGTAGAACAAATAAAGAAAATAGATGACTATTATGACCATAAAGAACCAGTACCATGTATAGAAGCAGTCAAAGCTATTGAGTTAGTTTCTGACATATCAATCGAAAATGAAAAAGCTTTTATTTCACGAATTACAAATTTAACAACTGAAGATACTACTTGTTATGAGATATTACAATTAAGCTACAGAACAATAAGACAAGAAAAAGAGGCTCTTCTTACAAATTTAACCGATGAGAATCTTGCTGTTTTTTTAACTCAATATAAAATAGCCCATTCATATCATCAATTCTTGAATAGTATGGGGGAAGAAACATTAGATTCTCCCCTAATAAATGAAATGAATAGAAGAGTAGTCGATAGTATAGGAAAAAGTGCTAGAGTTTTTAAAAGAGAAAATCGTTTAAGTAGGTAATTTTTTACTTACTTTTTATTTTTTTATTGACACATGACAACTTGTCACATATAATGGTATAGTGACTGTTAGGAGGGAGTATAATGCCTAGTGATACATTCTTGAGATTAAATGATGAAAAAAAGAAAAAATTAATAGATGCTAGCTTTAAAGAGTTTTCTTTGTATAACTTTAATGATGTCTCTATTAATAGAATCATTAAAGAAGCTGGTATTTCAAGAGGAAGTTTCTATATGTATTTTATTGATAAAAAAGACTTATATTTTTATCTTTTAGAACAACATTTAGAAATACTTATTAATAATATGAAAAATGATTTAATAAAGAATAAGGGAGATCTTTTTAAAATGTTTCAAAATAACATTAAAGAAGAATTTAATTCCTTTAAAAATAATAATATTAATTTCTTTAAAAAATCTTTAGAAAATGTCACTATTATGGAAGAGTCTAAGAAAACCTTTGGTTTTCGTGATAAGAGACTACTTAGAGAACTTATTCCTAACATCAATTTAGAATTACTTAATGATAATGCTAAAAAGCATATTGAAGTAATTTTTGCCATTAATATGCACCTTTTAATGGTAACTTTAATGAAGTTGTTAAAAAGCGATAGTCTTGATGAAGAGATACTTAAAGATTATTATGAACAACTAGATATTTTAAAATATGGGTGCAGTATAGAAAAGAAATAGGAGGAGTATGATTTATGTTAAAAATATTTAGATATTTAAAAGATAATATTTTGTCAGTTATTCTAATTATTTTACTACTAATAGTTCAAGCTAATTGCGATTTAACTATACCTCAGTATACTTCTAATATTATTAATGTAGGAGTACAACAAGGTGGAGTTGCAGAAGTTAATCCTAAAGTAGTTAGAAAATCTAAATTAGATGAGATTTTACTTTTTGTAAGTGATAAAGAAAAAGAAGAGATTTTATCTAATTATGAGTTAATTACTGAAAAAAGTGATGAACATGACTATGATATCTTAAATGAGGAGCCAGTTTATGTCATTAAAGATGAAAGTATTTCTAATAGTGACTTAGAGAAGGCTATCCTTGTAGATTATATGTTAACTAGTAAAGAGAAGGAAGCTATTAATATTCAAAATGAACTAAAAAAAGATATGCCTGAGTCTATGCAGAATATGGCTATAATTGATATCATTAAGAACTTACCTAATGAAATGTTAAAGAATATGAGAAACTCTATCAATGAGCAATTTTCTGAAATGCCTGATAGTATCATAAGTCAAAGCGCAGTTTCAGCAATAAAATTAGAATATATTGAAGTAGGCCTTGATACTGATGCTATTCAAACTAATTACATTATAATTACAGGTCTTAAAATGTTAGGACTATCTCTAATAAGTGTAGCATCAACAATACTAACAGTACTATTAGGAGCTAGAGTGGGTTCTGGTCTATCTAAACGAGTTAGAAAGAAAGAGTTTAAAAAAGTCTTAAACTTTGGTACAGCAGAGTATAAAGAAATAGGTATATCATCATTAATTACTAGAAGTACTAATGATATTCAACAAGTACAAATGATGATTATTATGACGTTAAGACTATTTATCTATGCTCCAATAATTGCAATCGGTGCAGTTTCAAAAGTATTTGAAACAGCACCATCAATGACTTATATTATTTGGTTAGGAATAGTTTGTGTTTTAACATTAATATTTACTTTATTTGCTCTTTCAATGCCTAAATTTAAGAGAGTACAAAAACTTATTGATAAATTAAATCAAGTAACAAGAGAAATTATTACAGGTATTCCAGTAATTAGAGCTTTCTCTAATCAAAAATATGAAGAAGAAAGATTTAGCAAAGCTAATACTAACTTAAAGAAAACAAACCTTTTTGTTAATAGAGTAATGAACTTTATGATGCCAGGTATGATGTTTATTATGAATGGTATTGTTGTTCTAATTATCTGGATAGGTGCTCATAAGATTGATGAAGGCTTATTACAAGTTGGAGATATGTTAGCATTTATTCAATACTCAATGCAAATAATTATGTCATTCTTAATGATATCAATGTTTTCTATTATGTTACCACGTGCTAATGTTTCTGCTAACCGTATCATGGAAGTATTAGAAACAGATGTTGAGGTTAAAGATCCAGAAAAACCTAAAACATATAGTAAGAGAATTAAAGGTTTAGTAGAGTTTAAAAATGTAAGCTTTAGATATCCTGATAGTGATGAAGATGTTATTACAGATGTAACATTTACAGCTAAACCAGGAACAACAACAGCTTTTATTGGTTCTACTGGTAGTGGTAAAAGTACTCTTATTAACCTAATACCAAGACTTTATGATGTAACTAAAGGAGAAATATTAGTTGATGGTATTAATGTTAAAGATGTAACCCAAAAGGACTTACATGATAAGATTGGTTATGTTCCTCAAAAAGGAGTATTATTCTCTGGAACAATAGAATCTAATATTAAATATAGTAATGAATTTATGTCTGATGAGAAGATGATAGAAGCAGCACGTATTGCTCAAGCAGAAGAGTTTATCCTTGCTAAAAAAGAAGGATATAAGAGTCCTATTAGTCAAGGAGGTACTAACGTATCTGGAGGACAAAAGCAAAGGCTATCTATTGCAAGAGCAATCGCTAAAGATCCAGAAATTTACATATTCGATGATAGCTTCTCTGCACTTGACTTTAAGACTGATTTTGAACTAAGAAAAGCTTTATACGAATATGCTAAAAATTCAACTATCTTTATAGTTGCTCAACGTATTAATACCATACTAAAAGCTGACCAAATAGTCGTACTTGATGAAGGTAAAGTAGTTGGTATAGGTACACATAAAGATTTAGTTAAGAATTGTGCTGTTTATCGTGAAATCGCTGAATCACAATTATCAAAGGAGGAGTTAGAAAATGCCTAGTGGAAGAGCTGGAATGGGAACAACTGCAAAAGCTAAAGACTTTAAAGGTACTTTAAAGAAATTACTTAAATACTTAGGTACTTATAAAATAAGTTTAATCTTTGTTATTATCTTTGCTATTTGTAGTGCTGTTTTCTCAATAATTGGACCTAAGATCTCAGGACAAGCCACAACAGAAATATTTAATGGACTTGTTGGTAAAGTAACTGGTACTACTAGTGGTATTGATTTTTCTAAAGTAGGAGCAATTCTTTTAACTCTACTATCTCTATATATAATAAGTGCTATATTTCAATATTTACAGTCTTTCATAATGAGTGGAGTAAACCAAAAAGTTACCTTTAATTTAAGGGAACAAATCTCTCATAAAATGCATAAATTACCTCTTTCTTATTTTGAAAGTAAAACAACAGGAGAAATTCTTTCAAGAGTTACAAATGATGTTGATACTCTATCACAGAGTTTAGATCAATCAATCTCCCAAGTCTTAACTTCTGTTACTACACTAATTGGTGTTATTGTTATGATGTTAACAATTAGTCCTTTAATGACTTTAGTAACTTTAGTTATTGTACCAATCGCTTTATTTATGATGAGTTTTATTATGAAACACTCTCAAAAATACTTTATGAATCAACAAAAGTATTTAGGTGATATCAATGGTACTATTGAAGAAATTTATTCAGGACATACCGTTGTCAAATTATTTAATGGAGAAGATAAAACTGTTGAAGATTTTAGTAAGACTAATGAAAAGTTATATGATTCTTCATGGCGTGCTCAATTCTTTTCAGGAATGATGCATCCAATTATGAACTTTATTGGTAATATTGGTTATGTTTTAATATCTATTTTAGGAGGATATTTAGTTATAAAGAATAAAATAGAAGTAGGTGATATCTTATCATTTACACAATATATTAGAAACTTCATGAACCCCCTTGCCCAAATTGCCCAAATAGGTAATATGATTCAATCAATGGTTGCATCTGCAGAACGTGTCTTTGAATTTTTAGAAGAAAAAGAAGAAGTTCCTGAAGTTAAGAAGGTAACATATGATTTAGACAAGATGGGTAATACAGTTACTTTTGAAGATGTTAAGTTTGGTTATAATAAAAATAAAATTATTATCAACGACTTTAATGCAACAATGCATAAAGGACAAAAGATTGCCATTGTTGGACCTACAGGAGCAGGTAAGACAACTATTGTAAAACTATTAATGAGATTCTATGATGTTAACTCTGGTTCTATTAAAATAGATGGAGTTGATATAAAAGATATGAAACGTGATGATTTAAGAAGTCTCTTTGGTATGGTTTTACAAGATACTTGGCTCTATAGTGATACTATTAAAGAAAATATTCGTTATGGTAATTTAAATGCTAATGATGAAGCCGTATATGATGCAGCGATAGCATCTCACGTTGATCACTTTATTAGAACAATGCCAGAAGGTTATGATATGGTTCTAAATGAAGAAAGTGATAACGTATCAGCTGGTCAAAAACAATTGCTAACTATCGCTAGAGTTATTCTTAAAGATCCTAAAATATTGATTTTAGATGAAGCGACTAGTAGTGTAGATACGAGAATGGAACAGTTAATCCAAGAAGCGATGGATAACCTAATGGAAGGAAGAACAAGTTTCGTTATCGCTCATAGATTATCAACTATCAAAAATGCTAATTTAATATTAGTAATGAAAGATGGAGATATAGTAGAACAAGGAACACATGATGAATTACTTAAGAAAAATGGTTTCTATGCAGAACTATACAATTCACAATTTGAAAGCGTTACAGAATAGATGGAAAACTCCATCTATTTTCTTTTGTCTAAATATTCGTATACCATATTTTTATAATTATTAATAAATTTATCTCTTTCAATTTTACTTAATCTATCTAAATCAAGATAAGGAGCAATATCTTCAATTTCTGTTAATAATAGTTCATTATTCTCTAATTTTAAAAAATCAATTCTTTGTATTCCATAATAGTTGTTATTTAACTTAGCAAACTCTTTAGCAAGATTTAACTCTTTATCACTATATTGATATTTAATTGCTAAAGGATAAATAGGCACTTTGCTAGGAATAAATTCTAAAGCATATTGAAATTCATCTTTAATAAAGTAAAATTGAACTTCAGATTTAAACTTTATAATAGGTTGTATTATATAATGATTATTAAACTCATCTTTTAAGTTATCTTTATTAACCTTTTTAGTCCCCATACCATCATGACTTTCTTTAGGTTTTAAGAAATATAGATTACTATCAGGTAATAGATTAATTTCATTAATATTATCAATACTAGGAATAACAGTATATCCTTCTTTAAATAATTTAACTAAATAACTTTTATCAGTACCATCAAATTTTCCATCAAAATTAATTCTTGGACTATCTTTAGCAATAATACGTTTCTTTACTTCTAAAGCAGTTTTATAATAGTTCTTTAAATCACTAGAATTATTACACCAAGAGTTTCTCTTAATAATAATATCAACTATATCATCAAGTCTTTCATCATAATCAATAGAAGCTACTATTACTTTATGACCATCCTCAATAAAAGCTCTAGCAATCCATATATCTTCTAATATTTCATCATTACTAGCATTACTTATTATTAATATATTCATAAATCATTCCTCACTTTTATTACCTTCATTATACTATATATGTCAAAATTAGTATAAAGAAAGGTTGTAGAGTATGATTAAGAGATTAACAAAACAGATATTGAAGAAATTATGCCTTTACGAATAAATCTCTTGAAATATGATAGCAAATATGAATATGCTAAAAATAAAAAAAGTATGAATTTAGTGAATTGACCTAAAATTAAGGTGTGAAAAAGGTAAAATGATAGGATGAAATTAATAAATTGTCCTATCATTTTTAAGTGAATTTAAAAAATTCCTCTTTTGATTAATATTTCTTCATGTGATAGATTGAAATCACTTTTCGAAAAGTGAATCTAAAAATGAAGGAGGAATATATGTTAAAAGAAGATAAATTTGTTAGTCTACTTTCCGATACAACATTTAAATACATGTTTAAGAATGAAGAGTATAGACCATTTTTTGAAAGACTAATAAAATTAACAACCAATATAGATATAAAAGAATATGAATTATATGATAATGAAATAAATAGTGGATCAAAAGGAAGAGATTATAGACTAGATATACTATTAAAAAAAGATAAAGACTTTATAATAATCGAGATGAATAGTAGTGTCGATACAAGAAGCATATTAAAGAATAGGCAGTATCTATATAGTATAGCAGGAGGAGGCTTAGCGAAAGGAGAAGACTTTAAGAAGATGCATACAATCTTAATCAATATAAATAATGCTAGTTATAAAGAGAATAAGAATGCGATAACAGTAGGATATGATTTAATAAATGAAGAGTATAAAGATGTAATAGATGATCTAAAAATATATGATATATATCTTGAAAGTTTAAAGGAAATCCACTATAATGGAAGTAACGAAAAAGAGACATATTTAGCATTATTTAGAGCGAAGAGCTTTGAAGAGATGAAGGAGATCTCAGGAGATAATAAGGAGGCTTTAAGAATAGTGGAAGAGTTAGAGAGATTAAGTGATGATGATGAATTTAGAACATATTATGATGCTGAAGAAATGCAAAGGAAACTAGTAAATTCAGCAAGGCTTGATGGTTACGATGCAGGTTATGATAATGGTATTATTAAAGGAAAAGAAGAAGGAGCCAAAGAAGAAAAGATTGTTATTGCCAAAAACTTTATTAAAGATGGCATACCCTTAGAAATTATTTCTAAGAATACTGGATTAAGTATAGAAGAACTAGAAAATTTAAAATAAAGTATATGCTTTGTCATATGCTTTTTCTTTCTTTTACTTGAACTTATTTATAAAAAATGCTAAACTTATCTTAGTAATTGTAGTGAGGTGATAACATGGATGATAAAACAAGATTATTCAAACTAGTTAGTAATGATCAAGCAAAAGTTCATAAAACATTACTTGAAGTATATAATTCTCTAAAAGAAAGAGGATATAACCCAATTGATCAAATAGTAGGTTATTTGATAAGTGGAGATTTAGGCTATATTTCAAGTTATCAAGATGCTAGAAGTAAAATTAAAACAATTGATAGAAGTAAAATTGTAGAAGTTTTACTAACTAGTATGTTAAATAAATAATGAGATATTTAGGTTTAGACTTAGGCACTAAAACCATTGGCCTTGCTATTAGTGATAAAACAGGCTTAATAGCAACATCTTATAAAGTACTTCATCATGATAATAATCCTGAAGACTGTCTAGATGATTTAAAATCAATTATAGAGTCTTTAGATATTGAAGCACTTGTTCTAGGACTACCAAAAAATATGAATAATACTTTAGGAGAAAGAGCTTTATCTACCTTAAAATATAAAGATTTTTTAGAGACTAATCTTAGTTTGCCTGTATATTTGGAAGATGAACGTCTAACTACGAAAAGTGCAGAATCACTTTTAATTAAAGGTGATACTAGCCGAAAGAAAAGAAAAAAGGTTATAGATAAAGTAGCAGCTACAATTATATTACAATCATTTTTAGATAAAAGGAGAAAATAATATGGATGGAAAAAATCAATTTAAGTTAAAAGATGAATATGGTAAAGAAACAGTATATGATGTATTATTTACTTTTGATAATGAAGAAACAAAAAAAAGTTATATAGTTTATACAGATAATAGTTTAGATGATAAAGGAAATGTTCAAGTATATGCTAGTGTTTACTATCCAGGAACTGATTCAACTAAATTAGATCCTATTGAGACTGATAAAGAATGGCAAGTAATTGAAAAAATACTTGAAACAATTCAAGAAGAAGTTAAAGCTCAGGTTGGAAATAACGAAGAAGGTAGTGCTGCAGCATAATAATTAAAGGGGATTGGCAGTATGAAGAAAACACGTATATTGGCCCTAATACTTGGCTTTATCGGCCTCTTATTAATACTAGGTTTTGTCTATTATGAGTATAATACAAGCCCTGTTGATAGTAGTAGTAATGCTAATATTGAAGTAGTTATACCAGAAGGAATGTCAACAGATAATATTGCTAAAACACTTCATGATAAAGATTTAATTAAAAGTGAATTCTTTTTTAAAGTTTATCTAAGGCTAAATAATATTAGCAGTCTAAAAGCTTCAACATATCTTCTAACTAAAAGTATGAGCCTAGACGAAATAGTAAGCGCTTTAGAAAGTGGTAGTGGTAATGAAGATAGCATTAGATTAACTTTTAGAGAAGGTGAAACCATTAGTGACTATGCTGACTTAATTGCTTCTAATACTAATATTACTAGTGAAGAATTTATTAGTGCTACAAGAGATACAACGTTACTTAATAGTTTAATAAATGATTATTGGTTTTTAACAGATAGTATTTTAAATGAAGATATTTATTATCCTTTAGAAGGATACCTTTTCCCTGACACTTATGATTTTGATAAAAATAACTTAACCAGTGAAACAATAATAAGGACACTTCTAGATGAAGAAGAAGAAAAACTAGCTCCTTATAAAAGTATCTTAGAAAATAATGATGTTCATAGTATTATAACTCTAGCAAGCATTGCAGAACTAGAGGGAGTTAAAGATGAGGATAGACGTCTTATAATAAGTGTTTTTAATAATAGACTAGAACAAGGTATGAATTTAGGTAGTGATGTAACTACATACTATGCTTTTGATGAAGAGATGGATTCTGATCTAACTAGTGAAATGTTTAATACCTATAATCCTTATAATACAAGAAGTAGTGAAATGGCTGGACGACTTCCTGTAGGACCAATATGTAATCCATCTTTATCTAGTATTGAAGCTGCAATAAATCCAGAAACGAGTGATTATCTATACTTTGTCGCTGATAAAAATAGAAATGTCTATTTTACAAGAAGTGCCAGTGAACATGAAGCAAAAGTACAAGAATTAAAAGAAAATGGTGATTGGATATGGTAAAAAGCAACTATGCTCTTATCAAAGAAATCAAAGAATATGCCATTCAAAATAAAGTCCCAATTATGAGACAGGATGGAATTGATTTCTTAACTACTTTTATTATTAAACATCAAATAAAGAATGTTTTAGAATTAGGAACTGCTATAGGATATTCAGCAATTATGATGACCTTATGCAGTCCCAATCTAAAAGTTACAACTATAGAACGTGATGAAGAAAGATACTTAGAAGCTATAAAAAATGTAAAAAAACTTGATTTAGAAGATCGTATTACTTTAATCTTTAACGATGCTTTAAAAACTAAAATAGAAGGTAAGTATGATTTGATTTTTATAGATGCCGCTAAAGCTCAAAATATTAAATTCTTTGAACTATTTGAAAGAAATCTTAATGAAGGTGGTTTCATTATTACTGATAATATGTATTTTCACGGATTAGTTCAAAAAAATGAAAAAGAAATAAAAAGTAGAAATGTAAGAGGCATAGTAAGAAAGATAAAAGACTATATCACATTCTTAAAAGAAAATGAAGATTACAACACAACAATTTACGATATAGGAGATGGAATAGCCGTAAGCGAAAAAAAGACCAGGGGAGGTGCCTAATATGTTTATTTTAGCAACAGCAGATGCATGTGATGATATTGCTTTAGCCAATATTTTGTCATTAACTCAAACTGCTTTCAATATTATCTGTATAGCAGTACCTATTATTTTAATTTTTAGTTTGGCATGGACAATTGTTAAAGTTATAACTGATCCAGATCAAAAACATTTTATAAGAAAATTAATATCACAATTAGTTGCAGCTATTATAATATTTTTTCTCCCAACATTAGTTAATTTAATAATGACTTGGGTGCCTGATGGCGGTTTTAATATTGGCTCTTGTTGGCAAGCAGCTAGAGAATCAAAAATAGATTTAGGTATAGTATTGCCAGTAGAGAGAATAGAAAAGTAAAGTGGTGAGTAATTAACACTTTATTTTTCTTTTAAACATCTTTATAATAGTAGCAGGAGTTGATTAGAATGAATGTTTTAGTAACAGGAAGTAGTAGAGGAATAGGTAAAGCTATTATTTTAGAATATGCTAAAAATGGGTATGATGTTATTATTAATTATAATAATAGTGAAAAAGAAGCTTTAGAATTAAAATATTATGTTGAATCTACTTATAAAGTGAAAGCTTTAGTAATTAAATGTGATATATCTAAAGAAAGTGATATTGATTCTATGATAGATAAAATCTATAAAGAGTTTGGTCATCTTGACATTTTGGTTAATAATGCAGGTGTTGCTTTAGACCAAGATTTTGAACTAAAAACTAAAGAAGATTTTATGAAAACTTTAGAAGTTAATTTAGTAGGAACTTATCTTTTATCTAAGAAAATAGGCCTTAAAATGAAAGAGGCTAAAAAAGGAAATATCATTAACATTTCTTCAACAAATGGACTTGATACAACTTATCCTGAGTCAATTGATTATGATGCTTCAAAAGCAGGTGTTATTTCCCTAAATCATAATCTTGCTAATTATTTTGCCCCTTATATTCGGGTTAATACTATATGTCCAGGTTGGGTTAATACAGACATGAATAAAGATTTGGATAAAGAGTTTGTAGATGAAGAGACAGCTAAAGTCCTCCTTAATCGTTTTGCAGAACCCTCTGAAATTGCGAATCTAGCATATTTTCTTGGAACTGACAAAGCTAGTTATATAAATGATTCTATTATTAGAATAGATGGTGGTGTTAAACGTGTTTGAAGAATTAATTGAAAAAGTTGATTTAAAAATAAAAGATGAACTAAGTAAGGTTGATGACTTAGAAAGAGTGAACAGCGAAAAAGTCTTAAATGCCTTTATAAAAGAACAAGTGGCAGAGACTGATTTTTTTGCTACCACTGGTTATGGTTATAATGATATGGGACGTGACAAAATAGAAAAAATATATGCTGATATATTTAAAGCTGAGTCTGCTTTAGTTCGTAATCAGTTTATTTCTGGTTCTCATGCTTTAACTGTCGCTTTCTTTGCACTTCTTCGTCCGGGAGATACTCTTTTAAGTATAACAGGTAAACCATATGACACCATGGATGAAGTAATAGGTATTATAGATAATCCTTCATCATTAAAAAGTTTTGGTATCAATTATATGCAAGTTGACTTAATTGATAATGACTTTGACTATGATAAAATTAAAGATGTTATTACTAATAATAAAATTAAAGTAATAGAAATTCAAAGATCTAAAGGATATTCCACGAGATGTAGTCTTACTATTGAAAAGGTAGAATCTGTTATTAAATTTATTAAGTCTATAAATAAAGAAATAATTATTATGATTGATAACTGTTATTGTGAATTTGTTAGTACTAAAGAACCAGTAGAAGTAGGAGCAGATATTGCTGTTGGTTCCTTAATTAAGAACTTAGGAGGAGGAATTGCTCCTAATGGTGCATACATCGTGGGTAGGAGTAATCTTATTAACGCCTGTGCCGAACGCTTAACTCTGCCAGGAGAAGGAAAAGAAGTAGGACCATCATTAGGTATTAATAAACAAATATTACAAGGCCTATTTATGGCTCCATCAGTAGTTTCTTCATCTTTAAAAACAGCCATATTCACAGCTGGCTTACTTGAAGAATTAGGTTATAGTGTTGAACCAAAATATAATGAAGAACGTGCAGACATAGTTCAAAATATTATTTTTAATAATGAAAGAGACTTAATAAAATATACACAAGGTATTCAAATGAATTCTCCAATTGATTCTAACTCACTACCAATTCCTGATGATATGCCAGGATATACTGATAAAATAATTATGGCTAGTGGTTCATTTACCCAAGGATCATCTATAGAGTTATCTTGTGATGGTCCCTTAAGAAGCCCCTATATTGCTTATCAGCAAGGTTCTCTAACTTATACTTATGGTCGTCTTGCTGTTATAAAAGCTGTTTCTAATTTAAAGTCATAAAAGTAAAGTCTTCCTCATAAAGTGTAATAGTAAAAGGGAGGAAGCAAATGATTAATAAACAAAATTTATGGTTTTTAACTCTTTTTAGTCTTATTCTAGTCCTTAGTGTATATTATATAACTATGCCTAATGACTTACTTATCGCTAGTAATTCTACCGAGCAAAAAGAAAATAATACTGAAGATGATACTAAAGAGGAAGATCAAGATACTATTAGTGATGTAGATGAAGCTGACAGCCTAACCGCTTTAAGAGTAAGCTTAGATGAAGAACGTGATAAAGAAAAAGAAGAACTAAAAACAACCATGACTAATGAAGACTCTACTACTGATGAAAAAAATAATGCTTACGAGCAATTAAAATATTTATCTGTAATAGAAGGAGAAGAAGAAAAATTAGAGAAGTTAATAAAAAAAGAACATAAAATTGATAGCTTTGTTAAAATAGATAATAACACTATTACCGTAGTAGCTGCTAAAAAAGAACATGATGTTACTCTTGCCAATAATATCATGAGAACTATCCAAGGAGAATATGATACTAAAAAAACTATAACAGTTAAATTCGAAGGTAACTAGTTCTTTTATCTACAACAAATATTCCTTTTCTCATAAACTACTATTGAAAGCTTCAAGAATTATGGAAAGGGGATAATTATGAGAGGAATACTAACAACAAGAGAAAAAGAAGTCTTTGAACTTTTAGTAAATGGCCTTACTACTAAAGAAATAGCAGAGTCTTTAAAAATAAGTGAAAAAACAGTTAGAAATCATATTTCAAATGTTATGCAAAAGCTCGGTGTTAAAGGAAGAGCTAATGCTGTTATAGAACTATTAAAATTGAATGAAATTGCCTTATAAAAAGTACTAAACAAGTACTTTTTTTTAGCTCAAAATAAATACATATTATCCAAGTAGTCAAATATGTAGTCAATGTGGTTATAAAAATATTGAATTAAAGAATTTAAGTATAAGAGAATATGATTGTCCAGAATATGGAGTATATAATGATAAAGATATAAATGCTAGTTTAAACATATTATTAGAATGATTAAAGTTACATTATAATTTAGTTATTTTAGCATAATAATGTTTTAGATGAAATATAATTAAACAGAAAAGTAAATTAGTACGGTAGAGTTTTAAGGAATTTAAACCTATAAAGATGTGATGTTACTCTATCTATGAAATAGGAAACCTTGGAGGCAACGACAAGGTACAAACAAAACTTGTTTTATTCTATTTGTTCTATACTTTAGTAGGTGATTTTATGCTAAGAAAAAAAGCTTTAAGAAAAATATTTATTACAACGATGAGCCTTTTTATAATTATGACTATTTATCTAATACCTCTAACAGAAAAAACATTAGAAACTAATTTAGAATTTGAATATATAACAGATCTTGCCAATTCTTCTATTTATTTATTAGATGAGAATAATTATTTGGTTAAAACTAAAATTCTACTTGATAATGAAAAGGTTGAAGATAATATAAAAAGTATTATTAATAACTTAACAGTAAGTGATGAAAGTAAGTTTCCTGATAATTTAGAAAGTATAATACCCGAAAAGACTAAATTAAATAGTGTTAATATTGAAAATGATTCAGTTACCCTTGATTTTTCTAAAGAATTATTAAAAGTTGATGAAGATTTATCCACTAAATTAATAGAAGCGATTGTTTTTTCTATAACCGAGATAGATGATATAAATAAGGTAAATATTACAGTAGAATCTAAGCCTTTAGAAACATATCCAAATAGTAATAAAAAACTAACTATGCCAATTACGAGAGAAATTGGTATAAACAATGAATATACTTATAATACTTTAGATAATATTACTAAAGTTGTAATATATTATGGTGAAGATATAAATGATGATATTTATTATGTTCCTGTTACTAAATATTTAAATAATAACGATAATAAAGATAAGATTAATATAATTGTCGAAGAACTAACCACTAGCTATATATATGAAGATAATTTGAAAAGTATTTTAAATGAAAATACCAGGTTAATTGATAAAGAATTAGTAGATGATGATTTATTGATATTAAATTTTAATAATGCCTTATTTGATAATAATGATAAAATAAAGGAAGAGGTTTTATATATGCTAAGCTATTCCGCTTTTGCTAACTATTCTGTAAATACTATTAATTTTAAGGTAGAAGGTCAAGATATAGAAACTGTTAAAAGAAGTAACTTAAATTAAAAATGTATTGAAAGATAAAGTTAATAATGTTATACTTTATTTGTAATGTAGGTGAGAAGATGAAAGAAAAAAGAAACAAAATTGCAATAATAGTTTTATTAATAATTCTAATTATAGCCATAATAGCTTTATCTTATGCAGCATTTAGATTCGTTGGTCCTGGCCAAAGAGAAAATGTTGTTACTTTAGGTAATCTAGAGTTGACTTTGACAGAAGGAACTACAATTAATTTGGAAGATACTTATCCACTAACAAATGCTGAAGGACTTGCTTTAGATGGCTATAGCTTTACTTTAGAAAATACAGGCACTGCTGATGTTGATTATGTAATTTATCTAGATAATGTAGAAATTACTTCTCCTGATGTTAAATTGGATGATATGTATTTAAAGTATAGTTTAGATAAGAATGATACTGTAGGAACTGCTGAATATTTAGAAAGTTTAGGAGCAGATGGATCTAGAATATTAGATCAAGGAACACTTAATAGTGGTGAAGAAAATAACTATATTTTAAGAGTTTGGCCTACAATCGAAGTTGATGGAGACTTTGGTGGTCAAGTTTGGAAAGGAAAACTTAGAATAACAGGAGATCAAGTTAGATAAAAAATAAAAAAAGTATAAATTTTGAAAATTGACCTAAAATTAAGGTGTGAAAAAGGTAAAATGATAGGATGAATTTGATAAATTGTCCTATCATTTTTAAGTTAATTTAAAAAATTCCTCTTTTGATTAATATTTCTTCATGTGATAGATTTAAATCACTTTTCGAAAAGTGAATCTAAAAATGAAGGAGGAATATATGGAACAAAAAGATAATTTCATTAGTCTGCTTTCCGATACAACATTTAAATACATGTTTAAGAATGAAGAGTATAGACCATTTTTTGAAAGACTAATAAAATTAACAACCAATATAGATATAAAAGAATATGAATTATATGATAATGAAATAAATAGTGGATCAAAAGGAAGAGATTATAGACTAGATATACTATTAAAAAAAGATAAAGACTTTATAATAATCGAGATGAATAGTAGTGTCGATACAAGAAGCATATTAAAGAATAGGCAGTATCTATATAGTATAGCAGGAGGAGGCTTAGCGAAAGGAGAAGACTTTAAGAAGATGCATACGATCCTAATCAATATAAATAATGCAAGTTATAAAGAGAATAGAAATGCCATAACAGTAGGATATGACTTAATAAATGAAGAGTATAAAGATGTAATAGATGATCTAAAAATATATGATATATATCTTGCAAGTTTAGATAAAATCCACTATAATGGAAGTAACGAAAAAGAGACATACTTAGCGTTATTTAGAGCGAAGAGCTTTGAAGAGATGAAGGAGATCTCAGGAGATAATAAGGAGGCTTTAAGAATAGTGGAAGAGTTAGAGAGATTAAGTGATGATGATGAATTTAGAACATATTATGATGCTGAAGAAATGCAAAGGAAACTAGTAAATTCAGCAAGGCTTGATGGTTACGATGCAGGTTATGATAATGGTATTATTAAAGGAAAAGAAGAGGGAGCCAAAGAAAGGGAACTATCTATTGCAAAAAATCTTTTATCTATTGGTTTATCTAAAGAAAATATAATGAAAGCTACTGGCTTAAACAGTCAAGAAATAGATAATTTATAATATAAGAGGTATTACCTCTTTTTCTTTTTCATCATATAATATAGTGGTGTTATGTATGGAAATAAATTATGAAGAGATTAAATTATTAGAAAATATTAATTTAATAGATATAAGAGAGCATTACTTATATGAAAGAGGACATATAAAAAATGCTATTAATATACCTTTAAGAGTTTTAAGAACTATGCCCGAAAAATATTTATCATTTGATAAAACATACTATTTTATCTGTGAGACAGGGGTTAATAGTAAAAGATTATCTACAATTCTAAATAATAAAGGTTATCATACTTACAGTATTAAAAATGGTTATGAGAAATAATTCTTGACGAAAATTTGTTCTATGATGTATATTATATATAGAAAGGATGAATTTTATGGACTACTTAATTATAGGACTACTTGTATTAATAATTATTTTAATTGTTATCTCTTTAATGAAAAATATTAATGAATCAAAAATAACAGATAGACTTAATAATCTAGAGATAACTACTATTAAAGAATTGAATGAATTTAAAGATAATTTAACAAAAAATTTAACTGACGATTTTACTAAATTAAATGAAAGTCTAGAAAGAAGATTACTTGCTATCAACGAAGGAGTAAATGAGAGAATTAATCAAAATTTTGAAAAGACTAATAAAACTTTTACTTCTGTTATAGAACGTCTTAGTAAAATAGATGAGGCTCAAAAAAAGATAGATACACTATCTACTGATATTATCTCATTACAAAGTATTTTAACAGATAAAAAGACAAGAGGAATCTATGGTGAAGTTAACTTAAAACACATCTTAGTAAATATTTTTGGTGAAGGAAATGATTCTATTTATAGACTACAATACACTCTTCCTAATGGTACAATTGCAGACTCCATTCTTTTCGCTCCAGAGCCACTTGGTACTATCGCTATTGACTCTAAATTTCCTTTGGAACATTATCAAATTATGGTTGATAAAGATTTATCTAAAAGAGAAAGAGAAGATGCCACCAAAGCTTTTAAGATGGATGTAAAAAAACATATCGATGCCATTAGTAGTAAATATATAATTGATGGTGTTACTAGTAATCAAGCCATTATGTTTTTACCTGCCGAAGCTATATTTGCAGAAATCAATGCCTATCACCCAGACTTAATAGAGTACGCTTATAAAAAAAGAGTGTGGATAACTTCGCCTACAACTCTAATGTCAACTTTAACTGTAATTCAAATGATTATTAAAAATATGGAAAAAGATAAATATACCTCTATTATTCATGAAGAATTAAATAAACTAAGTTTAGAGTTTGCAAGATATAAAGAACGTTGGGATAAACTTTCAAGAAGTATTCAAGCTGTAAATAAAGATGTAGAAAACGTTTCTATTACCACTGATAAAATTAGTAAAAAGTTTGAAAGTATTAATAAAGTAGAATTTAAAGATACGAAGGAAATAGATAGCCCTAATTTATTAGATTAAAATTGTTAAGTATAAATTAACAATTTTTTTGTATACTAAAAATAAATTAGAATAAATTATATTAGGTGATATTATTAAACATATAATTATAGGAGTAATAGGCTTTATTCTAACAACTGTAGGTTTCTTTTATTTTATAGTTTATTCTAATCTATTTACCTTTGGTTATTCCTTTAAAGAATACTTAATATTTATGGCCTCTAACATAAAAAATTATACTTTAATATTAGGTATTATACTTTTAATTATTTCATTAAGAAAGGGGAAAAAAGAGTGATATATACATATGATATTTTATTAAACTGGACTAAAGAAGAAAGGTTAAAAGACTTCTATGAATGGGACTTAGAAGACGATTTAGAACATATAAAAAAAATACCTATTATTAGAATAAGTGATACCATGTTAAAAGATTTATTAACTTCTAAAATAAAAATAGACAAAAGCTTTCTTCCTAAAATAAAACTTAAAACAGAAAGTTATTTTCATAATGAAATAGATAAAATAGATTATGCTGTTATATTAACAACTACAAGAAAAGCTCTAGCCTTAGAATTAGATAGTGAAGGTAATGTAACTTATAAAAGTAATCTCTTATTAGATGAAGAGGAAGAAGTATTAGAAATAGGAGAAGAATTAATGATAATGGATATTGATTATAAAGTTTTAAAAAGAAATAAAAAAACTTCTTATCTAACAAGAAAAGAAGAAACAGAAAAAAACTTTTTAGTTAAAGAGTTAAAGAAAATTAAAATTAATAAAGAAGAGTCTAAATTAAATTATTTATATAAAGAATTCTTTTCAACTGAAGTAAAGACATTTGAAGATAAATTAAATATTTTAGAAAAAGAACTTAATAAAGACTATAACAATTTTCATCACAAATTATATGCACTTTTAAAATTATCATTAATAAGAAAAAAATAACTATCTAGATCTAGTCTTTTTAGTTACCTCTTTTGTATCTTCATCCTTTTCTCTAAGAATTTCTTCACATAAAGATATATCTATTGTTTCCATAGTAGATTTTAATATTAATTTTTCTAATTCTTCAAAATCTAACTCTTCTAATAAAGAGTTTTTTTTATTGTTATCATCCATTTTAAGTCCTCACTTTAGCGATATAGATTATAAAGCAAATAAATTTATTTGTCAAACTTAGTATAAATAATTAACTATTGTAAATAATATGTTTAGGTGATAATTTTATGAAAAAAGTATTTGTATTATTAATTTCTGTTTTTATAATTACTGGGTGCAATGATATGATGAATACTCCTACAAGAAGGGTAGAAGAATATTTAGGAAAGTATCAAATATTAGATAGTAGTGTTTTAACTGAATTAGATAATGTAGTAGATAATAGTGATTATAGTGATGATTATAAAGAGGAATATAAAGAATTAATGATAAAGCAATATCAAAATTTATCATATAAAATTAAAAATGAACAAACTGATGGTGATACCGCTAGTGTAATAGTGGAGTTAGAAGTATTTGATTATAACAATGCTATAGAAGAAGCAGAAGATTATATTGATGAGCATCCAGAAGAATTTGAAAGTGATGATAAAGAGAGTAGTGAAGAGAAAATAGATCATTATAAAATTAATGCTATGAAAGAAGTAACAGATAAAGCCAGTTATACTATTAGTTTTAGTTTAGTTAAAGATAATAAAAAATGGGTTTTAGAAAAAATAACAGATAGTGACCTAGAAAAAATACATGGACTATATGAAGACTAAAGTAAATTATATGTAAAGTGAATTTTTAAGTATAACAAAGATTTTTTCAAATACTATAAATATCATAACTATTTTAATCTTTCTTTTTCAAATTAATTAAGTTATAATTTTAATAGGAAGTGTTAATAAAAAGATTATAAAAATATTAGCATTTTTATAATCTTTTTATTTGGAGGAGGTTTATATGACAGTACATATAGAAAGTAAAAAAGAAGATATAGCAGAAGTAGTTTTAATGCCAGGCGATCCTTTACGTGCCAAATATATTGCTGAGAAATTTCTAACTGATTATAAGTTAATAAATAAGGTAAGAAATATGTTTGGATATACTGGCTACTACAAAGGAAAAAGAGTAACAGTTTTTGCATCAGGTATGGGTGTTCCTAGTATCGGAATATATTCATATGAATTATATAAATTTTATGATGTAAAAAAAATTATTCGTATTGGTACAAGTGGTTCTTTTAATAAAAATATTAAAGTAAATGATGTTGTTTTATCAGAGGGAGCATATTGTAAAAGCTACTTTGATCAATTATTTGATGGCCAAGATGTTAATTATGTAAAATCAAGTCCTTCTTTAAATGAAAATATTAAAAAGGCTGCTAGTACTTTGAATATTCCCCTAAAAATTGGTAAGACTATTACTAGTGATGTATTTGATCTATATAGTAGTTCTATGGAAAAGTTTAAAAGTAATTATCCAGAAGAAGATTATCTTGCTACTGAAATGGAAGCTTTTGGCTTGTTCTATATGGCTTTTAGACTACATAAAGAAGCATCATGTCTTATGACTGTTGTTGATTCTTTTTATGATAAAAAAAGTTTAACAAGTGAAGAAAGGGAAAAGTCTCTAGATCAAATGATTACATTAGCACTAGATGCAGCTATTATATAGAAAGAGGAGATACCATATGGATTATATAAAAAAAGATTTAGGTGCCTATAATCTTCATATTATTAAAACTGATTTATATAAAACAATTACCGTAAAAATATTTTTTAGAGAAAAAGCTTTAAAAGAAAATATTACCAAGCGTAATTTTTTAAGTCGTATTATGATGCTTGGAAGTAATGATTATAAGAGCAAAGTAGAACTAACTAAAGCTGAACAAGATCTATATGCTGTTAATATATCTGGTACTAATAGAAGAATAGGTAATTATTTAGATACCGGACTTAGTTTAAAAGTTTTACATGATAAATACACAGAACCTGAAAATTTTGAAAAAAGTTTAGACTTGTTAAATTCTCTAATTTTTAATCCCAAAGTAACTAATAATGCTTTTGATGAAGTAGACTTTGATACGGTCTATGAAGAATATAAAGCTGATCTTAATAGTTTAGTAGAAGATAAACTTACATATGCCCTAATTAGAGGTTTAGAAAAAACAGATGATAAAAGTGTTATCAGTTATCGTGGTATTGGTTATTTAGAAGATTTAGAAAAGATTACAAAAGAAAACTTATATGAATATTATAAAGAAGTTATTAAACATGACTTTGTTGATATATTTGTTTTAGGGGATGTAGATGAAGAATATATAACTAATGTTATTAGAGAAAAGTTTAAAATAAACACCTTCAAGAAACAACCAATAAATGCTTTAGTTACACCTTTAAAATCTTCTAGGCCTAAAATAGTTAAAGAAAAGGTAATATCAGAACAAGATAATTTAGTAATTACTTTAAACCTTAACAATTTAACTGATTATGAACGTAATTATCCTCTTTCTTTATATAATGCTATCTTAGGTGGTGGCTCTGAATCTTTATTATTTAGTGAGGTTAGAGAAAAAAATTCGCTTTCTTATTATATTAGTAGTACTCCTAATAAATTAGATAATTTAATAATTATTAGAGGGGGAATTACTAAAGATAGAAGTATGGATGCTGTTAATATTATAAAAAAAATATTAAAGGATTTAGAAAATGGCAAAATAGATGATGATAGAATTGAAAAAGCTAAAGAATACTATACAAGTGCTATTGATGACATTATAGAAAGCCCATTTCAAATTATTGAAAGTTACTATATGATAGAACTACTTGGAGTAGATGATATTGAGACTAAACGTAAAAAAATGTTAAAAGTAACTAAAGATGAGATCATCGCTCTTGCTAAGAAAGTAAAAATTAATACTATTTATATCCTAGAAGGAAGTGATGATAATGGAAAAAATTGAACTTAAAAATGTAGATAAAGAAATATATAGAGAAGTATTAGATAATGGCTTAGAAATTATTATTATTCCTAATAGCAAATCAAGTAAGAAAAAAAATTATTACTTTAATTATGGAACTTACTATGGGGCTCTAATTAATGAATTTGTCCCTAAAGGAAAAAACAAAATGACAAGTTTCCCTAGTGGAATCGCTCATTTTCTTGAACACAAAATGTTTGAAAGTAAAGACGATATAAAACCATTTGATTTTTATGCTAAAACTGGTAGTTACGTTAATGCCTTTACTAGTTATAAAAGTACTTGTTATGTAGTAACAGGTAATAAAAAGATGAAAGAAAATTTAGAATATCTTTTAACTTTTGTTAATAACCCTTATTTTACTGATGAAAATGTAAAAAAAGAGCAAGGAATCATTAGTGAAGAAGCTGCTATGAATGATGATAATCCAGATTACTTAGCTTATAAAACAATAAATAAGAATTTATATAAATTATCTCCTTACAATACACCTATTTTAGGAACTATTTCTAGTATAAAAGCAATTACTAAAAATGATTTATATAATTGTTATAATACTTTTTATAGACCTAGTAATATGTTCTTAGTAGTAGGAGGTGCTGTCTCACCTGATGAAATAATTAAAATTGCCACTGATACTCTTAAAAGATTCAATTTAGAAAAAGATAAAGAAATAAAAGTAAAACACTATAAAGAACCAGTAAAAGTTGTAAAAGAATATGAAGAAATAACAAGAGATGTTCAAGTAGATAAACTTGCTATAGGTTTTAAAATGGAAAAAGCAAAATTCCCTCTAAAAAATAAAGTTATTTTAGATTTATATTTAAATATGATAATATCACTTTGTTTTGGTGCTAGTTCTAATTTTAGAGAAATGATAAGAAAAAGACATTTAGCTAATAAGAGTGGTTATTATTTTCAAGATGCTGATAACATTCTGACCTTTATGGTTGAAGCAGATTCTCTAAATACACCTGTTTATTTAAAAGAATTAGAAAATTATCTTGCTAATTTAAAAATAGAAGAAGAAGATTTAGAAAGAATTAAAAAAGTTTGGATTTCTAGTGAAGTTATTAAAACGGATTATGCTGATAGTTTAGTTGACTCTGTTGTCGATGATTTAATTAATTATCGTAAAATTATTAATAATTATGTAGAATTAATCAAAGGTATGAATATTACAACAATGAATCAAGTATTAAAAAGTTTAGATTTTAGTAACAAAGCTATAGTTAAAGTAACAAATGAAAATAATCCTTTACAAAATAATTAATACTATGTTATAATTGAAGACGTCAAAAAAATGTTCCGCTGACTCTTTGGTTATGAGCATTGGTTATAGGTAAAGGAGGATCTAATATGAATGTGATTGACAAAATTAATGAGAAACAAATTAATAAGAACATTCCTGAATTCAGAGTTGGAGATACTGTTCGTGTAGACGTTAAGATTATCGAAGGTAGACGCGAAAGAATCCAAGCTTTTGAAGGAATTGTAATCGCTCGTCGTGGTGGTAGTGTTAGTGAAACATTTACTGTTCGTAAAATGTCAAGTGGAGTAGGAGTAGAAAGAACATTCCCAATTCACTCACCTAAGATTGCCAAAATCACTGTCTTAAGACATGGTAAAGTAAGACGTGCTAAACTTAACTTCTTAAGAGGAAGAGTAGGTCAATATCGTATTAAAGAAAGAGGACAACAATAGTTCTCTTTTTTCTTTCCTTACTATTAGAATAGAGTTATAATAGTAATTGTTAGAAAGGATTAAATATGAAGGAAAAGATAAAAACATTATTACCATATATAATTATTATTGTTGTTGTCTTATTTATAAAAGCTTTTATAGTAACACCTATAAAAGTAAATGGTGAATCTATGTCTCCAACCCTAGAAGAAGGAGATATTATGATTCTAAACAAAACAGCTTACTATTTTAATAAACCTCAAAGATTTGATATTGTTGTTGTTGATATGCCAGATGAGTACTTAATAAAACGAGTAATAGGCTTACCAGGAGAACATATAGAATATATTGATAATACTTTATATGTAGATGGAGAAAAAATAGAAGAAAACTTTGAACATGGTAAGACAGAAGATTTTAATATAGAAGAATTAGGTAGTGATACTGTTCCAGAAAACTCATATTTAGTTATGGGTGATAATAGAGAAAATTCTCTTGATAGTAGAGAATTAGGCTTTATGAAGGAAGAACAATTATTAGGTAGAACAAGTTTAATAATTTTACCATTTAATAGAATAGGGAATTCTAAATAAAGATCTAATGGAGGAATATTTATGTTTAAGGAATTATTAAATAATGTACAGAATAAATATAAAGAAAAAACAGAAGAAGAGGAAAAATATAGAAAATTATTAGTTACTTCAGATACCTTACCTAGTTTTAATGCTTTTTTTGAAGTGGATAGTACTAAGAAAATAATTGGTTATAAACTTCTTATGGATAAATGTCCTGAATTAAATTTAGATGATGCTGTTATTGTTAGTAAAGCTATACCTATAGATGAGATACCTATTTTTTGTTTTTATGCAACTGAATGTAAGAAAAATATAAAATTTTATTTTGTAGCAACAACAAGTTGTTTGAGATTAATTAATAAAGAAGGATATATTAAATTTAATTATTCTAATTTAACTGTAGAGATTATAAAAAAAGGTCTATTAAATAAAACATTATTAATAAATAATATTCTTTTTAATGTGAATGGTGTTAATGAGACACTTTTAGATTTTATTAAATTTCTACAAGATGTTGATTATAGAGAAAATATTATTAAAGAAAAATTAAAAATATTTTGTGGCAGTAGTCCATCTATATTTTACCTTAATGATATAGGTACAGGTATTAGTATTGGAAAAAATAATGAAATTGTATTTCATAGTAAAGATAATCACTATAAATATAGTATTAAAGATATTATAAATTACGAGTTATTATGCGATGACACAGTTGTAAGAGTAAAAAAAAGTAATCGTAAAGTAAAGCTTATTGCTAATAAAAATAGTTGTTATTCTATGTCTATACGTGTTACTGTTCCTGATAATGTGTTAGTTCTTCCTATTATTGAAAAAAGTGATTTCAATACACTATATACTTCAACTAACTCTATATTTATTGATAATAAAAGATATGCCACTAAATTAATGGATTTATTAGATGATATGGATGATAAATACTTAAATGGAAAATTAAATAATGAAGAGATTATTTAAAGATTATTTGTAATGCAAGTATAGAATTTTATTTTGGAAAGTTTCTTTAAATCATAAATTCCTGAGTGTTTAATTTTATAAAAATACAGTTGAGTAGTTAAAATTAATGAAAAGAATATCATGATATATACTAATGAATGATTGGATTATTGAGGTTAGCAATTTGGCTTGTAATTAAAGGTAAAATAGTAAATTTAATGTGTTTGATCATTTTGTTGAAATTAACAAATTGTTGCATATGTAAGTAAACTGAAACTTTTATTTAGAAAGAAGGTGTAATTTATGAGTGGAAAAATAATAAATGATAATGGGTCATTGCAAACAACAACACATGATTTTTTAATATATAGAGATTCAAATAATGATGTTAAAGTTAGTGTAATGTTAATAAATAATGATATATGGCTTACTCAAAATTTAATTGCAGAATTATTTGATGTAGGAAGAAGTACAATAACTGAGCACATTAATAATATATTAAATAGTGGTGAACTTAACGAAAATAACACCGTCGGAAAAACCGACGTTGATAATTCTAAAAAACCTGTAAAGATATATAACCTTGATATGATTATTGCTGTCGGTTATCGTGTTAATTCAAAGAAGGCAACAAATTTTAGAATTTGGGCTACAAAAGTTTTAAAAGAATATATGATTAAAGGTTTTGCTATGGATGATGAAAGATTAAAAAATCCTAATTACATTTTCGGTGAAGATTATTTTGAGGAAATGTTAGAACGTATTAGAAATATTCGTTCTAGTGAAAGAAGATTTTATCAAAAAATCACTGATATATATTCTTCGTGTAGTATTGATTATGACAAAGATTCAGAAATAACAAAAGAATTTTTTAAAACTGTACAGAACAAGTTGCATTATGCAATAACTGGTCAAACAGCAGCTGAAATTATATATAATAGAGTTGATTCTAATAAAGAACATATGGGTTTAACTAACTGGCTAAGTTGTACCAAATGACACG
>CALVQK010000006.1 GCA_944358305.1 uncultured Bacilli bacterium | reverse complement strand
TCGCTATTCCATTATACTATTTTTATTTCCTTTTGAAAAGACTGTTAACAAAATTTATTTGTCAACAGTCTGAAAAACTTACTAGTAAAAAACTAGTAAGTTTATTTCTATTATGGCGGAGACAGAGGGATTTGAACCCTCGCAGCAGTTGCCCGCTCTACACCCTTAGCAGGGGCGCCTCTTCAGCCTCTTGAGTATGTCTCCAAAACGCTACTTATCACTAGACATTTATAATATTACCTTAAAGAATTATAAATGTCAAGAAATTTTAAATAACTAATTATATAAGAAAAAGTTCCTCACTAATAAGGAACTTTGATATTTTAATGGTGACCAGTACGGAATTCGAATCCGTGAATGCTACCGTGAAAGGGTAGTGTGTTAAGCCGCTTCACCAACTGGCCATATGCAACAAATACAAATTATAATAAAAAATAATGGCGCCTCAACTAGGACTTGAACCTAGGACCCCTTGATTAACAGTCAAGTGCTCTAACCAACTGAGCTATTGAGGCGTCTTACATAATTATAATGGTGGGCCTGACAGGGCTTGAACCTGTGACCTCAGGTTTATCAAACCTGCGCTCTAACCAACTGAGCTACAGGCCCATTATTTGGAACACATTTACATTCTACACTAATCTGAAAATAAATGCAAGTATTTTTTTGCTTTTTTTCTTTAAGCAATAATAGAATAGCAAATAACATTTATTAAATCAAGCCCTTTTTAATAAAAAAAGTAAATATTTTCATATAAATTTCACAAACAATATATAAATTATTAAATAGGAGGAGAAAAATGAAAAAAACAGGGCAGTTTTTTAAGAAACATTGGAGAAAAATTATAATAGCTATCATTATTATAGCTATAATTGCAGGAATTATTTATCTAAGTTTTAGAGCCTATGATAGATATCGTGAAAATCTATTAACAGATCCAGCTTGGATAAGGGAAAACGTTAATTTTGTAGAAAATGATGAAGGTGTATATGAAGTAGAAAAAGATGAAGAAATATCTATTTTTAGTGAAGATTATCAAAATATAATTGAAGAAAAAATAGAGGAATTAAAAGATAAAGCCGATTATACCCTAGAAGATCCTTTATTAATCCATAATCCATATGGAACAGGTTCACTATCTTACTACTTATATTATACTGATAGTGATGAAGATTTAGACTATAAAATTGAAACAGAAGGATATAGTAATTTTGAACAAAAAATATCACATAAAGATAGTAATGAATATCAATTAATTGGTTTTGTTCCAGGAGAAACTAATACTCTAACACTTACTAGTGGAGATGAAGAACATGAATTTACTATTACAACTCCTGAATCTGAAGCTGATATTGATACACAGGTAGAAGTAGTAGAGGGAGATAGTGAAGAAGAATTAGCAGATGGTTTTTATGCTCTTTTAGGACACGATAAAAACTACAACTCTAATATTTATCTATATGATAATGAAGGAGTACTAAGAGAAGAGTTTGTTTTAGATAGTTATAGAGCAGATCGTATTATCTTTGATGATGATTATATGTACTATGCTTATAATAAAAAAGGTATAGTTAAAGTAAATGATTTAGGTAGAATAGAAGAGTTCTATGATTTAGGAAAATATTCAATGCATCATGATATGGTTTATGATGAAGATAACAATCGCTTTGTAATATTAGTTAATGAAGATGGCACTGATACTATTGAAGACGTTATAATTACAGTAGATTTAGATACTAAAAAGATAGAAAAAATAGTTGATATGAAAGATTTGCTACCAGAATTTTACTTAAATGCTGTTAAACCAGAAGGTAAAAATACTTATGGTGGCTATGAACTAGATTGGATTCATTTAAATAGTTTATCACTAATAGGAGATGATATCGTCTTAAGTTCAAGAGAGTTAAGTACAATAATTTATATTAGTAACGCTTATACTGAACCTAGTGTTAAATACTTATTAACAGATGAATCTGTTACAGAAGATACATCATATGGTGACTTACTATATCAAAAAGTAGGAGATTTTATTTCTCAAGCAGGACAACATAGTATTACTTATTACACAGACGACAACTTAGAAGATGGAGAGTATTACTTATATATGTTTAATAACAATTACCAAGGCGCTAGAACAAGACCTAACTTCGACTGGTCAAATTATCCTGGTACTGGTACTTATAATGAAGGAGAAACATCATACTTCTATCAATATAAAGTTAATGAAAATGATAAGACTTATGAATTAGTTAAGAGTTTTGAAATACCATACTCAAGTA
This sequence comes from uncultured Bacilli bacterium, assembly GCA_944358305.1. GTDB lineage: Bacteria > Bacillota_I > Bacilli_A > RF39 > UBA660 > Onthousia. Next base: position 76,929 of record CALVQK010000006.1, on the reverse strand, counting down.
TAGTAAGTGATGTTGAAATACTTGATGGTGGTAATATCGTTGTCGGAAGTGGTAAAGATAACTCATATGGTGAATATGATAATGATGGGAATTTAATTAGACAATTTAATTACAACTCTAAGAAATATGCCTATCGTGTCTTTAAATATGAATTTAATAATTTATTTGATTAAAGTCTAGTGATAGACTTTTTTCTTTTTATCTGTTAAAATATAACCGTATTTTGAAGGGAAGTGTAGTATTAATGAAAGGCACTGTTAAAGAAAAAGGAAAGTTATTAGATACATTATTTATACTATTTAAAGACTTAAGTAAGAAAAAGATTAAAAATTATTTAAAAGATGGGGGAGTACTACTTAATGGTAAAGTTGTAACTAAGTATAATGCGATTGTTTTGAAAAATGATGTTATTGAACTTAGCAAGATTAATAAAACTCATAAGAAAAGTAATCTTGATATCATCTATGAAGATGAATACTTTTTAGTAATTAATAAACCTGCTGGTCTTTTATCAATAAGTACTACTAAAGAAAAAGAAAAAACCGCCTATCATCAGGTTAGAGCGTTCATTAAAAATAGAAAAAAGTCTGATAAAGTTTTTGTCTTACATCGCCTCGATAAAGATACCTCAGGAATTTTAGTTTTTGTAAAAGATAACACTCTAAAAAATCTTTTACAAAATAATTGGGATAAGTATGTAAAAACAAGAGAATATATAGCTTTAGTAACAGGTAATTTAAAAGATATAGAAGACTATACTTGCTATTTAAAAGAAATAGGTCCTGATAAAGTTGTTGTTACCAATAAAAAAGAAGGTAAAATTGCTGTTACTTCTCTTAAGTCAATTAATAAAAATAATAAATATAGTCTTGTCAAAGTTAATATTAAAACCGGAAGACGCAATCAGATAAGAGTAGTCTTAAAAAATTTAGGAAGTCCAATAGTAGGAGATAAAAAGTATGGCGGGAATAAATCTAACAGACTATATTTACATGCTAGTAAAATAACTATAACTAATCCACTTAATAATAAAACTTATACTTTTGAAAGTAGTATCCCATCAGCATTTAAGAAGGTGTTTAAAGATGAAAGATAAAAAGCAAGTAGAACATAGTATTATAACCAAGTATCGTAAAGATATCTGGCGTAAATTTATGAAAGCCGTTAGGGATTATGAATTAGTTAGAGATAATGATCATATCGCTGTTTGTATATCTGGTGGAAAAGACTCAATCTTACTTGCAAAGTGCCTAGAAGAGTTGCAGAAACATGGTAAGACTAGCTTTAAATTATCATATATCGTTATGAATCCTGGGTATAAAGAAGAAACTTTAAAAGTAATAAAAAATAATTTAGAATCTTTAGGTATTGACTATAAAATATTTGACTCAGATATCTTTGAAGTTGCTAACAAACTAGATAAAGACCATCCGTGTTATATGTGTGCCAGGATGCGTAGAGGTTTTCTCTATAAGACTGCTAAAGATTTAGGGTGTAATAAAATTGCTTTAGGTCATCATTTTGATGATGTAATTGAAACTATTCTTTTATCAATGTTTTATGGTGGAGAGTTTAAAACAATGTTACCTAAATTACATAGTACCAACTTTCCTGGTATGGAACTTATTAGACCACTATATTTAGTAAGAGAAGAATCTATTAAAAGATTCTGGCAATATAATGAGTACACCTTTATAAATTGTGCTTGTAAATTTACAGAAAATAAAGATGCTGAAAGTAATTCTAAACGTCTAGAAATAAAAAAACTATTAGAACACCTTAGAGAAAAAAGCTATGTTATTGATAATAATATTTTTAAAAGTACCGAAAAAGTTAATTTAGAAACCCTTATAGGCTATCAGGATAAAGGCAAAGTTACTTCCTTTCTAGATCGTTACTAGGCCTTTTTCTTTATATGTTTTATAAACCTAAAAAGTTTAGAAAAACATTGACTTTCTCTTTATAATCAAGTATATTCTATATGAAGGGTAGGCTTGTTTAAAGTTAGAGCTTATCTTGAGGAAAGGAGGGAAGAAGAGGTGAGAAATGTTAAAAAAATATTAGGTATGGCTATGGTTGGTCTGTTTGCTTTCATTCCATTTTTAAATGTTTCTGCTCAAACAGAGTGGATTTTAGAAGATTGGGAAACAGAAAATGGTGATTATGGTAGTGTGACTGTAGTTAATGATAATATCACTAATATTAAAGGTAGTGGTTATGAAAACGAACCAGGAATGTACTATGGACCATATAGTATGAAAAGTGATGCGAAATTGGTGGATGGTATTACAGAAGATGTATATATCGAACTAAATAAAGATAATATGACTCATGGGGAATTATTTGCTTTAACTATGTCATTAAATGATGAAAGTGATAGTTATGTTACAGAATTACTTGTACAAACTCAAAAAGTTAATGATGATTATCTTGTAACTGTAGGTCTGGATCCTAATTTTAGTGCTACTATATCTGAAGATGGAGTATATACTTATAGATATACTGCTACTTTAGAAAATGGTAAAACTTATCTTCAATTTTCTATATTAAAATGGGATGAAGTAATCGCTTCAACTACTAAAATTGATATGGGAGAAACAAATGCTGTAAGTACAGGATATATGTGGTTTGGCAGTATAACTGCTACAAATGGTATTAATGTCTATACAACATTACCAGAAAAACCAACAGAAGAAATTCCTGTTGAACCAGTAGAACCAACTGAACCTAGCGAAGAAGTTACAACACCTGATACTAATGTAGAAGCTCAAAATCCAGAAACTTCTGACAGCATAGTTTTAACTATTGGTATATTAGTAACATCATTTGCATTAGCAGGATTTTGTATAAGATCATTAAAAAAAAGAGCTTAGAAAAGTAAGCTCAAGTAACCTTTAGGTAATTAGACTAAATTCTAATTGCCTTTTTTTTTCATATCAACTCGTAGAGGTAACTCTGTATCTTTAGATTTTAAGAAAAACTTATATGGTTCAACATCTAATATTTTAGATAACTCTTCAATAACATCAAAACTAGCAGAATGCTGTCCTCGTTCCATTCTACTAACATAATTAGTAGATACATCTAAAAGTTCGGCTAGCTTAGCTTGTGTATATTTTTTCTTAAATCTATAATATCTAACATTTTTACCAAAAGTTCTCTTAAGTTCTATCAACATCATCACCTACATCTACACTTAATATGATACTTTTTTTCTTTTTTATACTAAACAACTTTTTAGGTCCACAAAAATATGTTGCATAAAAAATCTATCATTTAATCATTACTAATTTAGGAGATGATTAAATGGCAAATAATAAAGTATTAATAAGTGGAGTAAAAACATCTGAATTAAAAGTATTAACAACAGAGGAAATGACAGAATTATTTAAAAAAATGCACAATGGTGATATTTTTGCAAGAAATGAACTTGTTAAAGGAAATTTAAAACTAGTTCTAAGTATATTACGAAAAGTGAACAGTAAAAATGAAAATTTAGATGATTTATTTCAAGTTGGCTGTATAGGATTAGTTAAAGCGATTGATAATTTTGATTTAGCTCATGAAGTTAAGTTTTCAACTTATGCTGTACCTATGATATTAGGTGAGATAAAAAGATACTTAAGAGATAATAATAGTATTAGAGTGAGCCGTTCAACAAGGGATTTAGCTTATAAAGCCTTAAAACTAAAAGAAGAATATTTTATGGAAAAAGGCGAAGAAATATCTATAGAAGACCTATCTTTAGCCTTAAATGTTACTATCTATGACATTGTCTTTGCTTTAGAATCCTTAAAAGATCCAGTATCAATGTTTGAACCTATTTATAATGATGGTGGAGATACTATTTATGTTTATGACCAAATTGAAGATAAGAAAAAAACAGGTTCAATAATGGAAGAAAAACTTGCAACTAGTGATGCAGTATCATCATTAAGTGATAGAGAACAGTTAATACTAAATGAACGTTATATAATAGGCAAAACACAAATGGAAATAGCAAAAGATATGGATATAAGCCAAGCTCAAGTATCAAGACTTGAAAAAAATGCTATAAAGCAGTTAAAGAAAACTTTAAGATAAGAATAATTACTAAAATTTTACATATTTTTAAGTAGTAGGGCAGTGATATTATGAGGCTTTCTGATTTACAAAGTAAAGATATTGTTAATATTATAGATGGAAAAAATATAGGTAATATTATAGATGTTAAAGTAGACGAGAGAAATGGCACTATTATTAGTCTAATAGTAGAATCTAAAGGTAAATTTATTTCTTTCGGTAAAGGAGAAGATACTGAAATTAGATGGCAAAGTATTGAGAGAATTGGTGAAGATGTAATATTAGTAAGATTAGGTAATTAATCATGAATAAAAAGAAAGTATATTTCTTTATTAGCATCTTAATACTATCCTTTTTTACTGCTTTATATCTCACTTCTCTAGCAGGTAAAGGTTTAGAACCTATTATTATTAATTACGCTACGGTAGAAACCGAAAGAATTGCTAACGTTATTTTAAATGATGTTGTCAATATAAATGAAGATTATTTTAGCGAAGAGTTATTTGAAATAAGCCGAGATAATGATGGCAATATAGAACTTATTAATTTTGATACGAAGGTAACTAACAGCTTATTAAAAGAAATAAATGATAAAGCCATGAAACGTTTAACAGCTTTAGAAAAAGGAGATACAAGTGATTTAGAATTGTCAGACTCCTTAAAAGGAACAAGGTTAACTTTCTTAGATGATGGGGTAGTTTGTGATATCCCGATAGGTTCTTTATTTCATAATGGTTTAATTGTTAATTTAACAACAAGTATTCCTATTAGATTTTCATTTATTGGTACGGTTTCAAGTAATATTGTAACTGATGTTAAAGAGTATGGATTTAATAATGCTCTAATTGAAGTAGGAATAGAAATAACTATTAAGGAAAAAATAACAATGCCTCATTCTACAGAAAGTATTCCTATTACTACTAAAGTAAATCTTACTACTCAACTAATCCAAGGCAGTGTTCCTAACTATTATAATGGTTCCTTTACTACTTCATCACAAGTTTTTGATACCAAAATTAAATAATATGTTAAAATAGAAATAGGTGGTGCGTCAGAATGTATAATTTATTAGGTAATACTTATAAAGTAACTAAAGGAAAAGAAAATTTTGACTATGAAGAAATTAAACCTCTTTTTACAGATTATTTTCAAGATTATGATTACGTTTTAGGAGATTATTCTTACGGAAAAATAAGGCTTAAAGGTTTCTATGACAGCGATAATAAAAAAGTAAGAAATATAAATAATATTAAAGATATCGATATATATATCAAGGAATATTGTGCTCCTGGTTCTAAAACATTTTTACTAAAAAAAGAATAAAATAATAAAAATAGTAAAAAAGTGTAAAAATAGGGCTTTCTATTTCTTTTTTTTTATGCTAAAATGATTTATAGAATAGTAAAGGGAGGAAAAACGAGGATGAATGAAAATAAAAAAATGACTTTATCAATTATAGGTGAAGATGGTTCTATTGACGAAGTAGAAGTAGTTATTGCCTTTGAATTTAAAGATACAAAAAAAGAATATGTTGTATATACAAAAAATGAAAAAGATGAAAATGGTAATGTAACAGTTTATGTTTCATATGTTGATAGAAGTGGAGAAACTCCAAGACTATATGGTATTGATGATGAGGATGAATGGAATAGAGTAAAAGATGTATTAAGAAAATTATCAAAAAAAGACTAGAACAAAAATAAAGTTATGTTGATAATTAGTTGGAGGCGAATAACATGAAAGAAAAACTAGACAATGATGTTTTCAAAATTACGGAAATAGATGAAAATGTTTTGGCAGGAGACGCTAATAAGCTAAAATTATTGATAACTTCTTATGCTGTTATCATGGATGTACAAAAAGCTTATATAGAAGAAGAAATCAGTAAGAAAAGTAAAAAACAAAGTGAATTAGAAGTTGAATTAGAGCAAGGAACTAGCGATAATATTGAAAAGACAAAAGAAGAAATAAATGAGCTAGAAAAAGAAATTACAATCTTAGCAAGAGCAGCATTTGACTTCAATTTGTCTCACGAGAGATTTATGTCTTTAGCTATGAAAGCGTTAAGTTTGCCAGATAAGAATTTTAAGAAACTTGCTGAAAATGGTTATGCAAGGTCAAAAGGTGGAACAGTCTATTTAGCAGATCTTCAACAAGCAGTTAAAGATTCTCAAGATTCTTTAGTTGATATTAAAAAGAAAAAAGGAACAGATGGCAAAAAAGTTGAAGAAAAAACAGATATTTTCTCTAGCATTGATACAGATGCTATTAAACAAGGTCTAGAAAAAGCATTAAACGAGGAAGTAGCTGATAGTAAGTATTTTACTTATGGTGATTATGTTGCAGATAAGATAACTAATGAAAATTTTGAAGAAGTTGTTTCTGAATTGGCAGAAGGCCTAAAAAATGATCTTGATGATACAAAGAAAGTTGATAAAAGTGATAAATCTAGTAACACTGAACCAACTCAAGATTCTGCTGAAACTGATTCGCATGAAACAGACATTGATGAAACTGATTTTGATAGTTTATTAAAAGCAACTGATGAAAAAGAAGATTCAATAGCTCATGAAGTAGATGATGAAGAAGATATTTTTTCTAAAGCAGATCGTGTAGGAACAACAAACCCTAATCCTGCTACTGGCTCTATTTTTGATACAACAAATACTCCAGGTTCAAAAAATGAAACTGAAGGAAAAAATGCTCAAGAGCCAGAAAATAATTCAGAGCAACCTATTTTTAATGGCGGAGATGATGATTTCGATTTCTCAGATGATCCTGAATTACAAGAGTTAGAAGCTCAGTATCAAGAAGCTAAGAGTCAATACGAAAGTTATCAAGCAGAACTAAGACAAAAAGATGAGCAAGTTACTAAATTAGCTACCACAAGAGATGAGAAGGCTCAAACTGCTCAAGAAAAAAAGCAAGAAGCAGACAGAATTATAGAATTAAAACGTATAGCAGCTCGTAATGAACGTATAGCTAAAATTAAAGCAGAACTTAGTAATTATAAAAATAAATCTATAGATGCTGCCGCTCAAATTAGTGAACAAGATAAAAGAATTGATAGCCTTAATAATGAAATTAATAGTTATCAAACTTCAATTGAACAATCAGAGAGAATTATTGAAGAAGAAAAAAGAACTAAAAAATAGGAAGTTCTTTTTTTTACTATTTTTCATATACTTTACTGAGGTTTTAGATATGAAGAATACTCTTTTTTATTATTATCAGCTTAATCCAGAAAAGATTATTAAAAAGAATAATTATTATTATTTTGAAATCAATAATAATGTATATTATCTATGCTCAGTAAATAAACCGTTAGAATATATCAATGAATTACTTATTTTAAATAGAAACTTAATTAATAGTAATTTTATGATGATTGTACTAAATATTAATGGTAAAGCTATTAGTTTAATAAACAATCATTATTATATACTTATAAGCGGAGAAAAAAATAAATTTTTTAGTATCCAGGAATTTTATAATCCTATTTATTGCTATAGAGAAATGGTTAACTTAAAATTTTTGAATCATAGTAATTGGGGAAATTTATGGAGTAGTAAAATAGACTATTTTGAATATCAAAAAGACTATATCAAAGCAAAATACAGATCACTTTATAAAACTATAGATTATTTCATAGGACTAAGTGAAAATGCTATTAGTTATTTTAATACTGTTAATAATTATTTAAAAAAAGAAATTAATGATAATTTAGTAATATCAAGAAGAAGAATTAACTTAAAGGACTTTAGTTTTTATAACCCATTAAATGTTGTAATTGACAACAAAGCTAGAGATAGTGCAGAATACCTTAAATATCTATTTATAAATGATAATTATACTTATGATTTTTTAGATGAATTTTTAAACAACTTAAATTATAGTACATACCAATATGGCCTTTTGATAGCTAGACTTTTATTTCCTAGCCATTATTTTGATCTTTATGAAAAGATAATAAATGATACTGTAAAAGAAAAAGAAATACTTAAAATTTTAAAAAGAACAAAAGAGTATGAGCAATATTTAAAATATATTTATAATTTCATAAATAAAAAAAAGACTATTTTAAAAATAGACTGGTTAGATTAATTAATATTTTTGACTTCCTTAACTTCAGGAATTTCATTCATAATCATCTGCTCAATACCATCTTTTAAAGTAATATCAAGAAAAGCACAATCTTGACAAGCTCCTCCTAATTTAACATATACGACGCCATCTTTGTAATCAATGAATTCCAAAGAGCCACCATCACTAACTAAAAAGGGTTTTAATTCATCAATAATATCTTTTACTTTTTTTATAATATTCTCATTATTTTGCATTTCTATCACCACTGTTTATTATAGACATGTTTAAGAGTATTGTAAAGGTTGTAAGAAAAAACATTTTTTGATATAATACACCTAGAGGTTAATTGTATGGTAAAAAAATATAAAGAAGGCTCAATTGTTCTTGGGACAGTTACAGGCATAAAAGATTACGGAATTTTTGTTAAATTAGATAATGAACATAGTGGACTTATTCATATTTCGGAAATAGGAAATCATTATATAGATGATTTAAATAAATATGCTAACTTAAATGAACTTATTAGAGTAAAAATTTTAGAAAAGAGTAGTAATAACCTTTTTAAATTAAGTATAAAAAATGTTGATTATCGAATAACAAAAAGACATGGAAGTAAAATTATTGAAACACCAAGTGGCTTTAATAATCTCGCTTTACACCTTGATTATTGGATAGATAAAGAACTAACAACCTTAAAAAAATAAAAAAATACACAAAATGTCAAATAAATTATTGACATTCGAACGATTAACTGGTATATTTAATTCTGTCAAACGGTTTTGGGCGATTAGCTCAGTTGGTTAGAGCACTTGCCTTACAAGCAAGGGGTCATAGGTTCGAGTCCTATATCGCCCACCATTATTTAAGTTGCCGAAATAGCTCAATTGGTAGAGCAACTGATTTGTAATCAGTAGGTTACGGGTTCGATTCCTGTTTTCGGCACCATTTTATTATGTCGGAGAGATAGCGAAGTGGCTAAACGCGACAGACTGTAAATCTGTTCCTTCGGGTTCGATGGTTCGAATCCATCTCTCTCCACCACTTTAGTTTTTGCCTCGTAGCCAAGTGGTAAGGCATCAGACTTTGACTCTGACATGCGTTAGTTCGAATCTAACCGAGGCAACCATTTATTATTTTGATCCGCTAGCTCAGTCGGTAGAGCATTTGACTTTTAATCAAAGGGTCATGAGTTCGAATCTCATGCGGGTCACCATTTATTGTGCCTGAGTGGCGGAATTGGTAGACGCACAGGACTTAAAATCCTGCGAGGGTTATACCTCGTGCCGGTTCAAGTCCGGCCTTAGGCACCACTTATATGGAGGAATACCCAAGTCTGGTTGAAGGGACCGGTCTTGAAAACCGGGAGGTCGCGCAAGCGGCGCAGGGGTTCGAATCCCTTTTCCTCCGCCACTTATAAATTTGTTATCGCGGGGTGGAGCAGTTGGTAGCTCGTCGGGCTCATAACCCGAAGGTCGAAGGTTCAAGTCCTTTCCCCGCAACCATGGTTCCGTGGTGCAGCTGGTTAACACGTCTGCCTGTCACGCAGAAGATCGCGGGTTCGAGCCCCGTCGGAACCGCCATTTTTTTGGCTTCATAGCTCAGTCGGTAGAGCAAGGGACTGAAAATCCCTGTGTCGCTGGTTCGATTCCCGCTGGAGCCACCAGTTAATAATACCAAACTCGAGACTTATATCTCGAGTTTTAAAATGCCTTAAACCTTACTTTTTCTCCAATTTATGATATAATATAGCATAATTTAAAGGGGTTAGGTAATATGGGATATTATAATAGAGATGGACAAAAGTTAAGTCTAAAATTAGAGACATTAAAACACCTAAACTGTGGTGGTTGTGCCAAAGTCCGATATAATGAGAAAATAATTTTCAAAGAATATTATGATTTCACAGAAAAAGAATATAGATTAACACCTGAAATGTTTGATATTTTGAAAGCAATAGATAATAAACACTTAATGAAGATATATGAAATTTACAGTAAAATGAATATATTAGGATTATTATCTTTAAAAGCAAATATGACACCATTTATCATTGATGCTTACACAGCCAAATACTATAGGGATGATAATATTGATGTATTAGCAGCTCCTAAAGATTATATGTTAGATAATTTTAGAGAATTAGAAGAACTATTTACTATATTTACAACCAATGGAATAAAAACAAATGATTTGAAAAGGGGTAATACCATTTTAAGTAGTAATAGAATAGTATTAATTGACCCAGATTCATTTTCTATATTATCCGCTTCAAATAATGCTTTAGCAATAAAAAATAAAAAAGCTTTATTAATGTTGTTCAAAGACTTATTATTAAATTGCGCTCTAAATAAAGAAGACTATGAACAAAGTATCCAATCTATTATTAAAAAAGCAGATAGCAATTTAACTAGTTTTGAAATAAATGAAGATACAGAAATTACTACAGAATTATCAAAAAAATTAAAATATGTTAAAAGACCTATAGATTATTTTAGAAAATAAATATATTATAAAAATGTAAGTAAATTTTACTTTCAAAGGGGCGAGGTAGTAATGGAACAATGTCAAAATTCATTTAGGGAAAGAAAAAAATTAGAGGAAGATAAACGTAAAAAGAAAGAGGAAAGAAAAAAGAGAGATATTGCAAACATCAATTCCAACTGTTGAAATCTCTGTTTGCAATATCTCAATAATTATAACTTCCTTAATTTTAGATACCTTAACTAAATACAGGGTGAGAATTAACAACTGAGGAAAGAAGACACCTTGAAAAAAGAAAAAATCCCTATAAATTTAATTTTGATCAAGTAACAGAAGAAGAGATTATAAAAGGAGCATTAGAAAGTAATGTAGCCGTTTTCTTGCATGGAAGAAGTAGTGAAGGTAAAAGTGCTAGAGTAAAACAATTTGATCCTGATTGTGAAATTATATATTTAAGAAATGCTACTCCTGAAAGTTTAAATGGTAAAAGTGTCTTCAATCAAGCGACAGGCGAAATGATTGATGTACCTCCTACTTGGTTTCAAAAGATTTCTAAAAAATGTGAAGCAGAAAAAGATAAACTTCATATTGTTTTCTTTGACGAAATTACAAATACCCTACCTTCTATTCAAGGTATGGCCTTTAACATAGTTTTAGATGGTGAAGTAAATGGTATTTGGAAACTACCAGAAAACTGTAGAATAGTAGCAGCTGGTAACGATTTAAATGACTCTCTAGCCGCCAATACTATGGCTGAACCGCTATTTAATAGATTTGCACATGTCTACATAAAAACTACCGTAGATGGCTGGCTAAAGTGGGCTTCAACTAAAAAAACAAGCTATGAAAGATTAGATTATACAAAGAAAGAAGAAGAATTAACCATTCATCCTGCAATTTATGCTTATATCGCTTATAAATCATATAGTGGTCAAGATGTATTAAGAACCCCATATACTGGTGAAAAACCAAATGCTGACCCAAGAAAATGGGAAATGGCCTCTAAAGTTTTATATAAAACAAAACAACCTGAAATGTTAAGAGCTCTAATAGGCGAAGAATTAACAAGAGATTTTACCGTTTTTGCTAAATACCGAGTTATAACTGTAGAAGATGTATTAAATGGTAATTATACAGAAAATGATTTAGAAATGAATGTATCAGAAAAATTTGCTACAGCGGCCGGACTCTCCTCCGTCGATGAAGAAAATATCGAAACTATACGAAACTTTGTTATGAAATTAGGAAAAGAAATGACATCAACCTTTGATAGCCTTTGGGCTCATGGTGATGAACTTAGACTTCAAAAAATAGCAGAGTTAAGAATGAATAGTCAAAAGGAAGGAGCGATAAGTCGATGAATAAAGAAAGACTATTAATATTAGATAGTTATATAAAAACTAATATAATGCCAATTCTATTAGAAAATATTCCTATAGATACTGATACTTTTGAAAATGCTATTATCTTAGAAGCAAATTGTGATATTTCTTTACTAAATGGTCACTATGAAGATATAAATTTTGTAGCACCTACTTGGTATCAAGAATTAATAAAAATAAAAGATAAGCCTATTTTAATTATCAACAACTTAAATCAAATTCCTAATAATGATCAAACTAAATTTATTGAAATATTGAAATATAGAAAAATAAGTACTTTTGATTTACCTAAAAATTGCCTTATTATTGTAACTGCTACTAATCTAAAAGAAAAACCTCTTAATGAAGAAGTATATTCGCTATTAGCACACATCTAAGGAAATCTAAATGAAACTTGATATAGAAACAATAAAAAGAAGGTTATTAATTAAATATCCTCTTTTTGGTAGTATAGTAGCAGCGACAGAATTTGTAAAAGATAATAATTGTTATTCTAATGGCGTCCCTACTGCAGGAACAGATGGTAAGAAAGTTTATTATCATGAAGATGCCTTAAATAATATTACGGAAGATGAACAAGTCTTTCTCTTTGCTCATGAAATTTGTCACATTGCTCTAAATCATATTAATAGAAGCGAGGATAAAGATAAAGAAGTATGGAACATAGCTACCGATGGTGTTATAAATGCCCTATTAAAAAAAGATGGATTGCCTTTAATAGAAGGCTCTGTAGATATTGAAAAAGCTATTAATTATGATGCCGAAGAGTTATATGAAGAATTATTAAAAGAGAAAAAAGATAAGAATAAAGATGAAAATAGTCAATCATCAAACCAGGATGTAGGGCATGATACGCATAGTGCCTGGGAAAAAGCTTTAGAAGATGCTAAAAACCAAACGCAGGCAGAAACAAAAAATGATTTCCTCGAAGAGGCTCAAAAAGAATTTGAATCTTTAGGAGAAAAAGAAGTTTTTAAACAAAATAAAACAGAAAGAAAAAGGAATTTAGAAAAACTACAAGATGACCTTGTTAGAGAATCTCATACTGCTAGTAGTACTAAAGATTTAAGAACTGTTAAAAATATAGGTAATTCATCGCCACTTATTGATTGGAGACGCTTATTAAAAGAAGCCATTAAATATGATATTGATTGGTCTTATCGTAATGCTACTATTGAAGATGGGGTAGTAACTCCTTATCTTGAAGAAATACCGCGTCCTGAAACAGAAATATTACTAGATACAAGTGGTTCTGTTTCTGAGACTCTATTAAAAAATTTCTTAAGAGAATGTAAAAATATTTTAAAAAATTCTAAAGTCAAAGTTGGTTGTTTTGATGATGAATTCTACGGCTTTACAGAAATACGCACAGAAGAAGATATTGATAAAATGGAATTTGTTGGTGGCGGTGGTACAGATTTTGATGTAGCAGTTAATGCTTTTACAAGACGAGTTGAAAATAAAATAATATTTACAGATGGCGAATCTTATATGCCAGATAAAGCTATAGATGCAATTTGGATTGTCTTTGGTGATAAAAAGATTAATCCTAAAGGTGGTAAAGTAATTAATATAACAGGAGAACAATTAGAAAGATTAATGACAAACGATTTATTTTCCAAAACTTATAGTGGAAAAACAAGATGAGGCTAAAAGTAATCTAAAGCCTCTTTTCTATGCAAAGCAATTAATTATATGATAATATAACTATATAGTTAGAAAGGCTAAATATGGTGGAAAATGATAGATATAGTTGTATATAAAGATAAATATAAAGAAGACGTAAAAGATTTATTAGAAGAATTACAAGATTATCATGCTAAAATAGATGAACAAAATATAATGACTAGTGTAAGTAATTATAAAGAAGAGTATTTTAATTTAATAATGAACTTAGTAAAAGAAAAAGAAGGCAAAATCTTTCTTGCTATAAAAGACTCTAAAGTATTAGGCCTTACTATTTGTGCTGTTGATGATTTACCATTTGGTCATAAATATGTTAGTAGATGTCCTAAAAGAGGTAGAATCCTTAAATTAATTATAAAAGAAAAGGAAAGGGGACAAAGTATAGGTAGTTATTTATTAGACCAAGCTGAAGCTTATTTAAAAAGTATTAATTGTAAATATATAGATATTGATGTCTTTGGTACCAATAAAAACGGTCTTGAGTTCTATATTAAAAAAGGATATTATATAAGAACTTATAAAATAATAAAAAAAATCTAAGGGTTAAAATGAAAAAAGATTTAGAGTACAAAGAAATTATAAGTAAATTGACTTTAGATAATTTTTACATTTTAAAGGAAAACTACAAATTAAAGCATACTGAAATGTTAGGATTATTAGATTATGGTCTACATGATAAAAATATTACTAAAGAAAGAAAAGAAGTATTAGAAACTCTTAAATGTAAGTATCAATTTTCTTTAATAATAAATGAATCAAAAATAGGCATTATAAGTGATACTCATATTGGAAGTGAATTAGCAAGTCCTTTCTATATCAAGAAAAGTTATGATTTTTTTAAAGATAATAACATAGACAAAGTTTTACATTTAGGTGATATTTTAGATGGCTTTGACGAAAGAGATGTTTTTACCAAAAATGAATTAATTACAAAACTTTATAAACAGATAACTTTATTTCATGATATTTTTCCTCTTAATATGACTACTTATGCTATTCTAGGTAATCACGATACTAAATTTAAACAACTAGGTATTGATTTATATAAAGAGTTATCATCTCGTACTTTTATTATTTTAGGTCCAGGTGGTGCCTATATAAATTGCTCTGATTATAAATTATTTATGGAGCATCAAGTAACGCCTTCAATCTTGGTACCACCACATTATAACTATGATGTCATTTTACAAGGCCATTCTCATTTATTTAAATTCAAAGAAAATAGAAATGTTTTTAAAATAGGTAGTTGTAGTAATTTACAACCAAATTATTATAATTTTGACAATTGTGCTCCAGGCTTTGCTGTTATTTCTACAATAGATGGTTTAATGGGAGAGATCTACAATTTTAAAGAAGATGCTATTATTCATACTTTATCATTAAAAATAAAAGACTAGTTAAACAAAACTAGTCTTCTTCACATATTGCTCCTAGACTCTCATAGACACTTTTGATATCATTAACGCTAATTTTACCATCTTTTATTAATTGTCCATTAGCAGAGTCAATCTCAAGCAATCTATCAGTATCTACTTTTTCATAATTAATATCAACTGTAGAAGTTAATTTATTATCCTCAATATTGACATTATACTCATAATAATCTACATCTTGGTAGGGACTATATAAAGATTCAATTTGTTCTTTATAAGTATCTAAAATATCGCTACTACTAGTCTCAACCGTTTCCACACTTTTGATTCTTAAAACATAACCATCCTTAAATTCCACATTATACTTTAAACTTGTTTTGATATTATTTTGATCCATAGTTCTTGTACAAGTCATAGATGAAGTATTATCACTATTTCCACATCCTGTAACTAAAAATAAAATAAATACTCCTAAAAATACCTGCCAAATCTTAAATTTTCTTTTCATAAAATCCTCCTATTATTAATTTATCACTTTTCTTAAATTTTTACTACAACTTTCGACAAAATAGTGTTGATTTCTTTGTTAAGATTAAGACGGTGATAATAATGACAAAGAGTTTTTTTATAACGATGATAATAGCAATTTTAATAGGTGCTGTTTTAGGAAATTTTTTATTTGAACAATATAAATTAGAGTCAGAAAGTGTTATTAGAGAAGTAAATAGTACTTATTTTTTAATGGAAGGAAGTTATAGTACTGAAGATCAAGCTAATAAAGCTGTGACTGATAATAATATCAAAACATACTTAATTGTAAAAGAAGATGCTAATTATATAGTCTATCTTGCTATTACTAAAGATAATGATAACTTAGATAAATTAAAAAAGTTATATAATGACCTAGGAATTAATTGCTCTATAAAAAAAATGAGTGCCTCCAATGAAGAGTTTCTAGCTATGTTAGAACAGATGGATATTTTATTAAATAAAACTTCCTCAAATGATGAAATTTTAGCAATCAATGAAGTAATACTAGCTAACTATCAAGAATTTGTTTTGGAGTAAATTTATCTTTATCGTATAAAATATAAAAGAAGGGGGACAATTTATGAAGATAAAAGAAATACCTATTAGTGAAAGACCTAGAGAAAAATTAATAAAAAAAGGTGCTAGCAGTCTTTCTAGTAGTGAACTCTTAGCCATTATTCTTGGAGAAGGTGTAAAAAACGTTAATGCCAACGAACTTGCTTTTGAACTTTTAAAAGAAGTAAGAGATATGAAAAACTTTGTTAATTTGTCATATTTAGAACTAACTAAGATAAAGGGAATAGGTCCTGTTAAAGCTGCCAAAATATTAGCAACTGTAGAACTTGGTAAAAGAATATTTTTAGAAAATGATAAAGAAAAGATAAAGCTATCTAATTCTAAAGATATATATAATTTTTGTAAATCGTTTTTTTATGGTTTAAAGCAAGAATGCTTTTATTGCATTTATTTAGATAGTAAGAAAAAACTATTAAGTAGTAAATTATTATTTAAAGGTACTATGACTAAAAGCAGTGTTCATCCAAGAGAAATATTTAAAGAAGCTTATAAAACAAATGCAAGTTATATAATATGTGTTCATAATCATCCATCAGGAGTTGTAAATCCTAGTCCTAAAGATATAGAGTTTACTAACTATTTAATCAAGCTTGGCATCATTCATGGCGTTTTAATATATGATCACTTAATTGTCAGTGAGAATGATTATTACAGTTTTCTCGAAAATAATTTGCTAGATTAATTGCAAAAAATCAAAGATATGGGTATACTAAACTTTGAAAGGAATAGTTACTATGTATAGAAAAAGCAAGAAAAAGAAAAAAATTATTATTATCATTATAGTTATTGTATGTTCTTTTTTCATACTTTTTTACTCACTATCATCAAATAGAAAGATAACTGTTATAGAGTCTTTCTTTAAAGATGTGGCAACTACTGTCATGAAAGGAGTTATGTTACCATTTACTTCTATAAATGCTGATAAAGATAGTGATCAAACAGAAAGTTATGTAATTCAGAAAAACTTAAATGTTCATTTAGAAGAAGAAATAGAACAATTAAGGGATACACTAGATTTGAATCAGACTTTAACAGGGTATGACGTTGTTAATGCTACTGTTATTACTAGAAATAGAAGTTATTGGTATCAAACACTTACTATTGATAAAGGTAAAAAAGATGGTCTAAGAAAAAATATGGTCGCTATTACTAAAAATGGTCTTATTGGTAAAATTCAAAATGTTACAGACCATTCTAGTGAAATAAAACTAATAACTGCTAATGATGTAAATAATAAAGTATCAGTATCTATCGCTACTACAACAGGTGAGACTACCGCTATACTTAGTGGCTATGATAAAGATAATAATCTAGTCTTAATAAGTGGCGTAGATAGTCAAGTAGATATTAAAAAAGGAGATGTAGTTACTACTAGTGGCTTAGGGGGAATGTTTCCAAGAGGAATTTATATAGGGGAAGTAGAGACTGTCACAAATGATAAGTATGGTATAAGTAAAACTTTAGGAGTTAAGACTGACCAAGATTTTAATAATATTCATTATGTAACTGTCCTAAAGGAGGAAGAAAATTGATATTTCAAATAGTAATCGTCGTTATTTCTTTCTTTTTAGATGGCATTTTAAGTAATTTTCTTCCCTATATGTTAGGAGATATTTCTTTATTTACCCCTTATTTTACCCTTATTAGCTTAATAGTAATTTATCCATTCTTTAAAAAAAGAACAAAAGACTATTTTATCCTAATAGGTGTAGTAGGCTTCCTTTACGATTTATTTTATACAAATCTTTTATTTACTCATGCAATTTTCTTTCTATTAATAGGGTATATTGTTAGCTTTATATACAAAAAAATGGAACTTAATTTATTAACTAATCTTTTTTTAATTATTTTTGTTATCGTTTTTTATCAAATAATATTTTCACTAAGCCTTTTTATCTTCAATGTAGTGCCAATCACAATAGAAAATGTTCTTTATTTAATTAGTCATAGTTTAATATTAAATATTATTTATGGAGAAATTATCTACTTAATATGTAAGTATTTGCCACACAAAAGACATCTTAACTGAAGTCTTTTTCTTTTATTTACTTCATATAATTTAGTGGTGATATAAATGGTAGAATCAAAATTTTATAAAAAGAAGCCAAAAGAGTCTAATAACAACTTAAAAAAACATATAAGAATATTTATAACCAAAGTTTTATTAACCACAATTGTGACCTTAATACTTTTAATAGGTTTCAAAATGAATTTAGATTTTAAAAATAATTTTAATAAATATGTTTATAATACATCATTACCATTTACTGACTTTAAAGAATTATATGATAAGTATTTTTTAGGCAATAAAGATAAAAATGAAACTAAAGAAGTTTTTAATGAAGAGTTAGTTTACTCTGATAAGAGTGTGTATGAAGATGGTGTTAAGTTAACTGTAGAATCCAATTATTTAGTTAAAGCTTTAGATAGCGGTATAGTAGTTTTTATTGGCGATAAAGATAAATATGGTAAGACAGTTATCGTCCAACAGATGAATGGTGTTGATATTTTCTATGGTAATGTTCTAGCAAATGTAAATATATATGATTATGTAGAAAAAGGCTCTTTAATAGGAGAAACAATAGATACTAATCTTTACCTAGCATTTCAAAAAGAAGGTAACTTTGTTGATTATAAAGAATATCTTAACTAAAATATCTATTCATCCTAGTTGTTATTTTTTACTGCTTTTATCTTTATTATCAGGATATTTTAATATAACTATAATTATTGGCATCCTCCTTTTAGTTCATGAATGTGGTCATTTTTTCACTGCTTATTTTTTAAATTGGGAAACAGATAAAATAACTTTTTATCCATTTGGTGGAGTCTCCAAATTTAACCATGAAGTAAATTGTCCCCTAAAAGAAGAACTAATAGTTTTATTAATGGGCCCCATCTTACAGCAAATTGGTTATTTTACTTTGATGAATATACCATATTTTTATAATTATAAAGATTTATTAACCACTATTAATTATAGTATTATTTTATTTAATTTAATACCAATATATCCTCTAGATGGGGGAAGAATAATGCAAATACTTATCTGTTATTTAACATCATACCAATTAAGCTTTAAAATAATTTATTTAATCTCTTTTATATTTCTAATTATCATTACTATTTTATTTTTTTATAATCCCACCTTAAATATTTTGCTAATAATAATTCTTTTACTAATAAAACTAATAACAGAAAAGAAAAATATAAATTATTACTTAGAAAAATTTTTTTTAGAAAGATATTTACATAAATATAAATTTAAAAAAAGTAAGATTGTAAAAAGATCTAAAGACTTTAAAAGAGATTATCATCATTTAGTAAAAATAAATGATAGATACTTTTTAGAAGAAGAATACTTATTAAGGAAATATAAAGATAAATTATAGTGACATCTAATAGCTATAATGTTATAATAAAAAAGACAAAACTAGTAAAGGAGAAATATATGGAACAAATAATAATTAATGCCATGGAGCAATTTGGTTATATAGGAGTATTCCTTTTAATTGCTATAGAAAATATTTTCCCACCAATACCATCAGAAGTAATATTAGTATTTGGTGGTTTTATGACTACTTATACATCACTTAATATACCTATAATGATACTTGCAGCAACACTTGGTTCCCTACTTGGAGCGATAGTACTTTATTATATTGGTAAAATCTTTAATAAAGAGAGATTAAAAAGAATAATAAGTGGTAAAATAGGTAAAGTATTAAGATTAAAAGCAAGTGATATAGAAAAAGCTGATAAATGGTTTGATACTAAAGGAAATAAAACAGTCTTCTTTTGTAGATTTATACCTATTGTTAGAAGTTTAATATCTATTCCTGCCGGTATGAGTGAAATGCCTATGCAAAAGTTTTTAATCTATACTATATTAGGTTCTCTAATTTGGAATACAGTTTTAATAATAGTGGGTAGTATAGTAGGAGATAAATGGGAAACTATTGTAGGTTACCTAGACAACTTTTCTAATATAATTTTAATAATATTAGTAATAATTTTTATAGTAGCAATATATTATTGGTTTGTAATAAGAAAAAAGAAGCAGAGTAAAAAGGCCTAGAAATAAAGTTCTAGGTCTTTTTGTATAAATTATAATTTTAGTAGAAGTAGAAAAATCTATGATA
The DNA here is from genome assembly GCA_944358305.1 of uncultured Bacilli bacterium. Classification (GTDB taxonomy): domain Bacteria; phylum Bacillota_I; class Bacilli_A; order RF39; family UBA660; genus Onthousia. Next base: position 56,610 of record CALVQK010000006.1, on the reverse strand, counting down.
GACAAGTATATATTTTAGAGATTTGATACTTTAAAAACTGAAACGAAAAAGTTTGCTCTAGAAACAGCAGTACTACCAGTATATAAAAATTGAACAGTGCTATCAGTAGGAGCTTGAATTAATGTCCCATCTTGTATCGTAATATCACTATTAACACTATTAGTATTGTTAGTAGGAGCTAAACGATCTTGAGGTATTCCATTAATAATAGGAATTATAGATCCATTTTGATTAACTCCAAGTCTTCCTGTTAAACTAAAAGAAACATAATAAGTACCAGGACTTGGTAAAGTAATTGTAGTATTATTTACAGTAATATTAGGTGTTCCCCCACTAAATTGTAAAGCTAGTGGAATTAAACTACCAGAACTAATATCTGTTGCTTGATTTACGAAAAGACCATAATTATTACTTAGTCCAGGCCCCGTAGGCCCAGTAGGACCAGTTATACCTATCGCTCCAGTTGGTCCCGTTGGCCCAGTTTCTCCAGTAGGCCCCGTAACACCGCTTGCACCAGTAGGTCCAGTAGGCCCCGTAGGTCCTAAAATAAAACAACCATTATGATAAAAGTTTTCCATTATCTCACCACCTAATATAAAATATGAAATAACTTATATTTATGACAAAAAAAGCTAGGACAAGCCTAACTTAATTTTTAAATAATAAAACCTCTGATAAACAGAGGATAAATTCTAAATGGTGGAGAATAGGGGGATCGAACCCCTGACCTTCACGGTGCAAACGTGACGCTCTCCCAGCTGAGCTAATTCCCCATTTCGAACTGAACAAATTGATTATAGCATAGTAAAAAAATGCTTGTCAATATTTATTTGCAAAAAAATATATGTTAAGATTATATATAAGGAAGGAATGAAGTAAATGAAGGTTTTATTATATGCAGAAGGATTAAAAGTAATTGGAGTAAGCGGATTAGGCAAAGCTATACAACATCAAATGAAAGCTTTAAAATTAGAAGACATTGATTATACTACTGATATAAATGATACTTATGATATTGCACATATAAATACTTATTTTTTAAAATCGTATTTTCTTGCCAGAAAACTTAAGAAAAAAGGTATAAAAATAGTTTATCATGCTCATTCAACAGAGGAAGATTATCGTGATGGTTTTATCTTTGGTCACTTAACTAGCAAATTATTTAAATGGTGGATTATAAAATGTTATCGTTTTGGTGATATTATAGTAACACCTACAGAGTATTCTAAAAATATACTAGAACATTATAAAGGTTTAGAAGATAGAAAAATTGTTGCTATATCTAATGGCTTAGAATTAGATTTCTTTAAGCCTAATAAATCGTATAAAGAAACTTTTCGTAAAAGATATGATTATAAAAAAGATGATAAAGTAATTGTTGGCATTGGAATATATAGTAGAAGAAAAGGAATAGTTGATTTTGTAGAACTTGCTAAACGTCTACCTGAATATAAATTTATTTGGTTTGGATCAAGTCCAATCACTGCAGCGACTAGTGATGTAAAAAAGGCTTTAAAAGAATCAAAAGACTTACCTAATATTAAATTCCCAGGCCATGTACCACAGGAAATGATAAGAGAAGCCCTAGGAGGATGTGACTTATATTTATTCCCAACTTTTGAAGAGACAGAAGGTATTCCAATCATCGAAGCATGTGCTATGGAAACTAATACAATAATAAGAGATATACCAATATTTAATTATCTAACAGATAGTGTTAATGTTTATAAAGCAAAAGATGTCGATGAGTTTGAAAAGAAAATAAAAATGTTTCTAAATGGAGAATTAAAAAGCGTAAGTAAAGGAGCAAGAAAAATAGCAGAGTCTTGTGATATTAAAACAGTAGGCAAACAATTAAAAAAAGTATATGAAGAAGTGCTTCATAATGGTAAAAATAAATGAGAAAAGTAGTTATTTCTGGAAGTGCTAAACTTCAAGATAATATAAATTATTGGATAAAGTATTTTGAAAAGAAAGGCTATAATATATTAGACTATCCTAGACCAATAAAAAAAGAAAAGTTTATAGAATTATATCCTAAAATACATAAAGAGTTTTTTGAAAATATAACAAAAACAAGTATGTTATTTGTTATGAATGAAACTAAAGAAGGAATAGATGGCTATATAGGCGCAGAAACTTTTGCTGAATTAACTTTCGCTTTAATGCAAAATTTAGTTTATAATAAGAATATTCAAATAATAATATTAAGAATGCCAAGTACTAACGTACAAAGTTATGAAGAAATTAATTTATGGTTAAAACTTGGCTGGATAAAGTTATATGATAAAAATATATAGTAAGATAATAAAAAATTCAGGTTTAATCACCTGATTTTTTTAAACGCTATATTCTCTTTCTTTCTCATTACTTATATTTAAAATAATACCAACTAAAATTAAATAAGATAATAAACTACTACCACCATAACTAATAAAAGGTAAAGTAATACCTGTAATAGGTAAGAGTCCAACCGTCATTCCAATATTTTGTACTTGCTGGAATACGAGCATTCCAATAATACCTGAAATTACAAACTTATCACGTGATGTTATCTTTTTGGTAGCCATACTAATTAATCTTGTGTCAAAGAAAATAATTATACCAATTAAAATGATCGCTCCTAAAAGCCCAAAGTTAGAAGCAAATACAGCAAAAATAAAATCAGTTCCAGACTCAGGAAAATAAATAGGTGTTTGATTAAAGCCATGTCCAAATACTCCTGCTGATCCAATCGCTGCCAGAGCATTTTCAAGTTGTAAGCCACTACCATTTTGCCAATCTAAGATTCTATCAAATCTATAATATAAATCAGTTCCAAAAATACTAACAAATAAGTCTTCATTAAGAAAATAGCATCCTAAAACTAAACTAAGAACGACAGCAATTATTATTCCTAAAACAACAAACCATCTAAGTCTTATACCTGATGTAAACATCATACAAAAGTAAATTATAAAATAAATCATAACAGCACCTGTATCAGGTTCTAAGAAAGTTAAAACACTAGGTATTAAGACAACTATTAAAGTTTTTAAAATAAATATAAATTCTTCTTTAATACTAGGATGGTCTGTCGTTTCTCTAAAATTAGAAATCATAACAGCAAGTACTAACATAATAAATATTTTCATAAATTCACTCGGTTGAAAACTACCTATATAAGGAATAACAAACCAACACTTACTATTATTTATTTCTGGTGCAAATAGAAGAAGTGATAATAGTAAGATGTTTCCAATTATGTAAAAGAACCATGCATTCCTATACAAATAATCATTTTTTAATTTAAGTAGTATTATAATTATAACAACACCAACTAAATACCATATCGCTTGTTTCAGTGCTAAATTACCATTATCAGGAGAAAGATAAGTCATTGCACTGTATATACTAGTAATACTTATAATAAAAAATAAAACAATAGGTATAACAATTGTTAAGTCAATTCTTTCTTTTTTCCTCATAGTAACACGCTTCTTTCATCAAGGTCATTACTATTATATCAAAAAAAAGACAATTTTATTAGTCAAAAAACATAAAATGTAATAGGAGGGAAATCTATGAAACAATTACCACCAATTTTTAAACTTAATGATAGTCCTAAAGATACTAATCAAAAATACTATTATGAGAAAGTAAGCAATAGAATAAATACAAAAAAACTTGAAAAAAATATTGATAATAATTTATCAATTGAAGAAAAAATAAATAAGATTTTTAAAACTAAAGGTTATGCCTTTAATATCCCTGTAACTATTACTTTTTCTAATAAAACAGTTGATACCTATCTTGCTTTAAGGAAAAATGATTCTATCATTACTTTAGATAATGAAGTAATACCAATTTCAACAATTACTTCATTAGAAATAAAAAGTCCATCAGTATAAAGATGGACTTTATTTTTTAAACACCACTTATAAATACATCTGGCAAACATCTAACAGCAGATACACAATCTAAATTAATAGTAAAGAATGTATTAGTTAAAAGATAAGGTTCACTACTACTAGTATCAGGATTTGTCGTTAATACTCTACAAGTACAACAATTACCTTCCAAATTTTCTAATCTAAAAACTGAAGAAGTACCACTTGTTGATCCTATCGTATAAGGAAAAGCCCAAAGTTCTCCAGTTGAACAATTATAGAAGTTTATTGGCCTTGTATTATAACATACGAAATTAGGAGTAGGACCTAAGTAAGGCTTATCACAACCTAGTACTTCGCAAGCATCATCTTTAACATTTTGTAAGCAAAGAATTGTCTCTAGTATGGATGTTAAACAATTTTTTTCATTACACATAAAATCTCCTCCTTTTATAAATTATCAATGATAATATCATCTAAACAACTAATAACACAGATACAATCTAGATTAATTGTTATAAACTCATTAGTAGATAGAAACGCTCTTGTTACATCGCTAGTATCAGGATTAGGTCTTAAAATACGACATTTAACACAGCAATCATCAACAGACTCCACTCTAAAAGTAGAAGAAGTATTAGTAGTACCATCTAATGTATAAGTAGTACTAAATATATTACCATTTCTAGTATAGAAAGTAACTGGCCTAGTATTAAAACAAATAATATTAGGGCTACTTCCTAAATAAGGTCTTGTACAAGACTCATCAAAACAATCACTACCACTAGTATTTCTTTGTAATATATCAATAACTTTTAATAGTTTTCCTAAACAACATGTTTCTTTCTTATCCACAAAAACACCACCTCTTATCTATTATCTAATATAGGTTATGAGACTATTCTTTTTTCGTGTAGTCAATTACCTATAACTTCTGTTATTAGTTTATGTGAATTTGTTTCTATAATTTCCACTTTTAATTTTTTTATTTATAGAGTATAATTATATTGGGTGTTAGATATGAGTTTATTAGATATACAATATGTAATTATTATAGTAGTAATATTAATTATCTTACTTGCTGTTTTAAAAGCTAACAAGAAAGATGCTAATATTGATTTAAACAAATTAGTAGAATACCTTGGTGGAAAAGATAATATTATAAGTACAGAATCGAAATTATCTAGATTTATTGTAACTTTAAAAGATATTACTAAAGCAGATAAAGAATCGATTGCAAAGTTAGGTGCTAAAGGTATCGTAGAAATTAATAATCAATTAAAAATTATCTTAGGGCCTGAATCAAAACAATTAAAAAAATATATTGATGAATTAAAATAGAGAATAATCTCTATTTTTTCTTTTTCCTCATTTTTCGACAAATTTCTACAAAGTAGTGACATATACTTATTTTAGAAAGAGGGAAAAATATGTCGTATATTGAGGTTATAATCAAAAGTATTATCTTTTTACTTTGTCCTTTATCTTTATATTTACTATATACAATTTATAAGAAAAATTTACTGGTAGAAGAAAAAGATTTAGGTTTTGAAGTAGCAATAATTAGTTCACTATATTTTGTTTTAAGATTTGGAACAAGCTGTTATAATGATTATCCTATTATTTTATTTGATATACCATTACTTATATGCTATTACAAAAGAAAAATACCTTTAGCAATATTTTTATCTTTAATATTAATTGTCTATGAAAGTCTCTTTTTAAGTATTAGTCCTTTATTCCTTGCATTAGAGTATAGTAGTTATTTAATAGTATATTCATTATTTGTAAAAAGAAAATTAAAACCAATTAATGTTGTTAATTATTTTATCATTATAAAAAGTTTCATGCTATCTTTAGCTGTATTTTGGTTTATCAATCCAGAAGCTAATTTTTCATCAAATCTATTTTATTTATTTACAATTATCATAACTTTATATTTTGTCACTAATCTAATTATTTCTATCTTTGCTAAAGGAGAAAAAATAATAGAATTAAGATGTGACTTAGAAAATATTGAAAAAGAAAAGGAATTAAGAAGTTCATTATTTAAAGTAACTCATGAAATAAAAAATCCTATCGCTGTTTGTAAAGGATACCTTGATATGATAGATATTAATGATAAGAAAAAGGTAAGAAAGTATATTCCTATTATTAAAGATGAAATAACAAGGACTTTAATTCTTATGGATGATTTTCTAGATTATACTAAGATAAAAATAGAAAAAGAAGAGATGGATCTTGTCATGTTATTAGAAGATTTAGAAGAATATTTAGGAGGATTGTTTAAAAAAAATGGCATAGAAGCAAGTTTCAATTTACCTGATGACGATATTTATATTAATGCTGATTATAATAGATTAAAACAAGTTTTTATTAATCTTCTAAAAAACGCAATTGAGGCGAAAGATGAAACTAAAAAAGAAAATAAAATAAATATAAGTATAGAAAGTGATAAAGAATTTATGAATATAATTATAGAAGATAATGGGGTAGGTATGGATAAAGATGTTTTAAATAATGTTAGTGAAATGTTTTTTACTACTAAAAAAAGAGGTAGTGGCCTAGGAGTTAGTTTATCTAAAGAAATAATAGAACAACATAATGGTACTATAGTGTATAATTCAGTCAAAGGAGAAGGTACAAGAGTAATAGTAACTTTACCTAAAGAAGTAAATATGGGATAATATTATTGAAGTGATAATATGTGGAACATTGAAGAAATAAAAAAAGATGTAAAAGAAAATTTATCAGACTATAGATATAATCATTCACTTAGAGTAATGGAAGAAGCATCATCTTTAGCTAAACATTATCATGCTAGTGAAAGTGAGATTTTAAAGTGTGAGTTATGTGGCTTAACTCATGATCTATGTAAAGAGTTATCTCCTTTAGAAAATGAAAAAATTATAAAGGAATATAATCTTCCTAAAGAATTGTTATTAAAAGAAAATAAAAATATAGTTCATGGTTTTATAGCTTCTGTTATTGTTAAAGAAAAATATAATTTTACTGATAATATGGTTTTAGCCATTAGATACCATACTACAGGTTATCCTAATATGGATTTATTAGGAAAAATTGTTTATTTAGCAGATAAGATTGAAAAAGGGAAAAATTATCCTGGTATTATAGAAGAAAGAAGCCTAGCTTATAAGAATATTGATGAAGCTATTATATTATGTCTTAACAATCAAATAAAGAATTTAAAAGAAAAAAATAAGACTATTAACCCTAAAGCTTATGAGACTTTACGTTATTTACAAGAAGAATCGTAAGTAATTGCAATTATTTGTAAATAATGCTACAATTTATTTAGCTTAAGAGGTGGTGTTTTACTATGAATGATAATAAAGGTCAAGAAATAATTAATAATACTAAAGCTGAAGCTCCAAAACCTACTAAAGATAATAGTGCTATGAAAAAGAAATTAATGAGAATTATGTTAATAGTAGTAGGAGTTCTAGTATTAATATTAATTATTATATTAATAATATCTTTAGTAACTGGTGGAAATAAAAGTTATGAAGAAATAGAAGAAATAATGAAAAACTCTGCTATGGAGTATTATGAAGTTCAAAGTGGCCTATTACCACAAGAAGAGGGAGAAACAGTGACTGTTAGAGCTAGTGCCTTAGCAGAAGCTGGTTATATGGATCCTCTAAGTGAACTTCGTGAAGGTGAAAGTTGTAGTGGTAGAGTAGAAGTAACTATGATAAATGACAATTTAATTTATACACCATATCTTGATTGTGGCGATAATTATACTACTAAAGAATTATACAAAGCTGTTTTAGAACAAGGAATAGTAACTTCTGGTAGTGGTTTATATCAAATGAATGGGGAAACTGTTTATCGTGGTGATGATGTCAATAATTATGTTAGTTTAGATAATCAAATATTTAGAATAGTTAAAGTAACTTCTGATAATAAGCTATTATTAATTTTAAATGAACCAATCTCAACTTTATCATCTTATTATGATGATAGATATAATCCAGATAGACTATTTAATAGTGGTTTTAATGATTATAGAGTTAGTAGAGTCTATGAGTATCTAGATGATCTTTATAATAATAAAAATAGTAATGATTATAGATTATTAAGTAATAATGATAAACAAAAATTAACAACTTTTAACTTATGTATAGGTAAACGTTCTCCATCTGATACAGCTAAAGATAATACAATAGAGTGTGCTGACGTTTTAGAAAATCAAATGATAGGTTTATTAACTGTTAGTGATTATATGAATGCCTCATTAGATGCCAATTGCTTAGCAACTACTGATAAGAGTTGTCAAAACTATAATTATTTAAGACTAAAAGAAACAGAATGGTGGTTATTAACTGGTAATTCTCTTAATAACTATGAAGCTTATGTAATTAAAGGTAATGGCTATATTGATTTAAATACCACATCTGGATATAAAAGAATAAGACCAACAATTATGTTAAATAACAATGTTATGATAAAATCAGGTAGTGGAAGTGCATCTAATCCGTTTATTTTAAAATAAAACTAAAAATAGGAATCAAACTAAAGATTTCTGTTTTTTTGTATAATTATTTATTTTTAGTCAAAGATATTATTAGGTGATAACATGACTAATAAAAAATATAGTTCTTTAGTAAAAAAACATACACCTAAAGAAAACAAATTAAAATATGCACTTATTGCTTTTTTAGTAGGAGGATCTTTAGGTTTACTTGGAGAAGTGTTAATTAGAATTTATATAATGATTTTTGAAGTATCCCGTAATGATGCTTCTACCTATATGATTGTAACCTTTATCTTTTTTGCTTCTCTTTTTACGGCTTTAGGTTTCTTTGATAAATTAGTAGCTAAAGCAAAAGCTGGACTTTTAATACCAATCACAGGTTTTGCTCATTCTATGACTAGTGCAGCCCTAGACTATAAAAATGAAGGACCAATTTATGGAGTGGGAAGTAATGTTTTTAAACTGGCAGGCTCTGTTATCTTTTATGGAGTAGTATCAGCATGGTTCTTTGGCCTTGTTAGATACTTATGGGAGGTTTTAGTATGATACTTAATTTTAGAAATGTTTATTTAGACAATGTTAGTACTGTATGTGGACCTTATGAAGCGAAGGGACCTTTATCTAAAAACTTTGATAAGAAATATATTGATGACTTATACTGTAAAGAAAAGTCTTTTGAAAAAGCTGAAATTAGACTACTAGAAGACAGTATAAAAATATTACTAAAAAAGACTAAATTAACATCTAAAGATATAGATTTAGTAATAGCAGGAGACCTATTAAATCAAATAGCATCATCTTGTTATGGAGCTTTAAATCTAAAAAGTCCTTTTCTTGGTATTTATACAGCCTGTGCTACTAGTATTGAAGGAATGTTAATAGGTGCAACTTTTATTGACAGTGGCAAAGTAAATAATGCTCTTATTTCTTGCTCATCTCATAATATGTCAAGTGAAAAACAGTTTAGAAATCCTACAGAATATGGTTCTCCAAAGCCAGAGACAGCAACTTTTACCGCTACAGGAGGAGCTAGTGTCCTTTTATCTAACAAACCTAGTAAAGTAAGAGTAGTTAATGGCCTTATTGGTACCATAGTAGACCTTAATCAAAAAGATCCCTTTAATATGGGCGCTGCTATGGCCGGTGCTGCTGCTGATACACTATATAAATATTTAACTGAAACTAATACTAAAGCTAGTGATTATGATTTAATATTAACTGGTGATTTAGGAAAATATGGAAAAGAAATTTTAAAGGATTTAATGCTTAGTGAATATAATATAGATTTATCTAAAAACTATAATGATTGTGGAACTATGCTCTATGATTTAGAAGAACAAAAAGAAGTGATGGCTGGAGGTAGTGGCCCTGTCTGTTCAGCTTTAGTTAATTATAGTACGATTATTAAGGGACTTATGGAAAATAAATATAAAAAAGTTATACTAATCGCTACAGGAGCTTTATTTTCACCAATTATGCTTTATCAAAAAGAAAATATTTTATCTATTGCAAATCTAATATGTTTGGAGGCGATATAATGTATTTTATTAATTCTTTTTTATTCTGTGGGATAGTATGTTTAATCGCTGAATTAATATTAGATAATACTAAATTAACCCCAGGACATATAACTTCTCTTTTTGTTTGTATAGGAGCAGCCCTAGATGCTTTTGGTATTTATGATTTCTTTATCGCTAAAGTAGGAGGAGGGGCCTTACTCCCAATTACAAGTTTTGGCCATTCTCTAATTCATGGAGCCTTACTAGCAGCAGAGTCCCAAGGTATAATAGGCCTACTTATGGGAATGTTTGATTTAACAGCAACAGGAATAACCGCCGCCATTATCTTTACTTTTATCTTTACTTTAATTTTTAAAGCAAAAGATTAAAAATAGCAAATAATAATAGTAGGAGGTATTATTAATGAAAATACTTATCATACTATTATTATTTTTTTCATGCCTAAATGCATCTGCTAAAACTATAACTACTCCTTATCTAAAAGTAGGTGAAGTGAATGCTAACTATAAAGTAAATGCAAATGAAAAAATAGAAGTAATTACTTACTATAATCAAGAGAAAATAAATAAAGATTACAAATATTTAGAAAAGCCTAATAATGAATATTCTATTAAAAGTGATGAAATAACTTATGGAACTTATTCTGCTTATCAAGAAAAAAGACTTTATGATAAAAGCCTAGAAGAACAAAGCAAAACTATTTATTATTATCAAGCTTTAAAGAAAATAGATTATTTAAATATTAAAAATATAAAAAATCTTTTAATTACTAATATAACTTTAAAATATAAAGATAATGTTATTTATGAAGGTAATGACTATAAGATAAAACTATCAAAAAAATATAGTCCGGAATATTTAAATTTAGAAGTAACTTGTTTTTTAAATCAAGGCGATATTAAAGGAGAATTTACATTAGAAAATAGTGACTATATTAATGAAAAAGTAGAGATTACTGACAAAGGCTTTAATAATATTAATATAAAATTAATTAATCATTTAACAAAAACGATCTATGATAATAAGGTTTTAAAAACCGAAAATATTGAAAATAAATTTTATATAAATATTATAGATAAAAAGGTATTATATCGTTACCGTAGGAAGTATTATAAGTTTTATAAGAATGAAAATATTATTGATACGAAAATAAATGATAGCTATAAAGTAATTGATGCTATTAACAAATATTATTTATATCGTAAAGAAAGTATAGAGTTATTCGATAATATAGTCTTATCAAATTATTTAGATTTGTCTAAGATAATTAAAAGCAGTACTATTCCTTTAAAAAAATTAGAATTTAATTATTCTAATAACTGTTCTACCACAGTACTTACTATTAAATATCAAGATTTTATAGTTGAAACTAACGTAACTTTTACTTGCCAGGACTATGAAAAAAGTAAAGTCACTAAAGGTAAAACAAAATCAGTTAAAAGAGAAATATTTAGTATTTTGTTTAAAGTATTATTTTTGCAAAAATTGTAGGTTGAAATTAAACACTACTTGTGTCGAAACTATTGTTAATTTTTCTTAATTTATTTATGATAACAAAAAATAGAAAGGGCTGATAACAAGTGGTAGAAGAAGCATTAAAGTATGAAGGACTAGTTAGAAAAATTGCAAGTAAATATAATTTTAGAAGTGATTATGATGATTTATTTCAAGCAGGTATGATGGGACTTATTAAAGCCTTAAAAAAATATGATAAGACAAGAGAAACTAATTTTGAAGATTATGCTAAATTTTATATTAAAGGAGAAATTTTAAAAACATTAAACAGTGACTTCCAAGTCAAAGTCTCATCAGATACATATAGGTTAAGTAAAGAGATAAATGAAACAAGAAATAATTTAATGCAAAATTTAGGAAGGGATCCTACGCCTTTAGAATTATCTTTTGTTTTAGGTGAAAGTGAAGAAAAAATAATAAGTGTTATGAATGCTGTTACTAATGCTTATAGTTTAGATGATAGCTATTTAGATGATGATTATAATTTATATAATAAAATCGCTCTTATTGAAAAAGGATATGATGTAGGTGTTCTCGATTTAAAAGAAGCGATTAATAGTTTAGAAGAAAATGAAAGAGAATTAATTACTTCAAGATATTATGAAGATATGACCCAAAAAGAAACAGCAGAGTCTTTAGGAATAACCCAAGTCCAAGTAAGTAGAAAAGAAAGTAAAATCTTAGAAAAATTAAAAACTAAAGTAGCATAGAAAAAATAATATTACAAAACTGATAGATTTATTTTATCAGTTTTTTAGTGTATTTATCTTAATTTTATAGTATAATTTTCTTGTTATAGAGGTGAGTTATGAGCATATATGATTTAACTATAGAAGAACTAACAGACTATTTTTTAAAAAATGAAGATAAAAAATATTATGCGATAGAGCTTTTTGCATGGCTTTATTCTAAAGAAAAGAGAATTACTTCTTTTGATGAAGCGACTAATTTAAAAAAGGAAACTAGAGAAAGATTAAAAAAAGATTTTAGTATTTCTAATATTGATATAGTTACAGTTGAGTCTAGTAAAGATGTTAAAAAATATTTATTTAAACTTAATGATAATGAACATATTGAAGCGGTTTTAATGAACCATGATTATGGTAATAGCCTTTGTATTTCTAGCCAAGTTGGTTGTAATATGGGGTGTAAGTTTTGTGAATCAGGTAGACGTAAGAAAGTAAGAAATTTAAAAACAAGTGAAATGGTAGAACAAATATTAAAAGTAGAAAGTGATGCTGACTTAAGAATCAGTCATGTCGTTATTATGGGAATAGGAGAGCCTTTTGATAATTACGATAATATTTGTAAATTTATTAAAATAATAAATCATCCTAAAGGTCTTAATATTGGTGCCCGTCATATTACAGTATCTACTTGTGGCCTTGTTCCAAAAATACTAGAATTTGCTGATTTTCCTTATCAAGTAAATCTTGCTATTAGCTTACATGCTCCAAATGATAAGATAAGAGAAAAACTAATGCCTATATCAAAAGTATATAAAATAGAAGATTTGATGAAAGCTATTAAGATTTATTTAGAAAAGACTAATCGTCGTGTAACTTTTGAATATATTATGCTAAATGGTATTAATGATAGTGCTGATAATGCCAAAGAATTAGCTAGATTATTAAAAGGAATAAATGCCTATGTTAATTTAATACCATATAATGAAACAGAAGCTTTACAATTTATTAGAAGTAACCCTTTAACAATTGCTAAGTTTTATGATATACTAAAGAAAAACAATATTACAGTTACAATTAGGCGAGAATTTGGTGGTGCTATAAGTGCTGCTTGTGGACAGCTTAGAAGTAAGAAGGAGGACATATGAAATCGTTTTATTTAACTGATGCCGGAAAAGTTAGAGATCATAATGAAGATAGTGTCTTAATAGTACATAACAGTGATAATGATACACTTATGGCTATCGCTGATGGTATGGGAGGACATAGAGCAGGAGAAGTAGCATCATCTATTGCCATTACTCATTTAGCTAAAGCATTTAATGAGAATTTTCATAATATGAGTAAAATGGATGCCGTTAATTTTTTACGAGATAGTGTTAATGAAATAAATGATAGCATCTTTAGACATGAAAAAACTCATCCCGAAAGTAAGGGAATGGGAACAACTCTAGTAACTGCTATTATTACTAAAGATTATATTTTATTTGGTAATATTGGAGATTCATCAGGTTTTGTTATGAAAGATAATAAATTACATAAGGTAACATATGATCATACCTTAGTAAATTTATTAGTGTCAGCTGGAGAATTAACTAAAGAAGAAGCAAAAGATCATCCCAAGAAAAACGTTTTAATGAAAGCTTTAGGAGCAAATGATCCTATTGATATAGATATATTTGATTGTGATATGGAAATAGATGGTATTCTTTTAGCAAGTGATGGACTTACTAATATGTTAGAAGAAGAATCTATTGAAAAAGTTCTTTTAGGCGAGGGAGATATAGAAGATAAAGTAATTAAACTAATTAGAAAAGCTAATAATAGAGGAGGCACTGATAATATTTCAGTAGCATACTTAATTTTAGGAGAAGGTGAAGAATAATGGTTACAAAGGGGCAAAAAATTAATGATCGTTATGAGATAATTAAATCAATAGGCGAAGGTGGTATGGCAAATGTCTATCTTGCATATGACACAATATTAGATAGAAATGTTGCTATTAAAGTATTAAGAGGAGACCTTGCAAATGATGAAAAATTTGTAAGACGTTTTCAACGTGAAGCTTTATCAGCTTCAAGTCTTTCTCATCCTAATATTGTCGCTATGTATGATGTAGGAGAAGATGATGGCTTATATTATATTGTTATGGAGTATGTTGAAGGCAAAACTTTAAAACAACTTCTAAAAAAACGTGGTAGCCTAACTCTATCAGAAGCAATTGATATTATGCTTCAATTAACTGATGGTATGGCTCATGCTCATGACTCATATATTGTTCATAGAGATTTAAAACCACAAAATATCATGATAGAGGATGATGGTCAAATAAAAATAACTGACTTTGGTATTGCTATGGCTTTAAATTCAACCCAATTAACCCAAACAAACTCTGTTATGGGCTCAGTGCATTATCTTCCACCTGAACAAGCTGCTGGTAAAGGAACTACTATTAAAAGTGATATTTATTCAATGGGTATTATTTTCTATGAACTATTAACAGGAGAATTACCATTCAAAGGAGATAGTGCTGTTGAAATAGCTTTAAAACAAATGAAAGAACCTTTACCTGATGTTCATAAATTAAATAATGATATACCTCAAAGTATTGAAAATATTATTTTAAAATCAACTGCTAAAAATCCTAAAAATAGATATGATGATGCTAAGAGCATGCATAATGACTTATTGACAGCCTTAAATGATGATAGAATAAATGAAGAACCATATGTATATCCATATCCTGAAAATGAAGTTGATGAAACTACCAAAATAATGAAACCAATTAGTGAAGATGATGAAGAAGGAATCGCAACACCAATAACAGATGAAAAGACTAAAAAGTCAAATAAATTAATTATTGCTTTATCAATAATTGCTGGTGTTATTATCATCGCTTTAATCTCTGTTTTCTTTATAATTCCTGCTTTAACTGCTGAATCTGATGTAGAAGTACCTGATGTTAGTGGTATGACTGTAAGACGTGCTACTAATGAATTAGAAGATGCTGGCCTTAAAGTAAATAGTGAAGTAGAAGAAGTAAGTAGTGATGAAGTAAAAGAAGATAGAGTTGTAAGAACAGACCCAAGAAGTGGTAGAACTGTTAAAGAAGGAACAGAAGTAACTCTTTATGTATCAACAGGAGTTGAGACTCATACCTTAGAAAACTATGTAAATATGGATGTAGGCGAAGCAAGAAATTTATTAGAAGATATGGGACTTACTGTAACTATAGAGGAAATAGAGCCAGATTCTACAACTTGTTCAGTAATAGGACAAAATCTTGTTATTTCTCAATCTCTTGATGAAGGTAGTGAAGTAGCATCAGGTGATACTATTACTTTAACTGTACTACAAGATATTACTTTCCCAGATTGGTATTTAAAAACAGAAGCTGAAGTAACATCATGGGCTAATAATGCTTGTGTAACAGTAACAACAGAATATCAAGATACAACTGATGCTAATATGGCTGGTAAAGTAATCACTCAGTCACGTCCAAATGGATCAACAGTTAGAAGTAATGATAGTGTAACTATCACTATAGGTAGATTAGTAGAGTCTAATAATGATGAAGAACCACCAGTTGAAGAAGACTCTAATAATGAAAATAATAATTCTAATTCCAATCAACCTAGCACTCAAGAGGAGTAAATATGCAAGGACAAATTATTAAGATAAGTAGTAATAGACATATTGTATATAGTAATGGAAAAAAGTATAATACTATTCCAAGAGGTAAATTTAGAAAAGAAAAACTTATACCTAAAGTCGGTGATTATGTTAGATTTAATGATAAAACTTTAGTAATAGAAGAAATATTGCCAAGGAAAAATACTTTTAATAGACCTATGGTAAGTAATATCGATAGAGCCTTTATCATTACAAGTCTAGTTAATCCTGACTTTTCTTTAGGTTTATTAGATAAATTTATCGCTCACATGGAACTTAATAATGTAGATGTAGTTATCTGTTTAACTAAAACAGATTTAATAAAAGAGCAAACATATGAAAAAATAAAAGAATTAATGGTATATTATACTAATATAGGTTATAAAGTAATTACTAATAAAGCCCTAGACCAAATAAAGAATCTTATTAAAGATAATACTAATGTCTTTATAGGACAAACAGGAGCGGGTAAAAGTACACTTTTAAATAAATTAAATCCTAATTGGAATTTAAAAACAGGTGAAGTATCTCTCGCCCTAGGTAGAGGACGTCATACCACAAGAAATGTAGAATTATATGAATTCTTAGATGGCAAAGTTCTAGATACCCCAGGATTTTCAGCTTTAGATTTTTCTATTTATAAAAAAGAAGATATAAAATATGCTTTTAAAGAATTTTCTAATTACACTTGTCCTTTTAAAGATTGTTTTCATACAAAAGAAAAAGAATGTAGTATTAAAAAAGCAGTAGATGAAGGTAAGATCATAAAAAGTAGATATGATAGTTATTTAAAATTTTATGAGGAGGCGATTAAATGATAAGTGCATCTTTTCTAACAAGTAAAGATATTCCAAAAACTTTAACAGAATTAAATAACACTGATGTTGATTATATTCATGTAGATGTTTTAGATGGCAAGTATGTAGAAGGTAAAAGCTTACCATTTAAAGAAATGAAACATATTTATAAATTTACAGATAAGAGATTGGATGTTCATTTAATGGTGGAGTCTCCTAGTAAATACATTAAAGATTATGCTAGTTTAAATACTGAATATATCTCTATTCATTTAGATACTTTAGAAGATATTATTAGTAGTTTAAAATTAATAAAAAGTTATGGAATAAAATCGGGGTTAGTTTTAAATCCTGATGATAAAGTATCAGAACTTATTCCTTATTTACCTTATATTGATTTAATATTAGTAATGGGGGTAATACCTGGTAAAGGTGGTCAAAAGTTTATAGAAAAAACCACTAATAAATTAAAAGAATTAAATGTATTAAAGAAAGAGTATAAAGATTTTAATTTTAAAATAAGTCTTGATGGCGGAGTTAATGATGTAGTTGCTAGAAAAATAAATAACTTAGTTGATATAATGGTAAGTGGTGCTTACATAACTAATAGTAATGATTATCAAAAGCAAATTAATAGTTTACGCTTTTTACGTTAAATGTTATAATTAACTTAGAATAGGAGGGAGTTTTATGGATAATAAAAATGATAAAAATATAGATCCTAAAAATAAAGCAGATACTAACAAAGTAGATACTCCACAAGTAATTACCCCAACGACAAATAATACTAATGAAAATAGCACACCTAAAGTTGTAGAAGCAAAAGAAACTAAAGAAGTAGATAAGAAAGTAGCAGAAAATAATGAGCAGATTCCAACTGCCGCTAAAATAGAAGAAAATACTACTGGTAAACAAAAGAAAGGCCATCCTATATTTTTAGTACTGTTATTAGTATTTCTTTTCGCTTTTGTATATTTCTTGCCTGATATAACAGCATATATTACGGATTATATGAATGAAAAGAATGGAACGAATGAGTTAAAAAGCGGTACTATGACTTGTACTTTCAGTAATTCAACTGATAATATAGACTATACTTATGATCTAACTTTTAGATATGAGAAAAACAGATTAAAAAGTAGTCGTATGGTAACAACAAATAGATTATCTGATAGTGCCACAGATAGCAGTATTTTAACAGAAAGAGAAAATTCTTGTGAATTTCTAAAAACAGTTTTAGATGAAAATGACATTGGTATGACTGCTGATTGTAGTGTAAGCGCTGCGGTTCAAATAACTACTCAAAATATAGACTATGAACAGTTAAATATGGATTTTATTACTAATAATATTACAGAGTTTGAAGGATTTTATCCAGAGTATGAATTAAATCAAAGTGTAACTACTATTGAACAAGAATTAGAAAATAGCGGTTATACATGTGAAAGAACTGAGCAATAGAAAGAATAACTTAAATTCTATGCTAATAAATTGTTAAATAAAAAGAAGTTTCTTGAATTTACTTCTTTTTTTTGATAAAATAATCCTTGAAAAGAATAGATAAGGGCAAAAGATTAAAGCTTTTGTATCTTTTTTTTGAAACTTAAAGGATGTGAAAATATGGCAGTTAAATATGATGACAGTTCAATAAAAATATTAGAAGGATTAGAAGCCGTTCGTAAAAGGCCTGGTATGTATATAGGTTCAACTGATAAAAGAGGACTTCATCATTTAGTTTGGGAAATTGTCGATAATGCCATTGATGAAGCGATAAATGGATATGGAAAACATATTGTCATTACTATACACTCTGATAAAAGTGTTAGTGTAACTGATGAAGGACGTGGTGTTCCTGTAGGAATGCATGCATCAGGTAAACCTACTCCTGAAGTTATATATACAGTATTACATGCTGGAGGTAAATTTGAAGAATCTGGCTATAAAGTATCAGGAGGACTTCATGGTGTAGGTGGTAGTGTTGTTAATGCCTTATCTAAATGGATGGAAGTAACTATAAAAAGAGATAAGGGAGAGTACTTTATTCGCTTTAAAGATGGTGGTAAAGTAGATAAACCATTAAAGAAGATTGGTACTACTAATAAAACAGGTACAACAGTTAGATTCCTACCAGATCCAGAAATATTTTCAACAACAAACTTTTCATATACAACTATCTGCGAAAGAATGCAAGAGTCTGCTTTTCTTCTTAAAGGATTAACTATTGAAGTGCATGATGAAGAAGATGATAGACATGCTAAGTTTTGTTATGAAACAGGATTAGTCGCTTTTGTAGAATATCTTAATGAGGATAAAACTACTTTACATAATGTTTTAGACTTTGAAGGTGTTAAAAATAAAATAGATGTAGAAATCGCTATGCAATATACTGATACATATCAAGAGAATATTGTATCTTTTGTCAATAACGTTAAAACAAGCGATGGTGGTACTCATGAAGTTGGTTTTAAAACAGCTTTAACTCGTGTCTTTAATGACTATGCTAAAAATAATGGCTTTATTAAAGGAAAAGAAAAAGCCCTAGAAGGTAGTGACGTTAGAGAGGGATTGACCGCTGTTATTTCTCTTAAAATTCCAGAAGATTTATTGCAATTTGAAGGACAGACTAAAGGAAAACTTGGAACACCACAAGCTAGAACAATAGTAGATTCTATTGTTACAGAAAAACTACAATTTTATTTAGAAGAAAATAAAGCGATTGCAACAGAGATAATTACTAAATCATTAAAGAGTAAAATTGCAAGAGAAGCAGCTCGTAAAGCTAGAGAAGAAGCAAGAAAAGGAAAAAGTAAAAATCCTAAAGAGCGAGCTTTATCAGGTAAACTTACTCCAGCTCAATCAAAAGATAAAACTAAAAAAGAATTATTTTTAGTCGAAGGTGACTCTGCAGGTGGTTCTGCAAAACAAGCAAGAGATAGAAAATATCAAGCTATTCTACCTTTACGTGGTAAAGTCTTAAATACAGAGAAAGCTAGAGTAGAAGATATTTTAAAAAATGAAGAGATTAATACCATGATTTATACAATAGGTGCTGGTTATGGTTCTAACTTTGATATAAAAGACTGTGAATATAATAAAGTAATTATCATGAGCGATGCTGATGAAGATGGAGGTCATATTCAGTGCCTACTACTAACTTTCTTCTATCGTTATATGAAACCATTAATAGAAGATGGTAGACTTTATGTAGCCTTACCACCACTATTTAAAATTCAATCTGGTAAAAATATAGAGTATGCCTATACTGTAGAAGAAATGAAAGAAAAGTCAAAAGGTAAAAAATGTGAAATTCAAAGATATAAAGGACTTGGTGAAATGAATGCTGATCAGCTTGGAGAAACAACTATGAAACCAGGAAGTCGTACTTTAATTAGAGTAAAAATAGAAGATGCTCAATTAGCAGAAAAACGTGTCTCAGTTCTAATGGGAGATGAAGTCGCTCCTCGTAAAGAATGGATAGATGAAAATGTTGAATTTACTTTGGAAGATGACTACAAAATATAGGAGAAATTATGGAAATAGTCGATTATAGCAAGCTTGATTTAAGTAAAGACGAGTTAGATATAATAAAAGATATATTCAATGAAAATGAAACAGTTAAATGTACTGATGCCATCAATTATTGTTCAAGGGTATTATTATTAAAAGATAATAAAAATATCTATGGCTATTGTATGTATAAAACTAATGAGGATTCGCCTTATCAAGGTATTTATATAGATCAAATCGCTCTTTATAAAAAATATCAAAATAAAAAACTTGGGAGATTATTTTATAATTATCTAGCTGATACCTATAAAGAAAATATTTATGCTCACGTTGGTATAACTAATAGAAATTTCATGAAATTTCATTGTAATTTAGGATTTTATCCAATTTCTGTTGAAGTAGATGAAGACTTTTATGGCGAAAAAAATTATACAAGCTTACTTTTAGTAAAAGAAATAGGGAAGTGATAATATGGCAAAGAAAACTGAAACTAAAGAAGTATTAGAACGCATTTGGGATTATACCTTAGAAGATATAATGGGAGAGAGATTTGGAAGTTATTCAAAATATATTATTCAAGAACGTGCTATTCCTGATGCTAGAGATGGATTAAAACCTGTTCAAAGAAGAATACTTTATTCTATGTATAAAGAAAAAAATACTTATGATAAACCATATCGTAAAAGTGCTAAAACTGTAGGTAATGTTATAGGTAATTTCCACCCTCATGGTGATACTTCTATTTATGATGCTATGGTTCGTATGAGTCAACCTTGGAAAACAAGACTACCTTATATCGATATGCATGGTAATAACGGATCAATTGATGGAGATAGTCCTGCCGCTATGCGTTACACAGAAGCAAGACTTTCTAAGATAAGTAATGAACTTGTTCGCGATATTAATAAAGATACTGTCGAAATGGCTCCTAACTTTGATGATACAACTTTAGAACCTACTGTACTTCCTGCAAGATTTCCAGCTTTATTAGTATATGGTGCCATGGGTATATCAGCAGGATATGCTACTAATATTCCTCCTCATAACTTAGGAGAAGTGATAGATGCGACAATTCACAGAATTGATAATCCTAATTGTTCTTTAGATACTTTAATGAAATATGTTAAAGGCCCAGATTTTCCAACAGGTGGTATTGTTGAAGGCCTTAAAGGAATTAAAGATGCTTATGAAACAGGTAAGGGTAGAGTAATTATTAGAAGTAAATATGAGTTTGTTGGAAATTCTCTAATTATTACAGAAATACCTTTTGAAGTTAATAAAGCTTTACTAGTTAAAAAAATAGATGAAATAAGACTTGATAAAAAAGTAGATGGCATAGTTGAAATAAGAGATGAATCAGCAGAAGATGTTAGAATTGTTATTGACTTGAAAAAGAATATTAGCAATGCTAATAAAGATTTAATAGTTAATTATTTATTAAAAAATACAGATCTTCAAATTAGTTACAATTTTAATATGATCGCTATTGTCAAGAAAAGACCTAGACTTCTTGGCCTAAAAGGTGCCATTGATGCTTTTATTGATCACCAAAGAGAAGTAATAACAAGACGTAGTAGATTTGATTTAGACCATGCTAAAAGTGAATTACATATAGTTGAAGGCTTAATTAAATGCCTTTCTATATTAGATGAAGTAATTAGAGTAATTAGGGCATCTAAAAATAAAGCCGATGCTAAAGAAAATCTTGTTAAAGAATTTGATTTTACTCTTGCTCAAGCTGAAGCAATTGTAACTTTACAACTATATCGTTTAACTAATACTGATGTTGTTGAACTTGAAGAACGTCTTGCTACTTTAAAGAAAATAATAGATGGCTTAACAGCAATTCTAGGAAATGATGATATTTTGAAGAAAGTTATGAAAGATGAATTAAGAAAAGTAAGAAATGAATATGCACTACCTCGCCTTACAGAAATTAAAGAAGAAATAACAGAAATAAAAATAGATACAACTGTAATGATTCCTAAAGAAGAGGTAATTGTAACTTTAAGTAAAGATGGCTATATTAAAAGAACTAGCTTAAAGAGTTATAGTGCTAGCAAAGATGAAGAGACTACTTTAAAAGAAAATGATTATTTAATAGGACTTTATCAAGCTTCAACATTAGATACTCTATTAGTCTTTACTAATGAAGGTAATTTCCTATTTATCCCAGTTCATACCATCTATGATTTAAAATGGAAAGAATTAGGAAAACATGTTAGTAATTTGATTCCTTTAGGAGAAAAAGAAGAAGTAATATCATCATTGTTAATAAAAGACTTTAATATGAAAGCTAATGTAATTATTGCAACTAGTAATGGTATGATTAAAAGAACCCCTGTACATGATTTTAAGATAACTAGAACTTCTAAACCTAGTAGTTGTATTAAATTAAAAGATAATGATACTGTCATAGATGTCATGCTAGATACTAATGAAGATATATTTATTGCCACATCTCTTGGTTATGGACTATGGTTTTCTAAAGAAGAAATACCTATTGTAGGAATTAAAGCTAGTGGTGTTAAAGCTATTAATTTAAAAGATGATAATGTAGTTAGTATAATTAACTTTAATGAATCTAATAGTGACTATCTTGCTATTCTTACAGATAAAGGAACTGGTAAAAGAGTAAAACTAAAAGACTTTGAAAAGAGCAGTAGAGCTAGACGTGGTTTAATGACAATTAGAGATGTTAAAACTAATCCATATCATGTTATTAAAGCACTAATTCCATCTAATAAAGATCATATAGGTATTAAAAATGGTGACATTACTTTAATTAAACCAACAGAGTTACCTATAACTGATAGATACTCTACAGGTAGTACTATCAATAAAAAAGGATTAACTAATGCCTTCCTTTACAAAACACTTGAGCAATCTAAAGAAAAAGAAGATATTATTCCTAAAAAAGATCAAGTATCACTAGAAGATATAGATAAAAGATTAATGACAATAGATGACTTTTTAAAGTAAGTCGTCTTTTTTTCTTTTTTCTACATATTATTTATTAGGTGATGTTTATGTCTAAAGAAAGTTTTAAAAAGTTTATAAAAACAAGACCTGAGTTAGCTAAAGCGGTTCTAAATAATAAAACTACTTTTCAAAAATTATATGAAATATATGATATGTATGGAGAAGATAGTAATGTCTATAACGAATTAATAACATCTGAAAAAGAGGTTAAAGAAACAGGTTCTACCTCTTTTAAAGAAATAACAAATCTGATTAGAAATATTGACTTAGATGCTGTCAGGAAAAGTGTAAATGGTCTTCAAAAAGCTGTAAGCTTAATTAGTGAAATAGTACCTAAAAATAATGATGAATATATACCAAATTATGAAGAAAGACCTATTAATAAATATTATGAGGACTAATGCAAGTAGAAACAAGATTAAAGATTAAAAGTAACCCTAACCTTTATAGATATTTAAGAGATAATTCATATTGGTATAAATATTTAAATAGAAGTCCTTTATTTATTAAACAACTAGAAGAAGAAATGAAAGAGAAATATCGTTTAAGATCTGTAGATAAGATAGAAAATATTTCTAATAGTTTAAAAATGATAAAGTCATTTTTGGAGGTTATGAGGTAGTAATACTCTTTTTTCTTCCTTCTATACTATTATTAATATATTGTAAAGCTTTTTGATGCTTATCTAAATTATTACCTTTTCTTATCATGTCAAAAAAGGTAAGTAGTTTTTCAAAGCCTTCATCGCTTACTTTTTCTAAAAGATTATCAAGATAATATTTTCCAATCATCAAAGAACTAGGATCAACAATGCTATCATCATCTTCTTTTAACATCTCAAGAGCTTCTTGATAAAAAGGATTAATACTAATCGCATCTCTAACTGTATCAAATTTTGCTCCTAAATAGAATTCAGAATAAGCATCATATCTATTAGCAAGTACTTTAGTAGCAAGAGCACTAGCATCTTTATCATAAAAATCTATTTCCATCTCTTTATATAAAAATAAAAATTCATAAATTATTCTTTTCTTAATATCATAACTGATTAACTGATCACTATTAATTAAACCAATAAAGCTCTCTGCGTGATCTAATAGAAAATAATAATTTAAAATTGTATAACCACTAGATAAAGTATTTAACATATTATTAGCAGTATAATTAAAAAAACCCGTAGTTCTATTATCAACATAATAACTAAAATAGTAAAAATCACTAAGAGCCTGAGATAATAGTAAAATAGCTAATCTATCTTTTGCTAAATCTCTTTTTAAATTATTTATAATCCTAATTTCTGTTCCAGGATAAGCACTTAATATATTATTTCTATACAATTGATTTAACATTTTATAAGCTGTAAATGGCTCAATTTCATTAACTATATCTTGAATGAGATTATCTATCATTACAATTATCTTATCATTTTCATCATGATCAGTAAAAAATACTTCTTCTAATCTTCTATTATATATTAATAAATCATTTAATAATTTTTCCTCTTTGCTATTTAAAATTAAACTTGCCATATTTAACACCTCTGTCTAATCACTTATTATACATTTTATTGTAGTAAAAGAAAATTAAAATGTGATATATTAATAATGAGTGAGGAAAATAATATGGATTATAATTTAATTTATCAAGATTTACTTTTTAGTATTAATAATTCTAAGTTGGGCTATGATATAAAAGAATCTTTAAAATCTATCTATAATGATAAAGACTTAATAGATTCTATTAATAAATATAAAGTAACTAATGATGAATCTTTAAGGAAAAAAATATATAATAATGAAAATTTTATGCGATATAAAAAACTAGAGAATGAAACTAATCTTTTAATAATGAAATTAAATAGTATCTTTAAAGAATTAGGTGATAGTAATGAAAATAATTAGTGGTAAATATAAGGGTAGAGTATTAAAAGGGTATACTCTAAAAGGTACAAGACCTACAATGGATAGAGTTAAAGAATCTTTATTTGCAACAATTAATGAATATATAGATAATAGTGTCTGCTTAGATCTTTTCGCTGGTAGTGGTGCTTTAGGAATAGAAGCTTTAAGTATGGGGGCAAGAGAAGCAATCTTTGTAGATAAAGAATATATGGCTGTGAAGACTATTAAAAGTAATTTAGCTATGCTAGATTCTAATATAAATGCTACTGTATTAAATATGGATTATTTAAAAGCTTTAGAGAAACTTTATCCTAAACAGTTTGATATTATCTTTTTAGATCCGCCTTATAAAACGGATTATTTGCACAAATCTTTAAAGAAAATAGAAGAGTTAAATCTAATCAAAGATAACTCTATAGTTATATTAGAAAGCGATGACTTAGAAAAATTAGAGTTTAGTAGTTATTATAAAGAGCTAAAGACTAAGAAATATGGAGATAAATATATTAGAATTATAAAAAAGAAAGACTAATTATCTTTCTTTATTTTGAAATAAAAGCTAGTTCCTTTGTTCTTAGTAGATCTAACACCATAATCATAGTTATGTAGTAGCAAGATATTCTTAACAATAGATAAACCTAAACCAGTACCATAAACATATCTTTTATGGTTCTTTTTACTACGATAATACCTATCAAAGATATGATCCCTTTCTTTTTTATCGATACCTTTACCACTATCTATTACCATGACACTATAATTATCATTATCTTCGCTTACCTTAATAATAACTTTTTTATCATCACCAGTATAATTTAGAGCATTATTAAGTAAATTATAAATTACTTGTTCAATCTTCTTTTTATCTGCTTTAATTATTAATTTTTCTATGTTATCATGAATAAATTCTATACTAAAACCATCTTTAATAACATAAATATTATGCTGTTTTACAATTTTTTCTATTAGTTTTATTAAGTCAAATTCACTAATATCTAACTTGTCTAATTCATTTTCTACTTTTGTTAAAGCTAATATATCATTAACTAAGTTATTAAGACGATTAACTTCTTCAATAATAATATTTAAATTATTCTTACATTTTTCTTTATCATTAATATTAATATCCAAAATTAACTCTGCATAAGCTTTAATCATCGTAAGAGGCGTTTTTAAATCATGAGAAACATTAGCCATTAAATCTTTTTGCAATTCTTCAGTCTTAGAAAGCTCATTTTTCATATCATTTAAAGAATTAGTTAAATCAACAAGCTCTTTAATATCACTAGTAGTTTCAAATCCCGTTTTAAGTTTTCCTTTTGCAATTAGTTTAGCTGCTTTAGAAATTTTAGTTATTGGAAGAGACAATCTTTTAGAAATAAAGTAAGCAACTATTATACTTAGGATTAAAACAACAATACTGACAATTATTAACTGTTGTTCAATAATATTAATAGTAGAGTCTAAAGGTATTAAAGATGTAGAAATAAATATATAAAGATTATTACTTAACTTAGTAGCCGCCATTATACTTTTTTCTTTTGTAAAATTATTAATTAAATTATAAGTCTTTGTTTCCTTATTACTATTAATAAAATTTCTTTTAACTGCTTTACTTCTTAAATTACAATTACTACTATAGGTAGAGTATAAGTTATCTCCATTACTATTGGTAAGTTCAATACAAACATTTTCTTTATATGAAACTTTATCAAGTTTATCATACAAAGAAATGTCATTTTCTGTAATTAAAATATCTTTAGATAAGTCTTTAATTGTTCTAGTCTTTGTCCATTCATAAAAAGAATTTATAAAAATAACTTGGAAAAAGAAAAGAAAAATAAGAATAAATAAAGAAAATATCGCTAGATATATAAATATTTTAGTAGCAAGTTTATTTTTCATCGTCAAATTTATAACCTATACCTCTAACAGTAATAATTAAATCTCTATATCTACCTAAATTATTCCTAAGCATCTTTATATGGGTATCAATAGTTCTATCGTCACCATAAAAATCATAGCCCCATATTTTATTTAATAATTGTTCTCTTGAAATAGCAATTCTTTTATTATTAATAAAATATTGTAGTATTTCAAATTCTTTAGGAGTTACATTAACTTCTTTGTTATCAATTTTAATAGTATGTTCTAAAAAATTAACAACTAATTTATCATAATAATAACTATCAACATCATTCTTAGTCCTCTTTATAATAGCTTTCACTCTAGCCATTAATTCACGAGGAGAAAAAGGCTTACATAAATAATCATCGATACCACGATTGAATCCTTCTAATTTATCAATTTCATCATCTCTAGCAGACAAGATAATAGTAGGTATTCTTTTATCTTTAGGAATACTATTAAGTAAAGTAAAACCATCCATCAAAGGCATCATAATATCTAAAATCATTAAATCAAATTTTTCTTTACTTAATAATTCTAATGCTTTAACACCATTATCTGCTTCTACAACTTCATAGTCTTCTAAAATAGCATATTCACGAATAACCTCTCTAATATTTTTCTCATCATCAACAATTAGAATCTTTACTGTTTGCAAAGCTACCACCTCTTTGGCATATATTATATCATAAGTAAAAGGTGATATAATGAAAAAAATTAAAAGTATAATAAAGAATATAAAGTTTAATAGCACAGTTTTAGGTATAATAAGCGGAGCCTATACAGTTAATACTTTATATAATGTAAGTATAGTAGAGAATAATATTTCTCTTAATAATAAAGAAGAATTTTATGCGACAAGTTTAATTTATGGAGTCTTAATGGCAAGATTTATTTATGCTAATCATAAAGAGAGTAAAGAGTTAGAGAAGATTGATAAAATAAAAAGAATAGAATAAAAACTCCATTCTTCCTACATAAGCCTTTCACGAACTAATCGTAATGCTTCGGATAGAACAGAGTTCTTATACAATGATTATATCATTTAAAGTACTAAGTTTTCAATTATTATTTAGCCAATTTGCAATATCAATGATTTGTATTCCTTCATATTGGTAAGTATCATGCTTAGTTCTTGCTATTAATATTTTAGGATAAGCATCTTTTATATTAAGTAATGATGATGTTTCTCTTTCAAATGTTTTAGTATCTTCTATATTATCAGAAACTTGAATGTATATTTTCTCATCTCTTTTAGTTGCAACGAAATCTATTTCCTTATTATATAAAACTCCAACATATACTTCATACCCACGTCTTAATAATTCTATTGCAACTATATTTTCATAGATTCTTCCGTAATTCATATTCTTAGTACCAAGTTTTGCATATTTGAAAGAATGGTCAGATAGATAATATTTATCTTGAGAAGCCAAATATTTTTTACCTTGGATATCAAATCTTCTAATTTTATAAAATGCAAAAGCTTCACATAAATATTTAACATATAGTCCAACTGTTTTATCATTAGCTTCTATTTTGTTTGAATTAAGAGTATTAGCAATAGTCCTATAAGTAGTTAAATTAGAAATATTATCCATTAAAAAGTCACTAATAGAATCCATTAAAGGTAGATTTTTAATCTTATTTCTTTCTACAATATCTCTAACAATTAAAGTTTTATAAACATTATCGATATATGTGTATTTATCTTCCACGTTTTTATATAAGTAAGAACCTGATAGTCCTCCTTCTAAAACATACTTATCAAAAGAATCACTAGTATTATCAAGTTCATAATACTCTAAAAATTCTTTATAAGAGAAGGGGAAAACCTCTATTTCAAATGTTCTTCCTGTAAAAAGAGTTGCTAAATCACTTGATAAAAGAAAAGCATTAGAACCAGTTATATAAATATCATATTTTTCTTTAGCATGTATTCCATTTATAGCATTTTCAAAACCTTCACACATTTGCACTTCATCTATTAAAATAAAGTTCTTTTTACCTTCGATATATTTTGATTCTATATAGTTGTATAGCTCATGATATTCTTTTAAGTATTCATTTTCAGGAAAACTAAAATTAATATGTATGATATTATTATTATCAACATTTTTAACTATATATTCTTTAAACATCTCTAGTAGTTTTGATTTACCAGAACGTCTAACACCAGTAATAACTTTTATATCTGGAGTATTCATAACATCAATAAGTTTAGTTAAATATTCTCTTTTAATAAGTCTCATTTTAATTTCACCTCTATATTTATTATAAACTTTTACTTCGCAAAAAGCAATTTTTTTCGATTTTGCGAAGTGAACTTTGCTTGATATTTACAAAAAGTACCTTTTATGTTATAATATGCAGTACAAAGGAGGGGAATATTATATGAAAGGTAAAGAACAAATTACAACAGAACTTAAATCTACTGTTAGAAATTTAAAATTTGGTAGTGCCGGTTTGGCTTTGGAATCTTATATTTTAGTAGAGAAAGCGATGGCCGGCGATGTTAAAGGTACTTTAATTTCATTAGGGTTAATGGCAGTATTAGGATTTATAGTACATTATAGTAATAAGGAATTTAATGAAAGTATATCTGAAATTGATAAATTATCTGATGAAAATTTAGATGACTTTGACACGAAAATTGAGACTAATAATGTCGATAATGGTAGGGTATATAGAAGAAGTTTGTGATCCTAGAGAGTTATAATGGCTCTCTATTTTTTTAGGCTTGTTTTAACTTGATATAAGTTATAGAAGGTTGTAAATATTACATTTAAACTTGTAGAGAAGATAAGTCCCCACATACCTATTTTTAAAAGAGAAAATATTAATAAGAAAATAGTTCTGATTAATGTTCCTGCAATAGTTGCCTTAAGTCCTAATTTAGTTAATCCCATAGCATCTAAGCAAGCTGAAAGAGGTGCTTGAATATACTGTAAAATACAAACAGGAGCAAGAAACCTCATGTATGGTACGCCCTCATGGGTATTATAAATTAGCCCTAAAAAGAATTCTGGGAATATAGCAAGAAGAAGGGAAGCAGGAACTCCTATTAAAAGAGAGATAACAATCGCTTGTTTTAGCTTTTTTTTAGCATAATCATAATGATTATTACTAGTTGCTTTAGAAATAATAGGAAGTAAAGCTTGACTTATTGCCATTGTAAAAAAAGATGGTAATAGAAGTAATGGCATAACAAAGCCACTAATAACACCATATTCTGTTAGAATAAAGTTAGAACTATATCCAACATAGTTAAGAGCATTAGTCAATATTATAGGTTCTAGAAAATATCCAAAAGATCCAATTAAACGGCTAGCAGTTGAGGGGATACTAATATTCATCGCTTCTTTAGCATAGACCTTATTAAAAGCTAAATCTTTTTTCTTAATAGTTAAGTTTTTAGGCAAGAAGAAAAATAAAACTAAAATAGATGAAAGTTCACTAATAATATTAGTTAAAATAACAAAAGTAACAGCAACTTCTAAACCTTTATTAATAAAAATAGGAATGCCTATAATAATTAAAATAAGTCTTATAATATCTTCTAAAACATTAGAAGTAACATGAGGTAGCATCTGTTGTTTACCAAAGAAATAACTTCTTAAAATACTGGAAGTACTAGTTAAAGGTAAAACTACACAGATTGCAAGAATAGGAAGTAAAGCCCGTTCTTCATGTAAAAAATTAAAAGCAAGAGTAGGAGCGATAACGATAACAAAGGAAATTATAATGACATTGATTATCAAAGAAATAGGAAGTAGTGAAAAAAGCAGTCGTTTATTATTCTTAGAGTCTTCTGCTATTAATTTAGATAAAGCTGTAGGAATACCAAATTGACAAAGTCCTATTAATAAAGAAAATGTAGGTAGTACTAACATATATAGACCAATACCTTCGCTTCCCATTAATCTACTCATAACTATTTTTATAATCATACCTAAAGCTTTAGTTAGAAAGCCTCCTATAATAAGAATAATAGTTGATTTTATAAATGTTTCTTTTTTCATATCTTTCTCTCCTAATTATATATATGAATGTAAATATTAAAAAATATGTAAAAATATGTTCGTAAAAATATGTAAATATATTTTGTAAATGTATTGTAAAAATAATTGTAAAATTCAATGTAACTACTTTTTTAATATTTAAGACTATGCTAAACTTATTTTATAAACTGTAGTAAGAGGTGTTGATAAATGACTTTAGTTAATATAGAAGATATAATAGATTTTTTAGCTACTAAAGAGGTATTAATAGTACTAGCAATTATAGGACTTATTTTATTTGTATATTTTATTCTATGGTTTCACGAGTTTATGAAAAAACATGAAGAGAAAAAGAAACTTCAAAATAATACTATGGAACTTAATAAGTTAGTTGAAGAAGTTCGTGAAGCAGAAAAAAAGGAAGTAACAGCAACTCCTATTGTTAAAGAAGAACCACAAAAAGGAAATATTAAGGAAGAAATAATAGAAGCTCCTAAAGTAAATGAAGTTGTTGAAAATATTGAGCCAATTAAAACTAGTGTTGTTACTCCTACTGTTGTAGAGGAAGTAAAAGAGGAAGAAATTAAGCCTCACAAATCTATTCCAGAAATCGTCACCTCAAAGACAGTATCTAGTCCTATAGAAGTGCAACCAGTTGTTGTCAGTGTTAATGAGACTCCAGTTAATACTAATGATAGCATAATGTTAAATGATAAATTTGAAGAAAAAGTAGAAATATTAGAACCAAATATTATTACTCCGGTAGAAAGCCCTAAAAATGAAGAAGAAGTAATTAAGTATAAAGATGAAGTTTATACAGAAAGTGAAGCTAAAGCTGAACTAGAAAGAATTACAGAAGAACTAAAGAAATTAGAAACTGAAGATAAGTCTGAAAATATTGAACTTACCAAGTTTGAAACAGAACAAGAAGAAAATGCCATCATTAGTTTAGATGAATTAATCGCTAAAGGTAAAACTATTACGGAACAAAATGAAGTAACACAATATCAAGATGATGGTAATGAGCCTATAAGTATTCAAGAGTTAGAAGAAAGATATAAGAAAGAAAAAGAAGAAATAGAAGTTTTAGAAGAAGAGCCAAAACCTGAAAGACCTAAACTTTCTATTGATGATTTCTTAAGCGCTAAACCAGTAGAAAAAGCAGTACCTCTTAAAGAAGCTTATAGTGAGAAGAAGAGTAGTTATCATCCAAGCCCAATTATCAGTCCAATATATGGTATTGAAGAAGAGCCTGTTAAGAAAAATACAACTTTAGAGTTGGAAGATACAAGTAATTTTCAAAAGTTTGATGAAGAAATTAGAAAGACTAATGAGTTCTTATCTAAATTAAAAGAATTGCAAGAAAAATTAGACTAAAAATAAAAAAAGTATGAATTTAGTAAATTGACCTAAAATTAAGGTGTGAAAAAGGTAAAATGATAGGATGAATTTAATAAATTGTCCTATCATTTTTAAGTGAATTTAAAAAATTCCTCTTTTGATTAATATTCTTTCTTATGTTAGATTGAAATCACTTTTCGAAAAGTAAATCTAAAAATGAAGGAGGAATATATGGAACAAAAAGATAATTTCATTAGTCTGCTTTCCGATACAACTTTTAAATATATGTTTAAGAATGAAGAGTATAGACCATTTTTTGAAAGACTAATAAAATTAACAACCAATATAGATATAAAAGAATATGAATTATATGATAATGAAATAAATAGTGGATCAAAAGGAAGAGATTATAGACTAGATATACTATTAAAAAAAGATAAAGACTTTATAATAATCGAGATGAATAGTAGTGTCGATACAAGAAGCATATTAAAGAATAGGCAGTATCTATATAGTATAGCAGGAGGAGGCTTAGCGAAAGGAGAAGACTTTAAGAAGATGCATACAATCTTAATCAATATAAATAATGCTAGTTATAAAGAGAATAAGAATGCGATAACAGTAGGATATGATTTAATAAATGAAGAGTATAAAGATGTAATAGATGATCTAAAAATATATGATATATATGTTGCAAGTTTAGATAAAATCCACTATAATGGAAGTAACGAAAAAGAGACATACTTAGCGTTATTTAGAGCGCAGAGCTTTGAAGAGATGAAGGAGATCTCAGGAGAGAATAAGGAGGCTTTAAGAATAGTGGAAGAGTTAGAAAGATTAAGTGAAGATGATGAATTTAGAACATATTATGATGCTGAGAAAGTGCAAAGGAAACTAGTAAATTCAGCAAGGCTTGATGGTTATGATGCCGGTGTTATCAAAGGAAAAGAAGAAGGAGCCAAAGAAAGAGAACTATCTATTGCCAAAAACTTTATTAAAGATGGCATACCTTTAGAAATTGTCTCTAAGAATACAGGATTAAGTATAGAAGAACTAAATAAGTTAGTATAGTTGTAAATTAATAATAAACACTTGCTCTTAATAACTTATTTATGTTAATATTAAGTTAACAAGGTAAGAAAGAAGGTAAAAAGTATGAAGAGAATTAGTTTACAAAAAGTTACCTGGGGGGGGGTGCTTTAGTAAGTATCTAAGTAATAAGATTACTTTCTTTCATAATGCAAGAAGAATAGAATAGGTTAATTCTATTCTTTTTTGTGTTTAAATGAAAGGAGTAAAGAGTTATGAAGAAATTGTTATTAGAAACAAGCTTTAGTAAGATTTATATGATAGTGATGGTTATAATAACGTTACTAATAGTAGGGGGATATTTTTCCTATGCAATGTTTACAGTAAGTAAAGAACAAGGAAATGCAATAAGTATTATAACAGGCAACTTAGTATATGATTTAGAGGTAGATGGAAGTGAAGGTAATAATTTAACAGTAGGAGCGGGAGAAACTAAAGAGTTTACGGTAACACTATCTAATCCTAATAATAGAATAGCAAGGTTTAACTTTTATTATGAAGGAAGCTTGCCAGATGGAGTAACTGCTGGATATATAACAGGAGAAGGGTTAAATACACCACCTAATGAAATAGGAACTAATCTGGAAGCAAGTGGAACAGCAGGTTCTAGTAATATTTATAAGATAAGAGTAAAGAATGACTCTAGTAGTAATGTAACAATTACTTTAGGAGTAGAGGTAGGACTAGATTATAATGATTTAGAATTACCAAGTAATGGGCATTTATTTGAAGAAGCTAAACTAGAAGGACCAGTATCAGATATAGTATTGGAAAATCCAGGCCCAGATGGAGATACATATGATGATGGAACAGATACATTTATAACAGGAACTGACCCCAATAATTATATATGGTATAGTGGTAAATTATGGAGGGCAGTGTCTGTAAATAATGAAGCAAAGACGGTTAAATTAGTAACACAATGGAATATAAGTGCAATACCTTATAATGCAAGTGGCAATGCAGCTTTTGCAGGAAGTTATATGGAAGATTGGTTAAATGATACCACAGTAGATGGCTTCTTAGGTAATTTAAGAGATTATGAGAACTTTATAGTAACAGATGCTAAGTGGAATGCTACTTTAACTGAATCATCAAGTAAACCTGCAGAAACAACGATGGTAACTGATGCAGTTGGTTTACTAAATTATTATGAGTATGTAACAAGTTATCATGGAACAACCTATAGTAATGGTTATTTAAATAATGGACTTTATTGGTGGACTCTAACACCATATAGTTCGTCAGACGTTCGGAACGTGGGTTTCAACGGCAACGCGGTTTACTATAGCCTTTCTGGTGCGAGTGGGGCTCGGCCATCAATAAATCTAAAATCTAGCGTTAAAATTGTAGATGGTGATGGTACAGTAGATAATCCATATCGTTTAGAAGGAGATAATGATACAGATCTTTCAGGAACATTACTTTCAAGTAGATATAGTGGAGAATACATAAGATTTGGAAGCATTGAGAATAATCTATACAGAATAGTAAGTCACGAAAATGGAACAGGAACAAAAATAACTAGTGCCGAACCATTAAAGAGTTCTGGAACGTTTATAACTAGTGCATTTGGAAGTTCAAATAGTGAAGTTAATTATTCAACTAATAGTGTAATTGGTACTTTCTTAAACGGTGAATATTTAACAAGTTATGTGAATAGTACATATAGTAATATGATAGAAGATAGTACAACTTGGTATTTGGGAACAGTAGAGGGTGGTACTTCATATAAATTAGCAAAGTATACTAATACAACAGATAACATCTTAACAGCAAGTACGACTACAGCAAAAGTAGGCTTACTAAGGTTAGGAGAATTAATGGCAGGGCAATTTGATAGATATGGTAACAATACATCTTATTGGACTTTAACACCATATAGTTCGTCACGCGTTCGGTATGTCTACAGCGGTGGTTATGCGACCTACGGTTCGCCTTCGAGTATTTCGTACGGGGTTCGGCCATCCATAAATCTAAAATCCAATGTCATCATTACTGGTGGAGATGGTACAAAAAATAACCCATTTACCATAGAATTATCAGACTAATTTAATAAAAAATACGATTTTTCGTAAATTTTCTTCAAAAACTATTGATAAACAGTATATATCATGCTACATTATTGGTAGGAGGGAAAACTTATGGACAAAGTTAAAACATACGAAGATAGAGAAGAAAAATTACAAGAATTAGAATATGCATTTGTACAAGATTTTATTAAATTAAGAAAGGATAATCATTTAACTCAAGAAGCACTTGCTAATCAAGCAGGAGTAATTAGATTAACTATTACAAGAATAGAAAACTTAATTACTTCTCCACAAATTAATACACTTATTAAAATACTAGAACCAATTGGTTATACTGTTAGAATTGAACCTATAGATAAAAAGAAGAAAAAATAGTTTGAGATTAGAAAAATTTCTAATCTCTTTTAATTTTTAGTAGAAATTTTAATAATTATAATCTATACTATTTTCTAGGAAGTGATAATCATGAAGAATATAACAATTTTACCAGCTGACACCTATATAGTTGTTAATAAAACAGTTCTTCATGAAGAAGATCGTCGTCTTCTAACTATGCTTTATCAACCAATAATAGGCTATACTGCGGTTAGTCTTTACTTTACCTTAATAGATGATTTAGATGAGTTTAATAGACTTAGTAATGATTTAACTCATCATCATTTAATGAGTATTATGCAACTACGTCTTGAGGATATTATGATAGCAAGAGAAAAGCTGGAAGCAGTAGGGTTATTAAAAACATATTTAAAAAAAGGAAGTGTTAATAATTATGTTTATCTTTTATATTCTCCTATCAGTGCTAATGAGTTTTTTAATCATCCAATATTAAATATCGTTCTGTACAATAACATAGGTAAAAAAGAATATGATAAACGTCAAGAAATGTTTAAAATACCAAGAGTTAGATTAACAGATTATGAAGATATTTCTCATAAATTCAATGAAGTGTTTAAAAGTAGCAACTTAAAACCGTTTGAAGTAATAGAAAATATTGAAAAACGTGAAGAAGCTTCAATTGTTCTTGATGATGTGATAGACTTTAATCTTTTAATTTCTTCTATTCCAAGTGGCCTTGTTAGTAATAAGTGTTTTAATGAAGAAACAAAAAAATTAATAAACAATCTATCTTTAGTATATAACATTGATACAGAAAGAATGAGTGGCCTTGTTAGAACATCACTTAACGAAAAAGGCTTAATAGATAAAACTCTTTTAAGAAAAAACTGTCGTAATTATTATTCATTTGAAAATGTAGGTAGTCTTCCTACTTTAATTTATCAAACGCAACCTGATTACTTGAAAAAACCAGAAGGGGATACTTCTAAATGGGCTAAAATGGCTTATACTTTTGAAAATACTAGTCCTTATGATTATTTAAAAAGCAAAATGAAAGGAGCAGAACCAACGAAAAGGGATTTATCTTTAATAGAAGATTTAATGATAGATCAAAAATTAAGTGCAGGTGTTGTAAACGTTTTAATATCTTATGCTCTAAAAATAAATAATCAAAAACTTAATCGTAATTATCTAGAAACAATAGCAGGGCAGTGGAAAAGACTTGATATTGAAACTGTTGAAGAAGCAATGAGACTAACAGAAAAAGAATATAAAAAAATGAAGAAAGTTGCTACTAATACCACTAAAAATAAAACTGTTTCCAAAAAAATAGAAAAAGAGGAAATATTACCTGACTGGTTTGATAAAGAAATAGATGCAGATAATGCCAATAAAGAAGAAAGAGAAGAGTTAGATAAGATTATTGATAGTCTTGTCTAAATACAAATTCTATGGTATAATAAGCCTTAATTTAAGGGGGTACTATGAAAGATTTATTAATTAGAAAGTATATTATTGATATTATTTTTACCATAGTAGTTATATCTTTACTTACTTGGTTTTGGTTTGGCCCTTACCAACATAAAGTTAGAATTAAAGAGTCATTAATGGAAAATAATATCTCTTTTAATAAAGATATTACTTATGATGGCTTTGATAATTTAACTGTTTCTTCTAATAAAATTACTAAAGATTTAACTGTTACTAATGATGGTGATAAAGAGATAAGTTTTATTATTAATTTTGATAATTTAACTAGTAATAACAATAATTATATTAATTACATTATTACTGATAATGAAGGTTATGAAAGTGATATTAGAAATCTCTCATTAGATGGTTACATTTTAGAAAATAATTTAGATGTAAATGAAACTAAAACATATAAAGTTACCATGTGGAGTGATAGTAATGAAAATATTGATGGCAATTTAAATATATTATTAAATCCAACTATGGCTTAACAAATATAAAAAGATATGTTAAAATATATTTATCTTTTTTATTTGTCCCCATAGTTCAACGGATAGAACAAGGCCCTCCTAAGGCTTAGATGAAGGTTCGATTCCCTCTGGGGACGCCAGTTTAATATTAATTACACTTATTTAGATATTATAACTAAGTAAGTTTTTATTTATAGAAACTTTAAATAAATGTTTTGAAATATTAAAAAAATGGTTGGATTTTATTGCTCAATTATGATTTGAAATATAGAACTTAGTCATATAATGCTAAAAGGTTACTATCATTTATACTTAATTTACTAGATGATTGGGCTTATTTAATAAAAGCAGTGGTAGTTATAACTCTAATTTAAAGAAATTGGAACAAAGTCATATGCAAATAATAAAACCGATAAAATAAAAAATATGCTATAATATAATAAAAAACATTGGAGGAAAAAATGGCCCTAATAAAATGCGATGAATGTGGAAAACAAATTAGTGATAAGGCAAATGCTTGTCCAAATTGTGGTAATCCTATTAATAGTTTAACAAAAATCCCATTAACAGAAGCTAAAGAAATTCTTAATAATTTTTTTGAAGGTAAAAAAATACCTGAAAATTATCAAATTCAAATAACCACATGGATAAAAAACTATGAGTGCAAACCATTTTTAATGACTGAAAAATACATTCTAGATTGCGATGCTGACATTCTGCCAAATACGTTAAAAGAGAATGTTTTAAAATTCAAGTCCAAAATACTAAATACTTATTTCGATGAATATAATAAATTTTTAAAAGAATATAACATTAAAGAACTTTCAAAAAATTATTCCATAGAAGATTTAGAACAAACAATAATTTCTTTATTTTTATTAAATATACAAGATAATACAAAAAATCCTTTTGATAAACTTAAAACTAAACTTAAAACTCCTACACCAAAACAACAATTATCATACTTGTTTAAAGCAAAAAAAGAAAACTACTATCTACTAAAAAACAATGAGTTAGATGATCACTATTTAATAATTATAATAGTCAAATATTTATTACAAAAAGAAAGTAGCTTTATATTTATTGAAGATATTCCAAAAATTTATAGTTATAATAGATCAGAAGATATTCCCAAGAACTGGGAAGAATTTCAAATACATAAGTATACTTTAGATGATTTAGGAACTGTTCTTTATATTAACAATTTTGACAAAGTAAAAAAAGAATGCGAAATTATAAAAAACGAAACAAAGAGTTGGGATAAAACCTCAAAAGTAATATTAACCCCATATATCAACGAATATAAAAAAATAATAGAAAATCTAAAAAAAGTGCAAAAAAAATCCCACATAGATATTAACACTATAATTAAAAATAAAATTATAGAAGAGATGTCAGAATATGGTATAAATATCCATATTGGTTATAGTTCTAAAAAATTTAAACTTTTGCCAATATTACTAATTAGTAAATATAATTTATTTTACATTGCTGAGTATAATAGTGATGATTTATCCCAAGAACCTATAGATGAAATATATGGAAGCTTTTCTAATTATGATAGAATTGATAGTGACACAAAATCGAATAGCCAAAATTATAATAACCCCTTAACATCTTTAAATTTGAAACCAACTAAATCAGCAAGTGTCATTGGTAGAAGCATCGTAGGCGGGATTGTTGGAGGTACAACCGGGAGCGTTATTGGAGCAGCATCTGCTATAAATGAAAATATGCAAAAACAGTCAAACTATAAACCAAATGAAGGGAAAACAATTAATGTTCAAGTAGTCAAATATAATATAAATATTTTTCTATTCAATGGACGCAAAAAAATACTTATTTCCGTTGTTTATAATGATTTTGAGAAAATATATGATATTATATATCAAGCACATAGTAATGATAATTTATTATCTGGCTATTTTGCTAAACAATATTTAGAAAATCATAATTATGAAATTGAAAACATGGAAAATATAGATAATTATATCAACATAGAAATAAGAAAATATCAATATTGGAATAAACATAAAGAAAAGAAACAAGAAATCAAAAATGAGCTACACCGACTTGAAATTTATATAAAAAAATTAAATGACGAAATTAGTACAATAAATGAAAAAAATAAACCACTAATAGATAAGGTAAAAAAGCAATATAACATAAAATTAAAAGAAGAAACTACCTTAAATTCATTAGAAAAAGAATTAGCTGATTTAAACCAGCAATTATCTAATCTAACCATTTTTAAAATTAGTGAGAAAAGAAATATAAAACAAATAATTACTGAAAAAAGCAATCAAATTTCAACATTAAATAATATAATTGAAGAAAAAAGAAAAAAAGCTAAAATAGATCTAAATAAACAAATAAACAAAATAGAAAAAGAAAAGACACAAATGCAAAAAGAACTTAACGAAATCATAAATAAAAAAGAAAAATTAATATATGAATTAACTAAAGAAAGATAAATTAATATACAATAATCTTTAATAATTGAAAACTGGCACTTAATCTATATAGGTTATAGTGTCTTTTTAGTTGAAAAATACACTTGTTCATAATAAAAATTTATAGTATAATTTCTATAGAATAAGAAGGTGTTAACATGCTTGGAACAATTAAAGAAATAGTAGACAACAGTGTACTTTTAGATTTAAATATAGATTTAACAAAACAAGCTAATTTATTAAATCTTCATGTCATTTTTGAAGATAATGGGACTAAGATAGTAGGTGAGATAGTTAATAGTACAAAAACCACTTTAAAAATAAATATTGTTGGAGAAATAAAAAACAATACATTTTTACCAGGAATAAGTGCAAAGCCATCATTTAGATCAACTACAAGAATTGTCACTATGGAAGAACTTGCTTTGATTCTAGGACCAACTGAACCTACTGATTCTGAAGTAACATTTGGTTATTCTAATATCTATCAAAATTATAAAATAAATGTTAATATCAATAGTTTTTTCAGTAATCATTTTGCCATACTAGGAAATAGTGGTGCTGGTAAATCATTCTCTGTTAGTCGTATTCTACAAAATGTTTTCGCTGATCCAAGAAAAAGTCCAGTTGGCGCTCATGTTATTATGTTTGATGCTTATGGAGAATATACAAGAGCTTTAGGAAATATTGATAAAGTAAATCCCAATATGCACTATAAAACTTATACTACTAATCCTGATAATGCTTTAAGTGAAGTTTTAAATATTCCTCTTTGGTTATTAGGAGTAGATGATTTAGCTCTCCTTCTTGATGTTACAACCCCTAATCAAATACCAATTATTGAAAAAGCTTTAAGTCTTGTTAATATTTTAACAGGAGATGATCCTGATGTTATTAAATATAAAAATGATATTATTGCAAGAGCAGTACTTGATATTCTTTTAAGTGGTCATCAATCAACGAAAATAAGAGATCAAGTAATCGCTGTTCTAACTAAATTTAATACTAAAGACTTAAGTCTTGATGCTAAAATAGTTCAACCAGGTTACACTAGAACCTTTAAACAATGTTTATATATAGATAAAACTGGTAAACTTATGGAAATGGAACTTGTTGTTAATTTTGTAAAACAATTTATATTAGATGATTTTAATTTAGAAGATAAGCCTCAAAAATTAATCGCTTATACTCTAAAAGATTTAGAAACAGCGATGGACTTTGCTCTTATTAGTGAAGGAATACTAAAAAGTGATAAAGTCTATGACTATGCTAATGTTTTAAGTGTTAGACTTCATACACTTGCTAATAGTCCTAATCATGTATTCTTTGATTCAACTGCTTACATTTCTAAAGA
Source organism: uncultured Bacilli bacterium (assembly GCA_944358305.1). Lineage (GTDB taxonomy): Bacteria > Bacillota_I > Bacilli_A > RF39 > UBA660 > Onthousia. Next base: position 15,202 of record CALVQK010000006.1, on the reverse strand, counting down.
TACTTATTTAGATAGATTATTTACTAATTTGGATGGACAAAGATGTCAAATAGTTAACTTTAATATTAGTTATATTGAAGATAGACTTGCTAAAGTAATAACAAAAATAATTTCTAAACTTATTTTTGATACTGCTGTTATAAATGAAAATCGTGGTAGCGTTCCTTACCATATCATCATTGAAGAAGCGCATCGTTATGTTCAAAAAGATACTGATACTGAAATACTTGGTTATAATATCTTTGATCGTATTACAAAAGAAGGACGTAAATATGGAGTTTTATTAGGATTAATTACCCAAAGACCTAGTGAACTATCAGATACCGCAATATCACAATGTTCAAACTTTGTTATTTTAAGAACACTACATCCAAAAGATTTAGGATATATTAAAGATATGGTTCCAAATATCTCTTTAGAAGTAGCTAATCAACTTAAAAATTTAAAACCAGGTAATGCCATAGCTTTTGGTAGTGCCTTTAAAGTACCAATTAATATGCAATTTCAAAAAGCAGATCCAGAACCATTATCTAATAATGTTGATATTAAAAATATTTGGTATAAAAGTAATTAAATACCTTTTCTAAATAAAAAAAATATGTTACTATAATATATAGTTAATAGGAGGATAAGATATGGCTTTAGATAAATTAAAAAAATTAATTGGTAGCGATGATAGAGATTATGAAGAAGAAGTAAAAGAGGAGGAGTATTATAAAGTGAGTAGAGAAGAGTATATGGACGAAAATGGAACTGCTGGTAGCAAAATGATGTTACTAGAGCCACGTGCTTATTCAGAAAGTCAACAAATAGCAGATTACTTAAAAGAAAGAAATGCTGTCGTTGTTAACTTAAAAAGAGTAACACCAGACCAAGCTAAAAGAATTGTCGACTTTTTAAGTGGTACTTTATATGCTATTGGTGGTGATTTACAAAAATTAGGTGGAGGCATATTTTTATGTACACCGAATAATGTTAATGTAGAAGGAGAAATTTCTGATGATGCTCCTCCAAAACCACAGTCTAAAAGAGCTAAAAAACAAGAAGACGATGAATTTGATTGGTAAGAACCCGAATTTAAGGGATGTGATATAAGTGGACAAATTTAATTATGAGGCAAACGGATATAATAGAGCTGAAGTTAATAAATTTGTAACAGATGTAATTAAGGAAACTGAAGGAATAATAAAAAAGTGTAAAGATCAAAAAAAAGAAATAGAAAATCTAAAAGACAAGTTAAGTCACTATGAAGATTTAGAGAATACATTAAAACAATCCTTAATAAATGCAGAAAAAACTGCTGATAATGTTAAAAGACTAGCAAGAGAAGAAGCTGATATAATTGTTAGTGACGCTAAGCATAATGCTTCAAGAATAGTGGGAGAATCACTACTAAAAGCTAGAAAAATAGAACAAGAAGCAGATACCTTAGAAAAGAATGTTAAAATATTTAAACGCAAACTAAAGATTATTGTTGAACAACAAATGGCGGTAGTAGAAGAAATAGAAACACTAGACTTAGAAGACAATTAAGTCTAGTTTTATGTCTATTTAGGAAGGAGATTTATGGAAGAAGATAAAGAATTAGATGGCTTAATATTAAAATATACAGCCGCCCTAAAAACACTAGAAACAGAAATAAGTATTTTATTACAAGACTATGAATATAAAAATAACTATAATCCTGTCGAACATATAAAGTCACGTTTAAAAAGTTATGATAGTGCTAGTAAAAAGTTAATTTCTAGAGGCTACGAAGTAACAGTTAAAAATATAGAAGAACATATCCTAGATATGGTAGGAATTAGAATAGTCTGTTCATTTTTATCTGATGTTTACGAAATAGTAAGAATAATAGAAAGTAGTGATCAAATAACAGTTCATGATAAAGAAGATTACATTACAAATCCTAAAGATACAGGCTATTCTAGTTATCATTTAAATGTTTATGTTCCTGTTTATTTAATAGATGGAGTAGAATTAGTTGCAGCAGAAATTCAAATTAGAACAGTCGCTATGGATTTCTGGGCCAGTCTAGATCATAAAATAATGTATAAATTCAAAGGAGAAATACCTGAGGAAATAAGAGAGGAAATGCAAAATTGTGCTAAAGATATTCATAGATTAGATCAAAAAATGTTAAACCTAAATAAGGAAATGCAAATAATTAAAGATGATCAAGAAGTAATTTAAGTATGAAAATAACTAAATCCCCCATAATATTTCTGGAGGATTTTTGTTAGCTTTAGCTATAGAAAAGTTAAAACAATTTCTATAGTTTTTTAAATAATCAAAACTTGAAATATTAAAAGATAGCAAGTTATATATTTGACACATTTATCTTAATTTGTTATAATACAGTAACCTTAATTCAAAGGGGGTTATTAGATGAAAAAAGATAAAGAAAATAAAACAAGTAATTTAGAAATTTATGAGAGAAATTTAAAAAGAAATTATGCTTTGAAAGGCGGTATTGTAGGAGTAGAACTTTCTGCTATTCCCCTTAGTATTGCAGTAGCAAATAATGTTTTTGGAATGCATGTTATAATTAATGATCCAAGTTTTGTAGGAGATGTTATTAATACTACCTATAGATTTGTAGAAACATGGCCTGTTGCCATATCTTTAGGTACTGCAATTACTACTATGTCAATTTTTACAGGATTAAATCATGCAAAAGAAAAAATAAATCAAAGAAAAAATAATTAATTTTAAGTACTAGACAATAGCTCCTAGTACTTTTTTCTTGTTAAAAACTAAAATATTTTGTATTATAAACATAGATTAGAGGTGTTATCTATGGAATTATTAGTACCAGCAGGAGATATAAATTCATTTTATGCCGCTTTAAATAATGGTGCCGATGCTATTTATTTATCAGGTAAAATGTTTGGTGCTAGAAGTTATGCCAAGAATTTTACGGAAGAAGAATTAAAGACCGTTTTAAAATTAGGTAAAATATATGGTGTTAAGATATATGTTACTATGAATACTTTAGTAAAAGATAATGAAGTAGAAGATTTTCTTAATGAAGTAGAATTTTTATATAATCTAGGCGTAGATGCTATTTTAATGCAAGACTTTGGTATGATTTCTTTATGTTTAGAAAAATATCCTAATCTTACAATCCACGCTTCAACTCAAGTCAATAGTAGTAGTTATGAGACTATAAAACTTTTATATGAAATGGGGATAAAACGTGTAGTACTTCCAAGAGAAATGAGTATAGATGAGATAAGAAAAATAGATATACCTATAGAACTAGAAGTCTTTATTCATGGAGCCTTATGTGTAAGTTATTCTGGTAATTGTCTATTTAGTTCCATGTTAGGTTCACGTAGTGGCAATAGAGGAGAATGTGTTGGTAGTTGTCGCTTACCTTATAAATTATATAAAGATAAAACTTTAATAGATGAAGGCTATTTATTATCTATGAAAGAGTTAAATACCTCATTAGATATCAAAAAATTACCTCATAACATTACTAGTTTAAAAATAGAAGGTAGAATGAAAAGCCCATCTTATGTAGGATTTATTACAAGATATTATCGCAAAATTCTTGATGGAAAAGAATTAACTAATAAGACTATAGAAGACTTAAAGAGCATGTTTTATCGAGGCTTTACTAAAGGACATTTATTTAATGATAATGATTTAATAAATAAATTAAGTCCTAATCATTTAGGTAGCCATTTGGGAAAAGTTATAGAAGTAAATGATGAGAGAATTAGAATAAAATTAGATAGAGAACTATTACAAGGTGATGGTATTAGATTTAAAGAAAGTAATAAAGGTATGATAGTAAATTATCTATATGACTTAAAAGATAATTTAATAAATAAAGGAAATCCTAACCAGATTGTGGAAATAGATAATAAAGTAAATTTAACTACTCTAGATGAAGTTAGAACAACAACTTCTAAAAGATTAGAGATAACAGACTTTACTATTAAAAGAAAAGTACCTATTAATATTGAAGTAAAAGCGAAAGTAGGAGAGGTGTTTACTTTAACTTTTAGTGATACTAAACATACTGTTACTTATACTGGAAAAGAAGTTGAAAGATCTATTAATAATCCTCTATCTAAAGAAAGAATAATAAACCAGGTTAAAAAACTAGGTAATACTCCTTTTTCTATTAATCATATAAATGTGGATATAGATGATAATATTTTTATTAGAATAGGCGACCTAAATATTGCTAGGAGAACTCTTTCTGAAAGACTAATAGGAGAACTTCTTAATGACTATAAAGAACCTATTGTTAAAGAAGTAAAATTTGATAAGATCAATACTAAAGAGGTAATAAATTTAGATGGTTACTGGGAAGTAGAAAGAAATCCTTTTTATCTTAACGATGTGTTAAAAGATAAAAGCATTGTTAGTAATTTATTTAGACCAACTACTGATGTAATAGCATCATACCATTTAAATGTCTTTAATTCATATACTGCTTATTATCTTTATAAATTAGGATATAAAGCCATAACCTTATCAGTAGAACTTAATAGTTTAGAATTAAAAGATTTAATAGAGTCTATTAGGAAAAAATTTGGTAATATACCAATAATTATTAAAACTAAAGGCTTTGTAGAAGTAATGATTATTAAAGGTAATATCTTAAATATAGATAAAGATAATTATTATACTTTAGTTAATATTAAAAATGATAAGTTTAAAGTCTATTTTGATGGAAGATGTACTCATATTAATTCAAGTTATGAGATAAATTTAAATGAAGAAGATTTTAATTATGATAACATCTATTTTAAAAAATAACTAACTAAAAAGGAGGAAGTTATGGAAATACATATTTCAGATGATTATAAAATAAAAGATGATGGTGATAGAATTTTTCCAATAATGAAATTATATGATAAAGATAATAATTTAGTTTGTAGATTTGGGTTTCCCAAATATTTAAGACAAATTAGTGACAATAGGTTCGTTTCAATTTCAGTAGGGCATGAGTTTTGCTTTGCCGTTTTTGACTATTTTAAGGAAGGCAATAAAACTATTTATGAACAAGACTTTACAGAGTTAGATTTACCTAATATGATTATAGGAGATACTTTTATTTTAGAAAACACTCCTCATACTATAAAAAATTGCGATAAACATGATCAAACCACTACATTATATAATTGTAAAAGTGGTAAATATTTTGAAGATGATAACTTAAAAGTTGTTAAAACTACCCTTGATAATAATGAAGAATATTTTCTTGGCATTAAAACCGTTAGAGAGGGTGGTGTAACTGATGAGTTAACAATGCTAATAAATCCTGATAGTTTAGAAGCAGATGGCTTTTATAGTAAATTACAAGATAGATATATTAAGATAAAAGAAAATGATGGTATTACTTTTGATAAAGACTATAATGTTAGATTAGTTGAGACCTTAGTAGAAGAAGTATACCCTTACTTAACAATATTAGATAAAAGAAAAAGTATAGAAAAAGAAGAACAAGCTAAAACCATAAAGAAAATTTTAATAAACAAATTAAAAGAACGAACTGAGTAATAGAATCACTATTACTTTTTTTAATTGCTAATCTATGATATAATAACGAAGTAGGAAAAGGAGGATATTATGGATAAGTTAAGTAAAGAAGAAGTATTACATGTTGCCCATCTAGCTAGAATTTCTTTAACAGATGAAGAAATAGAAAAGTTTAGAGTACAACTTAAAGTTTTAATGGACGATATAGATAAAATAAAAGATGTAAAAGATTATGATGATGAAATGATGTATACCCCAATAGAAGATAATACTAGATTAAGAGAAGATATTGTAGGAGAAATGTTAAGTGCAAAAGATGTAGGCATTAATGCTCCTGCTAAAAATGGAAGTTTTATAGAAGTACCGGTGATGATAAATGAGTAAATATTTAGATTTAAGTATAAAAGAAATACATGAGTTATTAGTAAAGAAAGAAATAACTCCTCTTGATTTAGTGGATGAAGCCTTAAAAAGAATAGAAGAAAATAAAGACTTAAATGCTTTTATTACTATAAATGATAAAGTAAGAGAAGAAGCTAAAAACCTTGGTGAAGTAGATCCTAATAATTTGTTTTTTGGTATTCCTATTGCTGTTAAAGACAATATTATAACTAAAGATTTAAAAACAACCTGTGCCTCACATATTTTAGATAATTTCATTCCTATTTATGATGCTACTGTTGTTACAAGAATTAAAGAAAATAAAATGCTTATTATAGGTAAAGCTAATATGGATGAGTTTGCTATGGGTTCAACTAGTGAAACAAGTTATTTTGGGGCTCCTTTAAATCCTCATGATAAAAAAAGAACTGCTGGTGGTAGTTCTGGTGGTAGTGCTAGTGCTGTTTCTTCTTCTTTAGTTCCTCTTGCTCTTGGTAGTGATACAGGTGGAAGTATTAGGCAACCTGCTAGTTATACAGGTATTGTTGGTATGAAACCAACCTATGGAAGAATTTCTCGTTATGGTTTAGTCGCTTTCGCATCAAGCTTAGATCAAATAGGACCAATGACTAGAACTGTCTATGAAAATGCCTCTCTTTTAAATATCTTAGTAGGAGAAGATGAAAAAGACCTTACTAGTGTTAAAAAAAACAAAGAAGATTTTACAAGACTAATAGGGAAGAGTATTAAAGGTATAAAAATAGCTTTACCTAAATTCTTTATTAGTGATATTGTCGATAAAGAGATTAGTAATAGAATTAAAGATGTCATTAATTACTTAGAACAAAATGGAGCCGTTGTTGATATTGTTGATATGAAATACTTAGACACTGCAGTTAACCTTTATCAAATAATTGCTATGGCTGAAGCTAGTAGTAACTTAGCACGTTTTGATGGCGTTCGCTACGGCTTTAGAGCAAAAGATGTAGATAGCGTAGATGAAATGTATGGAAAAACAAGAGGAGAAGGCTTTGGTGATGAAGTAAAAAGAAGAATTATGGTTGGTTCTTATATTTTAAGTGGAGAAAATGCTAAAGTATATTATGATAAAGCCTTAAAGGTACGCGATGATATTACTAAAGAATTTAATCGTATTTTTAAAGATTATGATTTAATAATTGGCCCAACTACAACTAGAATCGCTCCTCTTATTGGTACATCAGCAGATGACCCACATAAAGCTTTTATGGATGATGTCCTAGTTATACCAGTTAATATGGCAGGACTTCCTGGTCTATCTGTTCCTGTTGGTAAAAACAGTAATAATATGCCTATAGGTTTACATATTATTGGTAAAGCTTTTGATGAAGCAACTATTTATAAATTAGCCAGTTTTCTTGAGGAGGTGTTTTAAGTGAGTAATTATATTCCCACTATGGGACTTGAAGTGCATGTTGAAATAAAAAGTAATAGTAAACTTTTTTCTAGTAGTGCCAATACTTATGGTATGGCTACTAATACTTCTGTTAATGTAATTGATTTAGGCTATCCAGGTACCTTACCAACTCTTAACAAAGAAATAATAAGACAAGGTATTAGAGCTTGTAAAGTTCTAAACTGTAATATTACTCGTAAAATGCATTTTGATCGTAAAAACTATTTTTATCCAGATAATCCTAAAAATTATCAAATAACTCAAAATAGAACTCCTATTGGAACTGGTGGCTATGTAGAAATAGAAGTAGATGGTATAAAGAAGAAAATAGGTATTTCCGATATTCATATAGAAGAAGATACTTGCAAAAGTGCTCACCGTGGCAATGTAAGTCTTCTTGATTTTAATAGAGCCGGTGTACCTTTAATCGAAATTGTAACCGAGCCTTGTATTAGTAATAGTAAAGAAGCAATGGCTTATCTTATAAAATTAAGAGAACTATTATTTTATGCTAATATCAGTGACTGTAAAATGGAAGAAGGAAGCATGAGATGTGATGCTAATGTCTCTATTAGTAAAACTGAAAAGTTAGGAACAAGAACCGAGATAAAAAATATTAGTTCAATTCACAATGTTGGTCTTGCTCTTGATAAAGAAATAGAAAGACAAGAAGAAGTCTTAGAAAATGGTGGAGTAATAAGAGAAGAAACAAGAAGATTTGATGATAAGATAGGAGAAACTATTCTTATGCGTGTTAAAGAAACAGGTAATGATTATCGTTATTTTATAGAACCAGATATTCCTTATCTTGTCGTTACAGATGAATTTATTGAAGACTCACTTAAGACTTTACCTTTATTACCTGATGAGTTAAGAAAAAAATATAAAGAAGTAGGACTTACATCTTTACAAATAGAAAAATTAATTGCTAATCGTTCATTAAATGATTATTTCTTAGGACTACTAGAATTTAAAACTAATTATGTTACAGCCGTTAATCTCCTACTTTCAGATATATCTTCATACTTAAATAAACATAATAAAGTAATAACTGATACTAAATTATCATATGAGAAGTTAGTAGAAGTAATTGAAAATCTTGAAAGTAGAGAGTTATCTAATAAAAATATAAAAGACTTAATAGATTCTTTAATGGAAACAGATAAGACTCTTGAAGAATTAAAGAAAGAATTCAATATTCAAAATATTACAGATGATAGCTTTATTAATGAAATTATTACTAAAGTAATAGAGAATAATCCTGATAGTGTAAATGATTATAAAAATGGTCATGATAGAGCCTTAAAATACTTAATGGGACAAGTTATGAAAGAAACCAAAGGAAGTGTCAATCCTAAAAAAGCTAGTGATATGTTAGTTAAAGAGTTAAATAAGTAATTGATAACTTATGAATAATATTATATAATAATTATACTAGGAAGTGATAAAGTGAAGAAATTTATTAAAAATAACAAACTTGTTGTAATTACATTTATAATTTGTGTAATCTTTGTAATTTTAGTTTTTGCTGTTAAATTAACTTTCTTTCCAAATGAAGCTACTGCTATCTATGGTGATAGACTAGATGGAATAGAAGAAGTAGAAATAACAGAGAAAGAGCAAGATGATATAGTAAGTACACTTGAAGAAAGAGATGAAGTTAGTGAGGCTAGCTGTGATATTCAAGGTAGAATTTTAAATGTTCTTATCACAGTTAATGATGATGTTGAACTTGATCCTGCTAAAGCTTTAACTACATCTATTACTGATAATTTAGAAGAAGATCAGAAAGCATATTATGATATTCAAGTATTTATAAGTAAAAGTAATGATGATAGTAGATTTCCAATTATAGGTTATAAACATCAAAATAAAGATGAATTTTCTTGGACTAAAGATAGATAGGAGGAATTATGAAGAAAAAAGCACTAATCATTCTTCCTCTTTTAGTTGTAGTCATTGTTTTTATTGGTGTTTACATCTATTATAATAGAGAAGATGCAAGAAGTTCTTTAACTGTTAATGAAAAGAAATGGGTAGAAGAAAATGATACAACAATGATAGATATAAATGTTGTAAATGATTATCCACTTTATGGTCTTAATGGTGAAGGAGTATTTTTTAATTTTTTAGAAGACTTTGAAAGTAATGTTGGTCTAGAATTTAATAAAATAGCTTACTCTAAAGATAGTGAATTAGAAGATAATAAAGGTTATAGTTTTAGAGTTTTAAATAATGAGGATGAATTAACAAATAATGATTTATTAATTGCCACAGATGGCTACATTGCTATTGGCAAAGAATATGTTCGAATTAATAGAGTAAGTGATATGTCTAATCTTACTTTTGGTGTCTTTAGTTCTGATACTGCGGAAATAAGTTATTATTTAAAAACTGGAACTAATCTTGCTTTTAGATCATATGACACAATAGACGAATTATTTACTTCCCTAGATAATGATGAAGTAGATATGATTATTATTCCTAATATAATGTATTTAAATAAGACTATTGAGAATAATAGTTATTATATAAATTATTATTTTACAGAAATGTCTAAAAAACTTGTATTAACATTAAGTAGTGATGAATCTAACGCTAGACTTAATACCATTATTAGAAAATATTTTGAAAAATGGCAAAAAGAAAATTATGTAAATGAATATAATGACGTTTATTTTAACTATTACATAAGTGAAAACGAAGTAAGTTCCGCTGATGCTACAGATTTAGTTAAGAAAAATTATGTTTATGGTTATGTTGAAAATTATCCATACGAAGTAGAAATAGATGGTAAAGTTTCAGGTATAGCAGGAGAATACTTAAATAGAATGAGTCGTCTTACTGATATAAGTTTTACTTATAGAAGATATAGTAGTAAAGAAGCTTTAAGAAAAGCTATTGAAAAAGGCGATGTCGATATATATTTTGATTATTATAATTTTGCAAGTGTTAATGATGATTATAAAGAAACAATATCTACTTTCATTGAAGACTATGTTATTTTAGGAAGAAGAAGCGATAATCATGTTGTCAATTCTTTTGAAAGTCTAAAAGATGAAAATATTGCAATGATAGATAATACATCTTTATATAATTATTTTGAAAATAATAGCCGTAGTGATATAACTGTCTATGATACAAATAGTGACTTAGTAGAAAATGCTAATGATAAAATGCTTGTAGTTGATAAAGAAGTATATAATCTTTATAAAAATACAACATTTAAAGATTATGATGTCCTATATCAAGATACTATGATGAATGATTATAAATTTATGGTTAAAAATAATAATAATACATTCTATAATCTATTTAACTATATAATTACAACTAATTCTTATTATAATTATCGAAACAATGGTTTAGCAGATATTAGTAGATCAATAGTAGAACGTAGTAGTTTTATGGGCTTGTTCTTAATTATATTAATAATTGTTTCTGTTCCTTTAATAGCTTTAGCCATTCTTTACTTATATTTCAAACGTAAACGTAAGATAAAGAAGGTTAAGAAAGAAGATAGACATAAATATACAGATTTATTAACATCTTTAAAGAATAGAAATTATTTAAATAAAAAAGCCCCAGATTGGGAAGCTAGTAAAGTATATCCTCAAGCTGTTGTAATAATTGATTTAAATAATGTTAAATATATTAATGATAATTATGGACATGAAGAAGGCGATAAATTAATCGTAACAGCCGCTTCTACATTAGTTAATACTCAACTTGAAAATAGCGAGATAATTAGAACTGATGGAAATGAATTCTTAGTTTATTTAGTAGGCTATAGTGAAAGACAAGTAGATACTTATGCTAAAAAACTAGAAAAAGAAATGAAAAATTTACCACATGATTTTGGTGCTAGTGTTGGTTATAGTATGATAGAAGATGATATTAAAACATTAGATGATGCTATTAACGAAGCAACACTTGAAATGATGACGAAAAAGCAAGGATTAAAGTAGGAGAGTATAATGAAAAAAAGTAGGAAAATGAGAATATTTTTAAGAAAAGTTATTTCAATAATTAAACTACCCGAAATGCGTATTCTACCAGGTCAACTTGCTTTTTTTCTTGTTATCTCAATCATTCCTTTAATCGCTTTAGTAGGTGCCATTGGTAGTGAATTTGGCCTTCCTGCTACAAGTATTAAAGAAATATTAGAATCAGTTGTTCCAAGTGATGTTATAAATTATTTAATTCCAGCTGGTAACGGTGGAGATTTATTAAGTTTTAACATGATAATATTCTTTTTTGCAGCGTTCATTCTTGCTAGTAATGGAACATATTCTATAATTAATACTTCAAATGAAATATATAAGGTTAAAGATAGTAGTGAACTTAAAAGAAGAGGCAAAGCTATTTTAATGACTTTGATATTAGTAGTATTATTTCTATTCTTAATATTAGTTCCTGCTTTTGGAGATGTTTTAATAAAAATAATAACAAACTCAATTCATAATGATAGTCTAACTAGTTTAGTTGAAAATACTTATAGAATCATCGAATACCCAATATCTTTATTCTTAATATATTATAATTTAAAACTACTTTATACTATCGCTCCAGATACAAAGATAAATAGTAAAAGTACTATACCAGGAGCCTTATTTACAACTATTATGTGGTTAATAAGTTCTAAAATATATGCTTTTTATGTAGACTATTTTGCTAATTATAATGTTTTTTATGGAGCAATGTCTAATATTTTAGTATTATTAATTTGGGTTTATATTCTAGCTTACATCTTTACATTAGGAATGTGTTTTAATGCTACAGGAGTAATACAAGAAACTCTAAGACTTAAGAAAAGTGATATAGATGAAGCGATGAAGAAAGAAAAGTAAGTTGTCTTTTCTTTTGTTATTTATAACGTTTGGAGATGAAAAAAATGGAATTAATTGAAATAGTAGATGAAAATGGGAATTTCACAGGTCAAGTTATGGATAAAGAGGAAGCTCATGATAAAAATTTATTACATAATGAGGTAGGTATATTTATTGTTAATGATGATGGTAAAATTTTATTACAAAAAAGAAACTCCAATAAAAGATTTGATCCTAATAAATGGGGACTTTGTGCAGGACATGTTGATGCTTATGAAACATTAGAAGATGCCGCCCTAAGAGAAATGAAAGAAGAAGTAGGCCTAGATGTATCTTATGAAGAATTAATTCCTTATGGTGAAAAAGAAGTTAGTATTAAAGAGAGTAATTCTCATGTAACTTATTTCTATTATGTTAAATGCAATAAAAAAGAAGATGAATTTATCATCCAAGAAGAGGAATTATCAGAAGTTAAATGGTTTAGCATAGGTGAAATAATAAACATGATTAAAGAAGGAAAAACTTCTTTCAAAGAAAATAGAATTAAATTGTTTGAAAAAATAAAAAGTGATTTTTAATTATTATCACTTTCTAAATATCTTATATAATACTCATCAAAGGTTAGGTTACTAGCCTTTATTTTTTGGGCTAATTCCACACCAACATAGCGATAATGCCAAGCTTCAAAACTATAAGTAGTAATATCTTCTTTATCCTTAGGATACCTTAAAATAAATCCATAATTTGCTGCATTTTCTAACATCCAATTATATTCATCAGTATTTTCAAAATTATTAAAATTATCATAGGCACGTGTAACATCAACAACTAATCCTGTTTGATGTTCAGAGTATCCTGGCCTAGCAGAGTAAGTATCGGCCATTTCAACTCCATCATTTTTTACATAATTATTATATAAATTTTCTTGATAAGAATAAGATCTATAAGCTGAGATTACTCTAATATTCATACCATCATTTTTAGCATCATTAATTAATCTTTCAATATTATCTTTAGCTTCCTTAACTAAATAAATACCACTTTTAGCATAACTACTATCTAAAAGTTCTAGATTCTCTGGGATATAATTACTATCTAAATAATAAAACTTATTAACAAGTAAATAGTTAGTATTTAAATTAATAGCAGGTAATGTATCTGTATAAACATCTTTATCTAAATTAAGATTAACTCTTGTAACAATATCCTCTATAGAAAGATCAGGATTATTAGTTTGATAAGTTTTATATCTATCAAGATTTTCTTCCTTATAATAAGCTAACGTACTAAACTCATTGTTTTCTTTTTCTTTAGTATTTTCTGTAGTCTCATTTTCTTTAACATTATCAATATCTTTATTTTTACTATCTGTATTGAATAAGAAAATCATAAGTATAATAAAGATAATAACAATAATACTACTTAAAATAATAATAATTTTTTTCATAAACACACCTTACTTAATTATATTTCTTTCACTCTCATTAATACCATAATATCATATTTAATTTAATATGACTTTAATTTTTGTAAAATAATAGAAGCATATTTAAAAAACGTCCGCATAGCTTTTATTAGGAGTTGATTTAATGAAAAAGACATTACTTTTACTTATGTTATCTATTCTTTTAATTCCTTGTTATGTTAAAGCAGAATCAATTGATAATAATACAAATAATAGTGAGATTAGTGAAGAGAATAATCTAGATGAAAACACACAAAGTAATGAAGATAGTATAGTAAATGAAAATAGCAGTGAAACAAATGAAGAAAATTCAAATAATACTCAGGATACTTCTTTAATTCCTAATGCGGTATCAGGAGTTTTAATGGATGCTACCACAGGAGAGATAATTTTTGAAAAAAATAAAGATGAACAAGTTGCTGTTGCTTCTATGACCAAAATGGTTGCCCAGATTATTATTTTAGAAAATATTGAATCAGGAAAAATAAAATGGGATGATATTGTAACGGCCAGTGCTAATGCTTCAGGTATGGGAGGAAGTCAAATATATTTAACAACAGGAGAAGAAATGACAGTTCTAGATATGATGAAAGGAATATCTATGGCCAGTGCTAATGATGCTACTGTCGCTATGGCTGAATTTATCGCAGGAACAGAAGTAGAGTTTGTAGAAATGATGAATAAGAAAGTAGAAGAGTTAGGGCTAAAAAATACCCACTTTAAAAACTGTACCGGTTTAGATGAAGATGATCACTATTCAAGTGCTTACGATATGGCTATAATTGCTAGGGAACTTTTAAAACATGAAAAAATATTAGAATTTTCATCTGTCTATGAAGATTATCTAAGAGAAGATACTGATAATAAATTTTGGCTAGTTAATACTAATAAACTAGTAAGATTTTATGAAGGGGCAGATGGCTTAAAAACAGGACATACCGATGCTGCAAAATACTGTCTAGCTGCCACTGCTAAAAGAGATGATTTAAGGCTTATCGCTATAGTTTTAGGAGAAGAAAATAGCCAAATTAGAAATAGTGAAACAATGAGCCTATTAGATTATGGTTTTAATAATTATAAAATAGAAATACTTAAAACTACTGAAGATATTGTAAAAGAAATAAGTTTAGATAAAGCGACTAGTCCTAAAATAAGTTTAGTACCTCTTAACGATATTGCAATACTTTCTAAGAAAAGTGATGATACCAAAAAATATACTTATGATATAAAAATAACTAACAATAATTTACCATTAAAAATAGGTGATGAAGTAGGAAAAATTATTGTTAAAGATAGTGATAATAATGAAATAAAAGAAGAAATACTAACAGTTACTGAAAATGTAGATAAACTTAATTTTTTAGAATTATTAGGAAAAACACTAACAGATATGTTAGTAGGAAATATTAATTTTGTATAGACTAATCTTTTTAGGTTAGTTTTTTAATATATAAGGAAAGTTTCTACAATACTCTAGGTAGTTTAAATAAAATAATCACGACTATCTAATCGCTGAATTACAATATTAGTTTTTAATTTTCTTTGTCATAAACACCTAGATTTTGATTTTTTGAACGGTGAAAAAAATCA